>NZ_JBBYXI010000021.1:0-692 GCF_039655745.1 Hohaiivirga grylli | reverse complement strand
CGTGACCTCTCACAGGCACAGGTCATTACCAAGGATGAAAGCTACGGTGTCGAGTTCTATGCCTCGAATAGCGGGCTGAATGCGATTACGAATCCAGCGCAATATTACAAGGATGTAACGGAGGGATTCCAGAGACAGCTGAATCAGTTGGGAGCACTAGGGAATAGTGCTGCAGGGGCATTTGCTGAAGCGGCTCGTAATGGTTCTCTGAACGATGAAACGATAGCAAGAATTAAAGCTGAATGCGGAGTATCAGTAGGCTCCAATCAATTCAATATTCTTGAATTCTTTGTGACAACTGCGCATGCTCAGGTACCTTGTCGGGTGCCGATCGGTGGCACAGTGTATTACCTTGAAGGCAAGGATGTTGCTGACTGTATTCGTATTATTGAAGAATATCGCAATAGATATGGCCCGGGCGTTTTTGCCAATAGCTATGACAATTTTCTTCGTACTGTTGGACTTTCGCCAGCAGAAGCTGGTCTGCAGTATAAGACACAACAGGATGTTTATAATCGTCAGGCAATTCTGGGAAACAGGAGTATTGTTGATGGCGGAGTCATGCCCGCTGAATATTACGATTCCACAACAGGCCAGTGGACGCCAATATCAACCAATACAGGGCAGTATTATTACGTAAATCCGAACACCGGCGCTGCTGTTTTGTATAATCCTAATGCCAAGAGTACATT
>NZ_JBBYXI010000020.1:0-932 GCF_039655745.1 Hohaiivirga grylli | reverse complement strand
AAGAACATGATCACTGGTGCGGCTCAGATGGATGGTGCCATTCTGGTTGTTTCTTCAGCTGACGGCCCAATGCCACAGACCCGCGAGCACATTCTGCTTGCTCGTCAGGTTGGTGTTCCAGCGCTTGTCGTATTCATGAACAAAGTCGACATGGTTGACGATGCAGAACTTCTCGATCTCGTTGAGCTCGAAGTTCGTGAGCTTCTGTCCAGCTATGACTTCCCGGGCGACGACATTCCAGTTGTCCGTGGTTCAGCACTTTGCGCTCTTGAAGATCGCGATCCAGTTATCGGTCGTGATGCAGTTCTCGAGCTGATGACCCAGGTTGATGCTTACATTCCTCAGCCAGAGCGTCCTAAGGATCTGGACTTCCTTATGCCAATCGAAGACGTTTTCTCGATTTCAGGCCGTGGTACAGTTGTTACCGGTCGTGTTGAGCGTGGCGTTGTTAAGGTCGGTGAAGAAGTTGAAGTTGTTGGTATCCGTCCAACACAGAAGACGACTGTTACAGGCGTTGAAATGTTCCGTAAGCTGCTTGATCAGGGTGAAGCTGGCGATAACGTCGGTATTCTGGTCCGTGGTACGAAGCGTGAAGACGTTGAACGTGGTCAGGTTGTCTGTAAGCCAGGTTCTGTTAAGCCACATACGAAGTTCAAGGCAGAAGCTTATATTCTGACGAAGGAAGAGGGTGGTCGCCACACTCCATTCTTCACGAACTATCGTCCGCAGTTCTATTTCCGTACGACAGACGTGACAGGTATTGTTACGCTTCCAGAAGGCACGGAAATGGTTATGCCTGGTGATAACGTCACCGTCGACGTTTCGCTGATCGTTCCGATCGCTATGGAAGAGAAGCTCCGCTTCGCTATCCGTGAAGGTGGTCGTACCGTCGGTGCCGGCGTCGTCGCCGCTATCGTCGAGTAAGAGTTCAA
>NZ_JBBYXI010000001.1:0-995694 GCF_039655745.1 Hohaiivirga grylli | reverse complement strand
TATGGCGATACCAACACGCTTTACACCCGTCTGGGTGCCCGTTTGAGCAAGAACTGGGAGCTTGCCAACCGGTATCAGCTGACCACATGGGCCCGTGTTAACCTGTGGCATGCCTTTGGCGGTAATGAGAAGACATCCTTCCCGACGGTTGCGGGCGGTCCTGGCACAATGAAGAGTGATCTTGGTGGAACCTGGGGCTCGGTTGATGTGGGTGTCTCCGGTCAGGTCAGCACCAACATGCGTCTGTTCGCATCCGCGACCTACAACGCCTCACTGGATAGCGGCAAGGGTCACAGCATTGGCGGAAGACTGGGCGTAAAATACGTCTGGTGAAGTTAATTAAAAGGGTCATTCAGAGCCCCTTTTAATCACGAGAATAAAAAAAAGCGTGATCACTATGGATCACGCTTATAAAAAGTTGCCGACCCGTGGGGGCAGAAATAGGTCGGGTTGCATGGATAACGTGTGGCCAGAAGATTGGTTCCAAAGAATTTCACTTTTTTGATATTTTTTTCAAAAAAGATGAAAACGCCTTATTTTACAACAAAATTTATTTAATATATTTTTGAACTCATACAATCGATATGAGCATGTAATTAAATTATGACAATCTCCCCGCGTTGACGCCCCTCTCGCATTGGCTAATCTTACTGAAAATACGGGGCAATACTGATGCGGCTATTCTGGCTAAGTCTTTTTCTTATTATTCCACTGACAGTTCTTGCAGCCAATACACCCTGTAGTGGGCGAAAAGGCGGTATTTCACATTGTCAGGGAGCAACTTTCATTTGCAACGACGGTTCTGTCAGCGCCTCCCGGAAGAACTGCGCAGCCTCCTATGGAGGAAGCAGAAATAATCTTATGTCAGATGATACAGAGATGTCCCGCACATCATCAAGCGATTGTAGCTGTCGGTCTGGGGTATATTGTGTAGGCCCACGGGGTGGGAATTATTGCCTGACAGATAGTGGCCGTAAAAGCTATCTACGCAGGTAATCTGAGCATAAGCGTATAGCCTTTCAGACAAAACGCGGAAAAAGGCTTAGTTTCTTTCGTATTTCTGTCGCTCTGAAAAAACAAAAACCACATAACCTATTGAAATCATTGGTCGGAGTGAGAGGATTTGAACCTCCGACCCCCACGTCCCGAACGTGGTGCGCTACCAGACTGCGCTACACTCCGACATGTCATTCTCAGGCTATGGTTATATAACTTTAGCTATTCCGTGCCGCAACTAGATAATTATATAATTCACTTCACAAAAAACTCACAAAAAGACAGTTGCCTTCACACGCTTTGATGATTATGAAGACCGAACCAATTGATGTTGGGGCGTAGCCAAGTGGTAAGGCAGCGGTTTTTGGTACCGCCATTCCCAGGTTCGAATCCTGGCGCCCCAGCCAGATTTCCAGATGATCAAAATTGATAATTGTCACGTATTGCACAACGGCAATATGCGCTCATTACTTTTATAAAAAAATCCCTCTCCCATCTCTTACAAATAAGCAAAAGACAGAAGAGGGACTGTTGTCAGTTAGACGTCGCAAACTTCAGGTTGCGATTGGGGTTTCCAGATATCTGGCAACCATTGTCATAGGTGTTGTTGGCCCAATATCTGCCAGAACGACATAACCGGAGCCTTTCGCGACAGGAATGGTTTCACCACGCGTCGTTTTCATTTCACCAAGCACCATGTCCCGGTTGCCGTTCGGAGAGATAACCTCAATCCGGTCGCCGCTTGCAAAATGGTTGCGAACATCAAGTCGTGACAGGCCTGTTGCAGCATCATACTCGAGAACCTGCGCAACAAACTGCTGGCGATAATGCACAGAGCTTGCAGACAGATAATTCTGATAGGCATCAGGAACATGACGCTGCAGGAAGCCATCCGTATAACCACGGTTGGCAAGCCCTTCGAGCTTACCATAAAGCTCAGGGCTAAATTCACGCCCGGCCACAGCATCATCAATGGCCTGCCGGTACAGCTGCGATGTGCGGGCAACATAATAGGCTGACTTGGTTCGTCCCTCAATCTTGAGGGAGTCAATACCAATCTCAACCAGTTTCTGAACGTGCTGAATGGCGCGCAGATCGCGGGAGTTCATTATGTATGTGCCGTTTTCATCTTCACTGATTTCCATCCACTCACCCTGACGGAGTTTCATTTCCTGCAGGAGGTAGCTTTTTTCAGCATCTGGATGAGGCGTATAGTCGGCTTCTTCACTCTTAGGTCCACAGGAGGAACAACCGCCACCAGAAGAGGCCGATGGTTTGATCAGTGTCGTGCTATCGCGTGAATACAGCGTATCCATATCTGCAAAATGCGGAACGACCTCCCCTTCCGGCGTCTCTTTCGTATCTGTCAGGCCATACTGCCAGCGGCAGGCATTGGTACATGTGCCCTGATTGGCATCACGGTGATTGAAGTACCCTGAAAGCAGGCACCGACCAGAATAGGCAATGCATAGAGCCCCATGCACGAAAACTTCCAGCTCCATATCAGGACAATCCTGACGGATTTCAGCAACTTCCTTCAAAGAAAGCTCTCTGGACAGAATAACGCGGGAAATCCCCTGCCGTTGCCAGAACTTCACTGAAGCACTGTTCATGGTGTTGGCCTGAACCGAGAGGTGGATCTGCACATCCGGCCATGTCTCACGAACCATAAGAATCAAACCGGGGTCTGCCATAATGAGGGCATCCGGCTTGCACTCTACAATTGGTGCAAGATCATTCAGGAAGCTCTTCACTTTATTGCCATGGGGCATGACATTCAGTGCAAGAAAGAACTTCTTGCCATGGTTATGCATATGGTCAATGCCGGCTTTCAACCGTTCCACATTCCTGAAATCATTATTACGGACCCGCAGCGAATAACGCGGCATACCCGCATAAACGGCATCAGCCCCGAAAGCGCAGGCATGGGTCAGGGCTTCAAAAGTGCCTGCAGGTGCAAGAAGTTCAATCTGTCGCGTCATGGAAATCTACTATGGTATGATAATGGTTATAAAATAGCTGTTCCGGATTTTTATACTGCCAGCCATTCACGTTCAAGGGTTTCGAGGCTTTTGCCTTGTTAGAGACCTTCCTGACACTTAAATAGCATCAAATTAAAGCGGGGCAACACAAACATTTATAATAAAACCAATGAGAGACGAGCCTTTTCAAAAACATATAATAGTGTTTAAAGGCTCTGCTATTGTGAGAAGCCGCACTATCTTACTCTTAAATCTGAATCTTTCTGTTCCTGCTGGTCGACAGAAGGTTGACAATGGAGCCGTTTCAGATTTTTGATAGGACGCATAATTAAGAGGAAGATATTGTTCATGACTTGGACCATTCGACTGACCGCTGTTTTAGCTCTGGCCACAATGCTTTCCGGCTGTGCCCAGATTGGTTCTGCGCTCAACCGCAAGGATCCCGTCAATACACTCAACCCAACGATTCCGGTTGGTGGCAGCACAAGTTCAAAGTCAAATCCACTGCTGATTCCTCCTGGCTATCCTCAGGCAGCTCAACCAAGCAAGTAAGTTAAGACAAGCTGGAACAACAGTGGAAGGCATTGCTTTCCGCTGAAAGTCTTCTATGGCACCATTGCTTCCGGCTACAATTCAAAGTAGCTCTCATACCGGAAGTCCTACATCCAAGGTAATTCGGTGTTATGTCTCAGGTAAATTCAATCGAGCTATGGCTTAATTATGCAGGCGTATTTCTGTTCGCAGCAACAGGAGCACTTGTCGCCTCCAGACGTCAGCTTGATATTGTCGCTTTTATCTTCCTTGCCAGTCTTACCGGCATCGGTGGTGGTACACTACGCGACCTGATACTGAATACCCCTGTTTTCTGGGTTGTGGATACCGGATATCTGGTTGCCTGTGTGACTGCAGCCGTCTGTGTTTACTTTACTGCACATCTCTTAGAATCCCGTTATCGCGCTATCCTGTGGCTGGATGCGATTGGTCTTGCAGCCTATTGCGTAGTCGGTGCAGAAAAGAGCCTTGCTCTTGGCTTTAGTCCGTCAGTTGCAATCGTTACAGGTATATTGACAGCAGCTATGGGCGGAGTTTTGCGCGATATGGTTGCCGGTGAGCCATCCGTTCTCATGCGCAAAGAGATTTATGTCACCGCAGCACTTGCTGGCTCGGTTGTTTATACGGGGTCAGAAGCACTCGGTTATTTCCCTCATGGTGTTTCTGCACTCATTTCCGTATGTGTTACGCTGATTATCCGAGGCTGCGCTCTTCAGTTTGGCTGGTCTATGCCCACCTATAAATCACGCCCGGGCAGAACAGAGGAAGAGCTCAAACGTGACGGCATTATCAACGACGAATGATATCAGGACTTCTTCGCCGAGTGACATGAAAAACCGTCTTCAGGACCATGAGACGGACACACACTCGATGCGCATCCATTGCATCCGGAAGCCTGCTTTTTCTTTCCTGTTTTACGGAACAGAAACAAACTGATCATAACAACAAAGAAGATAAGAACCGGATAGAACAGAATATCATTAATTGCTTTATTCTGTGCTTCCACATCAACCTGCGAGCGGCCTTCAACCTGTCCTGTTATTTGTGAAGATTGCTCTGGCATATCATCTGCTCCCGTTATCGACCAATATCATCTCACAGCCTTCTTCCCCATGCAAACGGCAGTCAATACCAGAAAACTTGGGCGGAGTACTTCACATAATGACTAAAGCTCCTGTCTGAAAGCTCTATTGCCTAGGCTTAGTTGGCTATATATAGGTTTTATCTCCTACTTCTTTAAAGGACGTAGCATGAGCGATGACGTAACCTTCAACCGCGAACTCCCCGAAAACGCCGGGCTATGCGAACAGGTCAGTCCGCTTATCAGGCGTATTGTTGCGCCTAACCCCAGCCCATATACCTTTACGGGCACATGCAGTTACATCATCGGTAAGGGAGAGGTTGCAATTCTTGACCCCGGCCCTCTCCTGCCGGAGCATTGTGATTCACTGTTGCAGGCAGTTTCAGGCGAAACAGTCTCGCACATTGTTGTTACGCATACCCACCGAGATCACTCACCGGCAGCCCGGATTATCCGGGATGAGACAGGCGCCCAGATTGTTGGCTGTCACCCCCACCCTCTATCCAGACCTGTTGCGGAAGGTGAGATTGACCCGCTGACAACAAGTTGTGACGGAAGCTACAAGCCAGATATTGTTCTGGAAGATGGCTGGACTGTTGAAGGAAAAGGCTGGCTTCTGGAAACAGTCGCAACACCGGGCCATACCGCGAACCACCTTTCTTTCCGGCTAAATGAGGAAAACGCTTTGTTTTCCGGTGACCATGTGATGGCCTGGTCAACAACAGTCGTTGCCCCACCAGAGGGCTCCATGAGTACCTATATGGCCTCATTGGAAAAGCTGCTGAAGAGGGATGAAGTTATTTACTGGCCCGGCCATGGTGGACCAGTAAATGATCCCAAAGCTTATGTCCGTGCCCTGCTTCTTCACCGCAGAGCCAGAGAAGCTGCAATCCTGCGCCGTATCAAAGAGGGTGACAGTGATATTCCAGCAATCGTTAGTGCATTATATCCGGGATTAAATCCTGCTCTTATCGGTGCTGCAAGTTGCTCTGTCTTTGCCCATCTTGAAGACATGGTTCAGCGAGGCCTTGTTACGACAGATAGTCTTCCGTCGATTGAAGGGCTTTATGCAGCCAGCTGATCACGGCTTATTGATTTCCCAGACGCGCTCATACTACGTACTTCACAATACACGAACCACTGAATGACGGAGCCTAAGGATATGGCATACCCAGTTTCGGAAAAGCGCCTTAAAGGTCTTATTACTTTTCTATTTCTATCTATTTTCCTAGTCATTCCTTACTTTGCACAGGCGCAGGCACATGAATATAAGATTGGCAATCTGGTGATTGATCATCCCTGGTCACGTGCGACACCAGCCGGTGCTAAAGTGGCCGGTGGCTATATGGTTATCCGTAATAATAGTGATACCGAAGATCGTCTTGTTTCTGTTGCCACCAATATTGCCCAGAAACCAGAGATTCATGAAATGGCCGTGCAGGATAACGTCATGAAAATGCGTATGCTTGAGAATGGTCTGATTATTCCATCAAAGGGTGAAGTCACCCTTAAGCCCGGCTCCTACCATCTTATGTTCATGAAGCTTCAGCAGCAGCTGAAAGAAGGCGATGAGTTTTCCGCTACACTGACATTTGAGAAGGCTGGCAAGATTGACGTTCGTTTCAATGTCGAAGCCATGGGACAGTCCCATAATAAAGACGAGAAACCTGCTCACAACCCTCATTCAAATCATTGATACTGAAGGGACCGTGGCTATCCCAGTGGCGGTCCCTTCAGCAGGTTTTCCATCAGCTCCCTGACCAGTTCAACATTGTTGGTGCTATCAAAAGCCGGGTAACGTGAGGCAGATCGGATATCAACCCGGGCCCCTGTTGCGGTTGGTATAATCCGCGCCGTTACATCAATCGGCAAATGCAGAAATGATGATTCCGCAATGAAATCCAGATGTCCATTACCAAACCGACCACCTACAGCGATATTGGAAATCATCTTCCACTCATGCTCATGAGCATATTCCTGAATCTGTTGCGTGATTGAGCGAGGATCTGCATCCAGTATTAAAGAGATAATATCAGGATTATCTTCTGCCTGGCGGTCTAAAGCTTCCCGCTCTGGCTGCGCAGCTATCCAATTACCACGAAGATTAAAAGCTGCCTTACTTCGAGAGAATGGTGGAGGTGATACAACATCAGTTGTTGCCTCCACACTTCCCGGAGTTATGGCATGGTACAAAGACAGAGCCAAAGGCAGCCCCATAATTGCAAGCGCCAGAACAAATCCTGAAACAGCTTTTCCAAGCCCCCGATTATCATTGCGCCATATTTGCATAAAAGCCAGAACAGCAAAAACACAACTAATTACGCACATAGCTATAATAGCAAAAAACACTGCTTTTGCTTCAGATATAGATATAAAATGATAGCGAAGCAGAAGTGCTGTCAGTAATGCAACGAGTAAAGAAAAACGGGCAATCAGCCAGGCACGACGCGCATTCCGGGAATGTGGCCGATAAATAATTTCTCGCTGATATCGGTTCATGGCTCCCCCTTGTACATCTATCAACGCAGATAGACGTCAGTCGTTCCGCCACTGTGTGATTGCACAACATAGTGTTGACTTTACCCTAGAACAGACTAGCCAGTAGAGACTGCTATCAGTGATTATCGGAGCATCCCAATGAGTGAAAATCTGCTTCTGTTACCGGCTCAGAAACTGGCAGAGCGATTAAAGAAGAAAGAGTTATCTTCAACTGAGCTTCTGGATAAAACACTGGAAAATATTGCCGCTAATAATCCGCAGCTGAATGCTATTGTTTCAATGGATGCTGAAGCAGCACGTGCACAGGCTGCCATTGCTGACGAGAGATTAAATAAAGGTGAAGGTGGCAAGCTTGAAGGCCTGATTATTACAATCAAAGACTCGATTGATGTCGCCGATATGCATACGACATCAGGAGCCCCCACATACAAAGATAGAATTGCCCAACGCGATGCCCCAGCCGTTGCCCGTCTCAGACAGGAAGGTGCTATTGTTATTGGCAAAACCAACGTCCCAATTTTTACAGGTGACTGGCAGAGCTTTAACAGCCTGTTCGGAACAACCAATAACCCTTGGGATATAACGCGCTCACCCGGCGGTTCATCAGGCGGAGCGGCCGCCTCTGTTGCAAGCGGCATGAGCGCCTTTGAACTGGGTTCAGATTTTGCTGGCTCGATCCGCTGGCCATCCCATGCCTGTGGTCTTTTTGGGCATCGTCCGACCTACGGATTGGTTTCTGTACGGGGACATGTGCCCCCTCCTCCAGGTTCTACATTTGAGCCAGAGTTCAGCACTATTGGCCCCATCGCCCGCTCGGCTGAAGATTTACGGTTTATCCTTGAAATCATCCAGGGACCGGCTGCATTAGATGGTGTTCGCTCCCATTTGAAGGAACCTTCTTTTTCCAGCCCCAAAGGGCTACGTGTTGCCGTCTGGGCGGATGATCCTCGTATCCCAACTGACAGTGAAGTCTCCAATGCCGTATCTCTGGCCGCTGACTTACTGGCAAAAGAAGGCGCACAAGTTGATTACCACGCCCGACCAGCCTTCAGTGTCCGGGAAGAGCTTGATACCTTCAGCCTCTTCAATCATGCCATCATGGCTGCCGGTGTTCCTGAAGAAGTCCGCAAACGACTGGCAGAGCGTTCCAGAAGTTTCACTGCAGATGACCGTTCTCATCGGGCTCTACAGGCACGTGGGGCGCAGATGGATGCGAATACATGGGGCAACCTTCAAGAACGCAAGCAGAAGTTCATCCGGTTATGGCAGAGCTTCTTTCGCAACTATGATGTACTGTTATGCCCACCAGCTCCAACCCCGGCTATTGTCCATGATCAGCGGGCAAGCCTGCACGAACGGTGCCTGACAGTAAATGGGCAGGAAGTTCCATATTTTGACTTGCTGTATTGGGCATCATTCGCATCATTGTCAGGCTTGCCGGCATCTGTTGCACCCGTCACAAAAAACAGCATTGGCCTGCCACTTGGTGTCCAGATTGTCTCGGCCCAAGGACACGACCTGACAACAATTTCTGTCGCAGCTTTTATTGAAAAGCTTGGACAAGGCTTTGTTGCACCACCAACTCTTTTGTAACATTCGCCATCAAAATCTAATATATCAATAGCGACAATTTGTAGAGCTGTGCTATCTGAACTTTTCAGGTACGACTACAAAGTCCCATTTGAGGAGTAAGCCTATGACCACTCTTTCCCCCCAAGAAGCAACCATTGCCAAAGCTCTTCTGGATGCACGCCAGAGCGGCCATCTTGCCGACCCAAAGACGACACCTGTAGCGAGTGATCCGGCATCTGCCATGCGTATTCAGGCCGATGTCGTCAGGCAGGTTGATAGTGAGATTAGCGGATGGAAAGTTGGTATTGCAGAAAATACACCCTTTGCTGCCCCGCTTTTAGGAAAGGTCTCTCTCAACGCACCTGCCCGCTGGGTTCAGAAAAGTGACACGGAATTCCGCATTGAAGTTGAAATTGGTGTTCGTCTTGCAAAGGACCTACCACCTCGCCCCGGCAAGCCTTATACCCGCGAAGAAATTACTGCTGCGATAGATACCGTTTTCTGCGGCATTGAAATGCTCGGCAGCAGATATTCTGACTACTCCAACCTTGCATTCCTTCAGGGACTTTCCGACTGCATGCATAATGGCGGTTACATTCTTGGCCAGGAGAAGAAAACCCAAACAATTCCTGGCCCTCTGAATGAAATGAAGTGTATCTGCACGCTTGATGGGAATGAAATATTCAACGGTGCACCGAAACATCCGCAAGATGATATCCTGCTTCCCCTGATTGAATATGCCTCAGCTCAGAATGACCAGCTGGGTGGCCTTAAGGCAGGGCATATTATTACGACAGGCGCACTTTGCGGGGTCTTGGTTACCCGTACGGCAGGGCAATTTGTTGCCAGCATTACCGGCTTTGAGGATATGGTTGTTGATTTCGCTTACGCGTAAACACATGATCTGAATCGGGGAAAAGGCGGCACCAGCCGCCTTTTTTATCCCCCAATCAAACGACGGCGACGCACCGCGTCTTTTGCCTTCTCCAAACGTTCAGCAACCTCTTCCCCTTTGCTTTGGGCAACAGAAACAGCCATGACATCTCCCAGAACGAGATGCGCAATACGTGAGTTCATCGGTGAATAAATATCTTCATCCTCGCTAACGCGCGTTGAGATAACGGCATCTGCCAGTTTCGCGAGCGGAGACCCAAGTCGTGTAATTGCAACAACATCTGCACCGACAGAAGCCGCATCTTTTGCAGCCTCAATAATATCTGCATTCCGTCCTGAATTTGAAATCAGAACGACAGCATCACTAGACCGCAGCGTCAAAGCAGACATACAGAAGACGTGCGGATCAACATAAGCAACCGTCGGGATACCAAGACGAAAGAACTTATGCTGAATATCCTGCGCAACAATTCCTGAGTTACCGGAACCATAAAACTCTATACGTGTTGCTTTTGAAAGAATAACAGCGGCTTTTTCCAATCCATCAGGTTCAATGGCATTGCGGACAGCGTAGAGCTCTCCCAGTGTGCGATCGAAAACCTTAAGAGCAATTTCATGAACGCTATCTGTGGGACTGACGTCTGGATGCACATAGGGCAGACCATAGGAGCGATCCTGCGCCAACCTGATCTTGAACTCGCGAAAGCCGCTAAAACCGATTGCATTACAAAAACGTGCAACCGTGGGAGCACTAACATTCGCTTTTTGAGCGAATTCATCCATTGTCATTTCAATAACACTGGCTGGTTCTGACATCACTAGATCTGCCAGCTTTCCCTCTGATGGGCGAAGCTTATCCCGGTAGTCGGAAATCTTTACTAGTAAGCTTTCTCCAGCTGGTGACATCATAACATTCCCCAATTTGTATTTTTCCTACAAAAAAACTCTTTATAATTTTTAAAAAGAGCGCTATCATAGCTCATTTTTAACAAAACAGGCAAAATTCTTGTAGTAAAAATACAAATCTTTTGCCTCTTGGGGTAAATTACAGAAAACCCCAACCTTTCAAGATTTCAGTTCTCAACATTACTCCCCTCCTCATCCTCAAAGTACGGGATATCAGAGCTCTTAGAACTCCCCGTATAGAGAGTTAAAAAAAGAGAGTAAACTTATATGCCTGCGTCAAATTTTGCAGCTGGCGAACAGCTCCTCTTAGTTTATGCACTTGTCGCAATTCTGGCTCTCATCGTACTGATTGCACGTTACAAGTTAAATCCTTTCATTGCACTGGTTGTTGTCTCAATTGGGATGGGGCTTGCTGCTGGCATGTCACCAACAAAAATTGTCGACTCATTCCAAAGCGGTGTCGGTTCCACTTTAGGCTTCATCGCAGTGGTTGTCGCGCTCGGTACAATGCTGGGTAAGCTTCTCGCTGAATCTGGTGGCGCTGAGCGCATCGCAATGACGCTTCTCAATCTGTTTGGGCAGAAGAACGTTCATTGGGCAATCATGTTTGTTGCCTTCATTGTCGGTATGCCAGTGTTCTTTCAGGTTGGCTTTGTGCTTCTTATTCCGCTGGTCTTTGCAATCGCCAAAAGAACTGGCACATCCCTGATCCTGATCGGTGTTCCTCTGGTTGCAGGTCTCTCGATTGCTCATGGTCTGGTTCCCCGTCATCCGGCCGCCATACTGGCAGTTGGCGCCTATAAGGCAAATCTGGGCCTGACAATCATCTATTCAATTATTGTCGGCCTACCAGCTGCAATTCTTGCTGGCCCCCTTTATGGCAAATTGATTGCGCCACGCATTGCCCTTCCTACCCATAATCCGATGATGAAAGAACTAACAGGTCAGCAAGATGAAAACCGAGAACTGCCTGGCTTTGGTATTTCTCTTTTCACGATTTTGCTTCCTGTCATTCTGATGGTCGCCTCATCTATCGGTGATCTTTACTGGGCCGCAGACCCTAAAAGGGAAATCCTTGCCCATGCAGCCCTCAGCTTCATAGGCAGCCCAATTGTTGCCCTGCTATCGCCCTGCTCTTTTCTTTCTGAAGCTTTGGCAGCAATCGCGGCTTCAACCGTAATGACCTGCTGAAATTTACATCAGACTGTCTTGCCCCAACGGCTACGATTCTTCTGATCATCGGTGCCGGTGGCGGTTTCAATCAGGTGCTGAAAGATAGTGGCGTTGGCAAAGCTATTGCTGACATGGCCCTCAATATGAATGTTCCACTTCTTGTTCTGGCCTTTACTGTTGCAGCACTGATACGTGTCGCGACAGGTTCTGCAACTGTTGCGCTGACCACCGCTGCTGGTATCGTTGCACCAATCGCAGAACAGACCATGGGAACTTCTGCAGCGGTCCGCCCTGAACTTCTCGTACTTGCGACAGGTGCTGGCTCAATTATTCTCAGTCACATGAATGACAGCGGTTTCTGGCTGATTAAAGAATATTTCAATATGACTGTTGCCCAGATCCTAAAAACCTGGACAGCACTTGAAAAAATTCTTGCCGTTGCAGCCTTCGCATTTACGCTTCTGCTTCACCTCTTCGTCTAGCGCGTAAAGCAGACCCTTTAACGATAATTGGAAGTGCCTTGCAAAAGCCACTCCTCTCTCAAGGAGAAGAAAATGATTATAATCGTAATGGGCGTCAGTGGCTGTGGTAAAACGACTCTCGGTGAAGAACTGGCAAAGCGCCTCTCCTGTGGCTTCTCAGATGCTGATGGTTTCCATCCGAAAGCCAATGTCGAAAAAATGGCAGCCGGAATTCCACTTCAGGATGAAGACCGCTGTCCTTGGCTTGCCAGTATACGCGAAGCCATTGATGGCTGGCATGCAAAAGGTGAAAGCCATATTATTGCATGCTCAGCACTGAAAGAAGTCTATCGTGACATGCTTTCGCCAAATGGCGATGTCATATTCGTCTATATGAAGGGTTCCCGTGAAACTACTCGGCCGCGTCTGAAGGCCAGAAAAGGGCATTACATGCCCCCATCACTGCTGGATAGTCAGTTCAACACCCTTGAAGAGCCGAAAGACGCACTTATTGTCGATATCCAGGGTACGCCTGCAGAGATCGCGGATGATGTCATCGCACAGCTTCCAAAGTTTGCATCTGCGGAAGAACGCACACTACTCTGACAAATTAGGTGATTGGGGCAGAGGATATTAGGATTGTTTTTCAGCCCGCAACAAAACAGGTGATATTATGACCATCAATTCCCGCATAGGCGAGATCACGCAGCGTATCGTAGAACGCAGCAAAGCGACACGCTCGCCCTATCTGGAAAGGATGCAGAACCTGATACAGAAAGGCCCTGCCCGCAAACGTCTTGGTTGTGCCAATCTCGCCCATGGCTTTGCCGGATGCGGCACAACCGACAAAGAACGTCTGGCAACCGGTGATGTGCCTAATATCGGTATCGTGACGGCCTATAATGATATGTTGTCAGCCCATAAACCTTATGAACATTATCCGGAACTGATCCGCGAAGAAGCCCGCCGCCTTGGGGCTGTTGCTGAAGTTGCAGGTGGCGTCCCTGCCATGTGTGATGGTGTAACACAAGGCGAAGCAGGTATGGAGCTTTCCCTGTTCTCCCGTGATGTCATTGCTATGGGCACGGGCATCGCTCTCTCTCATCAGATGTTTGATGCTGCTGTTGCACTGGGTATCTGTGACAAGATTGTCCCCGGGCTCGTCATAGGCGCTGTAACATTCAGCCATCTTCCGACAATTTTTATCCCATCCGGCCCAATGCCGACCGGCATTTCAAATGGTGAGAAGAACAAGGTCCGCGAAGAGTTCGCCCAAGGGAAAGTCGGGCGCGATGAAATGCTTGCGGCCGAAGGTAAGGCCTATCATTCCCCGGGAACCTGTACCTTCTATGGTACTGCAAATACCAACCAGATGCTGATGGAATTCATGGGGCTTCACCTGCCCGGTGCATCGTTCGTATCTCCCGACAGCCTACTGCGTGAGGCACTGACACGGGCCGCAATCCAGCGTGCTCTTCAGATTACCGGAAAAAGTGAAACATTTACGCCTATTGGCGAGGTTTTGGATGAACGTGCTTTTGTCAATGGTATCGTCGGGTTAAACGCAACTGGTGGTTCAACCAATCTGACTATCCATTTGATTGCCATGGCACGTGCAGCTGGCATTATCCTGAACTGGGATGACTTTGAAGATATTGCAGACATCACGCCACTACTGGCACGCGCTTATCCAAACGGGATAGCTGACGTAAACCAGTTTCATGCAGCAGGTGGTGTTCCCTACATCATCAAACAGCTTCTGGACGAAAAGCTTCTGCACGCAGACGTCAAAACCGTTTGGGGACAGGGGATGGCTGGACAGGCTCAGATGCCCAAGCTCAATGAGACTGGCGAACTCTATTTTGAACCTGTCTCTGACACGTCTAATGATGAGACCGTGGTGCGCCCCTCAGCCAATCCGTTTCAACCAACAGGTGGCCTGAAGGTTCTGGCTGGTAATCTTGGCCGCAGTGTTATCAAGACATCTGCTATTTCTGAAGACAAACACATTATTGAGGCGCCTGCCCGGGTCTTTAATTCCCAGGAAGAAGTCCAGCAGGCTTTCAAGGCAGGTGAACTTAAAGATGACTTCATTGCAGTTGTCAGGTTTCAGGGCCCCAAAGCCAATGGCATGCCTGAGCTGCATAAGCTGATCCCTCCTCTCTCAGTCCTGCAGAACCTTGGACAGAAAGTCGCCCTTGTGACTGATGGCCGTATGTCTGGTGCGTCAGGTAAAGTACCCGCAGCCATTCATGTTACACCGGAAGCCGTGGATGGCGGTGCAATCGCTAAAATCAAGGATGGTGACATTATCCGGGTTGATGCTGTCAGTGGCAAACTGGAATGTCATGTAGACGCAACTGAGTGGGCGAAGAGACAACCTGCCACGCGCGATCTTTCAGCATATCACTCCGGCATTGGTCGTGAGCTATTCTCAACATTCCGCCATGTTGTCGGCTCAGCAGAAGATGGGGCCTGTGCTTTAGGTATCTGATATTTAAAGGTGGCCAGCTTCAGTTGGCCACCTTATTTTCCAATGGGCTCAAAGTACCTTGCCCGGCGAATTTAAGTATAGCTGCGACGCGTTTTTCAACTGAAGGATGCGTATTAAATATTCCAAACCAGTTACGGCGCTGGTTATCAAAGCACATTTCCATCACATCACTAGGAACATCAGGAAGGTTACTGTTTTGAGCAATTTTCCGTAACGCCCCAATCAAGGCTTGCGGATCTTTTGTGAGCTCTACAGCTCCAGCATCAGCCAGATACTCTCTGGAACGGGACAGTGAAAATTTTAAAACAGAAGCCACAATCCATGCAGCGTAAGCCACTAGGCCAACGATCGGTAGACCTCTTCCGGAAACTGAAAAAGAATAGCCATTCCCGCTTCGAGTTTCTGATCGATAGATAAACATCTGCCCAATAGCAGCCAGACTACCAACAAGAGCAAAACATATTGTCATAACCCTGCTGTCACCATTTCGGATGTGCGTCAATTCATGAGCAATGACAGCTCTCAGCTCCTGATCATTCAGATTATTCAGCAATCCTCTGGTCACTGTAATGCGCATCTTATTTTCTTCAAGGCCGGAAGCGAACGCATTCAGCACATCCGTCTCAATGACAGAGAGATTGGGGACAGCAAGCCCGCAGCTGATGCAGAGTTCTTCTGTCAGATTATAGAATCTTGGCTCTTCCGTTCTCTCTACAAAATGTGAAGAACTGGTTTTTGCAATAAACTCAGCCTGACTAGACAACTTCCAGAATATCCAGAGCCCCATCATGACGGTTGCAATGGCAAAGATGGATAAAGCAATAGATGCATTTTCTGGGAAAAACAAAAATGGCGTCGTGAAGTAGATCGACAGACTAATGAACAGATAGAAAATAATACACAAGCCACCAATCAGAATTCCAGAGCGAATTCTGTTGGCGCGAATGTAGGTGTAGATTCCAAAAACCTGAAACATAATGCCTCCGGTTTCCTAGAACTTCACGGAAGGCGCCTGATCCATTGTCTGTCTTGTCTCGGTTCCGAGATCAAAGAACTCCTGATGGGTAAATCCAAAATTCCTGGCAAAAAGTACGGCAGGAAAAGCCTCGATAGCAGCATTGAATTCACTGACAGAACCGTTGAAGAAACGCCGCGCAGCTGCAATCTTATTCTCAATATCCGACAGTTCAGATTGAAGCTGGAGAAAGTTCGTATTGGCTTTAAGATCGGGATAGGCTTCAGCCAAAGCAAACAGCTTGCCTAATGCTGATGATAAGTTCTTCTCGGCCGCCTGTGTATCTGCAACATTTGTGGCGGACAAGGCCTGATTACGGGCCTGTATTACCGCATCAAGAGTGCTCTTCTCGTGAGTGGCGTACCCTTTAACAGTCTCAATCAGGTTAGGGATCAAGTCATGACGCTGGCGAAGCTGGACATCAATATCTGCAAAAGATTGCTTAATACGCTGCCGCATAGAAACAAGGCCATTGTAGACAACGACCAGATAGATTCCGATCCCAAGAGCAATTGCAAGAATAACCAGAAGTGCCGACATTTATTTTCTCCCCAAACACAAGGCTGTTTAAGATATCTAGTTCCCGGCTGCCATTCGCCAATAAAAAAGCCCTGCTATTTTTAGTAACAGGGCTTTGAAATCATATTCTACGAATGCGTTATTTTACGATAACTTTGGCATTAGGGCCAACACGATTGTAGAGGTCGATCGCATCAATGTTACGCATACGGATACAACCGGAAGAGACTGCCTGACCAATCTTCTCTGGCTCATTGGTACCATGAATGCGGTAGAGCGTATCCTTATCACCTTCGTAGATATAAAGCGCACGCGCACCAAGCGGGTTACCCGGTCCACCCTTTGTCGGGCGAACATGTGGCCAACGCTTTACCATTGAGGCTGGCGGGGTCCAGTTTGGCCATTCAGCTTTACGGGCAATACGAGCCGTTCCTGTCCAGCCGTAGGCTTCATCACCAACTGCGACGCCATAACGAATAGCCTTGCCACCTGGAAGAACAAAATAAAGCAGGCGTTCTTTGGTATTGACGACGATCGTACCAGGCTCTTCACCTGTTGGGTCTTTAACTTCCCAACGCTCATACATTGGTTCATCGAGACCTTTTGGAACCTGCGCCATCCATTCTGCATCACGAGCAGAAACTTCCGGATCAGGAACGCCCTTAAAGCCACAGCCAGAAACGAAAAGAGCAACAGCAAGGGTCGTGCCCAAAATACCAATACGCATAAAAATAGTCCCCGCTAACATTTATCAGATTATTAAGTTTATACTTAACAGACAGTTAATGTATTGAGAACCTGTAAGTCAAATTCGACCAATGTACAAACCACAATGTGGAAAATTCTCAATTATCGACACATTAAACCTAGGCCCTCATACGCTTTGCTAATACCGATAGCAGAAATTGCTGACTAAGTTATCCGGGAGGACATGCCGTTATTGCGGACATGAAAACAAGGCTTGCCATAAATAAGCCAATAGGGAGGGCCGGCGATTTGAGTACGCTCTATGTATCGCATTCATCGGCACTGGATTATGAGACACCGCTCGGTCATCCTGAAAGGGCTGACCGCATCCGTGTGATTGAACGCGCCCTTGAGCGTTCGCATTTCAGTGCCCTTATCCGAGAGCAGGCAATAACCGCAACGCCCGAACAGGCCGCGCTTGCCCATCCGGCTGAATACATTCAGGCCCTGGCCAATGCCTGTCAGGGGACAGGCACTGTCGCACATGACGATGACGTGGCTTTCTATCCCGGGACGCTGGCATCCGCACTTTTCAGCGCAGGTGCAGCCATTCAGGCAACTCATGAAGTTATGTCGGGTGCCGTTACGAATAGCTTTGCCGCAATGCGCCCTCCGGGCCATCATGCCGAGCATGCATGCGCCAAAGGATTTTGCTATCTCAACAACGCAGCAATCGCTGCCCGTTATGCTCAAAAAGCATTTGGAGCAGAGCGTATTGCCATTCTGGACTGGGATGTCCACCACGGCAACGGCACTCAGGATATCTGCTGGCACGATCCTTCCATCATGTACTGTTCAACCCATGTCCTCGCCCTGTACCCACACACAGGTGATATCACCGAGACAGGTGAGACCGGCAATATTGTCAATGCGCCATTGCCGGAAGGTGATGATGGTGGCTTTTTCAGGCTGGCAATGGAAGAAAAGATACTCCCGGCCATTCAGAATTTTGCTCCAGACCTCATCATCATTTCAGCTGGGTTTGATGCCCACTGGAGTGACCCTCTGGGAACACTTAACCTGACAGAAGCAGACTTTGCCTGGGCAACGGCACAGGTCATGGAACTTGCTGCACGCCAGTGCAACTCCAGAATCGTTTCGGTTCTTGAGGGGGGCTACGATTTGCAATCACTTTCAAGAAGTGTTGCCGTTCATGTCGACACGCTAATGGGTGCCTGATCTTTAATCAGGCTCAGTCTGCAAGCTTTTCCAGAGATTTTCCAACTCTCAATAGCATCTCAAGATATTGTTTTTTCTCTGTTTCAGTTAGTCCGATCAGGGCCTGTGCATTGATATCAAGAAAAACTCTCTGAGCATTCTGAAATTTTTCCAGCCCATGTTCAGTCAGCGAAAAAAGAGAGCTTCGCTTATCATTCGGATCCGGTGCACGTATCACAAGGTTATCACGTTCCATTCTCGCCAGAGTTGCCGCCATAGTTGGCTGTTCAACCGCAGCAATTTCAACGAGTGCCTTTTGTGACAGGGCACTGCCGTCACCCAGTGCATTCATGACAGGCAAATGTGCAGAAGAAAGCCCATGGGGCTTCAACTGACGGTCCACGACCTTCGCAAACAAGCGTGCTACCCAGTTTGTCATGTAACCAGCTGAATCTGTTCTGCGGAACGCTCTCATGAATGGCTCTCACAATAAATACATTGCATACTATATATGATTTTCCTTCTGGCACAATGAGTTTCTAAGGCAGGCTAAAAGGCAAATTTCATTTTAAAATAGGCTTCTCTTCTTCCCTGCTGACAAAAGTGCACTAGGTCAAAGTGATTGTTAATTGGGAATTATGGAATGCCAACGGTCACGACCAAAGATGGTACGCGAATTTTCTGCAAAGATGAGGGAGAAGGACAGCCCATCGTGTTTTCTCATGGCTGGCCACTTTCTGCAGACGCATGGGATGGACAGCTCGTCTTCTTTGCTCAGAACGGGTACAGAACCATTGCCCATGACCGACGCAGCCATGGCCGATCAGATCAGACATGGAATGGCAACAATATGGACCAGTATGCCGATGATCTGGCAGAAGTCATAGAACAACTGGATCTGAAAAATATCATTCTGGTCGGGCATTCAACAGGCGGTGGTGAAATTACCCATTATATGGGCCGTCATGGCACAAACCGTGTCGCTAAAGCTGTTCTGGTTGGAGCGGTGCCTCCTTTGATGCTCAAGACAGCAGATAACCCACATGGCACTCCGATTGAAACCTTCGATGCTATCCGTCAGGGAACATATAATGACCGTTCCCAGTTCCTAACCGATCTTTCTGCCCCCTTCTATAATTTCAACCGCCCCGGCACCAAAGTATCAGAGGGATTACAGAAATCATTCTGGTTACAGGGTATGCTTGCTGGCTTGAAGGGACTGCTCGACTGTATCCATGAGTTCTCGGAAGTTGATTATACGGAAGACCTCAAGAAGGTGGATATCCCGACACTGATCATTCATGGCGATGATGACCAGATCGTTCCAATCAAAGCCTCTGCAGATCTTTCCAGCAAGATCATTCCGAATGCAGAGCTGAAGATTTATCCCGGTGGTTCACATGGCCTGGCACAGGTTGAGCAGGATCAGTTCAACAAGGATGTTCTGGCATTCATTCGTACATAGAATAAAGGCGGTGGTTACCCACCGCCCTTTTATCATGCCATCCGCTCATCACTGCTGATTTCAATGCCGAACCCTTTCAAGCCGACATAAGAGCGGGTTGATGATGAGATATTGCGGATTGAGACAACGCCCAGATCACGCAAAATTTGCGCACCAAGACCAACATCTTTCCATTGGTTGGAGCGAACTTCATCCGATGAGGTTTCCTCAGGAGCAAGCTGTGTTGTTGGCACACCGGCTGTTCCGTCACGAAGATAGACAAGAACCCCCCTGCCTTCCTTGGCGATCTTTTCCATCACTGGAGCAATGGTTTTAGCTCCGGAGAAAATGTCTGACAGAATATTTGCCCGATGCAGACGCACCAGAGTATCCTTGCCATCGCCAATACGGCCATAGACCAATGCCAAATGCTGTTCAGGATCAAATGGAGTTGTATAGGCATAACCTGTAAACTCACCCCATTGTGTCTGAACCGGGAATGTCGCGATACGTTCAACCAGCTTTTCCCGTGTCTGACGATAGGCGATCAGGTCAGCAACAGAAACCTGATGCAGATCATGCTTTGCAGCGAAGTCTTTAATCTGCTGGCCCTTCATGACTGTGCCATCATCATTGGCCAGTTCACAGATCACACCAACAGGCGGAAGCCCGGCAAGTTTGCATAGATCAACAGCAGCCTCGGTATGGCCGGAGCGCATGAGTACGCCACCATCTTTTGCAATCAGCGGGAAGACGTGCCCTGGGCGAACAAAATCAGCCGCACCCATGTTATGGTTTGCAAGCGCCCGGACAGTATTCGAACGCTGCTCGGCAGAAATACCGGTTGTCAGACCATGCTTCACATCAACGGTAATCGTGAATGCCGTACCTAAAGGCGCATCATTGGCTGCAACCATTGGGTTGAGCTGAAGGTTGCGGGCAAGCTCACTCGTCAGTGGTGCGCAGACAATCCCACAGGTATTGCGGATAATAAAAGCCATTTTCTCCGGGGTACAGAGAGACGCAGCAACGATCAGATCACCTTCATTTTCACGATCATCATCATCTGTCACAATGACAATTTCACCACGTGCAAAAGCTTCAACTGCTGCGGTTACACTACTCATTCTCGTACCCCTTTTAACCACCACACTTTGTGGTCATAGTGATCATCAGATCAGGAATAACTGATATTTAAACTTTTATGGGTTGAACGGCCAGTGCCGTATCTCACCAACCTGCCCGCGATGGCGTAAAAATTGATCTGCAAGAACGCATGCAACCATAGCTTCGGCAATCGGCACAGCACGAATACCAACGCATGGATCATGCCGCCCTTTTGTGCGGACTTCAGTTTCCTTGCCTTCGCGAGTTACGCTATGGCGCAACTGCAGAATGGAGGATGTTGGTTTAACGGCAAACCGACAAACCAATGGCTGCCCTGTTGAAATTCCGCCCAGCACACCACCTGCATGGTTAGAGGAGAATGCTGGATGCCCCGCATTACTGGCATACATTTCATCAGCGTTTTCTTCACCGGTCAGTTCAGCAGAAGCAAAACCGGCACCAATCTCAACGCCCTTGACAGCATTGATAGACATCAGCGAACTGGCAAGTTCTGAATCAAGTTTGCCATAGATTGGTGCGCCAAGCCCCGGAGGAACACCCTCAGCCACGACTTCAACAACAGCACCAATGGACGAGCCGGCTTTGCGAATTCCATCAAGATAGTCTTCCAAAAACGAGACACTTGATGCATCCGGACAGAACAGGGCATTGTTACCAACCTCAGCCCAGTCCCAATTATCACGATTAATCTTGTGAGGCCCGATCTGCACCAATGCGGCGCGTATCTTCACATCCGGCAGAACCTTGCGTGCAATAGCACCGGCAGCCACACGCGCAGCTGTTTCACGGGCTGAAGAACGCCCACCGCCACGATAATCACGGATGCCATACTTCATATCATAGGCAATATCTGCGTGCCCCGGACGATAGCTTTCCTTGATTTCCGAGTAATCTTTGGAACGTTGATCAACGTTCTCAATCAACAGAGCAATCGGCGTACCAGTCGTAACCTGCTTACCTGTCTTTTCATCAGTGAAAACGCCTGACAGAATACGCACCTTATCCGGTTCCTGACGCTGGGTCGTAAAGCGGGATTGCCCAGGACGACGCCGATCAAGTTCAAGCTGAATTTCTGCCTCATGAATCGGGATCAGCGGGGGGCAGCCATCAATTACGCAACCAAGAGCTGGTCCGTGGCTCTCACCAAATGTTGTAACGCGAAAAAGGTGACCAAAAGTATTATGAGACATGGGATATGCGCTTGCACCAATAGAACATTCCCTTTTGTTTAAGAGTAAACTCCCCGAATGTCACCCCCCACCTCACTGAGATACTGCAGGATTTAAGGAGAAAGGCGTTTCCCTGTTCCACCAAAGATGCATTGAGAGGGAAATATCAGAGCTATCCAACTCTCATGAAAGCGTATAGACAATGTCTGTTGACTCGGGGTGCAGCCTCTCCGGCTGCTGAGAAATACCCGTATCACCTGATCTGGTTCGTACCAGCGGAGGGAGGTCATGTTGGTTCTGTTTTCAAATTCCAAAATTCTTAAACTTATCTGCACCAAGCTATTTTTGGGGCTGCTCTTTTGCCTATACACGTTGAGCAGCACTCAGGCATCGGAAACACTGAATATCTATTCAACCATGCCTGAAAAATACTCCTCAAAAGTCTTCGAGGCGTTTACCAAGCAAACAGGCATCAAAACACAGGTTATCCGCCTGTCCGCTGGAGAAGCTCTTGCCCGAATAGAAGCAGAGAGCAGAAATCCGCAAGCAGATATTCTGTTTGGTGGGCCGGATGAAATATTTGAGGTTGCAGCAGCACAGGATCTCCTGACAAATCTCCCCCCTGCTGGAGATGGAATTCCGGAAAGATATCGTTCACGTAATGAGAAATGGCACTCCTGGGGACTTATGCCACTGGTTTTTATGGCTAATACAAATTTTCTTGAAAAGAATGGTTTGAAAGCACCCAAGTCTTGGCAGGATTTGCTCAATCCTGCCTATGCCAACAGTCTTCAGATGGCAGATGCAAGAACCTCAGGCACTGCAACGGAACGTATTTATGCCTTGGCTGCCCTTTATGGAGAGACAGGCGCCTTTGCCTATCAAAAGCAGCTCCATAAAAACATACAGCTTTATACAAAGAGCGGTCAGGGCGGCGCGATCCCCATCGCTACCGGACAAGCCGCAGCAGGCATTTTCTATCTGCCTGATGCTTTAGACACCCAGCAACAGGGCTATCCGGTTATCGTGACTTACCCCGAAGAAGGTACAACATACGGCATAACTGGCGTTGCAATACTGAAAGGAACTCGCAAATCAGACACCGCACTCAAGTTGGTCAACTGGCTTGAAAGCGCAGAGTTTGCCAATGTTCTGATCATTAACAAGATCAATTATCTGCCATTGCACAGAGATGCCCATATTACTGAACCCATGCTGGATATCAGTAAAGTAAAACTGATCGATACTGATATGGAGTGGCGCAAGAATAAGCGTCAGGAATTTATTCAGCGCTGGATTAGTGACATTATTCAATAAATTGAAAATGGCTCCTTCCTCATAAAGGAAAGAGCCATTTTAACGCTGGTTCAGTTTTTACTGGTGACCGGAACAGCTGGCGCACCCTGCCATGCTGTATTCTCAGGGATGCTTTCACCCTTCATAACAATAGTTAACGGGCTGAGCTGCGCAAAAGAGCCGACATGACTATCATAAAGCACCGTCGCATTCGCCCCTACGGTCACACCGTCGGCAAGCTTGACGCGCCCCACTTTCATCACCCGGTCTTCATAAAGATGGGTCTGCAAGGCGGACTGAGCATTGATGGTGCAGAAGTCACCAATCGTGACACAGTCAAACTCAGTAATATCTGTTGTATGCATACAGATACCCTTCCCGACTTTTGTACCGAATAATCGCAGAACCCAAGGTAGGAACGGTGTTCCCTGAAGGTGCTCAAGCATAACCTTACCCGCAAGCCCCCAGTAGAGAACCGCAACCGCCTCTGTGCGCATGGCCCACCATGACCACATTGGTTTCATCGTTGGTTTATAAGCCCCCATCATCAGCCACTTAACCGCAACAACACACAGAACCTGCATAATTGCGATAAAGACACTGCCAATAATGAAGCGGACAATAAGCCCCCAGATATCCCCCAGCAGGATCGCTGGCAGGAACCATCTGTCAATCACGATCATTGCAAGGGTAATGAACAGCATCGTCGCAAACGATGTGTGCAGGGCTTCAAAGACACCACGAGAGAATTTGCGCCAGAACCCGGGTTCATATGTCCAGTTGGCATCAACATTCACACGTTGACGTGTTGGCAGCTTGATGGGCGGAGAACCAAACCAAGTATCACCCGGCTGAATAAGCTCATTAGCGGGTGGCTTGGATTTGATACCAATCAGAACACCTTCAGGAATATCAGCACCTGGCGGCAGGACAGCATCATTCCCGACAAAAACCCGATCACCAGTCTTGGCTGGCAGAATGGTCATCCAGCCGCGCTGGATTTCTTCCTCACCATAGACCACCTCGTCAGCAATGAAGTTACCGGCACCAATTTCCGTAACATCATAACGACCGGCCAGATTGGTCGAAATTTCAGCACCCTTGCCAATCTTTGCCCCCATCAAACGGTACCACGCCCGCATGTAGATTGTGGCGTAGAGCGATGACAGGGTTTCCAAGGTTACTTCCGTTGCAAAAGCAACCGTCCACTTCCGCAGATAGAAACCTGAGAATACGGAATAAGTCCCAGAATTGACCTTTGGCAGGATAACCCAGCGAACAAGGGCAATGAAGAGCACTGTAAAAGCACTCAGACACATGGCAGCAGGCCATGTCAGAAGCGGCATGTAATAGACGTATTTGATGTCGGTAATTGACGACATGAAATCATCGATACCATCAAGCACAATGAAGGCCGGGAAGATTGGCAGCAGGCTAATTGCCGGAACCAGCATCACCATAATGATATAAAACACGCTATGCCACATCCGGCGACGCTTTGAGGCATCAGCAGGCTCTGGCAGTTCTGCGATATCGACATCACCAACCTTGCGCCCCGGAGAGCCATCCCATATTTCTGCTTCCGGCAAAACGGAGTCATTAGGAACAGTGGTCAGATCACCAATCTGGCAATAGTTGCCAATCTTTGTATCTGAACCCACAACTGCAGATGCTCCGATAACTACATCATCACCAATATCAATATGACCGATGATGAGCTCGTTACCGACAACCTCTGCATTGGCAAAGATAACCTTGCCTCCTGTTGTTGTGCGCGCACCGATACTCAGAAGATCAGGCGCCCCGATATTCACGTCACCAATAACAGCATCCCGACCAACCTTCGCACCAAGAAGGCGAAGGTAGAAATTCATAATTGGAGAGCCCTGTATCCATTTGATATGGACAAGAACATTCAATCGCCGAACAAACCACCACCTGAAATAATAGGTTCCCCATAGCGGATAACGACCGGGTTTGGTTTGCCCGAGGACAAGCCATTTTGCGGCAATTGATATGCCAGCCGTCACAAAGTTGATCAGTGCATAAACCGTGAGAACTGCAATGATCTCAAACAACAGACTATGCCCCTCACCGGCAATCAGCAGGTAAGTCACAAACGCCCCAAGCCATTGGGTCGTTGCAAGCGCAATAATGATCGGCAATGTCATAGCCTGCGCCAAGCCGCATAAAAAACGGCGCGCAAAAGGCGGTGGTGTAAATGTCAGATCAACGCCACTGTTAACATGACCATAGCCCCCCGTTCGCTCAATCAAGGCATTGGAGAGCTTGCGTAATGTCCGGAAGTTATAGACATCCTGCAGTGTAATTGCGGAAAGCCCCGGCAATAATCTGACTGCTGAAACAAAGCGTGCAGCAAGAAGTGAATGCCCACCAAGATCAATGAAGAAGTCTGCCTCAAACGGAACAGCCTGCCCACCAAACACACCACGGGCTGCTTCAAGCAATGCAGCCTCAGTTGGGTTCTCAGGTTCATCCTGCTCAGTTTCAATAGTCGCCGTTAAAGAAAGTGTCTTAAGTGCTTTGCGATCTGTCTTTCCGGATGTCAGACGGGGAAGTGTCTTGATAATTTCAAAATGTCCGGGAACCATATAGGCCGGCATCTGCTCCCGCAGCTCATGACGCATTTCAACCTGATCAAGAACGGCACCGTCTTCTAAAACAAGAAAGGCAACCAGACGGTCAATCCCATCAGCCTGACGCAAGATTACCGCTGCCTGCTGAACACCTTTGAGAGCCGCAACCTTAGCCTCTATTTCACCAAGCTCAACACGGAAACCTCGTATCTTGACCTGATCATCCAGACGCCCATGGAACTCAAGGTTACCATCTTTATCAAGCACAACAGCATCACCGGAGCGGTATAACACCGGATCGCGCGAATTATCTGCGAATGGGTTCTTTATAAATTTCTCAGCGGTCAGCTCTGGACGTAAGAGGTACCCTTGGGCAATACCCGGACCACCCAGCAAAAGCTCGCCCTCAACACCGGGGGCGACAAGTTCCAGAGCTTCATTGACAACGTAACAGCTATAATTCGGGATTGGCTTACCAATCGTGACTGGCTGTCCGGCTTTCAGTTCCAGAGCTGTCGCAACAACCGTTGCCTCTGTCGGGCCATATGTATTGAACAACCGACGACCGGGCTTTGACCATTTTTCCAGCAATGGTGCAGGAAGGGCTTCTCCACCAAGAAGAATCAGTCGGAGCGTTTCAACATCCCGTGGCAGCAGAGCAAGTAGCGTCGGGACAGTATCAATAACCGTAACCCCTGCATTCTCAAGAATATCCGGCAGGTTCTCAACATCACCCATCATCTGCGGATCAGCAACATAAAGCGTTGCCCCAACCAGATATGGCACCCAGATTTCTTCCATTGACAAATCGAAGGCAACTGATGCCCCCTGAAAACAGATATCTGTTTCAAGAAACTCATAAGTTGCATTTGCTGATCGCAGGAAGTGACAGATATTGCGGTGGCTGATCACAATACCCTTTGGAGTACCCGTCGAGCCAGATGTGTAAATCAGGTAAGCAGGACTTTCTGGCCCAACCCCTTCCGGTCTAATAGGCAGAGCTGTACTGTCGGTCTCATCAATCAGAGCAGGCGGCGTAACTGGCTTACACGCACTGTTTTCAATAGTGAATGCAGCAGGATTAGTTACAATAAGTAACTTACCACCAGCATCCTCCATGCATATAGCAACACGTTCTGCCGGTGCTTCTGCATCGAATGGTAACCAGACGGCACCTACGCGCGTCACGGCAATCTGGCAAAGCAGAAGATCAATGCTGCGAGGCATCCAGAGACCAACAACATGCCCTGGGCCGATGCCATGGCGGACAAGCCCGCGGGCAATATGTTCAACCCGTGTTGTTGCCTGTCCAAAGCTCAATTTCTGATCACGGGAGATAAATGCTGTTTTTTCAGGAACACGCGCCTGTGTTGCATGGAACAGTTCATAAAGAACTTCATCCCGCAAAAGATCAGGAGCATCAGTACCAAACAGAACCGCTTGCTTAGGGGGATTCATATCATCAGCATTCCCATTCCCGGATTGCCCGAAATTGTCCTCAATACAACTCATAGGAACCCCGCAAGCAGGTTATTGGAAACCACACGAAAAGCCATGGGACACGTACATTTCAAGCGAAAGATATGGAATTTTACCATCTTTAATTGGAAACGCAGACAGTTAGAAAATATTTCTAATTCAAAGCTCGTACAGCGAATCAAATTATTGAGCAATTGATATACTCTTGCTCTACAAGTCTGAACACTAACAAAACGCGCAGCAGTCATGCACCGGTGCACCACTGGGACCAGCTTTATTCATTAGATCAGGAAAATATAAAAAATGTACCAAGTGGTGAGCTTAAAGCATCAAACCCACTGATAGCTACCTTTTGCAATCACAAGGATACGCCCCTGCCAGATTTCTACAACAGGTGCCTTTTCCGGAGCGATGCAATCCATGACAGCCAGGGTCGCACGGGCAACACCACCATGAGATACAACAACGATATCCCGTTCAAGATTTTCAAAGACGGGACGCACGCGTTCTGCAAGCATGGCATAGCTCTCACCATCAGGAGGAACCGTGCCCCATTTATCCATATCGCGTTGAAGTGCAGCTGCCGGATCTGTCTTGCGAACGTCCTTCCATGTCAGACCTTCCCACTTGCCGAAAGTAATCTCTCGCAAACGTGGTTCAGGCTGATAGATATCAGGCGCCAGACCCATTGTTCGAAGCATAATGTCAGCTGTCTCACGTGTCCGCTTCAGGGGGCTGACAAGATACTGCATTATTTCAGGACGGTCGAACAGCTTGGCTAGTTTATAACCAACCTGTTCAGCCTGCCCACGGCCCTTTTCATTCAGGGAAATATCCTGTTGCCCCTGCATACGCCCGGCAACATTCCAGTCTGTCTCGCCATGGCGGACAAAATAGATTTTCGGACCAGACATATCTCTTGCAGGAGCCACAGCGTAATACCTGATTATTCTTTGTTCAGAGAGATATCCGGAGCTTCCGGATTCTTCATACCGACGACATGGTAGCCTGAATCAACGTGCAGGATTTCGCCGGTGATACCGCGTGCCATATCTGAGACAAAGAATGCTGCTGTCTCACCAACTTCTTCAATTGTCGTTGAGCGACGCAGGGGTGAATTGTATTCGTTCCACTTCAGAATATAGCGGAAATCACCAATGCCGGAAGCTGCCAGCGTCTTGATTGGGCCTGCAGAAATCGCATTCACGCGAATGTTCTTTGGGCCAAGATCAGCAGCCATATAACGGACAGATGCTTCAAGAGCAGCTTTTGCAACACCCATGACGTTATAGTGCGGCATCCACTTCTCTGCACCGAAGTATGTCAGCGTCAGAAGCGTACCACCATTTGGCATGAGTTTTTCTGCACGCTGCGCAATGGCCGTGAATGAATAGCAGGAAATCAGCATCGACTTTGTAAAGTTGCCTTCAGTCGTATCGACATATCTGCCTGTCAGCTCATCCTTGTCAGCATAAGCAATGCAGTGGATGACAAAGTCAATCGTACCCCAACGCTTCTCAAGATCATTGAAAACAGCATCAATTGTTTCTGGTTCTGTGACATCACAATGACCGACAATGATACCGCCAAGTTCTTCAGCCAGAGGTTCAACACGCTTCTTGAGTGCATCACCCTGATAGGTAAAGGCGAGCTCTGCACCAGCCTGACGCGCTGCACTTGCAATACCCCAGGCGATTGAGCGGTTGTTTGCCAAGCCTAGAATCAAACCACGCTTACCGGCCAGAATGCCAGTCGCTTTGTTTTCGGACATATTCATTATTCCGTTTAAAAACCCAAATATCTGGCCTCTCTTTAGCGGAGCTTGCGCCAGTACGGAAGACCAACTTTGATAAATCCAGCGCGTAAATGTGGTTATATCGCACTTTTGGTGGGCATATCTGCTTGAAAATATACTTTTTTTGAGAATTCAACTTCGCAGACACCACGCGCAAAGCGTTGTCCCAAAAAGCAGATTTAGAAAAATGCTCTTTGGAACATGTTTTAATGTTTTGTGATCGCTGGTTTTTAGCTAATAGGTGAACAAACCTTAAAAAAGTCGAGATTACCCGACTTTTTCTTGTCGCTTTTTACGGGCATACTCAACCAGAGCCTCATCGGTACCACTTGGCAGGTGTATTTCTACAGTCGCCAACAAGTCACCATTCCCAACCTTTGCGGGAAGCCCCTTACCTTTCAGGCGGAAGGTCTTTCCTGAATCGGTATGAGGTGGAATTTTCATTTCCACAGCACCAGTCAGTGTTGGAATACGAACAACACCACCGAGAATGGCATCTGTCAGATCGACAGCCAACTGTAAACGCAGGTTGCTACCGTCAACGGTAAAATTCGGATGGTTGGCAATTTTCACTGTCAGCAAGGCATCCCCTGCGGGGCCACCCATACCTTCATCTCCAAGACCTTTCAGCCGGATAATCTGCCCATCCGTTACGCCCTTGGGCAACAGAACATCTATACTACGGCCATTGGGGAGACGAATGCGCTTTTTCTCCTGAGAAGCAATATCTTCAAGAGTAACGGTCATTGTAGCACTGATGTCCGCGCCACGGGTTGCACGCTGTCGCGAAGAACGCCGCCCGCCACCAAAGAGGGATGACAGGATGTCATCAGCTCCGCCAAATGGATTGCCTCCCCCACCAAACGGATTTCCACCGCCAGAGAAAGAGAAGTTCTCAAAACCACTTGGACCGCCAGCACCTGCACCAGGGCCACCACCAAAACCTTCAAAGCCTTGAAAACGTGGCTTTCCTTCTGCGTCTATTTCGCCTCTGTCAAACTGGCCACGTTTTTTCTCATCGCCCAGAATTTCATAGGCAGCATTAACTTCAGAGAATTTTTCCTTAGCCTTGGGATCATCAGCATTGTGATCAGGGTGCCATGTTTTCGCCAGCTTACGATAAGCTTTTTTGACCTCACTTTGGTCAGCACCTTTTTTGATTCCAAGTATATCGTATGGGTTACGCATAAATGATTCCGCCCGTGCGGTAGTTCCGCATGTTTTCCTAATCCTGATATGGGATAAGCAACAATAATTTGCAATATTCAGGCAACATAAATCATATCATTCACACATACCTCTTATCTGGCAATATGCCGCGAATTGAGAGATTGTTACGCCTGCCATTCCTCCGTACAACATAGCACAGAGATTACTTCTATGCATGCAATCTAATGGCAAAAATTCTTATTCTTTTCAGTAGCACGGATGGACATACCCGCCAGGTGGTTGATTATATGATCAGCAAGCTTCCACCAGAACATGCTGTGACGATTGAGAATATTGATGAAGAAAAAGCTGTTCAGCTTGAAAGCTATGATGCCGTTTTAATGGCGGCGTCCATCCGTTATGGGCATTTCTCAAAAGCTTCGATACGTTTTGCTAACAAAAATGCGTCGACTCTTAACATGATGCCCTCCGCATTTTTTGGTTTCTGTCTCACCGCACGAAAACCTCACAAGCGGACCCCGGAAACGAATGTCTATCTTCGAAAGTTCTTACAACGAACGGGCTGGTCACCGAAAATCAGCGCAGCCATAGCCGGAGGGCTTTTCTATCCACGCTACAAATGGTTTGACCGCATAGCCATTCAGATGATCATGCGGATGACCGGTGGTGAAACGGATACCCGTAAAGAGATTGTCTATACAGATTGGACACAGGTTGATGACTTAACAGACCGCGTCCACCAGATTGTGGCAGAAGCGGTCTCTTGAGTACCTTATAATTTAACGACTGTTCGTCCACGAACCTGCCCTGCAAGAATATCCTTAGCGAGTGCCGGGACAGCTTCAAGCTCAACTTCAGTTGTCAAAGCCGCAAAATCCTGCTCTGTCAGCTCTGCATTCAAACGGGTCCAGGCTTCATGTCTTTGCTCCAGAGGGCACATGACTGAATCGACACCAAGTAAAGCAATATTCCTCAAAATAAACGGGAACATGGTTGCGGGAAGATCAAGTGAGGCCGCTAGCCCACAAGCTGCAACAGCACCACCATAACGCAGTGAAGCCAGAATATTGACGAGCATCTCACCACCAGCAACGTCAATAGCACCATCCCATTGCTCAGCCTGCAAAGGTCGTCCCTTTGCCGACATTGTTGCACGATCGACGAGTGCCGTTGCACCAAGGGACTTTAAAAAATCAGCCTGCTCAGGGCGTCCGGTTAATGCATGGACACGATAACCTTTGCGGGAAAGCAAACGTACTGCCACACTCCCAACGCCACCAGCTGCACCGGAAACAAGGATATCGCTGTTAGGCGTAATTCCATAACGCTCAAGGGCCATGACGGAGAGCATTGCGGTTAACCCTGCCGTACCGATAGCCATCGCCTGCTTTGTGGTCATGCCTTCTGGAAGTTTGATAAGCCATTCGCTTTTTGCGCGCGCACGTTGCGCAAAACCACCAGACCAACGCTCACCAACACCCCAGCCCGTGAGAATAACCTTATCACCTGCTTTAAATTTTGAGTTTTCAGAACTACGGACTGTACCAGCGTAATCAATCCCGGGAACAATCGGGAATTTCCTCAGAATGCTATTCAACCCGGCAAGAGCGAGACCATCCTTATAATTGAAAGATGAATACTCAACATCAACCAGCACATCACCTTCTGACAAGTTGGCATCTGTCCACTTTTCTATTGAAACCTTATTCTGTCCCTCAACCTGATTAACGACGAGTGCTTTAAATGTATCCGTACTCATGTTTTTCTCCTTCATGGGAAGAATGCGCTGTCAGATGGTTATTCCCAACTCTGCCCTGAGCTTCTTTGTCAGCTTGGCAGCGATCAACTGATGGGAGCGCGTAATGTAAGCTTTGATGTCGTCTTCTGAAAGTTCGCTATTATTTGAAATTGAAGCCCAGCGACGTTTCGCAAAATGAGAAGCCTGATTAACCCCAGATAAAGTCGTCAGCATTTCAAAGCTGTACCCTGGACAATGGATAACAATAAATCTGTATGGTTTATCTTCTTTGGGCAGCCACTTGCACCGGTCTTGTGTCAATAAGCTAAAGACCTTGTCGCCAACCTTGGCAACATGGCTATCCCACTGCTCGACAATTTTTGTTCCAGGCAAAGTCAGAATGAAAGCTTCATAGGCTTCACGCGTAAACAGTTCCATTCAATGCCTCCAATATCAGTTAGGCGAGATTGCCCCGAACAACCAGTAGAAGCAAGTTGTTATGGCGAAGATGGGCCTGCCGCGACAACCGGTCTGTTAGGCTTTTTTCTTCTTATTCTCGACAGCTGTATGCTTGTCTGGTTTGGCTACGTCTATGATGCTCCATTCGCCACCAGACGGACGGCATGCTGTTCCCTGCACATTATGTGTTTCAAGCTGATCCGTGACGGTTGCTTTAAACTTCCGGCAGATATCATCATTCTTCAGGAAAGGTGCTCCATCAGATGTAAAGTGCCCTTTTGCCATCGTGCTTGGATTATCCCAGACAACCCGGTCTTTTGAACCATGGGGGTCAAGCGCAACATCAAGAGCGGCCTTGGCACGACGCCAATCTTCATCTGTCAGGTTCTTGAACTGAGGCAAGGCTGTCGTAACATCTTTTGTTCCGATTGAGCCGGTCTGGATATCATCATCCAGAGAATCATACTTACTGTTTCCGGATGCTGCATCAGGGGAAAATGTCCAGCTACAACCACCAAGGCCAAGCGTAGCAACGCATACCAGAAGTGTGGAAGCAAAACGTAACTTTCTCACTAGAGAAGCGTCTTTGCTTACGGTAGTATTTCCAAGAGACTTATTTTTTTCAGTCATGGCAGACATATTGGCTCGTCTTATGAACATTCAGCATGAAACTTCTAATGATCAGAACACAAACCGGTTAACATCCGGTGACTTTACGGATGCAAATGAGCCTTGGGTTTTATTTGACCAGTGGATGAAAGAGGCAAAAGCTTCAGAACCAGAAGATCCCAATGCGATGCAGATTGCCTCTGTTGATGCGGACGGAATGCCTGATGTACGTACAGTTCTGTTAAAAGGTGTCGATCCTCGCGGCTTTGTTTTTTATACGAACCTTGAATCCAACAAGGGGCGCCAGCTGCTGGGCCAGCCAAAAGCTGCTTTGGTTTTCCACTGGAAAAGTCTTCGCAGGCAAGTCCGGGCTCGAGGCCTGATTACCCGCGTCAGCGATGAAGAAGCAGATGCTTATTTTAATTCCCGCGCCCGAGACAGTCGAATTGGCGCATGGGCCAGTCAGCAGTCCCGCCCACTGGAAAGTCGCTTTGCGTTGGAAAAAGCAGTTGCGAAATACACCGCCAAATATCTGATCGGCGATATCCCACGCCCGCCCTATTGGAGTGGCTTGCGCATTGCCCCTGTCTCAATCGAATTCTGGCAGGATAAACCTTTCCGCCTCCATGACCGCGTTGTCTTTACCAGACAAGGCGATGGTTGGAGCAAATCCAGGCTTTATCCCTGATGTCGAACTCCAATCATAATGAACGGCGTATTCCAAAAAGGCCCTATCTTGCGGCCTCAGTCGCTGTTTATCGGGATGGGAAATTTTTATTGGCATCTCGTGGAAAACCGCCATTTGAGGACATTTTTTCCCTTCCCGGCGGTATGGTTGAAGTTGGAGAAAACCTGTCACAGGCAGCCTGTCGTGAACTTGGTGAGGAAGTTGGCGTTATCTGTCAGCAACCTGTTTTAGTCTGCCCGCTGGAAATCATAAACCATACATCAGACGGCAGGATATCCGACCATGTTGTCATCATGGTCCATGCTGCATATTGGCAAAGCGGAGAAGCTGTAACGGGACCCGAGGCCAAAAAGGTAATCTGGGCCAGTCTTGAAGAACTGGACAACCTACCCACAACGCCCCATCTTAAAGAGGCTCTTGAAAAGGCCGAGATACTCCTGACCGGCCATGACAACCCTGAAGGTTCAGCCAATGAGAAGTCTTCATAGCCTCAGTTTATGGTTGCTTCTCTTCACGTTATCTGGCGCTCAGCCCCTCACCGCCCAATCTGTTTCCCAAACCCAAAAACCATGGCAAGGCAACACCTCAATTGACGTGGATCGCAGCATATTCAGAATTGCTGAAGTGGCCGGTTCTTTGGCCTTTCTACAAGATATTTGCGCAGCAACGGATGCAGATAAATGGCCCCTTGTCATGCAACAGCTTTTAGATGCAGAAGGCACGAGCCCGGATAGAAAGGGCCGGATTGCCGGTGCCTATAATAACGGATACCGGAATTATGCCGTAACTTATCAAAGCTGTACGGCATCAGCACGCGAGGCAAGCCAGCGTTATCTGGCTGAAATAGAACAGTTATCAAGTGCCATTTTAAAACGTCAGAGCCAGAAAAACCCTTAAAACAAAAGAGATTCAAATATCTTATTTTGGCCGTTAACCGCTTTTAGTACTCTTTGTAGCGTTTACGAAGATAAACCATTAGGGTGCCCTTACTACTTATAAAAACCGACCTATCAGAAGCAGAATTATGAACGACAATGAAATCCTGATGACAGAAAGAGCCGAATGCGCAGCTATGAAAGACGCTGCCCTCAGCTATGTCGTCGAAGCATTTGCAGAGGCCCGTCTTGATGGCCTTGATACGGATTTCGTTGCGCAGGCTGCTATCTGCGCTGCTTTCCATGAGCTTGTTGGCACCTATGGTGAAGATGCTGCTGCTGAATATGCAGCAGGCCTTGTGGATCGCATTAAGTCAGGTGAATTCTCTCTGTTGCCAAAACACTGAACGGATAAATTCATTTATTTAAGAAAAAAGCCGCATAATCTGCGGCTTTCTTTATATCTCGTTTTAGCTGCTTAAATCAGCTAAGCGCCTCTTCAAAGCGAACAGCCTCACCTTGGGCTGCTTCAACAAGTGCATCTTCCCACATTACCGTTTTACCACGAATGATGGTACCCACCGGCCAGCCCGTAACTGTCACCCCATCATAAGGTGTCCAGCCACATTTTGATGCAATCCAGTCATTGGTAATGGTCCGCTTCTTCTTCATATCAACAACTGTGAAATCGGCGTCATAACCAACGGCAATCCGCCCCTTACGGGCAATACCAAACAGACGCTTTGGACCGGCGCTTGTCAGGTCAACAAAACGCTCCAGAGACAAACGGCCTGCATTCACATGATCAAGCATCATAGGCACAAGTGTCTGCACGCCTGTCATGCCTGATGGCGTATCTGGGTATGTCTTGCTCTTTTCCTCACGGGTATGTGGGGCGTGGTCAGAACCGAGGACATCCGCAATACCCTGAGTGATACCGTTCCAGATACCCTGACGATGCGCTTCATCGCGTACAGGCGGGTTCATCTGAGCGTAAGAGCCAAGGCGTTCATAGCAATCTGGTGCAACAAGCGTCAGGTGATGCGGTGTAACTTCAACAGTTGCCACATCCTTATGCGCAGCCAGATAATCCATCTCATCTTTTGTTGAGATATGCAGAACATGAATACGCGCACGTACACGACGGGCAATTTCAACCAGACGCTTTGTACATGTCAGGGCAACTTCAGCCGATCTCCAGACCGGATGGGAGCGCGCATCACCGGGAATACGTAAATCCTTGCGGGCGCGCAGCATCCCCTCATCTTCACTGTGGAACGCGGCACGACGGCGAATATTGGAAAGAATACGGGCCACACCTTCATCATCTTCAACGAGAAGATCCCCGGTTGATGATCCCATGAATACCTTGATACCAGCAGAAGCAGGTAAACGTTCCAACTCAGGAAGGTCAGCAACATTCTCGTGCGTCCCACCAACCCAGAAAGCGAAATCACAATGCATGCGATGATGCGCACGCTTGACCTTGTCAGCCAGTGTATCGGCACTTGTTGTCTGTGGATTAGTGTTTGGCATCTCGAAAACAGCTGTCACACCGCCCATAACAGCAGCATGTGATCCTGTCTGCAGATCTTCCTTATGATCCAGTCCTGGCTCTCTGAAATGAACCTGTGTATCAATCACACCCGGCAGAATATGTAAGCCTGTACAATCAATGACCTTACCTGCCGAAGCATTTGATAAATCGCCAATTTCAACGATTGTACCATTTATGACGCCAACATCGCGTTTACCGGTACCGTCATGATTTACGACTGTTCCGTTTTTTAAAACAACATCGAATGTCTGGGCCATCATCTTGCTCCGTGGTCTATACTTGAGATGCAACGTTAACCGGAATATGTCACTATATAGCATGACGCAAGGGAGAACATGATGGCTGTCGCTCAACTTAATGATCGCGCAATCATAAAAATCAGTGGTGATGATGCCGAGGGTTTCCTCCAGAACATTCTGACATGCGACATCAGTGAAACCATTGATCAGAAATCTGTTTTTGGCGCCCTCCTCTCCCCGCAGGGTAAGATTTTATTTGATTTTATCCTCTACAGAAATGCCGAGGGCAGTTTCATCTGCGACATCGCATCAGATCAGGCTGAGGCCTTTATGAAACGTCTTGGTTTCTACCGGTTAAGGGCGAAAGTTTTAATTGAAGCCTTAGCCCAAACTTATGGCGTCTTTGCCGGATGGGACGGAGCAGCCCAGCCAGAAGGTACACTTACTTCCTCACAGGACCCCCGTATTGCTGCGCTTGGCTGGCGCGCCATCGCGGAGAAAGGCACGATTTCCACTGATACTGATGAGAAAGCTTATCATATTCATAGAATTTCTCTCGCTATCCCGGAAGGTGGGCAAGATTTTGTGTTTGGTGAATGTTTTCCTCATGAAGCTGATATGGACCAGATCCATGGTGTTTCCTTTGGAAAGGGCTGCTATATCGGTCAGGAAATTGTCTCACGCATGCAACATCGCGGAACGGCCCGAACACGTTTTATCAAGGCCGGTTTTACGGGCACGCCTCCCACCCCTCTTCAAGATGTCACAGTGGGGGATCGGTTGATTGGAAAAAGCGGATCGTCTACCAGAGATACCGTTCTGATTATGGTTCGCCTTGATAAAGCATCTGATGCCATTGAAGCCGGACTTCCGATTATCTGCGGTGAAGCTGTTCTGTCTCCCGAAAAGCCAGAATGGGCAACATTTGCATTTCCGCTGAAAAGCACAGGGGATTAAAATGTCTGACGAATGGATCATTCTTCATGAAGATGGCAAAACACGCTGTGCATGGCCGGGCGTAGACCCGCTTTACGTTGCTTATCATGACGAAGAATGGGGCGTTCCGGAATTTGATGACCGCGCGCTGTTTGAAAAGCTCATTCTTGATGGTTTTCAGGCCGGACTTTCATGGATCACAATCTTACGCAAGCGCGATAATTTTCGTAAGGCTTTTGCAGGCTTCGAACCTGAGAAGATCATTCACTTCGATGACGCAAAAGTTGAAGAGCTGATGCAGGATACGGGCATTGTCCGTAATCGCTTAAAAATTACGAGCACAATTGCAAGCGCAAAAGCCTATCTGGAAATACAGGAAAAACAGGGGTTCTCAAATTATCTCTGGGATTTCCTTGACGGCAGACCAATCCAGAACCAGTTGAGAACCAGAGATGATGTTCTCGCAGAAACAGAGCTTTCAAAGAAAATCTCCAAAGATTTACGGAAGAAAGGCTTTAATTTCTGCGGACCAACCATCGTTTACGCCTTCATGCAGGCTGTCGGCATGGTCAATGATCATATGGTCAGCTGCTTCCGTCATGAAGAATGTGCCGAGCTCGCCCGGAAACTATGAGCAAGATATTCGATAATCAGCAGCGTGTTTGGCAGCGGATGCTCTCCGGGCGTCGGCTTGATCTCATCAACCCCGCGCCGATTGATGTTGAGCTTGAAGATATTGCACACGGGCTATCCCGCGTTGCGCGCTGGAATGGTCAGACAACCGGCGAACATATCTATTCTGTCGCCCAGCACTCACTGCTGGTTGAGCGTATTATCAGCATCCTTAATCCCGATCTGGATAAATCCATCCAGCTGGCAGCCCTCATCCACGATGCCCCTGAATATGTTATCGGAGATATGATCTCACCCTTCAAGGCAATCATCGGCGGAACCTATAAAGAGGTGGAAGCCAGACTGATGTCAGCCATCCATGTCTACTTCAAACTCCCCGCTTCAGCCCCCAAATCTGTGAGCCGCCTTGTTAAAGAAGCAGATCAACACGCTGCTTATTTTGAAGCCAGCCATCTGGCCGGCTTCTCGGAGGAAGAAGCATTAGAGCTATTCGGCAAACCTAAAATCGGAACGAAACAAATCTCCGACCTTCTGCACCCCAAACCCATTGCAGAAGTACAGGCAGCTTTCTTGAAAAGAGCTGCAGAACTTATGTGAAGATTTATGAAATTCTCAAAGAAACTGTTGGACAGAGAAACTCTGCCAGCCGGGAGACATCCCTGCTGTGAATACCTGCACAACTGATCGTTTCCTGATCACCATTCTGGTAACGGATATTCATAGAAGCCTGCATTGATTCCAGCGAAAAATGCGTTGAAACCTTAGTGACTTCGCGCGTACTGATGCGTTTTTCATGGCCCATAACTGTCCTGACAATCAGGTAATCAGGCTCAATATGGATGCGCCTCTTACCGAGCAGGATGCCGCAAAAAATATTAAATACCAGCCCTGCACACCATGCCAGGCCAGCGTAAAGCCAGATATGTCTGTTAGGCCCCCTCATTGATTCAAGAACCACATCTGGTTTATCAATAAGGCCGACGATAACAAGCATAGGGGCAAGCACAAGCATTCCGCAAATTGCAGCAGAGAGAATACCAAGCGGCATAATCTTATGCATCAAGACAGGTATAAGAGTATCCCCCACCTTTAAAGGCTGGTATTGTTTGGGAAACATCCACGCTCCACAAATTATTAATTCTTTATATAACGGCCTTTCTGATGCAAAAAAGAAAACAATTCAATAATTAATTTTCAAATAAAACTTTATCATGTGAATTCAAAACGGTTTGATATATAAGAACATGCCAGCTATTTATATCTCCCCCCTGTCCTGTCTGGCACAGCTTATGCAAGACATACGGCCTACAAACATCCTTTCTCTTGTCACAGACAAAAGAAGCTTATCTGAAATCAATACTTCCAGTATTTCAGAGCACAGGGTGATCGAATTTGCAGATATCACTGCTCCCAAAGAGGGTTATGTGCTGGCACAGGTCAACCATATTCAGTCAATACTGGACTTCACACGCTCATGGGATCAGACCTCCCCTCTGATCATTCACTGTTTTGCGGGTGTCAGTCGTTCTCCGGCAGCAGCTTTTATCGCAACCTGTGATCTGATGCCTGCTTATAGTGAAAGCCAGCTCGCACAAGAGTTACGCCAGCAATCCCCCTGTGCGACCCCAAATATTCACCTTGTGCAGCTTGCAGATGACATTTTGAACCGAAACGGCCGAATGGTAGATGCTATCAGAAGTATTGGGCGCGGGGCAGATGCCTTTGAAGGCGAAGTATTCTGTTTTCCAGTTCGTTCCAGCTGTTAATCTACCAGTTATCTGCTGGAAAAATGCTGAAATATGCCATTGATTAAATCTGCACTTGTTTGCACAACAGATATCAGCTTAAACCTGATTCACTAAAGAGAGGCATTGTAGCACTCTCTTATGAAGGTCATATTATGGATAACAACGAGAATACGCCTGTCACTTCGCTTCCCTTCGAGAAGGCTCTTGAAGAGCTCGAAGGAATTGTCAGACGTCTTGAGCGTGGTGATGTGCCACTGGAAGATTCCATTGCCATTTATGAACGTGGTGAAGCGCTGAAGAAGCACTGCGAAACCCTTCTCAAAAGCGCACAGGCCCGCATTGATAAAATCACGACCGGGCCCACGGGTGAGGCCTCTGGAACAACGCCTCTCGACGTTGAAGGTTAATAACTTAAGCTTATCGACCTGATCATTTTTCAGGTCGATGCTATGCTTGATAACAACCAAGACAAAAGCTTCTCCCTATGGGATGAAAGCTTCAGGGAAGGATAAGCTGCGTGACAGCTGATACTCAGACCCCTTTGCTGGACGAGATCAAAACACCAGACCTCTTACGCCAGCTGCCAGAAACCCAGCTCCAGCAAGTTGCTGACGAGTTACGTCAGGAAACCATCAATGCTGTATCGATTACAGGTGGCCATCTGGGCGCGGGCTTGGGCGTTATCGAGCTGACTGTTGCCCTCCACTATGTCTTCAACACACCGGATGATCGTCTTATCTGGGATGTCGGGCATCAGGCCTATCCTCATAAAATTCTAACGGACCGTCGCAGTCGCATCCGTACCCTTCGTCAGCACAAGGGCCTTTCCGGTTTTACCAAGCGCGCTGAAAGCCCGTATGACCCATTCGGTGCGGCGCATTCATCAACGTCCATTTCAGCGGGCCTTGGCATGGCTGCTGCTCGTGACCTCAAGGGCGAACAGAATAATGTCATCTGCGTGATCGGCGATGGCGCAATGTCGGCTGGTATGGCCTATGAGGCCCTGAATAATGCCGGCGCAATGAAGTCACGCCTGATTGTCATTCTCAACGACAATGACATGTCCATTGCCCGCCCGGTTGGCGCCATGTCAGCTTATCTGGCACGGCTTGTTTCTGGCGGCACCTATCGCTCGCTACGTGAAACAGCGAAGCAGCTTGCAAAAAAGCTCCCGCAGTTCTTTTACGACAAGGCCCAGAAGGCTGAAGAATATGCACGCGGCTTTCTGGCTGGCAGTGGCACATTATTTGAAGAACTTGGTTTCTACTATGTCGGCCCGATTGACGGACACAATCTTGATCATCTGTTGCCTATCCTGAAAAATGTCCGTGACAGTGGTAATGGCCCAGTTCTGGTTCACGTTGTCACCCAGAAGGGAAAAGGCTACGCACCAGCTGAAAACGCGGCTGATAAATATCACGGCGTGGGTGTTTTCAACGTCGTTTCCGGTGAGCAGGTCAAGCCAAAGAGCAATGCCCCAAGCTACACCAAGGTCTTTGCAGAAAGTCTCGTTAAAGCCGCTGAAAAGGACGACAGGATTGTCGCTGTAACAGCCGCAATGCCAACCGGTACAGGCCTTGATTTCTTCGGGGAACGCTTTCCGGAACGTACTTTTGATACCGGCATTGCAGAGCAGCATGCCGTGACTTTTGCAGCCGGTCTGGCAACAGAAGGTTACAAGCCTTTCTGTGCCATTTACTCAACCTTCCTGCAACGTGCCTTTGATCAGGTTGCCCATGATGTCTCGCTCCAGAACCTTCCTGTCCGCTTTGCCATAGACAGGGCTGGTCTGGTTGGGGCGGATGGTCCGACACATGCAGGTGCGTTCGATATCGCTTATCTTGGATGTCTGCCGCATATGGCAATTATGGCCGCCGCTGATGAGGCTGAGCTTGTTCATATGGTTGCGACGGCCGCCGCTTATGATGATGGCCCGATTGCCTTCCGCTACCCACGTGGTGACGGTGTTGGCGTTGAGTTGCCACAGCAGGGTATTCCACTTGCAATAGGCAAAGGCCGTATTATCAAGGAAGGAACGCGTGTTGCCATTCTCTCCCTTGGTACACGCCTGTCCGAAAGCCTCAAAGCTGCAGAAGAGCTTGAAGCTGCGGGCATCTCAACAACTGTTGCAGACGCACGCTTTGCCAAACCTCTTGATGAAGAGCTGGTTCTGCGCCTAGCCAAAGAACATGAAGTTCTGATCACGGTTGAAGAAGGTAGCATCGGTGGCTTTGGCAGCCATGTCCTCCAACTCCTTGCCATGAACGGCGCTCTCGACAAAGGCTTGAAAGTCCGTCCGCTTATTCTGCCAGATGTTTATATTGATCACGGCAACGTCAATAACATGTATGCGGAAGCAGGCCTGAATGCAGCCAATATCGTGAAAGCTGTTTTCAGCGCCTTCGGCAAGGAAGTTCCACTGACACAGGCTCACAGAGCCTAATTAAGACGGAACTGATTGTGCGAAAGCGGGCAGATGTAGCACTTGTTGAGCTTGGCATTTTTGAAAGCCGTGCCAAAGCACAGGCTGCTATTGCAGCAGGCCTTGTTATTGTTGACGGCAAGCCTGTCAAAAAGCCTTCCGAACCAATTGATATGGATGCCAAAATAACGGCGCAGGCCGCACACCCTTACGTATCTCGCGGCGGTCTGAAACTGAAAGAAGCCCTCGAGGTTTTCAAAATTGATGCAACAGATCAGGTCTGCATTGATATTGGTGCCTCAACGGGTGGCTTCTGTCAGGTTCTGCTTGAAGCAGGTGCAAGGCGCGTTTACGCCGTTGATGTTGGCCATGGTCAGCTACACCCCACCATTGCCAATGATCACCGCATCATAAATCTTGAAGGGACAGACGCCCGTAAAGTTGACAGTACCCTTGTACCGGAAGCCATTGATCTTCTTGTGTCTGATGTCAGTTTTATTTCCCTAAAGCTCGTTATTCCACCAGTCCTTCCACTTCTCAAGGCAGGTGCAAAACTTGCTGTTCTGGTGAAGCCGCAGTTCGAAGCAGGTCGCGATCACGTAAAAAAGGGCATTGTTCGTGATGCCGCCATACACATGGCAGTCTGTCGTGACATGGAAGTTTTCTTTACAAGTCTCGGCCTTCATGTAACGGGTCTAGTGCCTTCACCCATTGAAGGCGGAGACGGGAACCGCGAGTTCCTTCTTGGAGCACAGGTTCCCGTTGGAGCGTAAAATGTCTGAACAGCTACTTATCCAGAAACTCGGTGCTAAAGGCGATGGTATTGCCTTTGATGGCAACCGTCCTGTCTATGTTGCAGGAACCCTGCCAGGTGAAGAAGTTCTGGTTGATCGGGAAGATGGCAATATCCGTCTTGTGGAGGTTCTGAAACCGTCAAGTGAACGTATCAAGGCATTCTGCGCCTATTACGACAATTGCGGTGGTTGCGCCACGCAACACATGTCTGCCAGCATGTATCAGACATGGAAACGCGATATCGTTGTAATGGCCCTGAAGCAGGCAAATATTGAAACAGATATTGCTGTTTTAGAAGATGCCCATGGTGATGGGCGCCGCCGTATGACCCTGCACATCCGCTACATCAATAAGGTTATTGAAGCAGGTTTCATGGCCCCCCGCAGCCATGCCCTTGTTGCCATTGATCATTGCCCTGTCACAGTACCTGCGCTCCATAAAGCTCCTAATATCGCACGCGAAATTGGCAAGGTTCTCGGGTTTAAGTCCAAACCTGTCAGCATTCAGTTTACTGCCAGTGATCATGGCCTCGATGTCGATATCCGTGGACATGGTCAGGCTTCAGACAGCTTACGCCAAAAGCTTATTGTACTTGCAGAGATACTTGATCTTGCGCGCATTGCAATTCATGGCGATGTTCTGGTCGAGAGAAAATCTCCTTCCGTTAAAATGGGCGCTTCCAGTGTCATTCCACCAGCTGGCGGATTTCTTCAGGCAACGGAACAGGGTGAACTAACACTCGCCTCGCATGTATTAAAGTTTGCAGAAGGTACGAAAAAAGTTGCGGATCTCTTCTCAGGTTGCGGGCCTTTTGCCCTGCGACTTGCCCAGAAAGCGGAAGTCCATGCGGTTGAATCTGATGCAGCATCCTTAGCAGCTCTTGATAAAGCATACCGCGTCTCACAAGGCTTGCGCCGGATCAGCACCGAAACACGCGACCTCTTCCGACGCCCTCTCCTGAAGCCGGAACTTGAATCCTACGACTGCATTGTCATGGATCCGCCACGCGCAGGTGCAGAAGCACAGGCCCGTCAGATTGCAGGTGCGAATGTGCCGCGTATCGTCAGTGTTTCATGTGATCCGGGTACATTCGCTCGTGATGCTGCTATTATGATAAACGGCGGATATACACTTGAGCAGGTTATCCCGGTTGATCAGTTCACCTATAGCACGCACGTCGAGACGGTCAGCTTGTTTACAAAGCAAATAAAGAAGAAATTGAGACGCCGTATTTCATAACCATAAGCTTATGTGACCAGCCATGTGTTTTAACGCATTGCTCCGCCCAATCACAAACCTTCGTCGAAGAGCAAGTTATATAGCTATTTAATAACATCTGTCCTGCTGGTGCTGAGGCACGACTCATCTCTATGATGAAAGGACAGAATTATGACAAATAAATCTCTTTTGAATGGCAAGGTTGCTCTTATTACCGGAGCAGCCGGCCTGATTGGCAGAACAACGGCAAAGCTCCTTGCAGAAAGAGGCGCACGGATTGCTGCCGTTGACATGAAGGGTGCAGATTTCAGCATCCTGAAATCCATGCTCCCGGCAGAGACCAAACTCGTCACTCTGGAAGGCGTTGTCACCAACGAGGATTCTGTAAAATCTTATGTTGCAGCAACACAAGAAGCTTTCGGCAAAATTGACTTCTTCTTCATCAATGCCGGGATTGAAGGGCCTGTCAGCCCACTTGCGGACTTTCCCCTCTCAGGCTTCCAGAAGGTTATGGAAGTTAATGTGACGGGTGTCTTCTTAGGTCTCAAATATGTGTTGCCTGTTATGTACGCCCAAGGCTCGGGCAGTATCGTCAATACATCAAGCATTGCAGGCCTCACGGGTGGTGCAGGCATTGCCGCATACAACACATCCAAGCACGCCGTTATTGGCTTGATGCGCTCAGCAGCGGCAGAAGCCGGGCAACATGGTGTGCGGGTCAATACCGTCAATCCCGGCCCAATTGAAAGCCGGATGATGAAGTCCATCAATTCTGGTCAGGGCAATGAAAAAGAAAACCATGACAGAACGGCTGCCATCGTTCCAATGCGCCGCTACGGTGCACCAGAAGAAGTTGCCGAGCTTGTAGCCTTCCTCGCATCAGACGCCGCATCATTCTGTAATGGCAGTGTCTACAGCGTTGATGGCGGTATGAACGCCGTCTGAAGACAGGATCAGAAGAGACTTCCCTGCACTGGCCCCTCATTCTTCTTAGGGCCCAGCAGCTCTTTCTTCAGTTCCACCGGAACCTGTAAATCCGCATCATCCTCTCGTGCGCTATTAATGCGCTTGGAAACAGGCGTCATATTCAACCAGTCATCGGGGCAGGCTTTCGCCTCTGCTAAGGCTTCCTTGACCGAATAGACACCAGTTGCAAGCCAACGCTTGATACCCTCTTCACCAAGGATAACCGGCATCCTGTCATGAATGGGTGCCATCAAACCATTGGCATTGGTCGTGACGACCGCAACGGTATCAATTTCACCCCCATCGGGGTCGGCATAAGTTTCCCATAGCCCCGCCATTGGTAATGGGCCCCCTGATTTCATCCGAAACATGAAGGGCTGTTTGTCATTACCTGTACGTTTCCATTCATAGAAGGCATCGGCCATAAAAATACAGCGCCGATGGCGGATTGCCGTTTTGAAAGATGGTTTGTAGCGAAGGCTTTCAGAACGTGCATTTACCAGAAGTGGAAATGCACCTGGATCCTTGACCCATTCCGGAATAAAGCCCCAGCGCATCAGACGGAAATGCCGGACGCGGCTATCCTGCACAACAACAGGCACTGGCTGTGTTGGAGCGATATTATAACGGGGTGGAAAATTAGGTTGTTCTACGTAATCGTAGAACTCACGCAAAATTTCCGGAGACAGGGTCAGGGCATATCGTCCACACATCTCAGGTCTCCGGAAGCTTTAGCACTCAGGCTCCAGCCATTTCCAGATAAAGCGCACGCAGACGCTTTGTCAGTGGGCCGGGCTTACCAGAACCAACCTGTTTGCCGTCGATTGAAACGATTGGCATAACGAATGTTGTTGCACTCGTAATAAAGGCTTCATCTGCTGCAAAAGCTTCTTCCAGTGTAAACAGGCGTTCTTCAATCGTCAGGTTCTTTTCATTGGCCAGACGCATCACTGTCAGACGTGTAATGCCCGGCAGAATGGCGCGGGACAATGGTCGTGTAATAATCTTGTCACCAGCAATGATAAAGGCAGTAGAAGAGCCACCTTCTGTAACATAACCGTCCTGAACCATCAGGGCCTCAACAGCTCCGGCTTCCTTAGCTGCCTGTTTGGCAAAAACCTGAGCAAGCAGTCCAACAGATTTGATATCACGGCGCGCCCAGCGAATGTCTTCAACGCTGATGGCCTTACCACCTGTCTCAGCGGCTGGATTATTGACGATATTTTTAACCTGCGTAAAAGCCACAACAGTTGGCTTGATGGATTTGTCATAAGAGAAATCGCGCTCTGCCGCTCCGCGAGTCACCTGCATGTAGACGCAGCCTTCTTTCAGCTCATTGCGTTTTACAAGTTCCTTCTCAATCTCAATCCACTGCTCATAGCTATATGGATTAACGATATCAATTTCTTTCAGGCAGCGATCAAGGCGGGCCATATGCGCTTCATTGTCAACGAGTTTGCCGTTCACGACTGCACTGACTTCATAGATACCATCAGCAAACAGGAAGCCTCGATCCATAATCGAGATATTTGCTTCTTCAAAAGGAACGTAAGACCCATTAACAAAAACGATGCGCGACATTAGAAAACTCCACAGAGCACGAGCTATTTAGGAATACGGACACTTTATTCCTATCGTTTTTCAAAGCAAGAACATCTTAAGCAACAACGTATTTTCTGGTTAAGATTATACTTCTTCATCTTTTGGCGTTTCCCAACGCTGAAGTGTTTGGGCGATATAGCCAACCGCTACAGCCTTCACCACATCCAGCGGAATGAAAGCAAGCATTGCAAAGAACGTCTTGTCGAAACTGAGACCGGTACGCCAGGACATCATTGGAATACCGCACATGTAGAGAACAATAATTCCGCCAACAATTGACGCAATAATTGCCCTTACCATTGCATTAGTCACAGGAAGTACCCGGTTTAACCAACCAACAGTCAGTACAGCTGGCAACCAGCCGATAAAGAAGCCGGCTGTTGGCCCGTAGAGAACACCAAGACCACCACGACCACCAGACAGGACAGGTGCACCCAGAAGCACAACGAACATCAGGAGCAGAACAGAAAAGAAGCCGAGCCGGGCACCAATCACCACGCCAGCCAACATAACACCAAGTGACTGGATAGATATCGGAACACCACCAAGAAATGGAGGACTGACCCAAAGCGGCAGAACACCAAGGGCGGCAATGATCGCAGCGAACAGGGCAATGCGTACAAAGTCACCTGTTGTGAATGTCCACTTCATGATCCAATTCCTCTGTTCTTATCTGTATTAATACCAAAACCACGCGCATCAAGAGTTTCCGCAACACGGTCGGCAAGATGCATTGTCTCAACAATAAAGGGGGCAATAATCTTTATCCCTCCCCTTTTACCTGTACGGGCCCGATACGCCTCATCGCGCTCACGCCAGCTCACAAGTAGATACGGAATAAATCGCAGAACCAGCGCCACAGCAAGTGAAACCCGATGCGGGCTCACCCCAAATCGTGCAAATGGCCTGAGCAGAGGCTGAATAGCATTCATCATCTCCTGCATCGTTGAAGATAATGTCACAAGATCAGCAAGCAGGATCATGGATAATAACCGCAAAACCATATTGAGGCCGGTGATCCAGTCCGTGCTGTAAACCTGAAACAGCCCAATGAACACCAGAAATAAAATCAGCATCCGCATGGCCAGCAAACGCTTCAAGGCTTCCCTGCCGCATAACGCGTAAGCCACAAGAACCAGCGATAGAACAATACCAGGGAACCAGATCCAGTGGACAAAAGGAAATGCTACACTTATCCCGGCCAGCAGTAACAGCTTTTTACCCGCAGAGATGCGGTGAAGAAATGTATCGCGTGCCAGATAACCTGCGATCATAATTCTTTCTCAGCCCTTGCTATGGCTTCAGCCTGATAGGCTGGCAGAATATCTTTTGGGTGTCCGTCTGCCTTGACTGCACCCTGTTCAAGCCACAGTACACGGTCACAATCCTGCAGCAACTCGAGGTCATGCGAAGCAATAACAGCTCCCGGCTGCAACTTTCTCATCCTTTTGATAAAGGAAAGGCGTGTTGCAAAATCAAGGCTTGCGAAAGGTTCATCCAGCAGCAGAAGACGTGGCTCCAGAACCATAACCGCCATCAGACAGACAAGCTGTTTCTGGCCACCAGAAAGTTCGTCAACAGCCCTCTTGCCCCATGCCTCACAGCCATAATCTGTCAGAATAGCTTTAACCCGCTGATCAACCTCTGATGCATGCAAACCCTGATTGAGCAGGCCAAAACTGATTTCTTCACTAACTGTCGGGAAGAGAATCTGATGATCGGGGTTCTGGAACAAAAACCCGACCTGAGCCGGAAGCTGACTTGCCTCTTTCGCGGTATCTAACCCAAGTGTGCGAACGGTACCCGCATCAGGTTTCAACAGCCCGTGGATCAAACGTAAGAGGCTGCTTTTGCCTGAGCCATTATGCCCAACCAATCCGATACGGTGTTCTGTAACCGATAGAGAAAATCCGCTGAACAACTTGCGCCCGGCCCGTTGCAGATCAACGTTTTCAAATGTAATCAACGGCAAATCTCTCTGCCGTGTAGAACTGGCTGCTTCAGACAAAATTATCCGCTCGGTTGCAATAAGAATCCAACACCTCTTAGAGCATCTTTATGGTAAGGTATACAACCGACAGATATTGTCGCATCCCCATTCTTCAACATCTGGCGTATAAGCGCCCTATATTTTGAAATACCAATATTTCTGATAGCTTGAAAAACAAGGTCTGCCCCTAAGAAGTGAAATAAAAGTCGATGACATCTCTGAGGCCACATTCTGTTGTTGAAGTTGCACTGAAAGCCGCTGTTCTGGTGCACCAGTCCGGCGGCGATGCCGCCCGCACTGAAAGTACAATGCGGCGGGTCGCCACTGCACTTGATGTTGAGCGTGTTGATACCATGGTGTCATCACTGAGCATGTCTCTGACAATCAAATATAAAGGCGAGATATTTACCGGCATGCGCCGCTCACCCCATATGGGTGTAAACTTCAGAGCCCTGACAGGCATGGAACGGGCCTTACTTGCACTTGAGAAAAAACGGATCACACTGGAAGCGTTTGAGCGTATCGTTGATAAACTTTATTTGCCAAAACCCTATTATCCACCATGGGTGCTCTTGCCCTGTGTCGGGCTGGCCTGTGCAGGTTTTGCAGCGATGTTTTTAGGCGATGCATATACAATTTTGATTGCATTCATTGCCGGAATGATCGGAATGACAACACGCTACCTGTTGGCGCAAAAACACTATAAACCATTTATAGTAACGGCAATTGCCGCATTTGTAGCGACACTTATTGCCGGTACCTTACAGTCTTTTACAAGCACACCGAACTTGGCTATTGCCGCTTCTGTACTGTTTCTTATCCCCGGTGTGCCGCTGATTAATGGCGCATCTGATATGCTCAATGGCAGCTACCTCAATGCACTCATTCGTCTCACCATGGGCTTGACCATGATCACCAGCCTGTCACTCGGCATGAGTGTCGCCCTTCGTATCGTAAGCTGAGAGATGGCAATGAACTGGTATCCTTGGCTAACACAGCTCTGGGCAGCTCCGGCAGCCATCGGCTTTGCCATGCTATTCAACTCTCACCCAAGCAGCTTATGGAAAGTTGCCATTCTGGCAATTCTCGGACACCTTATCAGAGACCTCTGTGTCTATATGAACAGTGACCTTGTAATGGGCACCTTGATTGCTGCTTATACCATTGGTCTGTTTGCAAAAATTTGGTCCAAGCGCTTGCGACAGGCCACCCCTGTTCTGGCAATCAGTGCTGCGATACCAATGGTCCCCGGTGTTCCAATGTTTAACACCATCCGCAGCCTGCTTTCTGTCGCGAGAGAGCCTTCGAACGATGTGGCTATGGCATTTTTAATTGATGCCGGAGCAAACGCCACACGGGCCATCCTCATTCTTTTTGCTCTGGCCCTTGGAATTTCAGCTCCATGGCTTCTCAAACCTGCAAAAAAGTAGAGGCGTGACAATAACCAGCTCCCGCGTTATGAAAAGCTAACAACGGGAGAAGGGTATGAATCGCAAATTTCTGGCTGTGCTGGCATTCGCGTTTATTGCAATCGGGTTACTATCCGGTGCCTTCTATTTTCTGGCCGGAAATGAGCGGACAAGCGGAAGCGGCTCAGCTGCGATCGGTGGACCGTTCACTTTGACAGATGTGAAAGGTAAGCCCTTCTCAAGTGAAAGCCTGAAAGGTAAACCTTATCTCGTCTTCTTCGGCTTCACCCATTGCCCGGAAGTCTGCCCGACAACACTCTTTGACCTGACACAGGATATGAAAGAGCTTGGGCCAGATGCGGATAAGCTCAATATTGTTTTCATCTCCGTTGATCCTGAACGCGATACGCCAGAACTGATTGAAACCTATCTTTCAAACTTCGATGAACGCATCATCGGCCTGACCGGAACACCGGATCAGATTGCCGAAATTGCGCGCAGCTTTAAGGCTTTTTATCGCAAGGTTCCCACCAGTGATGGTGATTATACCGTCGATCATCAGGTCACAATTTACATGATGGATAGGCAGGGCCGCTTTGCCCTTGCCTCCAACTATCAGGAAAATCAGGAAACGCGTCTGGCAAAAATTAAAAGAGTTATCGCGGGTAGCTAAGTAGAGACCTCAGGCCATATATAAGATTTATATAATAACCAGCCCAACAAAGTGACTGTATTTGGAATTGTGCAATGACAAAAGATAACAAGCAGACAGCAAACAAAAGCACACCTATCCATATTCAAACAGCTAACTTTGTGATGAAAACGCTGGATCAGGATGCAGCACCCATCCTTCTGGACTGGTTCAAACTCCCTGAAATTCTTGATACATTAAACCTGCCTCATATCAGTTTTACAGCGTCGCAAGTCGGTCAGTTTATCGCAAGCTTCAACAATCAGACGAGTTATCTGATTGGCATAACAGATAAGAAAAGTGGAAGCTTAATCGGCTTTTACGTTATTCGATCAAACCCGCAGCATCGCGCGGGTCATATCATCGTCTGTATCGCCAACAAGGATTTCCGGGGTAAGAATATTCTGGCAGAGGCGACACTGGCCGTTCGGGATGAGATGTTCATCCACCGCAACATAGATAAGCTTTCAGCCCATGTTCTGGAGAGCAATCGAGCAGCTCTGTTTAACCTCATAGGCTCACCGGATTTTATTTATGAAGGCGCCTTGCAAAAAGAGCATCTCGACAAGAATGATAATCGCCTTGATGTGCTCGTTTTTTCAGCCATTAAGCCAACCTGATACAGCTTCAGCGTTTAGAGATGCAAAAACCTATTGGCCAGTTCAAGACAACCGTTGAAGCACTGCAGGCCGCGGCAAGCTGTGAGAGACATCTCCGGTTTCATGATGGCAATGGTACGCCAACTGTCACACTTTCTTATGAAGAGCTGAATGCGCAGGCTATATCAATTGCCCAACGCCTCCACAATTATGATTTGAGAGCAGGAGACCGTGTTGCGATTGCAGCAGAAACACGACCTGAATTCCTCTATGTTTTTTATGGCTGCCAGTATGCAGGCATTATCCCCTGCCCGCTTCCCTATCGTTCGCGTTTTGAAAAGCCAGGGCTTTATGCCGCCAAGATCGGAGCGATGCTCAGGAATGGGGAAATTAAAGCTGTTATCAGCCTTCCTGAACAAGATTATATTGCAGATATTGCCTTAGAAAATACAGCACGAGCCATCTCTTACGATGCTTTGACACAAGCAGCGGCAGGCGATTTACCTCCTCCACCACAACCTGACGATATTGCCTATATTCAGTTTTCATCCGGCTCAACATCCGAGCCCAAAGGTATATTGATCAGCCATCGCGCATTATCCGCTAATGTTTCAGCGATCCTGACATATGGCATGCAGTTGCGAGAAGATGACCGAGCCTTCTCATGGTTGCCGTTTTACCATGACATGGGCTTGGTTGGCTTCTCAATTGCCCCTGTCTATGGAGCCTGCAATATTGATTACATGCCATCCGTGGCCTTTGCACGCCGTCCAATGCTATGGCTCAAACTTATGGCAGAATACGGCACAACCATCACCTATGCGCCAGACTTTGCCTACCGACTCGTCGCAGAACGTTTCAGCAGTGAAACGGCAATACCTGATCTCTCTCACCTGCGGATTGCCGGGATAGGCGGTGACATGATCCGGGCTGATACGCTCGCCACATTTGCATCAGCCCTTAAACCAACCGGGTTTAACCCGGATAGCTTCCTGCCAAGCTATGGTATGGCTGAGGCAACGCTTGCAATCTCGTTTGGCCGTGCCGGTCATCATACAGATATCGACCAGATTGATTACAAGCAGGCCAGCCAAACAGGTACAGTTATAAAACGGCAAAACGTTGAAAGCCCGCAGGATGATGTAAGAAGCTTTGTCAGCTGCGGGGTTCCCTTACCGGGGATGGATGTCATCATTGCTGATACAGACGGCAGGCTTCAACCTGACCGTCAGATAGGCTGCATCCTGATCAAAGGTGAAAGCCTGATGCAGGGCTACACATCCGGAAATACGGAACCTGTTTTTGATCAAAACGGTTTCATGGATACAGGTGACCTTGGATACATGCGCAGTGGACAGCTATTCATAACTGGCCGCTCAAAAGATCTGATCATCTTCCGAGGCAGAAATATCTGGCCACAGGATATTGAGCGTATCGCCGAGCATGCTATTTCTCTCAGTCATGGTCGGACACTCGCCTTTTCAACGGAAGTGCCCGGAGGCGATGATCAGGTTATCCTTCTGGTACAGGCAACAGAAGATCCGGAAACCAAAGATAAGATACATACAGCCATCAGCCAGGCTCTCGGTATTTCATGTGATATTATTTTTGTCCCTTCCGGACGCATTCCACGCACCTCATCAGGCAAACTTGCACGAGCACGAGCCAAAGCATTATTTTTGAAAGCAGACTAAAAATAGCATGTCATGTGTCTCTTCACTCAGAGGCGAACAAATATTCATCGTAAATTCATCATTATATTTGATAAATTGTTTGCTGTTACTGACGGAGACGAATGATGTCATCTGCACCACCATCTGAGACAACTAACGGAGCTTTTAAAAAGCTGTTCTCGTTTATCTCTAAGCGGAAGCAGAAACCGGCCCGTATCAGATTAGACAAGGAAACACGGCGCACACTGGAAGCACCCGCCCAACTCTTTATCTGGCAGGATGATGGTACCTCCAATGAAGGTATCACCTACCCCAGCCTGCGCGAGGCCATCAGGCAAGCCCCTGATGACACAGATAGCCGCTCATTCATTGTCGCGGAAAATGGGCATATCCTGCGGCCATTCCAGATTGCCAAAATTAAAAAACATCTCGCAGAGAACGTCTGAACCTGCCTTACGCTAAATATATTTGAAGCAGGGACATACTCTGCTTCAAGGTATATAATATGGGGTATTGGAGATTGAATTCATGTCCCGCACCCTTGCACATATTCTATGTATTGTAGTGGCAGGAAGCTGCCTGTCAGCCTCAGCTCAGGCACGCTCTCTGACCAGAAACATGTCCTGTCAGGAAGCCAAAAACGTTATTGATAAGCAGGGCTTTGCTGTGCTGGATACAGATAAATTCATTTACGATCGTTATGTCAAAGACGAGCGCTTCTGCCCTCCACGACAGGCCACAGAACCAGCGTGGGTTCCCACGAAAGATAACCCTCAGTGCTTCATTGGCTACACATGCATTGAGCCAGATTCTGATATCTGGTTTCGATAAAGAGAGGGATGATCATGACCAACCGTCATAAAACCTGTTTACTCCCTACCCTGCTAGGCGTCATTATTCTGGGCAGTGCATGTTTAAGTGCCGCACAGGCTCAACAAGTTACATCGCAAAATATACCATGTAGCCAATTGCAAACAATGGTCAGAACTGAAGGAGCCGTTACAATTTACTACGGCTCACATCTCTATGATCGTTATGTGGATCATGCTGGCTTTTGCGCAACGATGGAAAGAACCAAGGCGGCCTGGATTCCGAGTAAGGATAACCCGCAATGCTTTGTTGGTTATACGTGTGAGCAGCCGCATCTTACTTCTAAAAGATAACGGCAACTCCACACTCAGACATTTCATATCAAGCGCTATGGTGTTTGGTCTGTCTGAAGGTTTTCCAGCGCTCAGGCAGGCTCAGCAGGAACTGGGAGAACCGTTCCATATAAAGATACAGCACAGGTGTAATAAACAGCGTCAGCATCTGCGAAACGATCAACCCGCCAACCACCGCGACACCCAGAGGCTGCCTCAACTCAGAACTTGCACCATGCCCGATGGCGATCGGGAAAGTTCCCATGATAGCGGCAAAAGTCGTCATCATGATTGGCCGGAAACGCATCAGACAGGCTTTATGGATTGCCTCTCGAGGTTCCACACCATCACGTTGCAAGGTCAAGGCGACGTCAATCATCATGATCGCGTTTTTCTTGACGATACCGATAAGCATCAACAACCCGATAATTGCGATAATACTGAGGTCCATTCCAAACAGCAGGAGCGACCCAAGAGCACCAATCACAGCCGACGGCAGGCCGCTCAAAATAGTCAGCGGGTGAATAAAGCTCTCATAGAGGATACCCAGCACGATATAAACTGTCAGGATAGCGGCAATCACCAGCATGATCTGGTTAGACTGAGAGCTCTGGAAGGTTTTGGCAGTACCTGAGAATGTCGATGTAATCGTTACCGGCAAACCCATTTCCTGCTTCATAGCTTCTAGCCTGTTAACCGCAGTCCCCAATGACACCCCTTCAGGCAGGTTGAAGGAAATTGTCACGGCGGGAAGCTGTCCCAATTGGGAGACGGTAACAGTGCCGACACTACGCTCAACTTTGGCAAATGCACTTAATGGAACAAGATTTCCATACGTAGAGCGTACATAGATCAGATCCAGCCTGTTTGCTGACCAATCCATATTGGGGTCGAATTCCATCAAAACGGAGTAGGAATCACCCGTTGAATAGATAGTCGAAATCTGGCGCGTTCCGAAACCGGAATAGAGCGTTGAGCGTAAACGATCAGCCTCAATCCCGAGTGTCTTTGCCTTATCCTTATCAATCACAAGGGTTGCTTGCAGGGCATTGTTCTGAAGGTCAGAGACAACATCAACAAAGTTTGCCCGGTCTGCACGCATTTTCTCGGTGACACGAGGTGCCCATTCATACAGGTCTGTATAGTTCAAACCTTGCAGAACATACTGGTACATACTTGAAGATGAACGGCCGCCACTGATGTTCAGGTTCTGAACCGGGTTCATATAAACATCGATGCCGGCAATCTTGGCAAATTTAGCCCGGAACTCCGTTAGGATCGCGTTCATTGGTGGGCGTTCACCTTTCGGCTTTAACACGGAGAAACCACTGCCTGTGTTCATCCCCGAGCTGCCACCGCCGCCGCCAACCATTGAGATAAAGGTATCGACATAGGGTGATTCAAGAAAGACGTTTTCAACCTGCTTTTGAAGCTTGGACATGGCGTCAAAAGAAACATCCTGTCGGGCTTTTGTTGAAATACTGAGAATGCCAATATCTTCTTGCGGCACAAAACCTTTGGGAATGTAGGCAAACATCAAAAAGTTAGCGACAAGTGTTCCGAAGAAAACAGCAACGACAGCACGCTGGTGCTTCAGACAGATTTCCAAACCGCGGTCATACCACTCCAGGGTTTTGTTGAAACCACGCTCCAGAGCTGCGTTAAAGCCTTTGCCTTGCGCATCAACCTGCTTTGCCGCGTTATGAGTGATAATGCGTGAGCAGAGCATCGGTGTCAGTGTCAAAGAGACAAATGCAGATGCTGCGATAGAAGCCGTCACAACAATCGCGAACTCATAGAATAGTCGCCCGATGATGCCTTCCATTAGCAAAACAGGAATAAAGACAGCCAGCAGTGAGACGGTAATCGAAATAATCGTAAACCCGATTTCCTTACTACCAACCAACGCCGCTTCCATAGGACTGCGGCCCTCTTCCTCCATATGACGCATGATGTTTTCCAACATCACGATCGCATCATCGACCACCAACCCCACAGATAGGGTCAGGGCAAGAAGCGAGATATTATCGATTGAGAAGCCGAAAAGGTACATGACCCCATAAGTTGCAATCAGTGAAATGGGGACCGCAAAACTTGGAATGATTGTCGCTGTCGCATGGCGCAGAAATATAAAGATAACCAGAATAACCAGCACAATTGTCAGTGCGAGCGTAAACTGAACGTCCTCAACAGCTTCACGAATAGATGTTGAACGGTCATTAGCAATACCGATTTTGGAACCGGGAGGAAGCGTTGCCTCGAACTGTGGCAGAAGCGCTTTTACCCGATCAACAACCTCAACGGTATTGGCATCTGGCTGGCGCTGAACGGCCAGCATGATTGTCCGCTCACCATTGAAACTGGCGGCTGTCTTCGTGTTCTCGACAGAGTCGATCACATTGGCAACATCCCCCAGACGCACAGGCCTCCCATTGCGAGTTGCAACAATAATATTCGCAAACTGCTTGGCATTTTCGAGCTGGGTCTTTGCCTCAATGATCAGTTGCTGCTTATCATTTTGCAGTGTTCCAACTGGCGTATTCGCATTTGCAGCAGCCACAGCTGTCTGGATTTCGTCAACACCAATACCGCGGGTAGCTAAGGCATTTGGGTCGATCTGAATACGTACCGCATATTTCTGACTACCCCAGACAATAACCTGTGCGACACCGGGAATAGTTGATAGAGCCGGTGAGATAACCTGTTGGCTGTAAGCATCAAGTTCAGAAAGTGGCACACGGTCACTACGAACCGTCATCATCAGGATTGGTGCATCCGCAGGATTCACTTTACGAAAGCTGGGAGCATTGGTCATTTCATCCGGAAGCTGACGGCTTGTGCGCGTAATGGCAGCCTGTACGTCAGCCGCAGCCGCATCGATATCGCGCTCCAACACAAACTGGATGGCAATAGATGTCGAGCCTTGGGCACTCGTTGTAGAAATTGCATCAATACCAGCAATCGTAGCGAACTGCTTGATCAGCGGTGTTGCAACCGAGTTTGCCATGGTTTCAGGTGAAGCTCCGGGGAGCTGGGCAGAAACGTTGATAACCGGGAATTCTGTCCGGGGCAGAGCTGCAACAGGCAAATGGCTATATGCAAACAATCCACCAAGGATCAATGCAATCGACATTAAGATCGTTGCAACGGGCCGGCGAATACAGAATTCGGATATATTCACTGCTTATCTCCGTTTTCAGTATTCGGGGTCGGCTGGGAGGGTTTGTTGACGATATTGATCGCCGCACCCTCTGATAAGCGGTTATGCCCTTCAACAATGATCTGCTCTCCAGCCTTCAGACCTGAAATTGCAGAGTTCACATTATCAGAGCCAATAATCTGGACATCCCGGACACCGGCCTTGCCATCAGGTAAAGCAACAAAGACATATGGCCCTTTTTGCCCCATCTGCAGAGCAACAGTCGGCACCAAAATCACATCATCAAGTTGCCCGAGAACAGCTTCAATCTGCACATATTGTCCCGGCCAGAACTTGCGTTCATCATTTGGGAAAGACGCCTTAACAGTGATGGTGCCGGAGCTTGAATCGACCATGTTATCAAGAAAGTCGAGCTTACCAACCGCAGTTGCTCCACCGTTTGGTGCACTGATTTTAACTTCCGGCACTATCTTTTGATCTGTCGCCTTACGCAGCAGAGGTAAATCTCTCTCCGGCAGGGCAAACGTTACACGCAGTGGTTGAATTTGTGTGATTGTTACAAGCCCGCCACCGGAACTGTCATTCGCCTTAACAAGATTGCCGGGGGTGACGCGGACAGAGCCCACTCTACCTGAAATGGGTGCGTAAATACGGGTATATGAGAGCTTAAGTTTATCAGATTCAAGGATAGCCTTATCCGCATCAAGAACAGCGGCTGCTGATTTCTGGTTTGCGGTTGCCTGATCAACTTGTTGCTGGGATGCCGAGTTCTTTGCCAGCAGCGCTTGAGCACGGCTTAAGTCCGCAAGACTTTGAGCGAGCAGAGCCTCGTCTTTATCAATGGTTGCCTGATCTTTCGCGATGGTAGCCTTGATTTCACGATCATCCAGAACAAAGAGCAGGTCACCTTTTTCAACAATTTGCCCATCTCGAACGTGCTGTTCGATAAGCTGACTATCAATACGCGAGAGAATTGTAACTGTTGCAGGTGACTCAACCAGCGCAATCGCTTGTCTACTGACCGGGAAGTTAACAGCTTTCGCCTCAGCAACCTCAACAGCAGTCTGACGAGGGTCTCCCTTCTGGCTTGTATCCTTTTTCCCTGTCAGGCCCCAAAAAGCGGCACCCAGAAGGATAAGAACACCCACACCAATGGATATCTGACGATTATTAAAGCGCTGCATGTATGACCCGCACCATTAAGAAGTAAGCATTGTAAGGATATGAGACATTCGGCAACATTATCTAAATAAAAAATATTGCGCTGATATCTCACTCCCTGACTTAAAATGAGGTTTCCCCACTGTTACTTTTACGGGTGAAGCTAGGCTGATATCAAATGAATTAATTGTAATGTTTCTCAATACTATACACTAAGGCAGCAAAATTAATTCTTCTATCTAATACGCAATATCTTTGATTATAGAAAAACAGCCACTGCACATAAAGTGGCAATGGCTGCATAAACTCATCTTTTCTTCTAAATTATCTTTTGTGTTTTCGTGGAGATTTCTTCACATCTTCCTGAGTTTTAACTGTATCATCCTTATTCCGAGGATAGTTAAAACAGCCAGCCTGTTCAGGGTGTTTTTCACAAGCCTGAATTTGGAAACCATTATACCAAGGTCCGGACTCTGCCTTAGCTAAACTGCTACCTGCAAAGACAGAAAATGCGACCATTGGAACCACAAACAAAGATGAACGCATAACGCACTCCAAAAAATGCAGCACATACACTGCTTTAACGAGAAGGCTAGTGCGGATTTTTTTCCTCTGATGTGTAAAAAAGCACATTCATATTTACACAAAAAGCAATAAGGCGCGTTGGAAGACACAAGTATTTGCAGTTAATGACACTCAAAATTAAGCAATCTGCGAATGATTATTTTGACTTCACCACCCACTACCAAATATAGCTCTTTGGTGAATTATAGGGTTCTAAACAACTATCAGGCCAGAAACTTCTCCAGCAGGCAGCCTATTGAAAGAAAAAACGCAGACATGACCATGATTGCGACGCAGAAATATCTACCTCAAATGTTTCAAAGTACATTGAAATCATTTGCAGTGCTTTTGCCTCTGGCCCTGACAGCTTGTGGTGGTACGCCTGAGAAAATGATGACACCAACAACCTTTGAAGTCGATAGTTCAGCTAAAACCATTCCAATTGTTGTTGCCACAACCCGACTGGCATCTGAGGATCCCGGCATTTTATTTACCGGAAAGCGTGGTGACCTGGCATATGCCAACGTCAAGATTTCCATTCCGCCAACTCACGTTGACGGTGAAATAGAATGGCCAAAATCTCTCCCTGCTGACCCAAGCAAATATTTTGCAACACAAAGCGCTGAACATATTAAACCACAACAGTTCCGTACAGCTGTCAGGAAAAACATTCAGCAGTACAGAACAGGCGGGAAAGTGTTCGTGTTCATCCACGGATATAATACCAAGTTCGACGCTGCTGTTATGCGCCTTGCACAAATTGCCAGTGACAGTAATTCAAATGTAACACCCGTTCTCTTCACATGGCCTTCTCAGGGAAAGCTGTTTGGTTATCCATATGATCGGGAAAGTGCAGCTTACTCCCGTGATGCCTTGGAACTGGTACTTAAAGAACTGGCAAACGAACCATCTGTGACCGATATTACAGTTCTCGCCCACTCCATGGGAAATATGGTGGCCCTTGAATCCCTGCGACAGATGGCTGTTCGTAATGGTGAGGTTTCCCGTAAAATCAGAAGCGTTATTCTGGCTTCGCCGGATGTTGATGTTGATGTTGCCAGAACACTCATAAGCGGAATGGGAAAACGCCCTCCACACTTCACGCTATTCATTTCAAGGGATGATCGTGCCCTGATGGCATCCCGGCTCATTTGGGGGTCTACGGATCGCTTAGGGCAAATAAACCCTCTGCAGGAACCATACCGGGCAGAATTGGCAGAATACAAACATATGGACGTCTTTGACCTGACAAATTTGCAAACCGGCGATTCAACAAACCATACCAAGTTTGCCCAGTCGCCTGCTGTTGTTCAGTTTGTCGGCAAATATCTGATGTCTGGCAAACCTATTGATACAGGCAGAATGGGGCTTGGAGATCATATCGGGGCCTTTGTTCTGGGAACCACGAATGCAGTGGGCAATGCGGCAACAGCTGCAGTCGCTGCCCCAATTTCAATTATTGACCCGGCAACCCGTGAAAATCTTACGGATCGATTTGGAGCGTTCGTTCCTTAATTTCAAATAGAAAAATCCTGTAAGCTGTATTTATTTAATACGGCTTACAGTCTTCTTGGGCTATGTATTATTACATACAAAAATTTAAATTCAGAAGGTAAGTGTCCCATCTTTATTGAAAAAGCATATGAATTAACTTATTCAATAGATAATTCCTGAAAATTTCTCTTGGCAATTGTATATTTAATCAGCTAATCCGTATGCAGGTTTATTCGGGAATTTTTATCATGCGCGTAAGTCGGTTGGTTCTTGGATGTTTGACGCTCACAGCATTGCTAAACAGCTATGCAATGGCGGCCGATATGCCCGAGCAAATGAATACACCAGCATTTACGCCCAAAGATCAGAGCGCACCGAATATTATATCCGAGCTGCGGTTTGGTGGAGCAGCGCACGATCCGTCAAGCTCAGAAAAGGGCTCTGTAGATATTAATGGCGAGGTTTTATTCGCCAAAGCCTTTCACTCAGATAATCCGCTCATCGAGTTTTTTATCCCTCGCCTTCATATCGGCGGTTCGATAAATACAGCCGGCAAAACAAGTTACGGTTATGCAGGATTTACCTGGACTTACGATATTACGAAGGAAATCTTCGTTGAAGCATCTCTTGGTGCGGCCATCCATAATGGTGATACAGGCGATAACGTGAAAAAACATCACAATGCGCTCGGTTGTAACACGCTGTTCAGAGAGGCTCTTGGCCTCGGTTACCGCATTGATGAGCATTGGTCTGTCATGGCAACAGTTGACCATATGTCGAATGCCGGCTTCTGCAGTCAAAATCGTGGACTGACCAATGTCGGCGCCAAAATTGGCTACACATTTTAATAGAAATAATTTCTATCAACAGATATTCTCAAAAAATCTATATTGGTAAAATTTTTATATAATTTCTCTATGGGAGCGCAAAATACGTTCAAAAAATGCGCCTCTATTTTTTCATATATTACAAGATGATATGTTTCTTTTGTAAGAAGAGAAAATTTTACCCGGAACAACATCGCATCATATGTGTTCCTGAGAGATAGCAAACATTGCGCGCTCAATCTCAGGAGGAAACAACTTTGGCTTCATCATGTGCGAAACAGGCCAGAAGCAATGTGACACAAACAGTCATTACAAATAACCTGTCCAGTTTCTTTGATACTCGTATCCATTCTCAAGGACTTAACGGCCTTGAAGAGGATACAACAATAATTGCAGGCCTTCGCTCTTTGTATGATGATGTCATACACCAGCCCTTACCTGAATATTTCGGACGACTTGTATCTTCTCTCGAAAAGATAGAGAATAGGAAATAACGTGGTTACAACCCCTATGTGCCCGAATGCCCAAACAACAGGTTACCGGACCAGAGTTAGCGGAAGACATACTACTTATCCTGCCAAAGCTACGAGCATTCGCCACATCACTTTGTGGCAATGCTGCACAAGCTGACGATCTGGTACAGGAAACGCTGGTTCGCGCCTGGAGTCATATTGATCATTTTGAAAAAGGCACAAATTTGAGTGCCTGGCTCTTTACCATTCTCCGAAATCTTTTCCATTCAGAATACAGAAAAAGACGCCGTGAAGTTGCAGATCCTGATGGTGTCTATGCCGAGCAACTGGAAAGCCCGGCAGAACAACTCCCCCATCTAGAACTCAAAGATCTCCAAGATGCCCTTGGTATGCTCTCCCCTGAACAGCGCGAAGCTCTTATTCTTGTCGGCGCAGAGGGTTTTTCCTACGAAGATGCTGCATCAATCTGTGGAGTTTCAACAGGCACCATTAAAAGTCGCGTAAGTCGTGCCCGCGCCCGAATGCATGAAGTTATGGGCTATGAATAGTAGCATAATAAGCATTTTCAGCACTATTATTGAAATTGAGAAGCCAATCCATACAAAAATTTGATCGACCTTATATTAGGCAAAATGCCTAAAATCTAGGCATCTTATTAATTTGTATTACAGGCGAACGTATTGCCAAGCCTGAAGTGCGTTCTATAGTCATTACTCGACCTTCATTCTGATCGTCACTCTAAGAAGCAGATACCCGTCAACTTCGCAGAAGTATCAGAGAATAAGGCAACCAGAATCTTTTAAGGAGTTTCTCTTCATGCGCTTTTCACATCTCCTCATGGCAGCAATCGGTGCTGGCCTTTTGGTCTCCTCCCCGGCATCTGCCCAGGACCTCACTGGAACGCTAAAAAAGATCAAGGAAACAGGCGTCATCGCTATCGGACACAGAGACTCTTCCGTGCCGTTTTCATACTTTGACGACAAGCAACAGGTTGTCGGCTACGCCAATGATATCTGCCTGAAAATTGCAGATGCCGTAAAACAGAATCTTGGCCTCGAAAAGCTCGAAGTCAAAATGGTCCCCGTCACATCAGCAACACGTATTCCGCTGATGGCCAACGGCACAATCGACGTTGAATGTGGTTCCACAACCAACAATCTGGAACGTCAGAAGCAGGTCTCTTTCACACTGACACACTTTGTGACGGCAAACCGTTTCATCTCCAAGAAGGCGAACAAGTTTGAAACCCTTGAGGATCTGAAGGGTAAAACTGTTGTTTCTACAGCTGGTACTTCCAACATCAAGCAGCTGACAGAGCTCAACAACACCAAGAATCTTGGCATGACAATCATTCCGGCTAAAGATCACGCCGATGCCTTCCTGATGGTTGAGACAGATCGTGCATCAGCCTTTGTCATGGATGACGTTCTGATCGCATCTCTCGCTGCCAACTCCAAGAATCCGGATGACTATGTCATCTCCAAGGAAGCTCTCTCTGTTGAGCCTTATGGCAGCATGATCCGCAAGGATGATCCTGAGTTCAAGAAGGTTGTCGATACTGCTATGGGCAACCTCTTCAAGGATGGCACAATTGCAGCTCTCTATGACAAGTGGTTCCTGAAACCAATTCCTCCGAAGGGTATTACACTGAACATTCCGATGAGTGATGAATTCAAACAGGTTCTCGCTCACCCAACGGATAGCGGTGATCCAAAAGATTACGCCGTCAAGCAGTAAAACTGCAGATTTCTTGATGGAATAAAAGCAGGGTTTCACGTCAGTCCGTGATGTGAAACCCACAAAATGATCGGAACCGTAAACCCGTTAAGGTCTCTTCATAAACGGGGTTATAACAAGCACTTAAAAGAGTGCAGGAAAAGGAAACAGCATCTCTCCATCTCTTCTTTTCCAATCATTTATCCACTTAAGGCTGCTCGCTACCTGTGCTGCCACAGCTGTTCCGATGCCTTCAGGACTTAACATATGAAATATGAAATAAACTGGAGCGTTTTATGGCAAGAGTCACCATATGGTGAACTCTACTATCAACTGCTCCTAAATGGTCTAGGGTGGACTATATTTATTGCCCTGTTTGCTTGGATCCTTGCCTTTGCGCTTGGCTCCTTCATTGGTGTTATGCGGACAACAGACTCCAAATTCTGGCAGATTTTCGGTCAGGGTTATGTCGAAGTCTTCCGCAACATACCCCTGCTTGTACAAATCTTTCTTTGGTATTTTGTCATCCCTGAGTTCTTCTGGGGCAGTGCTTCGACCTGGCTTAAGCAACTTTCACCGGTTTACACCTCTATCATCTGTCTTGGCTTCTTTACCTCAGCGCGTATTGCTGAGCAGGTCAAAGCAGGTATTGAAGCTTTGCCACGTGGGCAGCGTATGGCATCCCTCGCTCTTGGCCTGACAAGTCGCCAGAGCTATCGCTATGTTTTGCTGCCAACAGCTTACCGCATCATGCTGCCACCGCTGACATCTGAATTCCTCAGCCTCGTCAAGAATACATCAGTCTGTTTTACGATTGGTGTTATGGAGCTTATGGGTCAGACAAACTCAATGTCAGAGTTCACCTTCAAGACATTTGAAGCTCTGACAGCAGCAACAACACTGTACCTCCTCATCAATCTGGTTGTGGTTCTCATTGCGCGCTTCCTTGAACGCAAGACGTCCATTCCCGGCTTCATGACATCGCATTAAGGGGGGCCAGTAGATGTTCGCGAATTTTGATACACACGTTATCACCAACAACCTGTCCTATCTGTTTCTGGATGGGATGCGGTTTACTCTCATTCTGACAGCGCTCTCTACCGTCACCGGTGTTTTTTTAGGTACCTTGCTGACATTGATGCGACTTGGACGCTGGAAAGTTCTCGCTGCCTTTTCTGCAGGCTATGTGAACTTTGTCCGTTCACTGCCGCTGGTGCTTGTCATTTTCTGGTTCTTCTTCCTCGTTCCATGGATTGCCATGTGGATGACTGGCGGCTCCCGTCCGATCCCGGTTGGTGCCTTTATGTCAGCGTTCATCACCTTTACGCTCTTTGAAGCTGCGTACTTTGCTGAGATTGTCCGCGCCGGCATCCAGTCTATTCCAAAAGGCCAGCCATCGGCCGGTTATGCCTTGGGTCTGCGCTACTGGCAGGTCATGGGCTATATCGTTCTGCCGCAGGCTTTCCGTAATGTGCTGCCCGTTCTGTTGACCCAGATTATTGCCCTGTTTCAGGACACCACCCTAGTCTACGTTCTCTCAGCAACCGACTTCCTTGGCGCTGCCGATAAGATAGCCAAACGCGATTTCCGTCAATTTGAGCTTTATATCTTCGTCGCAGTCGTCTATTTCCTTATTTCCTTCGCTGCCTCTTATGCCGTCAAGCGGCTTCAGAAGCGCGTTGCGATCATTCATTGAGGTCTTCATGATTACTATTTCTCACGTCAACAAGTGGTATGGGCCAACATTCCAGGCCCTCAAAGACTGCACGACGCATGTTGGCAAAGGTGAAGTCGTTGTGGTTTGCGGCCCGTCAGGCTCTGGCAAATCAACATTGATCAAATGCGTGAATGCGCTCGAACCCATTCAGGGCGGCGAGATCATTATCAATGGCACGAAGGTCAATGATCCGAAGACAGACCTTCCAAAGCTTCGTTCGCATGTTGGCATGGTGTTCCAGCACTTTGAACTATTCCCTCACCTCAAGATTATCGACAATCTTTGTCTGGCACAGGAAAAGGTTCTCGGCCGCAAGCGTTCAGAAGCGATGGAACGCGCAAGGGTTCTGCTTGAGCGTGTTGGCCTCAAGAGTCAGGCACAGAAATTCCCGGGCCAGCTTTCAGGTGGTCAGCAGCAGCGTGTCGCTATTGCCCGCGCGCTGGCGATGGATCCGATTGCCATGCTGTTTGATGAGCCAACATCTGCCCTTGATCCGGAAATGATCAATGAAGTGCTCGATGTTATGGTTCAACTGGCTCACGAAGGCATGACCATGATGGTCGTCACCCACGAAATGGGCTTTGCTCGTAAAGTGGCAGATCGCGTGATCTTTATGGATCAGGGTGAAATTGTTGAAGACGCCAATAAGGATGACTTTTTTGGCAAGCCACGCTCAGACCGTGCGCAGCAGTTCTTATCCAAGATTCTGTCACACTAAATTTACATACGAAGAAAGCCCTGCCCGATAACGGCAGGGCTTTTTTTTATGCGGACACAGGCAGAACAAGCTCAAATGCTGTCCCAATTCGCACATCATCACGAAGCCGAATGACACCACCGTGGGACTGAAGCATGGCAGATGCAATTCTGAGCCCCATACCGGTTCCGCCGCGCTCTCTGCGTGTTGTAAAAAATGAATCGAATATTTTATCCCTGTTACGTTCAGAAATACCCTCACCATTATCTTCAATACGCAGATGGATATTCTTCTCGTTTATAAAGGTAGAAATATCCAGTCTGCTCGCCCCATGCTGCTGCGCATTATCGGCCAGATGCGAAACAACAATCATGACGTTCTCATGAGCCATGGGAATGGCCTGACCGGCATCAGATACAATATTGATAGTAAGTTTCGGGAATCCGATACGCAGGTCAGCAGCGATGTTTTCAAGCTCTGATATGCCGCTCGTCTGCGGGTTATCTGCGCGTGCCAGTTCCCGCAGACGATGGAGAATATCTGTCAGTCGCGACGTATCTGCAATGATATTATCAAGAAACTTGTTACGCTCCTCCTCAGACATATCCGGTGCGTCACGCAAAAGCTCAGCAGCGCCCTGCATTGAAGTAAGCGGTGTCTTGATTTCGTGGGAAACATGGGCGGCGAAGGTGGCAATATAATCAGACCGCTCACGCAGGCGTTGTGCCATATCGTCAAGCCCCTCACCAAGAAGGGCAATTTCACGTGTTCCATAATGCTTGAGCGGAACAGGATCTTCTTCCCTGCGGCCAATTTCTCCCGCGCGACGCACAAGACCGTGAATCGGGCGTGAAATCAAACGCACAAAAATTAAACCAATAATGCCCGTTACCAGAAGAATGGCCAGCGCTGCTAAAATATACTTTTTACGTTCAGCATACATATGCTTCACGATGTTATCAGGCGTACGTGAGGCATAGACAACACCGGCCACGCGCCCATCGACAATCACAGGCATCGCCGTAAAGATACGCACACCGGTTCCACGACTGATGGAGTAGAGCGGCGGCGCCGGGCGATTAACAGCACGAACGCGCAGCATGGACATAAATGCACCATTCAATGCCGTATGAATTTCCTCAATATGCGCAAGAGACTGCCCAATCTCCTCGCGACCAGAAATCACAACACCTTTGGCATCCAGCAACCGAAAACCTGCAAGTGTAACGGTTTGTGTCCGCTGCAAGACTTCCTGCAACTCTTCGCCTATTTTCAGGTTCGCTGCCGATGGTGCTTCCAACGCAGGCTGAGCATCTGGACGACTGCTTAAAATAGGACCAACAGCCAAATCAAGTGATGTTGGAATAGGCTGAAACGAACCATTCTCAAGTTTAGCAAAACTGATCGCAGGTGCACCAAGTACACGCTTTTCAGGCGGCAAAGCCTCGATCTTCTGAGCAAAGACAGCAGAAATAGCAGCACTTTGTGCAATCAACTCTGCTTCTGTTTCACGGATCAGCTGGTTTTCATACAATCGGAAAAAGAACAGCCCGACCAACGGGAGAGCGAGAACTGTCCCAAGAACAACAAAGACAATCAGGCCCATCGAAGGGCGCCATTTTTTACGGCGCTCCTTATGCATCAGGCAACCTCACAGCGCCCGAGGCGGAAGCCGACACCATGAACTGTTACAATAATATCCGTACAGCCAACCGCTGCAAATTTGGCCCGAAGATTACGAATGTGGCTATCAATCGTACGATCAGAAACATGGATATTGCCATCATAAGCCGTATTCATGATCTGCTCACGATTAAAGACAATACCCGGACGGCGCACAAAAGCCCGGACAATAGCAAACTCAAGGGCCGTCAATGTAAGGGCTTGACCATTGAATACAACTTCATGGCGCTCAGAATTTACCACCAAGGCTCCAATGACCAGTGGCGCATCAGTAGAACTCTCGTCCTTTGCCCCGCCTCCCTGGGCACGGCGCAGGATAACATTAACACGCGCAACCAGCTCTCGTGGACTGAATGGTTTGGTAACATAGTCATCACCACCAATTTCCAGTCCCAGTACCCGGTCAATCTCCTCATCGCGTGCAGAGAGAAATAAAATAGGCACCTCAGAGGTTTTGCGTATCTGTCGACAGACCTCCAGACCATCCATCTCTGGCATACCGACATCCAATATGATCAGATCTGGAGAGACATTCCGGAATTGCTCCAGTGCTTCTGCACCATCTTTAGCAATATGTGCCTCCATTCCGGCCTTTTGTAAGGTGAAACAGATAACATCACGAATATGCGGATCATCATCGACAACAAGGATTGTCTGGGCCATTTTATCTTCCATTATTAGTCCAGTGCCACAAGACTAAGGCTTGGTTTAGTCTCAAGATATGACAAGATATTTATCTTGCGATACCCTTAACCGCGCCAGTTATCAGTCTCTTTGAGATAATAGGCTGCGTTCGCATTTCTTACCTTGACGCTGTTATTATACGTTCTCACGAGCGACTGACAATAGCTTGCCGGATTCCTCTCGGGCACAACAGTCTCCATTGCGTCAGAACGGGTTATAACTGGCTTTGCTCCTTCATAATTGGCAATTTCAGCGTATTGATTAGCAAGATATTCATCAATAGCAGGAAGAGCCCCCGCACCCAGTGTACCATTATATCGAAAATCAAACCGGGCACAGCTCTGGCAATCTGATAGTTTATTGATCTGGTAATGAGCTAAATTGTAACTTGAGATCACCTTTGGGAAATCAACGAAACTGCAAGCGTACACGACGGCGACAACAGCGATAGCATTCATCCGGATTAACCAGCCATTTGAATAGCCACAAGCAATACGCGCCGCCATCAAAGCAAGCCCCACAATCACAATGCCCATCCAAATAAAAACGATAACCCTGCTCCAGGTCAGGAAATAAACTTCAACATATAACTCCATGCGCAACATGAGAGAGATAACCAGAATCGCATTTTGCGCAATCCAGACATAGGTCAGCAGACGGACAGTCTTGGAGCTTTCACCTTCTCCGCCCTTACGCATAAACAGAAGAACAAAACCAGCAGCAAGAATAACGGCCGCAATTAAAGAATTAAAGCCGCGATGCACATATTGGGCATAGGTCATCCCCTCCGGCAGACTTGCTCCACCCCAGAGATAAACAAGGTCAAGAACTGTCTGGACAGCAAAGATCAGATTAAACATCAAAAGCGCATTACGCATCAGAGAGGCAGACAGGAAATCAAGATTAATCGCAACTTCTGGCTGCTGTTTAATCGGCAGCCTTACCTGTGTGGCAGATTTTTTCCAAATCCAGTTATGACGCCACAAAGCAAAGCCTAAAAACAGCCAGCTGACGCATAAAAAGAAAATCCACAAACCGACACGCTCAGGGCTAACATTTTCAAAAGATGGGAGAAGAGTTTCAAGTTTTGCCCATGCATCAGCGATAAGCTGATTGCCATTTGAAAACAAAAATACAAAGGCAGAGCCAGTTAAAATGAGAAATGCGCATCTGGCAAATGAGACAAGGCTGATTGTTGTTTTCAACCCCTGTCGCTTGGTTTGCGAACTATAAGTCGAAATATCCTTGAAGAACCGGAGTGGTGTTGCCAGAAGCGTGGATGCAACTAAGTTTACCCAAGCCCCCTTCACCCGCTGCATGGCTCCTCCTGTAACAAGCAGGAAGACCAATGCGCCAACAGCCCCGAATGCAAAAGAAACACCATTCAGCTCATCAACCATTGGCAGTAATGATAACGCGAACAATATGCAGACGGTGTAAAACTGTCTGGCTGTTGCATGAACCGGATTGGCAACCACTGCCCCACCCACAAGTGCGAGAAAGAAAATCACAACTGAGATACCGATATCCCAACCAAAAAAGAGCCAGTCAGCCAACCCAATCAGGAATAACGTGAGAGCGAGCTTTAAGGGCAAGCGAAGGCGATGCCTTGCAAGAGCATTTATTTTAGCCATGGAATTTACCTGAGAAGAGTTTAACGACGAATGGCCTAGCGGGATGTCTGATCTGAACCAAAAAGCAGAGATTGAACTGGCACACGCTGCTTAGTTTGAGAAGGTACAGAACAGACATCCGTTCGTAGTCGTGAAGACTGACGGGAGGATGGGTCAATATCATTTGCCAGCCACCAACTGTCCTGCAGCAGGCAGCTTGGCAAAGATACGGGAGGTTTTGAAAAAAGGGTCTCGTTTTTCATGTAAGGCAGATTACAGCCTCACATTGCATTCTCTTCTCATGAGACGCGCAGATTTTCAGGCATATTATGCAGAAATTATGCAGACCAGTTGAGAGGCCTTATTCACATCGCATCATTGAAATGTGCTCAGGCATATCTTCAATCACCGGCTCAAAATTACCTGTCTCTGAGTTACGAATAAGCAGGCGGCCCGTTGCCACACCAAAATACGCGCCATGCAACTTCAGGAGGCCCTGCTCAACCCGTTCCTTCACATAAGGAAATGTCATCAGGTTCTTGAGGCTGAGATTGACGGATGCATACTCAAGACGACGTAAATATCCTTCGCTATCACCGGGTGCACGTGGCCCGAGACTTTCAGCAGCAGGCGCAATCTGTGACATCCAGCGACCAATAAAATCACCTTGTGATAATGGTTCCTGCTCATCAGCGAAGGCACGAATACCACCACAGAAAGCATGTCCTAACACAATGATATGTTTAACCTTGAGGGCCTGCACACCAAACTCAAGAGCCGCGCTTGTACCGTGCTGGGCATCACGATCTGGCTCATATTTTGGCACAAGGTTGGCAACGTTGCGGACAACAAGAAGCTCACCCGGGTTAGCATCAAAAATAACCTCTGGAGACACCCGTGAGTCAACGCAGCCAAAAATCATGATCTCGGGCTTTTGGCCTTTTTGCGCCAGCTGCTCATAGCGTTGGCGTTCACTTGCAAAGCGACCGTTGACAAAAGTTCTGTAACCTTCAGAGAGCCGTTCTGGAAACATCCCGAAACCTTTTTTGCTTATTGAAACCATATCTGCTGCACTTCAACGCTGAAATGAGCTTCCTAGATATGGCCTAGCTATTATTAATTTCAATAAGTTATTATCAAAAAATAAGGACTGCGGACAAAAGTATATCCGCAGTCCCTTTATTCTTATCAGTCAGCCAGAGCTTCTTCTGCATTCATGACAGAGGAAGCACCATTCAGCACCAGTGCAGAAAGACTTGCTGCTTCGAGCAACAGATTCTCTGCATAGAAACGGCTGAGTGCAATACGGCCCTTATGAGCAGGATCTGTCTCACCAGAGGCAAGAGCTGCAGCAGAAGCCATAGCCATTTCAGCAAGAATAGAGCCACCCAGTACAAGGCCGAATAGGCGCAGGTAAGGAGTTGCAACAGCCAGAGCCGTATTCAGATCAGCGGAGACGGCTTTGAGCAGGAATGATGTTGCCTGATCAAGGCTTTCAGCTGCATCACGCAGACGAGCAGCAGTTTCACCATGCTCAGAACCAGCCTTGGCAACAGCCTTAGCAGTTGCACGAATGGCAGCAATTTGAGCAAAGACAACTTCACCGTTCTCAAGCGGCAGCTTACGAGTCACTAGGTCAATAGCCTGAATACCATTGGTACCTTCATAAATCGCAGCAATACGTGCATCACGCATATGCTGGGCTGCGCCTGTTTCTTCAATGAAGCCAGCACCACCATGGACCTGCACGCCAAGAGAAGAAACCTCATTACCGACGTCTGTCGAGAAGGCCTTGGCAATCGGTGTCAGCAGAGCAGCACGGTTTGCACCAGCCTTCTTTGCAGCATCATCTGCACCCAGGTGCTGCTCATCAAGGGCAGCTGATGTCATGTAGCAGATACCACGGGAGACCTGTGTCAGTGCCTTCATGGTCAGCAGCATGCGCTTAACATCTGGGTGCTCGATGATTGCAGACATCGGAGCATCTTTTGGTGTTCCAACTGCGCGGGCCTGACGACGTTCCTTGGCATAGGCTAGAGCCTGCTGGTAGGCGCGTTCTGCGATACCAACACCTTCAATACCGACATTCAGACGGGCATTATTCATCATTGTGAACATGCAGGCCAGACCACGGTTTTCTTCACCGATCAGCCAGCCAACTGCACCTTCACCTGCACCAAATTCCATAACGGCTGTTGGTGAACCATGGATACCCATTTTGTGCTCAAGGCTTGTTGGGTGTGCATCGTTACGTGTTCCATCCGGCAGGAATTTTGGAACAAGGAACAGAGAAATACCACGTGTACCGGCTGGCGCATCTGGAAGACGCGCAAGAACCAGATGGATGATATTGTCTGTGAGATCATGATCGCCGTAAGAAATAAAGATTTTCTGGCCCTTGATCAGATAAGTACCATCGCCCTTTGGCGTTGCGCGTGTCTTCATAGGTGCCAGATCAGAACCAGCTTCCGGTTCTGTCAGGTTCATCGTTGCCATCCACTCACCGGTGATGAGTTTTTCAAGGTAACGGTCTTTGAGCTCCTGAGAACCGTGATAGGTCAGAGCCTCAACACCACCACCTGTCAGGATTGGGCCAAGGCACCAGGCCATGGAAGCTGAGCTCCACATTTCATAGCAGGCACTGGCCAGCAGGTGCGGCAGGCCTTGCCCGCCATATTCAGGAGAACCTGTCAGGGTTGCCCAGCCAGCTTCTGTCCAGGCATTGTAAGTATCTTTCCACCCGGGAGCTGTCTTGACCTGCCCGTCAATCAGCTTTGCACCGACAGTATCGCCATCTCTGTTCAGAGGGGCAACCATCTCATTCGCGAACTTGCCGGCTTCTTCCAGAATGGTTTCAACCATATCATCTGAAAGTTCAGCATAAGTGCCATTATCAATAGCCTTTTTGAGCCCCGCAACATGGTTCATGGCAAAGGCGATGTCTTTTACCGGTGCATTAAATGTCATTTATTATCTCCAAATGGTGCATATCCACGTGGCGTTTCCTTGATTCTCCCCCATAAATTCCGGTAAATGAACCGAATTAGTGGGACGTGTTTTTTAATACCGCTATTTTTAGACATTTTTTACAGCCTGCGTCAAAGAGTCAACGCCGACTATCGCAGGGTTCCATGGAGTCCTAATTGAACCCGACAGAGTATTTACAAGCAGACGAGATCGGGCTTCAAAGAGCAGCAGAACTTCTGGCTCAGGGCCTATGTGTCGCCTTTCCGACGGAAACAGTCTATGGCCTGGGAGCAGACGCAACCAGCCCGAAAGCCGTAGCAGACATATATTCTGCGAAACAAAGACCAAGCTTTAATCCGCTTATCGCTCACCTTCCATCGGCAGAAATGGCTTTTGAGCAAGGGGTCTTCTCTGAAGATGCCAAAGCCCTCGCAACAGCATTCTGGCCTGGCCCACTCACTCTTGTCGTGCCAATTTCAGCAACGTCCACTGTGTGTGATTTAGCACGAGCGGGGCTCACCAGCGTTGGTTTACGCGTACCCGACCACCCTGTTGCCAAAGCCATTCTGGAGAAAGTCGCTCTTCCAATTGCCGCACCTTCTGCAAATAGCTCAGGTCATGTCAGCGCCACCTCCGCACCGCACGTCCTTGAAGATTTAAATGGACGAATTGCAGCTGTTGTTGACGGAGGCTCAACAAACGTAGGCGTTGAATCAACAATCATTGACTGCACAGGTACTGAGCCGGGCTTATTACGCCCCGGTGGTATTACACGTGAACAGATTGAAGCCGTGCTGGGAAAGAAGCTGGCACACCGTCCACCTGTTTCCGCCAAACCAATGGCTCCGGGCATGCTCACATCCCATTATGCCCCCCTGACAGGCGTCAGACTAAACGCAACATCATTTGGCCCTAGAGAAGCAGCCCTCCTGTTTGGGAAAGATTTTCAGGCGCCAGATGCCCTTATCAGTTTCAATCTCAGTGAAAGCGGTGATCTGGCAGAGGCTGCAGGCAATCTGTTTTCTGCATTAAGAACTTTGGATGAAGCGGGGGCTGATTGTATAGCTATATCCCCAATCCCCAATTCTGGTTTGGGCGAAGCTATAAATGACAGGCTTTCCCGAGCTGCAGCGGACAAAACAGCCTAAGCCACAAAATATCAATTCCAAGCTTGCAAATTTATGCATACGATAACGATGTTATCTTTGCAGAAAAGCATACTTATCATGTCGAAACTCTCATGGGATGATTTCCGGCTCGTCAAGGCAGTGGCGGATGCCAAAGGGCTTGTAGGCGCTTCAAGACAACTGAAACTCAATCATTCAACGGTTTTCCGCCAGCTTGCGCAGGTTGAAGAGTCGCTTGGAGTGAAACTGTTTGAGCGCCATAGAAACGGCTATGTCCCAACCTCGGCCGGACAGGAAATGATTACTTTGGCCGAGCGCATGGAGTTCGATATTTTCAGCTTCAGCAGAAAGCTCTCAGATCATGAACAGGCCCTTTCCGGTTCTCTGAAAATCACAACCAATGATATGCTGCAGCAAAGCCTGATCCTCCCTCTGCTGCCCGGATATATGGCACATTATCCCGATATTCATGTTGAGCTTATTCAAACCAATCAGGCTCTGAGCCTTTCAAAACAGGATGCAGACATTGCCATACGGGCCACTGACGCCCCACCGGAAAACCTGGTCGGGCGACGAATAAGCCCATTGTCATGGGCAATTTACGGTCATGCGAATAACTTCAAGAAACTGCTCAGTTTTGATGATTTAAGAGCCATGCAATGGATTGGCTTCAGCGATAATCTTGCCGGTTCCAAACCCGCACGTTTTATGACGGATCATGTTCGACCTGAAAATATCGCCTTAAATCTCAACACGGTTTTGGGCGTCTCATGTGCCATTGAAAATGGCATAGGGATTGCCGCCCTTCCCTGTTACTTGGGCGATACACATCCAGCCCTCGCCCGATTGACGCAACCTCTTCCTGAACTTGAAACCAGCCTCTGGTTACTGACCCATGCGGAGCTACGAAACTCAGCTCGTGTCCGCTCATTCATGGATTACTTCGGGACAGAACTTTCAAAACAAAAAAACAGGCTCGAAGGAGGCTTGTAACCTTCGAGCCTGTCTAAAAAAATCAGATTTTCATATGGATCAGGTTTGACCCGGCCTCAGCTTATAGAAGATATGCCGGCCAATCACGTCCATCTTCTTCAGCTTCTTTGACCAGTAAGGCTTCACATAATCTGCGTGATAGTGCGTTGCACCACCCACATCGGCCAGATAGGTCTTGCCCTCAAGAACCGAGTTGGCAACTTTCTGTGCCTGAGCCCATGGGCCCGGCTCTGTGATACGCAATGACTTGCCTTCACAGGCGAATGAGAACTGGCAGGCCATATAACGGTTACGGTTCTGGTAAACAGTTCCGCAGATTGTTGATGGATATAAACCACTCTTCACGCGGTTCAGAACAACCTGCGCAACAGCAGCCTGCCCATCAGCCGATTCACTGCGAGCCTCAAAGTATACGGCTTCGGCAAGGCACTTTTTCTCAGCGTCCCAGTTTGAAGCCTTGATAAGTGCTGCATAATTTGGTTGCAGCCGCTCATCAATCCAGCCAGCATTACCCAGTTTGGAGACAGGAACGGAAGATGCAATCTCCATTGGCATTTCATCCAGAGGAGCAGGTGTAGAAGACGACAGGACAACCGCGCGGGAAACAGCAGGAGAAGACCCATCACCCATACTGTAAGTTACGCCGGAACCAGTAGAGCCAGCAGCGGCTGTCATTGGTGAATGCGTTGTTGTGCTGCTGACAATTGCAAAATCCGGCTCATCTTCATCAAGCTGGAAGGTTTGCAAATCATAAGGTTCTGCTTCTAATGACCCTGACAGAACAACTGTTGGGGGTAATGCACGTTCGTCACGGGCAAATGCCAGTTTGACAGCAGTTGAAGAATTTCTCAGATCAATAGCCCGGCGGCTTAAGCTTTCAGGAATATAGCGTGAAGCTATCTTCGTGGACTTGTTAACTTCAGGAAAAGTTGAACCTGTCTGCTTCATCTCACCTTTAGGCGGTAGATAGCCAAGGCTGTCATCTGTATTGTCATCCCTGAAGCGAAGGGAAGCCTGTAGGGCAAGGCTTGTATTGTCGATGAGACGGTTGCCACTATAGGCACGTAAAACCATGTCACTCTGCATGATTGGTGCATCAGCAGCTGTCATCTGGTTCATATGTTCGCGGGAAAGCGCTGAAAGGCCAGACTGAGGTGTGTTTCCGGCTTCCGCCGTAAAAGAAACAAGCAGGCCAACACTCAAGGCCCATGGAGCTGTGACAGCACAAACCCATTTCATACGGGACCGACGCTGCTGACGATGATTACGCAACCTCACGTCACACCACCTTAACGCAAAACAAAAACACAACACACCGCCATGATTCGTCATAACGGAACAGTCTTATTTATCTCGTGTTAAGGTTGACAGGAGGTTAAAATGGAAGCCTGAACGCAACAAAAATTTGCAGCTTCCTGTCAGGAAGCTGCTTTGTATTTGCGGGAATGGTACCAAGTATAGATTGCCAGAATAAGCCAGAACAAAACCCGGCCCGTAAAAGCACCTGCTGCCTGCCCATACTGACCAGCAGCCCATGGCTCCATAACATTCCTGCCAGAAGCAGCATAAAGAGAGCCGGCAACGATCAGAAAAAGCGAGAAAATACGCAGACCGATAAGCATACCTTTTCGACTAATAGGTTCCTCGTCTGACATTCATTCCCACTCCAATAAACTTCAGGCCCCTATCTTATTGATCAGGGGCCTGAAATTCAATTGTTTTAACGCTTTGCTTTTATCGCAGCCTGAGCAGCAGCCAGACGCGCAATCGGCACGCGATACGGTGAGCAGGAGACATAAGCCAGCCCGACGTTATGGAAGAAATGGATAGACGCCGGATCTCCACCATGCTCACCACAGACACCAAGTTTGATATCAGGGCGTGTTTTTTGTCCAAGCTCAACAGCAAGCTTAACCAGCTGCCCGACACCAATCTGATCCAGAGAGACGAATGGGTCATGGGAGAGAATGCCCTTATCGGTATAATTACCGAGGAAAGTTGCTGCATCATCTCGGGAAAGACCAAGTGTCGTCTGTGTCAGATCATTGGTACCAAACGAGAAGAACTCAGCAGACTGGGCAATCTCATCAGCCAGAAGAGCAGCACGTGGCAGCTCAATCATCGTACCGACCTGATAATCCAGCTTCTCTTTACTTTCCTCTTCAACGGCTTTTGCCATTGCATCAATCCGGCCCTTGACCAGATCAAGTTCCATTTTGCTCAGAACGAGCGGAACCATCACTTCTGGCTTCACCTTCTGACCAGTTTTGCGGCCCGCTTCAATGGCAGCCTCAAAAATGGCACGGGCCTGCATCTCTGCAATTTCAGGATAAGCCACGGCAAGGCGGCAGCCTCGGAAGCCCAGCATCGGGTTGAACTCATGCAGTTCATTGACCCGACGGCGGAGTTTATCTTCCGATACACCCATCGCCTTGGAGACTTCTTCGATATCCTTATCCGTATGCGGCAGGAATTCATGCAGAGGTGGATCAAGCAGACGGATCGTGACGGGCAGACCACTCATGATTTCAAACAGCTCGGTGAAATCTGCGCGCTGATAAGGGAGAAGTTTGGCAAGTGCCTTACGACGTCCCTCTTCATCATCCGCTAGGATCATTTCACGCACGGCAACAATCCGCTCTTCATTGAAGAACATATGTTCTGTCCGGCTGAGACCAATGCCCTCAGCTCCGAAGTTGCGTGCTGTGCGCGCATCCAGAGGTGTTTCTGCATTGGCTCTGATCTTGAGGGTACGGGCGGCATCAGCCCATTCCATCAAAGCAGCAAACTCACCAGAAAGCTCTGGCTCAAGCATCTTGATCTGACCGATCAATACCTGACCTGTCGCCCCATCGATGGTGATAATATCACCCTTGGACAAGGTCTTATCACCAACTGAAAGTGTCTCAGCCTTATAATCTACGCGGATAGAACCTGCACCTGAGACACATGGCTTACCCATACCACGCGCCACAACAGCTGCGTGTGATGTCATACCACCACGGGTTGTCAGAATACCTTCAGCAGCATGCATCCCGTGAATATCGTCTGGCGATGTCTCAATGCGAACCAGCACAACAGGCTTGCTTTCCTTCTTGGCGATCTCAGCATCCTCTGAATTAAAGACAATCGCACCACAAGCTGCCCCCGGTGAAGCCGGAAGGCCTGAGGCTAGAACGTTACGCTCAGCTTTTGGATCAATCATTGGATGCAGTAACTGATCAAGAGAAAGCGGATCGACACGAAGAACAGCCTCTTCCTTTGTGATCAGCCCTTCCTTGACCATATCAACGGCAATGCGCAAAGCGGCTTTTGTCGTGCGTTTGCCATTACGGGTCTGCAGCATCCAGAGCTTGTTATTCTCGACCGTAAACTCGATATCCTGCATATCGCGGTAATGCTGCTCGAGCTTATTGTAGATGCGGACAAGCTCATTGTAGACCTCTGGCATTGCCTTTTCCATTGAGAGCTTATCAGAGCCAGAGGCAATTCTGGCAGCCTCTGTGATATCCTGCGGCGTGCGGATACCGGCAACCACATCTTCACCCTGCGCATTGATCAGGAATTCACCGTAGAAAGCATTCTCACCCGTGGACGGGTTACGGGTAAAGGCAACGCCTGTGGCCGATGTTTCACCCATGTTGCCGAAGACCATGGACTGGACGTTAACCGCGGTTCCCCAATCAGCAGGGATTTCATTCAGTTCACGATATTTGATAGCTCGCGGTGTCATCCAAGACCCAAACACGGCACCAATCGCACCCCATAGCTGTTCGTGCGCATCCTGCGGGAATGGGCGGCCCAGCTCACGCTGAACAATAGCCTTATAGGTTGTAATGATTGCCTGCCAGTCATCGGCTGTCATCTCAGTATCAAGTTCATAACCCTTACGATCCTTGAAACCATCCAGCTCTTCTTCAAAGTGGTGCAGGTCAACACCAAGCACCACATCAGAATACATGCCAATGAAGCGACGGTAGCTATCAAACGCAAAACGGCGGTCGTTGGCACTCTTCGCCAAAGCCTCAACGGTGGTGTCATTCAGACCAAGGTTCAGAACCGTATCCATCATGCCCGGCATAGAAGCGCGGGCACCGGAGCGAACAGATACGAGTAACGGGTTTTCAGAATCACCAAACTTGCGATTGGCCAGTTTACCGGTTGCAGCAAGAGCCTCCTCGACCTGAGCTTTCAGATCGGCAGGATAGCTTTGGTTTTCTTTATAGTAATAGGTGCAGACTTCAGTCGTGATTGTAAAACCGGGAGGAACAGGAAGTCCGAGGTTTGACATCTCTGCCAAATTCGCACCCTTCCCACCTAACAGGTTGCGCATCTCTGCCGTACCTTCAGCCTTACCATCACCGAAGGTGTAGACCCATTTAGTCATAATCTGATCCCCATTAGAGAAATAACCGGCAATACCGATACCTTCCAGAGTTGAGCACAGGCTTTCCGAATGGAAGATGAACGATATTTTGGCGAGGCCAGCTTATTAGAGATTTTTCAAAAGGGAACCCGAAATAATTTTTCATAAGTCATTAATTGGACCAACAAAATATATCAGAAGCTATTTTCTTTACTACGCCAAGTGGAGCTTACTGGTTGATCGTCCAAATCTACTTGTAGAAAATATCTTATTCTTTCTTCTGAATTGTCAATAAAGAAAAACCCCGGTCATAAACCGGGGTTTTAGAAAGTAAACCAAAGCTTCAATCAGCCTTCAATTTTTGAGAAATCTGCCACTTCCCGTGTTGCTGCACGAATAGCGTTCAACAGGCAAAGGCGGTTTTCACGAAGATCAGATTCCGGCGCATTGACCGTAACTTTTTCAAAGAAGTCATCAACCGGCTGACGTAACTGAGACAGGGCTTTCATTGCCCCTTCAAAATCTTCCCGAGCAACAGCAGATGCCGCTTCTTTACCGGAAACCTCAAGAGCCTTGGCCAGAGCCTTCTCTTCTGGTGTCACCAGTAGTTCTGACTTGATAGCTCCATCAAAGGTACGGCCATCTTTCTTCTCTTCAATACGAAGAATATTGGCAGCGCGACGGAAGCCGGCCAGAAGGTTCTTGCCATCTTCGCTATCTAGGAAACGTCCAAGCGCTTCAACACGACGGACAACCATCAGAAGATCATCCTGACCGGGCAGAGAGAACACGGCATCAATCAGGTCATGACGGGCGCCTGAATCACGCAAATAGACCTTAAGGCGATCTGCAAAAAAGCCAAGAAGATCACGGGCTGCTTCTGCATTACCAGCAACCTTGCTTTGTGCCTTGTTAAAGGCATCAAACAGCGGAAGACGGATTTCGTTATCAACGAGCAGACGGATCACACCAAGGGCAGCACGACGCAAGGCATAAGGATCTTTTGAACCTGTTGGCTTTTCATCAATTGCCCAGAAGCCTGTCAGCGTATCAAGCTTATCAGCCAGTGCCACCGTAATGGAAACCGGGTCAGTTGGTACGCGATCAGACGGACCAAGCGGCTTATAATGCTCTTCAACAGCAGCAGCGACAGATGGTGTCTCACCCTGCAATGCAGCGTAATAACGACCCATAAGCCCCTGCAACTCAGGGAACTCACTAACCATACCTGTAACAAGGTCAGCCTTTGCAAGCTGAGAAGCGCGCTGTGCCTGAGCCTTATCAGCCTTTACAACAGCTGCCAGCTCACCTGCCAGTGCACCAATACGGGCAATGCGTTCACTCTGCGTACCAAGCTTTTCATGGAAAACAATCTGATCAAGCTTTGGCAGACGCTCTTCCAGTTTCTGCTTCTTGTCTGTTTCCCAGAAGAACTTCGCATCGGAAAGACGGGCTTTAACAACGCGCTCGTTTCCTGAAACGACAACAGCGCCACCATCGGTTGGCTCAATGTTTGAAACAAGAATGAACTTGTTAGCAAGCCTGTCGCCTTTACCAAGAACAAAGCATTTCTGGTTTGTGCGGATGGTTGTGCGAATAACCTCTGGCGGAATTTCAAGAAACGCCTCATCAAAGGTGCCCATCAAAACCTTTGGCCATTCAACAAGGCCAGAAACCTCATCAAGAAGACCCTCATCTTCAATCAGCTCAAGCCCCTGAGCAAAGGCAATATCCTTGGCATCATGCAGGATAATATCCTTGCGGCGCTCGGCATCCAGAACGACCTTGGCCTTTTCCAGAGACTGAACATAATCATCGAAACGCCGTACCTTGATCGCTTCTGGCGCCATAAAGCGGTGCCCGTAAGTGATATTGGATGAAACCACGCCATTGATTTCAAAAGGTACGATTTCCGTATCTTCTGTTTCAGGGCCGAATGTGCAGAGAATGGATTGTAATGGACGCACCCAGCGCAAAGCGCCCGGCTGCGCAGATGCAGCCCCCCAGCGCATGGATTTTGGCCATGGGAAATCACGAATGATCTGAGGAATGAGCTCGCTCAAAACCTCAATAGTTGAACGACCGGGCTTTTCAATAACAGCCACATAGAACTCACCCTTCTTCGGGTCGCTCTCAATGGTAGCCTGATCAAGTGAAGACAAGCCTGCACTTTTTAAGAAGCCCTGAACCGCAGCATCCGGCGCCCCAACGCGTGGGCCCTTGCGCTCTTCACGAACGTCCTTACCCTTTACAGGCAGGCCTGCAATATGCAGAGCTAAGCGGCGCGGTGTTGAGAAGGCTTTAGCACCTTCATACAGAAAGCCCTGCTCAACCAGTGCATCTGTGAGCAGCTTCTTTAAATCCTCGGCAGCGCGACGTTGCATCCGTGCAGGGATTTCTTCAGAGAAAATTTCAAGTAGTAGATCGGACATCTGAATAACTCACTGGCCTCTCTATCGAGAGGCAAAACTGCATGGAATTGTTAAGCTTCGGCCTGCCCACCGGCAGTCTTCAACCAGGCGGCACCACAAGCTTTGGCAAGCTCGCGAACACGCAGGATGTAACTTTGGCGCTCAGTCACGGAGATCACACCACGTGCATCAAGCAGATTGAAGAGATGGCTGGCTTTCAGGCACTGGTCATAAGCAGGCAATGCCATCAGGTGGGCTTCCCCTCGTTCACCATCAGCCAGATACTTCTGACAGGCCGCTTCTGCATCACGGAAATGGCGGAACAGCATTTCGGTATCCGCATACTCAAAGTTATGGCGGGAATATTCCTGCTCGGCCTGAAGGAAGACTTCACCATAGGTGACCTTCTCGTCACCCTCGCGCCCATTAAAGTTCAGGTCATAAACCGAATTGACGCCCTGAAGATACATGGCAATGCGCTCAAGTCCGTAGGTCAGCTCACCCGCAACAGGGGCGCATTCCACCCCAGCAACCTGCTGGAAATATGTGAACTGGCTGACTTCCATACCATCACACCAGCATTCCCAGCCAAGGCCCCATGCACCAAGTGTCGGGCTTTCCCAGTCATCTTCAACGAAGCGGATATCGTGAAGCAGTGGGTCAACACCGATTGCCTTCAAAGATGCAAGATAAAGCTCCTGCAGATTTGGCGGGTTTGGCTTCAGGATAACCTGATACTGATAATAATGCTGCAGGCGATTCGGGTTTTCACCATATCGGCCATCGGTTGGACGACGGGATGGCTGTACATAAGCCGCCTTCCATGGACGGGGGCCGAGAGCACGCAGCGTCGTCGCCGGATGGAATGTACCCGCACCCACTTCCATATCGTATGGCTGAAGGATAACGCAGCCCTGCTCAGCCCAGAAGCGCTGCAGGGTTAGGATCAATCCCTGAAAGGATTGTTTCGGATTCATATAAGCGGGTTCGCTCGTCATTCTACACCTGTTATCCCGACCGGGATGTCCTGAAACAGCTATATTAGCTTAAGTCGTTGATATTTCCTTGAAGGTGAGAAACTAATGTGTCAAGCACCAACGACAAAAACCATGCTTTCCCCTTGCAAATAATACCTCTTACAGGGTACGACGCTCTAAGAGATACTTCGGGTATAATTTATACCCATGAACACCGGATACGACGGAAAAACAATGTCTAAGGCTGAAAAACTCAAAGCACGTCTTCCTCGTGGTTTCGCAGACCGCGCCCCAACCGATTTCGCTGCAACAGAAAAAATGCTGTCAGCCATTCGTGAAACCTACGAGCTTTATGGCTTTGAAGCTGTTGAAACGCCTTTCATTGAATATACCGATGCGCTTGGCAAATTCCTACCAGATCAGGATCGCCCGAATGAAGGTGTCTTTTCGTTTCAGGATGATGACGAACAGTGGCTCTCACTGCGCTATGACCTGACAGCCCCTCTGGCACGCCATGTTGCCGAAAATTTTGATGCATTGGCAAAACCATACCGCAGTTATCGTTGCGGCTGGGTATTCCGCAATGAAAAGCCAGGCCCGGGCCGTTTCCGCCAGTTTATGCAGTTTGATGCTGATACGGTTGGTGCGGCTTCTGTCGCTGCTGATGCCGAAATCTGCATGATGGCTTCAGATACGCTTGAGCGGGTTGGCATAAAACGCGGTGACTATGTTGTTCGTATCAACAACCGTAAAGTGCTTGACGGCGTACTCGAAGTGATCGGCCTTGGTGGTGACGATAAGGCACACACACGCCTGACAGTTCTGCGTGCCATCGACAAACTGGACCGTCTTGGCCCGGATGGCGTACGTGCCCTGCTTGGCACAGGCCGCAAGGACGAAAGCGGTGACTTCACAAAAGGTGCTGGTCTTGATGCCGCATCTATTGAGAAGGTTCTCGCCTTCACGGCAGCGCGTGGTGCCACAACATCTGAGACAATCGCCAATCTGACAGCAGTCGTTTCTGGCTCTGCCCGCGGTGAAGAAGGTGTCAGTGAGTTGGCAGAAATCGGCGCTCTGCTTGATGCAGCCAATTACTCAGACCGTGTCATCATTGACCCATCAGTTGTTCGTGGCCTCGAATATTATACCGGCCCGGTTTATGAAGCTGAACTGACATTCACGGTGACCAATGAAGACGGACAGCCAACGCGCTTTGGTTCTGTTGCCGGTGGCGGCCGTTATGATGGTCTCGTTGGCCGTTTCCGGTCAGAGCCCGTTCCGGCAACCGGTTTCTCAATCGGTGTTTCACGCCTGTTCTCGGCTCTCAAAGCCGTTAACAGCCCATTGGTGACAGGTCACGAACAGCCCGGCCCTGTCGTTGTTCTCGTTATGGATAAAGACCAGATCGCGGCTTATCAGAAGATGGTCTTCACGCTGCGTCAGGCCGGCATTCGCTCTGAAATGTATCTCGGCTCATCCGGCATGAAGGCCCAGATGAAATATGCTGATAAACGTTCAAGTCCATGCGTCATTATTCAGGGCTCTAATGAACGTGAGCGCGGTGAGGTTGAGATTAAAGATCTGATCGAAGGTGCACGCGCCGCGGAAAACCTCTCGACAAATGCCGAATGGAAGGCCGCCCGCCCAGCCCAGTTCTCGGTATCTGAAGATAAGTTGGTTGATGCTGTTAAAGAAGTGCTCGCACGGCATTTCTCATAAGTTTATTAAGGGGCCTTTTTAGGCCCCTTTTTTATTCTCACATCATTTTCACAAGGATGTGTTTCTTTTTGCCAATTGAGAGCTTCTTGGTCTGGCCTTCCCTCAGGTCTACCGCTGCGACAACATCATCTCTGCTGACGACAGGCTCATCATTGATACGGATACCGCCATTGGCGATCAGACGCGCACCTTCATTGCGGGATTTCGTCATACCTGCCCGAACCAGAAGATCAACGACAGCAAGGTCTGCTTCGACCTCATCACGAGAGAGGTGAATTTCTGGCAAACCTTCTGCACTACCGCCCTCTTCAAATGCCTGACGCGCTGTCTCGGCAGCGGCTTCAGCAGCTTCTTGGCCATGAGCCATGGTTGTCGCTTCATTAGCAAGTAGCTTCTTCACTTCATTGAGTGCGGCATCCTTGGCCTGTTCAAGCTTGGCGATCTCATCAAGCGGCAAGTCCGTAAACAGACGCAGGAATTTTCCGACATCAGCATCATCCGTATTGCGCCAGAACTGCCAGTATTCATAAGGCGACAGGCGCTCTTCATTCACCCAGACAGCACCTGCTGCCGTCTTGCCCATCTTGGCACCGGACGCCGTTGTCAGGAGTGGCATGGTCAAGCCAAAAACTTCGCTGCGCTCAATACGGCGAACGAGTTCAATGCCATTGATGATATTGCCCCACTGATCAGAGCCACCCATCTGCAATCCGCACTTGGCACGACGGAAAAGCTCCAGGAAGTCATAGCCCTGCAGGATCATGTAGTTGAACTCAAGAAAACTCATATTATCCTGTCGTTCGAGTCGTGACTTCACACTATCAAAAGACAGCATACGATTGACTGAGAAGTGAACGCCGATTTCACGCAGCATATCGATGTAGCGCAAATCATTTAGCCAGTCTGCATTGTTGAGCATGACAGCATCGGTTGGCCCATCACCAAACTTCAGGAAGCGCTCGAATACCTTGCGAATGCCACGGATATTCTCATCGATCTGTTCGTCAGACAGCATCGGGCGGGCATCTGAACGGAAGCTCGGGTCACCAATACGGGTTGTACCTCCGCCCATCAGAACAATCGGCTTATGACCAGAGCGTTGCAGGTGACGTAAGCACATGATGGGCACAAGATGCCCAACGTGCAGACTATCGGCTGTCGCATCGAAACCGATGTAGACCGGCACAACCTCAGAGTTCAGCTTTTCGTCCAAGCCTGTCAGATTGGTGCACTGGTTCCCAAAACCACGACCGAAAAGTTCTGTCAGGGCTTTAGAGCGGAAATTATGATCTGTGTTTTCTGATGTACTGGTCATTGGTCTCTTTCTCGCGGTTAGGCCGCTAAGGAGACCATTTTCTAAAAACAAAAGCCGCCTTAGCGGCGGCAATCGTTGCAAATGACTGAACCCGCGCCGCTCCTATGGGAACGACGTATAATAAGCGCGGTTAGTGGCAAGGTTCATAATCATGAGGCCCTAGTAGCATATTCTACTGGAATGTCAAAATACACGCCGTTCACCTTTCCATGAAAAAGTCATCGCCTTTCATCAAACGGGTTGCTACATAACATGAGAAGATATTCTGGGAATGATCACCCCGGTAAAGGAGATACCATGACGCAACAAGGCCAAGCTGCAATGCAGGCACTCATTGCGCTGTTCGAGCGCGAGGGCTACACACGCGTTGAACCGGCAGTCATGCAACCCGCTGATGTTTTTATTGAGCTTTCAGGTGAAGATATCCGTCGCCGTCTTTTCGTGACAGAAGGATATGATGGCGAAAAACTCTGCCTGCGCCCTGAATACACAATTCCAGTATGTCGTGATCATATCGCCCAGCATAACGGGCACCCTGCAAATTACTCATATCTCGGCCCTGTTTTCAGACAGCGGATTGGCGAGAGTGGAGAATTTCTGCAAGCAGGGATTGAGTCCCTTGGCCGTAAAGACATAACGGCAGCAGATGCGGAAATTCTGGCACTTGCTCTTGATGGGCTGACAATGCTTGGCTTAGAGGCAACCGAAATCACATTTTCGGATATGGGCGTTTTGGCTGCCATCATTGATGCTCTGAAAGTTGCACCATCTGCCAAACGTCGTATTCTACGGGCTGTTGTTTCAGGTACAGACATCTCAGCTCTTTCAACTCCAGAAGCTGTTGGCCTTGATGAGCACGCAGGACTTCTCAATGCGATTGATGGTCTCGATCCTAAAGCTGCCAGAGCAATGGTCGAAGACCTTCTCTCAATTGCCGGGATAGATAGTATTGGCGGACGTACACCAGGAGATATAGCAGCCCGCTTTCTGTCTCGTGCAGCCGCCCATTCTGATATCCCTGACGAAGCCATTAAAGTGCTTGAGGTTTATCAGGGTATTTCAGGAGATCCGGATCAGGCCGCTCTGAAACTACGCAATCTGGCTGAAACCTTCAGACTTGATCTGTCAAAAGCGATAGATACTTTTGAAGAACGAACCGGGTTTATGGCAGCACGGGGCATCAATATCGGCAAATGCAAGTTCTCTGCAAAATTTGCCAGAAACCTTGATTACTATAGTGGGTTCATTTTCGAGATATTCGACCTGAACCGTAAAGAGCATAAACCTGTTGTTGGCGGAGGCCGCTATGACGGCCTTGTGCAACATCTTGGAGCCAAAGAAGCAATACCCGCTGTCGGATGCTCCTTCTGGCTGGACAGACTTCCCGGAAACCTCAGCTGAGGCTTTGGAAACTGATGACAAAGAACGAACAAGACAAGCTTATTATTGCCGTGCCGTCCAAAGGGCGCCTGCAGGAAAATGCCATGGCATTTTTCTCACGTGCCGGACTGGTACTGGAACGTTCCCGCGGATCCCGTGATTATCGTGGTTCCATTCAGGGATTTCCAAACGTTGAAGTGCTGTTCCTCTCCGCTTCAGAAATCGTCTCACAGCTGGCGAGTGGCGCAGCTCATCTTGGCGTAACAGGTGAAGACCTTGTCCGTGAGCAGATTGCAGATGCGGATGAACATGTTGAAAGCATTACTCCGCTTGGTTTCGGCCATGCAAATGTTGTTGTCGCAGTCCCACAGGCCTGGATTGATGTTCGCTCGATGGCAGATCTTGATGAAGTTGCCTCTGACCTGAGAACACGCCATGGCTCAAAAATGCGTGTTGCAACCAAATACATCAATCTGACCCGGCGCTTTTTTGCAGATAAGGGCGTCAGCGATTATCGTATTGTCGAGAGCCTTGGCGCAACCGAAGGTGCCCCTGCTTCTGGCTCCGCTGAAATTATCGTCGATATCACCAGCACTGGCGCAACCCTTGTCGCCAATGGCCTGAAGGTACTTGATGACGGCGTTATGCTGCGTTCAGAAGCAAACCTCTTTGCCTCCTGCAAAGCACAATGGGGACAAGGTGCGCGAACTGCTATCAGACAAGTTTTAGCACGCATCTCAGCAGCGGAAGAAGCCCGCACCAACCGTGAGATTTCAATGGTCTTTGAAGCTTCCAGAAAACAGGAAGTTATCAAAATTCTTGGCCAGTTCCGATTTATCCAGATTTTCGGGGAGCAGACAAACGGACTGACCCTCCACTGCCGGAATGCGGATATATTCCAGATTGTTGAAGCTCTGCAAAATGCTGGCTGTGATGATATTACCGTCCGAAGCTTTGATTATATATTCCGCTCAGAGAACCCGCTTCTCAGCAGACTGGAAAAAAGAATTGGTCAGTGACCAATTTTATGGAGAGTAATTTTTACCAGAAAAAATCCTGTATTTGGTAAGTGTTCCACGCCAACTTTTCGCCATATAGAGTCGTTAGGGTTTATTTGGTGGGAAATACCGTATACAAGATATGCAACAAAAACGCCGTTAAAGACGTTGGCCTTGTGTGGTCTGAGTGATTACAAATTCAAGCTGGCGTCTACTCGAGACAGGAAAGAGATATTCTATGAAAGCGCTCCGTCTGGCTGTACTTATCGCTGCCGCGACTGCAATTTCAACCAGCGCATTTGCTCAGGGTGCAAATGAGGGTCGGCGCAAGGTTGTTCCGCCAACACCAAAGCAGCAGGAAAAGATTTTCCCGACAGGGACTTCGTGGACTGCCGTGAGCCTTTCTGGCAGACCTATTCCCAGCGGCGTAGAGCGTCCTTCTTTCTCCCTGGACTCCCAATTTCGCGCTCGTGGCTTTGGTGGTTGCAACACCTATTCTGCAACGGTCTATCCACTCCGCAACCAGACGCTGGCTGTTGGTCCAATTGCGCTCACAAAGCGTAAATGCCCGGGCAATCTGAATGCGGCTGAGCAGAACTTCCTTGGTGCCCTGCGTTCAGCCCAGAAATGGGATATTATTGGCAGCACGCTGATCATGAAAACAGGTCATGGTGATCTGCGCTTCCAGCGCTCGCTGTAATCAGCAGGCCAACTTAATGCATTTAAAAACCCAGCCAAAAGGCTGGGTTTTTCTTATCTCTAATGTGCCATTGCCACATCTGTTATCACAGGCTTTCCATCCCCACCCTTTTCGAGCTCTAGACGCCTGTCATGATAAGCATGTAGGGTTGAGCGATGGCCGATAGAAATGAGTGTCGTTTCTGGTAGCGCTGATCTGAGAATACCATAGATATCCTCTTCAGTTTTCTCATCCAGTGCTGCGGTTGCTTCATCAAGCAATAACCAGTCAGGTTTTGCCAAAAGAGCACGCGCTACAGAAATACGCTGCTGTTCACCCAGCGATAGTGTCTGGTTCCAAACGCGCATGTCATCAAGATGCTCTGTAAACTGGCCAAGCTTGGCAGCCTCCAGCGCAGCTTTAATCTCATCATCAGAATAGGTCCCGGATGTTGCGGGATAGCTCACCGCATCCCGTAAAGAGCCCTGCGGAATATACGGCTTCTGTGGCAGTTCCATCAATCGATCATCTTGCGGCACACCGATCGTGCCACCACTGAATGGCCAGATACCAGCCAATGTCCGGAACAATGTTGACTTCCCGGAACCTGATGGGCCTGTCAATAAAACAGCCTCACCTTTACGGAACTTTGTATTCAGCCCCTGAATGAGCTCATGCCCATCCGGCAGGCGAACAGCAACATTATCAAGGGAGATATCATTTCCATTTGCTGTCGTAATAACAGCTGATTTCTGCTCTGCCTGCTCCTGACTCGCCCCTTTCATCGCTGTCTCAAAAGAAGTCAGACGATTGATAACGGCTTTATAGGCAGCAAGTATCGTATAGGCTGTAATGAAAAAATTAAATGCATCCTGCACATTTGCAAAGGCCCCGGCAGTCTGCTGCATTTGCCCAAGTGTTATTTTCCCAATGAAATAATACGGAGCCACCAGAAGATAAGGGAAGACAACATTCGCCTGCATAAACGAAAAGCGGAATGTGGTTATCTTCATCATCCGCCACGCAATATTCATATAGTTGGAAACAATAGCACCAAATTTTTGATGCAAACCTTCTGCTTCTGCTCCCTGTCCTTTGAGCAAGGCAATCTGCTCACTGTATTCTCTGATGCGCGCAAGAGAGAAACGATAATCAGCTTCAACCTGTTCCTGCTTGAAGTTCAGGTTAATCAACGGGCGGCCGATCATATGGATCAGCCAAGTTCCCACACCGGCATACAGAATAGCCACCCAAACAAGTAATCCGGGCACAGGGAAATCTGTTCCCGGGAAGCTGAAGCCTGCGGACAATCCCCAAAGAATAATCACGAATGAAACCAGTGTTGCAACCTGATTCAATATCTGGATTGAAAGATCGAGTGTACTTTGGACATAGCTTTTCAGATCATCCGTAATACGCTGATCAGGGTTATCAGTTCCCTTGCCAATCAGCTGCATCTCATAATGGACACCATCCCCTAACCAGTTATTGACATAGTAACGGTTTAGATATGACCGCCAGCGTATCTGCATGAAATAACGCGTGATAAGTTCCATCAATCCAACGACAACCCAAATGGCAGCAAACGCACAGAACACAAAGAGTATCTGAAACCAGAACGCAGATGCATCCTTCGTTTGAAGGGCATTAAACAAATCACGCGAGAAAAAATTCAAACGCACTGACAATGCGACCTGTATCAAGTTGATAGCGATGATTACGGCCAACAATCCAACAGCTATCGTGCCTTCTTTAGCGCGTATCGTTCCCAGAAAACCCAGTGATAGTTCACTTGGCTCCTGTGCCCGATAGAACCGGTCACCAATCGACAGGATGGTACGAATAACCGGAATATAGGAACAGGCGTAGATCAGAGCCGATGCAACGGCTGCGGCAATTGCCATTGATGACGGCGGCACATAGGCATTCCATCCGAACGGCACAACATTGAAGGTATCAGCAAGAAGCAAGACCACCAGTACAATATGCGTAATACCCAAGGTACCAATAAACGTACCCAAGAAACGAGGAATACGTCTTGCAGCTAAAGTCACTCCAGCCAGTAGAAAACTGGATAATGGTATAATCAAAACGCTGGCCAGAGCGACAGACATTTCTGCTGCCGGTAAGGCCATTGCAGCATTGAGAGCTGCCAGATTAGAGGCAACAAACCCTATTCCCAATGCAATCAGGGCATAAGCGATGATCATCATCCATTCACCTGTTCGTTAAAATGTACACTTTGTTCTATGCTGATACGATGTGCTGTCATAGAAGATAGCCATCTTCTTTAAGCAGGAAATAGGCAACTATGTGATTTCCATATATAAGGGCAACAATTTTTCACATCCAAACCGAAGAACAATTCCGATATTCAGAACGTTTTGATTGACACGACGAACAAACTCGGGCAGAAATCAGTTCTGAAATTTCACTGTTCTTTCTTTTTATAAAGAGACAAAGCTTTGTATTCGCGTTCAACAGCAGAAAAAACTGTAGCACAGGATCAGACAGCAGCACCGATTGTGCAGCTGAAAGATGTGCGTAAAGTTTTCGCCTCCCATGATGGCGGCACCCATGTTGCACTTGACGGGGTTAATCTTTCTGTCAATAAGGGCGACGTTCTCGGCGTTATCGGCCGTTCTGGCGCTGGCAAATCAACCCTTATCCGCCTCCTGAATGGATTGGAAAAGCCAACCTCCGGTTCAGTCATCGTCAATGGCGATGAAATCTCATCATTTGATGAGGTTAGCCTGCGTCAGGCCCGCCGCTCAATTGGTATGATCTTTCAGCACTTCAACCTGCTCTCATCCCGGACAGTGGCCCAAAACATTGCTCTTCCTCTTGAGCTGGCCGGTGCCAATCGTTCAGACATTACCAAGCGTGTTGATGAACTACTTGATCTTGTAGGTCTGTCAGACCGCAAGGATCGCTACCCATCTGAGCTTTCCGGTGGTCAGAAGCAGCGCGTTGGTATTGCCCGCGCTCTTGCAACCAATCCTGAAGTTCTTCTGTCTGATGAGGCAACCTCGGCTCTTGATCCGGAAACAACACGTTCCATTCTTGAACTGCTCAGCAATATCAATCGCGAACTTGGATTGACGATTGTTCTGATCACCCATGAAATGGCCGTCGTCCGCTCCATCGCCAATCAGGTTGCTGTCATTGAGCACGGTCATATCGTCGAGCAGGGCGATGTCTTTGATATCTTTACGCGTCCTGCACATGATGTCACCCGCAGCTTCCTCGGTCATGAGAGTGGTCGCGCACTGCCTCCAAGTGTTGCAGCTAAACTTAAAGCCACACCGGGTCCCAAGAGCGAAGCGGTTGTTCGCATCATCTTCCGCGGGCCTCATGCGACAGATCCGGTACTTGCACAGCTCGCAACCGAAGCTGATATTGCTGCAAATATTGTTTCTGGTTCGATTGATGAAGTCGGTGGCCGTCCGTTTGGAATCATCACTGTCAGCTTGCCATCTGATCCCAAACTGCTTGATAAGGCCCTCACCTTCCTGAAGGTCCGCCATCTTGATACGGAGGTCCTTGGTTATGTGGACTGATTTTAGCCTTGAGACTATCACCAACTCATTTGTCTTCCAGCGTTTTGACAAGCTGATTGTTGAGCCGTTCTTTCAGACAGCCCTGATGGTCGGTATTGCAACCCTGATTGCAACTGTCATTGGTATTCCGCTTGGCGTTTTCCTTGCAACCAGCAAACGTGGGGAACTTCTGGCTATGCCGATAACAAGCCGGATTGTCGGCGCGATCGTCAATGCTCTGCGCGCAATTCCGTTTATCATTCTGGCGGTTTACATCTTCCCGATTACCCGCTGGGTTGTCGGCTCCGCTATCGGAACAGCTGCTGCAATTGTACCTTTAACGATTGCAGCCATCCCCTTCATTGCACGTCTTGTCGAGACGCATATTCGTGAGGTCGATCAGGGTCTTGTTGAAGCTGCGCGTGCTTTCGGTGCCAATCCGTTCCAGATTATCTGGAAGGTTCTGCTCCCGGAATCCCTGCCCGGTATTGTTCTTGTCCTGACCCTTGCCATTATCTCCCTTATTGGCTTCTCTGCCATGGTGGGCGCTATTGGTGGTGGCGGTCTTGGTGACGTGGCATTGCGCTGGGGTTATGCCCAGAACAAGATCGACGTCATGAATGTCATTGTTGTGCTGCTTATTGTGGTCAACCAGCTTGTCCAGATGTTCGGCGAATATATATCCCGACGCATCAACAAGCGTGTGATCATCCGTAATACCCCTAAACCAGATTCCCTTTCCTGATCGATAATGTCTTTTCAAGGAGCCCGATCATGTCACTGAAAAAAATTGGTCTTGCTGCACTCTTCCTTATTGCCTCTGCCTTGCCTGCAAGCGCACAGACAAAAACAACTCTGAAGATCGGTGTCACACCTGGTCCGCACTCAGAAATTCTTGAGGTCGTCAAACCCTTGCTTGCCAAGCAGGGTATTGAGCTGAAAGAACTCGATTTCTCGGATTACAATGTGCCGAACGAAGCTGTATCAAGTGGTGATCTTGATTTGAATTCATTCCAGCACAAGCCATTTCTGGATAAGCAGATTGCAGACCGCGGCTATAAACTGGCCAACGTTGCCAAGACCCTTGTATTCCCGATGGGGATCTACTCCAAGAAATACACAAGCTGGAGCGAAATTCCGGATGGCGCAACAATCGCAATCCAGAACGATCCTTCCAATGGTGGTCGTGCCCTTCTCCTGCTCCAGGCAAATGGCGTCATCAAGCTTCGTGAAGGTTCAGGCCTTGTTCCTTCAAGCCTAGACATCGTTGAGAATCCGAAGAATCTGAAGTTCATTGAAGTTGAAGCTGCACAGACACAGCGTACACTTTCAGATGTTGATGCAGCTTCCGTCAACACAGACTTCATCGTTGCAAGCGGTGGTAATCCAAAGCGCGATGCACTTCTTCTTGAAGGTCCAGATGGTCCTTATGCCAATATCCTTGTTGTGCGTGAAGCTGATAAAGACAAGCCATGGGTCAAGGCTGTTATTGAAGCTTACCAGTCTCCTGAGATGAAGAAATTTGTCGAAGAGAAGTACAAAGGCGCTGTTCTGACAGCTTTCTAACTCCTACAATCCATTATTTCATAAGCAACGCGCTGCCAAAACTGGCAGCGCGAACAGGAAACGCAACTCTTTTATCAGGCCAACATATGTCCCCATAATGGGAGGAAATTCCATGTCATTAAAAAAATTTGGACTCGCTGCACTTCTGATCCTTTCATCCATCCTGCCTGCCGCAGCACAGGAAAAGACAAAGCTAAAGCTTGGTGTAACAGCAGGCCCGCATGCTGAGATCGCCGAATTCATCAAACCTTTGGCAGCAAAAGCCGGGCTTGATCTCGAAATCTTCGTTTTCAATGATTATGTCATTCCCAATCAGGCACTTGCTGACGGCGACCTTGATCTGAATTCATTCCAGCATAAGCCTTATCTTGATAAACATTCAGCAGACAAAGGTTTCAAGTTTGCCGTCATCGGGCAGACAGTCACCTTCCCAATGGGCTTCTATTCAAAGAAGTATAAGAACTGGGAACAGCTTCCAGATGGCGCAACACTTGCCATTCCAAATGACCCGACAAATGGGGGACGTGCATTACTGCTTTTGCAATCAAAAGGTATCCTGAAGGTAGATCCCAAGGTAGGTCTGATTCCAACGGTTCTGGATGTGACCGAGAACAAGAAGAACTTTAAGATACTTGAAGTTGAACCAGCCCAGACCATTCGTACCCTGGAAGATGTTGACGCGGCAGGCGTAAACACAAACTTCGTTGTTGCCAATGGGGGCAACCCAGTCAAGGACGCAATCCTGATTGAAGGTCGTGACGGCCCTTATGCGAATGTTCTTGTTGTTCGTGAAGCTGATACAGACAAACCATGGATCAAGCCACTTCTGGCTGTCTATCACTCAGATGAAGTTAAAAAATTCGTTGATGAGCATTTTAAGGGATCAGTTATCCCGGCTTTCTAAGTCAATAGAATCTTTAAATTTTTAGCCGGGTGTATCACCCGGCTTTTTCTTATACTTATGCAAGTCGCTAACATTAAAGTCTAAATTGTATAAATATCATTGAAAACAGCAATAACTGCTCCATTTCCAAATAAACATCACCTGCAAAACCGGGGGTAAATTAAACATATATTGGAAGCAGTCACACGTGAATACGACAACCAGCATACCGAATTTTCGTCAAATTAAATCGTTCCTCGCTCTTGCAAGACACCTGAGTTTTACACGGGCAGCGGAGGAGCTGGGTATTTCTCAGCCAACTCTCACAGTGCAGATTCACCAGCTGGAGGAAACCCTCTCCGTTATCCTCTTTGACAGAAACCGTCGGCAGGTTCGTTTAACGGATGTTGGTAGAAATCTGCTTGAGCCGCTTGAACAATTACTGACAGACCTTGATGCTGTCATGAACTTCAGCAACGACCGTGCTCAATTGCGAAGCGGTACAGTACGCATTGCCGCGATGCCGTCCATTTCTTCAAGCCTTATCCCAAAAACCATTCGCATTTTTCAGGAGAAGTATCCCGGGGTCTCAGTTCAGATATATGATATCGACGCCGAACAGATCATCGAGATGGTTAAACTGGAACAGGTTGATTTCGGCGTTGGTATGAAAGTTTTGCCCGACAGGGAAATTATTATTGATGAATTTCTGACTGAGCAGTTATGCGTCTTCTTCCCGGAGGATCACCCCCTGCAGTCAAAGAAATCCGGTAAAATCACACTTAAGGACTGCACCGAGTTTCCACTTATTCTGACAAACCGCAGCAGCAGCCTGCGTAAGATGATTGATCGTGAACTTATTGAAAGCGGCCTGGAAGTCCAGATAGCACAGGAAGCAAATTTCATGGCAACAGCACTTGCCATGACGCGTGCCAATATCGGTATTACAATTCTCCCCAACTCAGCAATTGGTAACGGATCAACAAAAGGGCTCGACTACGCCCCGGTCCACTCGCCTCATCTGTATCGGAAGATTGGTATTGTTCAGAAACAGAACAAACGACTTTCACCTTCTGCCAGTTATTTTCTGAAAGACCTCAATGCTGTCGCTCAGGAAAACAAAATGTTTACTGAAAACAAGAATAAAAACAGCTAAAGCTCGTTCTGTTTATTATTTCGGCAATCTGTTTTGAACAGGTTGCCGAACAGCACAATCCTATCTCACAGTTTCTTAACACTCTGCCTTTACCATCGTTAATAACGACAAAGGGCAGAGAAATATGCAGAAATTCAAAACCATCATTGGCACGTTTGTACTGATTAGTTCTCTTGCAGCAGGACAGGCATATGCTGCATCAGCAGCCCATGACACTTCAGGACAAACGGTACAGCAAAACCAAATTCAGAAACTGATCAGATCTGCCAGAAGTCAAGTTGGTGTCACGCTTAGTTATGACCCAAGCTATACGCGCCTGTCCTTTCCCAATGGTGATGTTGACCGTAGTAAAGGCGTCTGTACAGACGTTATCATCCGGGCCTATCGCGATGCCTTCACTTATGATCTTCAGGCTGGCGTCAACAGGGATATGAAATCAAATTTCTCAATATACCCGAAGAACTGGGGCCTGAGCCGTCCAGACTCCAACATCGATCATCGCCGTGTTCCTAATCTTCAGGTATTCTTTAAGCGCCACGCAAAAGTGCTGCCTGTCACAAACTCACCGTCAGACTATCAACCGGGTGATATCGTTACCCAGATGCTGCCGGGTAATCTGCCTCATATCCTGATTATCTCAGACAAGAAGGCTGCAGATGGAATAACTCCTCTCGTCATTCATAATATTGGTAGGGGAACCCGTGAAGAGGATAGCCTTTTCCAGTTCAAGATAACGGGACACTACAGATTTCTACCTAACTGAGAACCGACCCCTTAAACAAAAACTCCGGCATTTGACCGGAATTTTTGTTTTTATATCCAACCATTTGTTCCATCAGCGGCCTGACATCCATAGGGAGGTAGCCTTCCTGGGAAATTGGCCTTCAGCTGATCGCATCCCCATTTACGGATGGGGCCTGGCATACGTGAATTAATATCAATACCAACGCTGTCATATGGGTTCTTGGTATTCGTGACATAAGAATACCAGCGTTGCCCAATCAAAACGACAGCAACAAATAGAGTGATGCCTAAAATACGGACAACCCGCTTAATGATCATATCAAATCCTCTAACTGAATGCCGTTGGTAACCGATTAAATAAAAGCATTCAAGAAAAGCCAGATTTAAAAAACAAAAAAAGCCCCGGAAAATCCGGGGCTTCTTATTTGATGGGTTTGGATTATTAGAAATCCATACCGCCCATACCACCAGCAGGCATTGCTGGAGCTGGATCTTTGCGTGGCAGTTCAGCAACCATAGCTTCAGTTGTGATCAGAAGACCTGCAACAGATGCGGCATCCTGCAGAGCTGCACGGACAACCTTAGCCGGGTCGATAATACCTGCATCAACCATATCGACGAATTCTTCCGTCTGAGCATTAAAGCCGAGTGTAACCGACTTTGTGTTTTCAGCAATCTTGCCAACAACGATAGAGCCTTCGACACCTGCGTTTTCAGCAATCTGGCGAATAGGAGCTTCCAAAGCCTTGGCAACAATGTGAATACCAGCCTGGATATCGGAGTTATCGCTCTTCAGCTTTGCAACAGCAGCCTTAGCGCGGAGAAGAGCTGTACCACCACCTGGGACAATACCTTCTTCAACAGCAGCGCGGGTTGCGTTCAGAGCATCGTCAACGCGATCCTTCTTTTCCTTAACTTCGATTTCGGTAACGCCACCAACGCGCAGAACGGCAACACCGCCAGCGAGCTTAGCAAGACGTTCCTGAAGCTTTTCACGATCGTAGTCAGATGTTGTTTCTTCGATCTGACCCTTGATCTGAGCAACGCGAGCTTCGATGTCCTTCTTCTTACCGGCACCATCGATGATCGTTGTGTTTTCCTTGTCGATGCGGACGCGCTTTGCACGACCGAGCTGAGCAAGGGTAACTGTCTCAAGCTTGATACCGAGGTCTTCAGAGATTGTCTGACCAGCTGTGAGGATAGCGATATCTTCCAGCATGGCCTTACGACGGTCACCGAAGCCAGGAGCCTTAACAGCAGCGATCTTCAGACCACCGCGCAGCTTGTTGACGACGAGTGTTGCAAGAGCTTCACCTTCAACGTCTTCAGCGATGATCAGCAGAGGCTTGCCTGTCTGAACAACTGCTTCCAGAACTGGCAGCATTGGCTGCAGTGATGTCAGCTTCTTCTCATGAATGAGAATGTATGGGTCTTCGAGTTCTGCGACCATCTTCTCAGCATTTGTGATGAAGTATGGAGACAGGTAACCACGATCGAACTGCATACCTTCAACAACGTCGAGTTCTGTTTCGAGGCTCTTGGCTTCTTCAACAGTGATAACGCCTTCGTTGCCGACCTTCTGCATAGCCTTGGCAATCATTTCACCAACGGAGCGATCGCCGTTAGCGGAAACTGTACCAACCTGTGTGATTTCTTCAGAAGACTTAACCTTCTTGGCGCGCTTCTGGATATCAGCAATAGCCTCTGCTGTTGCCAGATCAATACCGCGCTTCAGATCCATTGGGTTCATGCCGGCTGTAACAGCCTTGGCACCTTCACGAACGATAGCCTGAGCCAGAACAGTTGCTGTTGTTGTACCGTCACCAGCGATGTCGTTGGTCTTGGAAGCAACTTCACGGACCATCTGGGCGCCCATGTTTTCGAACTTATCTGCAAGTTCGATTTCCTTGGCAACGCTAACACCGTCTTTTGTGATGCGTGGAGCACCGAAAGAACGATCGATAACAACGTTACGGCCCTTAGGACCAAGTGTAACCTTGACGGCGTTTGCAAGAATATCAACACCGCGAAGCATCTTTTCGCGAGCTTCTGTTCCGAATTTTACTTCTTTGGCAGCCATAAGCTTAGCCTCTCAATTCAAATATGTTTTCAGGAAAATAGCGACGATGCGCTGAAATTACTTGGACAGAACGCCCATGATGTCAGATTCCTTCATGATCAGGAGATCTTCACCATCAAGCTTGATTTCAGTACCGGACCACTTGCCAAACAGGACGCGATCGCCCTTCTTGACATCAAGTGCAACCAGCTTGCCATTGTCGTCACGGATACCTGGGCCGACAGCGACGATTTCGCCTTCCTGTGGCTTTTCCTTGGCTGTATCCGGAATAATGATACCACCTTTTGTCTTTTCTTCGCTTTCAACGCGACGGACGACAACACGGTCGTGCAAAGGACGGAACTTCATATCTAATGGCCCTCTTTATAATAAAGGTTTTAACAATGCCCGGATACATTTCCGGGTCATCTGGAAATTGATGTTAGCACTGTCCCGATGAGAGTGCCAGCGACTTTCAGATATGTATGGGGAAGATCAGTGTCAAGAAGCCTATCAGTAAAAAAATCTCAAATCAGCTGAAATCCTGTATTTATGAAAATTGTCGTTAACGCGGGGCTTTGCAGCCACTTCTGCATTCCTCAAAAAGTTTCTCGTATTTAAGCTTGCCAGTCGTACACAAGCTGCTATCGTTAAGCCACAAATGCGCCAGAATGTTTGCATTACTGTGCCAACTGAAAGTGCTTTGGGACGATTCTATGCCGGATATCATCAGACAGACTATTTCTGCATCAGCTTTGACACTCGTTCTTGTAACCAGTGGCACCGCTTATGCGAGTGAGAAACCTTTTCCAAAAGCGCCTTCTCCATCTGACACAATGCAGGCATGCCCTGAATACGGCGCAGGATTTTTTAAAACACCCGGCTCTGACACCTGCATCCGCATTGGCGGCAGCGTTCGTGGTGAAACAGGATTTTCCTCCAAAGGTCGGCACAACGCCGATAAAATTGACTGGCGCACAGAGGGCAGCGCTACAATAGAAAGCTATGACAGAGGAACAGGCGGCCGCGTCCTAATCCGGATGAAAGGCGTCCGCAGTTCAAACTGATAAATCATTTAGATTGTCCTCAAACAACCTAAGCTATATCTATACGAGACGGGGCGAAAAGGGTGTGCTATCCCTCATCTGTGTTCTATGCATGCGTTCTCTAATGCATAAGTGAGATTTTAGAATATCAGAGTGGGGAATAACCAATGTACAAACTTATTTCTGTCATTGCCTTATCACTATTGGGCATGGGGGCTGCACACGCGCAGGAGGCAGGGGATCCGGCTGCGGGTGAGAAGGTCTTTATTCAGTGCCGTGCCTGCCATCAAATTGGTCCCAAAGCAAAAAATATGACAGGCCCACTTATGAATGGACTATTTGGCCGCCAGTCAGGTTCAATCCCAGGCTTCAATTACTCTGAAGCAAACAAAAACTCTGGCATTGTTTGGGATGAAGAGGTTTTCCGCGAATACATTAAAGATCCGCGGAAGAAAATTCCAAAGACAAAAATGATTTTCGTTGGCGTCAAAGATGAAAAGAAAATTTCTGATCTCATCGCCTATATGAAGCAGTTCGATCAAGACGGAAACAAGAAATAAATATGATAACGCCTTACAAATTCATTTGTGAGGCGTCCTTTTTTTCAAGAAGAATAACTTAACAATATCAAATCACAAGATTATTATTTAAAATAATTACAACCTAAACATATCCACATTTCTTTATTTTTAATAATTAAAATGAAGCAATTATTGTTTGCTAGCCAATTCTTATTTTGCCATTAGCTCTTTCTACACATCCCAAATAAGGAATAAGCTGATGGGGGTTCGCACTTATACTTTTTTAGCATTTTCTTTTTCTGTGCTACTATCTTTACCAGCAATTGCAGAAGAAATATCATTCACCGATATGATCGGGCGTCCAGTAACACTGGACAAACCTGCAGAACGCATTGCATCTATCCCAATTCCTCTGGCTTCGACGATCATTGCAATTGACGGATCAACCAAGAAACTGGTTGGCATGAACCCCCTTGCCAAAAGCGCCATTGAAGAGGGAATTCTTGGACAAATATTCCCGGAAGCCAAGGATATCTCCTCTGCTATTGCGGGAACTGATTTTATTCCCAATGTAGAAGAACTTGCGTCTGTTAATCCTGATCTTGTTATCCAGTGGGGTGACATCGGTGATGGTGCTATGGCTCCGCTGCTCAATGCAGGTTTAAAAGCCATGTTTGTGACCTACGGAACAGAGGAGCAAGGACGTCAGTTCATGCGGATTACCGCTAAAGCAATGAATAAGGAAGAACGAATTAATCCGCTCATCGACTGGCGTGAAAAAGTACAGTCAGATATTCAGGAAAAAACTGATAAGATTGCCAACGATCAGAAGCCGCGGACTCTTTATCTGCAACGTGCCCTAACCGGCCTGATTGCTGTTGGACCGGGCCAGAGCTATATGGATTTCTGGATCAGGCTCGGAGGTGGCGTCAACGCCGCCAAGGATATTACTGGGGCCAAGCCTGTCAGCCCTGAACAGGTTGCACAATGGGATCCTGAGGTAATTTTCCTGAATAGTTTTGAGGGCAATCTCACAACGGATTTCATATATAATGATCCTGTTTTATCTATGACCAAAGCTGCGAAGGAAAAACGTGTCTACAAGATGCCGCTTGGTGGCTATCGCTGGGATCCACCCAATCAGGAATCGCCATTAACATGGATGTGGGTTGCCAATCTGCTCCAGCCAGGTGTCTTTAAGTTTGATCTGCGTGCAGAGATGCAGAAAGCATATAAATCACTTTATGGCTATGATCTGACGGCTTCTGACATTGATGAGGTTCTCTGGGTTAAAATGCAAGGTAGTTCCAAAAACTACGCTATCTTTAAAGCCGACTGAGAAGCTGACATTGTTAACCTCCCGCGCAGAAAATATACGGCTCCCCACTTCTCTTAAAACAGGAGAGATGGAGAACCGCAGGCTTGCCAAACAGGCTGTTGCTTTTCTCATCCTGTCAGTTGTCTTGCTGGGCAGTATCTTTTTTGGACTATGTGCAGGCCGTTTTTCAATCACACCCGCACGCGCTCTGGAAATCGTCTTCAACTGGTTGTTCACTCCCGGTCTGCTTATCAATCAGATAGATGAGCGGATCATCCTGCTGGTACGCATCCCCCGTATTATTCTGGCTGGTTTTGCCGGAGCTGGACTTGCTGTTGCAGGAGCAGCCTTACAAGCGGTATTCCGCAATCCTCTCGTTTCTCCTCAAATCCTCGGTATCTCGCCTGGGGCAGCTTTTGGTGGTGTTCTGGCAATTGTGCTTGGCTGGTGGGGTCTTGCCCTACTCGGACTTTCCTTTGCTTCGGGCTTGATAGCACTTGTTTTTGTCGGCCTCCTAGCACGAATTAATGGTCGTTCTGAAATCATTACTGTCATTCTGGCCGGTATTGTCATCTCAGCTTTATTTGGTGCCCTTGTTTCTCTCTCCCAGTTTCTGGCGGACCCGAATGGTTCTCTTCCTGCTATCGTCTACTGGTTAATGGGTTCCATGGCTTCAGCCACATGGCAGAAGCTTACTCTTGCTGCACCGGGGCTCATTATGGGAACACTTCTGATTATGGCCATGAGGTTTCGTCTCAATATCCTGTCATTGGATGATGCTGAGGCTCGCAGTCTTGGAGCCAACCCAGATATCGAACGCTGGATCATTTTTCTTGCTGTCACAATTATTGTCGGCAGTCAGGTTTCAGTTTCCGGAGTCATCGGCTGGATTGGCCTCGTTATTCCCCATACCGTACGCATGATTATGGGACAGGATAATCGAGTGGTTATTCCCGCATCCGCCATTCTGGGGGCTGCCTTCCTGATCTTTGCCGATACATTAGCCAGAACGATGACAGCCGCTGAAATTCCACTTGGAGCCCTCACTGCCCTTGTCGGAGCACCCGTATTTGCAGTTCTTCTACGCAGCCATTATCGGGAGCGGATGCAATGATTATGCTTTCAGATGTAACAGTTCGCTTTGGCAGCCGCGTTATTCTTGATAATGTTTCTCTTCACTTTCCCAAAAACCGGACGACCGCCATTCTTGGCCCGAACGGCCGAGGTAAAACAACACTTCTTCGCACTCTTCTTGGGCAGCAGAAGATGAATAGCGGACTACGGCATGCTCCCAAAATAGTCGGCTATGTCCCACAGGCCGTTATGCTTGCTCATCCTTATTCTGCTCTTGATATTGTAGTCATGGGTCGAGCCGCCTCTTTAGGGCTTTTTGGCCGTCCGGATAAGAAAGAGCAAAACATTGCCCTTGAGGCAATGGCACGGGTCGGTGTTGCACATCTAACGGATACACCTTTTCTCAGACTTTCAGGCGGGGAACGGCAGCTTGTTCTTCTGGCACGGGCGATTGCGACAGGAGCTGATGTCCTCATTCTGGATGAACCAGCAGCAGCTCTCGACCTTCATAATGAAATGCGGCTACTCGATATTCTGACAGATATTAGCCAGGAGAGCGATAAATCGATCATCTTCACGACCCATAATCCAAATCATGCACTTAATGTTGCTGATGATGTACTCATGATGATGCCAGATGGTTCAACGATACATGGAACCGTCAACGAGACTCTGAAAACTGATAACCTCACCCGCCTTTATGGTGTCGATATGCAGTTTATCCGGCTCGATAATCAGGCAGAAGAACAATCACTGGTCATTCCAAGTTTCTCTCTCTGCCGGAAATGTCCGGCAGCCTCTGTCAAATTCTGATTCATCCAGACCAAGGAAAACATATCTATGTCCCCTGTCCCCATTCTAATCTGGTCACATTTCAAAAACGAACAGCATGCCTCTCCTTTTGATGATTATGTTGCTCAGGGAAAGTTGCGCGAAATATGGGAAGGTGATGTTACCCAGCATGACATTGAAGAGGCTCCAGCCGCTATTATTACCATGCATATTGACCAGAATCGGGCTGTTAACTGGCTTCCATGGTTCTCAAAATTGTTGGACCGTGGTGGGCGCATTGCGATCAATGGCCATGTCATCCGTCCCTATCTTGAAGGCGTGGGCACATATATTCCCGCAGAGAAGGTTGGCAAATCCGGCTTGCTGCTCACTGTTTTAGGCGAGCACCCAATCTTTGAAGGGATAGACAGGGTAGCCTGCGGTGTCCGAAAAGGCGTAGCCGGTTTCTATGGCCGAGGCCACAACCAGATGCCTTCTGGAGCCGTTGCCCTGACGGGTGTTGGCCCTGCTAAAGCTCCTCTTGACTGGATCTGGCAGCGCCCTGCGGGTGGCGAGATTTTCTCGCATGCAGGCAATGACATCTGGAATATTTCCGCTGATGAGCCAATCAACCGTCGCCTTACCAACAATCTCGTCAACTGGGTTAATAATGCCCAGTCAGCATCTTAAAGCGACAGGAAGCATCTTATGTCCTCAACATTAGCCGCTCTACAACCTGGGGCTTACTATCATTTCGAAACACTTGAAGCCCCACGCTACCGTGATCTATTCGACAAGCTGATCATCCCGGAAGATGTGAATGAGACAACTCTCGCAGGTATCGACAAACTCTATATTCCCAGCAGAACACATCCGAAGCGTCTAAGTGCAGTTCTACCCCATTTGTTCCGTTTTATGGAACAGGGCGGTACAATTATTGCGATGGGCGAAACATTCCAGGATAAGTGGCTCCCAAACGTGACATTTCATCCGGTAGAAACAAACTACTGGTGGTGGCTGGAACCGCATGCAAATCTTGGCGTCACAATTGAAAAGCCAGATCATCCCCTACTGAAGGGAATGAGTGATCTTGACGTCACCTGGCATCTGCATGGCTGGTACGAACCGGCAGATGGGGCACAAACCCTTGTCACCGATAGGGACAATCGCTCAATCTTCTATATTGATGAGACAAGCTATAATGGTCGTCTGGTCATAACGAGCCTTGATCCATGCTACCACCATGGCTCCCACTTCATGCCGGCAACCACACGTTTTCTGGATAAATTCCTGCCAAATTTACGAAACTGGTAAGACCAGAATCTGGGCTGAAAGAGGGGCTACTGCCCCTCTTTTTTTGTCTCGCCAAGAACCTTGGATGTCGCTCGCGTCATTTTCTGCTGATCAATCGCATTGATATCAAGCTTCACAATCTTCAGGTCAGGATCATCCATGTCAGTGCTGATACCAAAGCCCATGTGACGACACATATCAAGCATAGCCTTGTTTTCACGCAGGACCTGTCCCTCAACAAACTGTAGACCTTCCGCCCGCGACCATTCGATCATCTGCCCCATCAGGGACCAGCCTAACCCCATGCCCTTCATGTCTGAACGCAGAAGAATGGCGTATTCACCGGTGTGAAGGTTTGCATCCGCATGCACACGGACAACACCGGCAACCTGCCCTGTTGTCTGATCAATGGCAGTAAACGCAATAGCCCGGGAATAATCAATCTGCACAAGCTTTGCCATGAAGGCATGGTTAAAGTCACGCACTGGCGCAAAGAACCGCATCCGCATATCTTCCTGAGTTACATTTTTCAGGAAGTCGATATAAAGCTGCTCATCTTCCGCCCGTACGGGGCGGATAAAGAAGGAGCGGCCATCTTTGACAGTAATGGTGCGTTCCCATTCCTTGGGATAAGGACGAATTGCAAACCGTGGATTAGTCCCACTGTGTGGAGCCTCGAGCGGAGCCAGAGACACGGCAGCATCGACAACAATCACACCCTCTGCATTTGCCAAAATCGGATTAAGATCAACTTCACGAATTTGCGGCAGGTCCGCAGACATCTGGGACAGTTTAACCAATGTCAGAGCCAAAGCATTTTCGTCAGCAGCTGGCGTTCCCTTATATGCCTTAAGACGGTCGGCCAGACGTGTGCGCCCTATCATTTCATGAGCAAGCTTCATATCAAGCGGCGGCAAGGCAAGCGACTTATCATTTACGACTTCAGCAGCTGCACCACCGCGCCCGAAAACGACAACAGGACCAAAAATAGGATCATCCGCAATACCCGCAATAACATTGCGGGCGGCTGAGCGATGGATCATGGGCTGAACGGTCAACCCCTTTACGCGCATACCTGGATTATACGTACGTACTTCAGAGAGGAGTTTATGTGCCGCCTCATAGACTTCCTGCTCAGTACGCAGATTAAGTATAACGCCACTGATATCATTCTGATTAATCAGATCAGGCGATGACACCTTAAGAGCAACGGCATGTCCCTGCTGAAGATGTATTCGCGCTTCTGTAACAGCTTCTGCTTCACTGGTTGCAAAAGAAACAGGAACCGACGGAATGCCATAGGCCCGCAACAGTTGATATACTTCAACCGGGTTCAGCCATTGTCTGTGTTCTGCAATAGCCCGCTCAACAATATCCCGCCCGATAGAAGTATTGGGGATCAAATCTGCAGGCAGATTTGCAGGCGTCTCCATCAAACTATCAATGGCTTCCCGATAATGAATAAGGTGCATCATACCACGAATGGCATCAGCCTCTGTTGTAAAATGGGGAATACCGGCGCTATCGAAGATCGCCTGAGAAAGTGCATCACTGCTAAGCCATGAGGCAAAGACAGCCTTCTTATGGTAACCTGAGACACGATCATTTTTAACAGTCTCAACAACAGCACGGGCTGTCGTCTGTGCCATCGCAAAGGCGGTTGGCACATTCATAATCAGCACTGCATCATTGTTGTCATCCGCCAGCAGAATTTCGAGCGCTTTGGTATAACGCTCAGCATCTGCATCATTAATGATGTCAACCGGATTAGCATGAGACCAGGCATCTGGAAGAACCTCATTGAGCTTCTCAATGGTTTCTGCAGAAAGTTCAGCTGCAACCCCGCCCAGGTCTTTGAGACGGTCCATAGCCAGCATATCAATACCGCGGCCATTGGTGAGAACGGCAATACGGTTTCCCTGAAACGGCTTTTGATGACAAAGCGTCTCAGCAGCGGCAAAAACCTCATCAAGATCATAAGCCCGCAGAAGACCGGCCCGACGGAAGGCGGCATCATAGACACTGTCGATATCAGCAAGTGCGGCAGAGTTTGTCCGGGCTTCTTCATCGCGTTTTTCATAACGACCGGAGCGAATGACAACGACAGGTTTGGCACGGGCGGCGACACGGGCCGCCGACATAAATTTTTTGGCATCCTGAATGTTCTCGACATAGAGCAGGATGGCACGCGTATAGCGGTCTGTTGCAAAATAATCGAGGCAATCACCGAAGTCGACATCAGCCTTATCTCCAAGAGAGACGACAGATGAGAAACCGATATTTCGGCCAGCAGCCCACTCAACAACAGCACTGGCGACAGCGCCGGATTCAGAGATCAGAGCAAGATCACCCGGCATAATATTGGTTGCAACAAAACTGGCATTCAAGCCAGCGGATGGTGCCAGTAACCCGATGCAGTTTGGCCCAATAATCCGGATTCCATAAGGACGGGCAATCTTCCGGATTTCTGCTTCCAGAGCCTTTGGGTTTTCACCGGCGCCAACCGTCATAATCACAGCCCCACTGATGCCCTTTTTACCGGCAGATTCAACCAGTGATGGCACAGCGGTTGGCGGAGCTGTTACAACCATAAGTTCCGGAACTTCCGGCAAATCATCAATTTTTGTATAGCATTGGAAACCATCTATCTCGCCACCTTTAGGATTGACGATATAGATTTGCCCCTTAAAGCCTCCGAGACGGATATTGTTCAGGACAACGCGCCCCAATGTATCAGGTCGATGGCTCACACCAGCCAGAACAACCGATTTGGGTGCAAACACTTTGTCCAGACGATAGGTGCTCATGGAAACCCCGCTAAAACTTTTCTTCGAGTAGCAGCAACCCTTCTAGCATTTTTGCTTGAAACAGCTCTGGCCCTCGAATGACCATACCAGAAAATCGCATGGTTATTGCAAATATTGATTATTGCATAACCAGCCTTATCCTCTGACAAGTGGTGTAACTGGCCTTTTACCTAGCTGCAACACAACCGATGGTCTAGGTTATTCTGCAAGAACCCGGGTTGGTGGAAAGACAACCTCAACCAGTGTCCCCTCTCTTGGGGCACTGGTAATTTCGAAAGACCCGCGATTGGCTTCAATCAGGGCTTTCGTCAGAGGCAACCCTAATCCGGTTCCACCGCGCTGGCGCGAGGTTGCAAGCTGCCTGAAGGGTTCCATCGCCGCAATGATATCATCACTGCTCATACCGATACCCGTATCCCTGACACGGATCACAACTTCATTGAGATCGGTCATTGCGGTAGACACGATGACCTGACCACCGGCATCGGTAAACTTGATGGCATTTGATACAAGATTGAGAACAATCTGCCGAACAGAGCGTTCATCAGCCACAACAGGCGGCAGCTTATGTGCAAAGCTCGTCCGCATGATGATGCGACCATTGGCTGCCTGCTGCTGCATTAAGCCGACACAGCTGGCCACAAGCTCATTAAGATGAACGCTGCTGAAACTGAGATCCATATGGCCTGCTTCAATCTTTGCCAGATCCAGCAGATCATTAACGAGACTCATGACATGCGTACCCGAGGTATGCATATCTTTCAGATAGGATTTGTAACGCTCATTATGAATAGGGCCAAGACGCTCTTCCATCATCAGCTCAGCAAAACCGATGATCGCATTCAGGGGAGTGCGGATTTCATGACTGATTTTAGCGAGCAGGTCAGACTTCTGTTCGCTGGCTTCCTCAGCGGCCCGCTTCGCCTCAAGCAGCTCACTCTCGGCTTTCTTAAAGGCTGTAATATCGCGCAAGACAACACAGAGCTTACGCGATGTCAGATCATTAATCCGGCCAATCGTCATGAACAGCGGAATTGTTCCGCCTTGCTTGACGCGCCCTGTTACTTCTCTTCCACCTTCAAGCAGGCTTGCGACACCACTCAAACGCAGACCATCAATATAATCAAGAGCTGCAATATGGCTTTCAGCAGCCAACAAAGTGGTTATCGGCTCGCCAACAACCTCACGTGCATCATATCCAAACAATGCTTCGCCAGAACTGTTTAATGACAGAATTGAACCAGTCTCATCGAGCGTAACAATACCATCTGTTGCCGTAGCCAGAATGGCTTCAAGTTCACGAATACGCTCGCCCCGTTCATGACTGTCCCGCTCGCTCTTACGTAATTGGTCCACCATATTCGTTTCGGCAGACTGACGGATGAGCATCAGGCTGGCAGGTATTCCCTTCCACTCAACAGTCGATAGCCGAACTTCAACCGCAACCTTTTCACCATCTGCATTAGTCAGAACAAAAGGAGCATCCGTCCCGCCACCGGAGAGCACAGGGCTATCGCGAAATAGCCCGAGAACACCCAGATTCACCAGCTTGTCAATATTGGGGTAACCAACCATCTGCAAGAGCATCCGGTTGGCAAAAATGACATCTTCCCCTCTGTGGATCAGAACGCCTGTCGGTAACAGATCCATAAGCTCTTCTGCTTTTTGCGGAGGCGTTTCAACGCGTTCTTTCTCCGAATGCAGAATAGCCGGTGAAGAGACTGTTGGTATCTCAACGTCCCTTTTTTCAGGAGAAGAATGTTTGCTCTTATGTTTTTCAGTTACCTTCCCAGACGGGCCAGACATGATCGGCCCACCAAGGGTACGTGCAATCTCACCCAATGTCAGCTTGTCGGCATCTGACAGGCGTTTATCAGGGACAGGAAGGGCGACCTTTGCAGAAACTGGAACCTTCACCTTTGCCGGCTTATCTTTGGCAACTTCTTTAACAGAAACTGAAGCCCCTGTTCTGACCAGTGTATCAGCCCGACACAACCCAAAGCCGCGATAGCCGACAAGCTCACGGCTCGCCCCCAAAACCGGGAAGCCCGCAAGTTCAACCCCTACCTCATGTTGGCTTTGATCAATTGGCCAGAAAACGACTTCGCCACTCCATGTCTCATTCTGCTCAAGGTGACTGAGAATAACACCCGGCTTTTCCTGACGAAGACGGGCCAGTAATTCGGGCCATCTTTGACCAATGATATCAGCTGACTTTTCACCAACAGCCTCAGCCAGTGCATCAGAAACAGATGTAATCCGTAAATTGGCATCAGCTTGCCAGATAAAACGAATTGTCTGCTTTTTCTGTAACAGACCAACACGATCATCAGGCAAAGCTTCTTGCGCCATAACAGACTGACCTTCTCCAGCAAGCGGAACCTGACCCGCAATTGCAGTGACCAGAAGATCTCCGTAGGAATGCACATTAATCAGTCGGCAGGCACATGTGAGCGGCGCAGAGTAACGAAGCGGATTGAGACGAAGACGCTCCAGCTGCATACCTTGCTGCGGAGCAGCCCCAGAGGCAAGCGCCTGTATTCTTGCAGCCTCCAGCTCTGGCAGAGCAACCTCACCATGTTCTCCTTTTGCGAGAGCATTCTTCAAGGGCTGTGCCGCCTGACTGGCCCATAGGATATGCCTGCCATCTTCAGACCAGACCAGAATACCTGCATCATCTCCGGAAAATGCAGAAAAAGCCGGCTCTTCAACCAACTTTTCAATTGCAGTTTCAATATCTTTAACGCGAGATGACATTACGGCTCCAGCAAGTGCTTCCGAGATATCCTAAAAAATCGGCAACACCTTCCATCAATACGCACATGACGGCTTATAACAATCTGTGTCTTTATTTACTTCCTGTAAAGGTTAATGAATTATTAACGTCTGGCCGTTTTCCAACAATCTCTTTAATAATTTTAGAAGACGTATCATCTTCACTTTCATGTAATTGAGCCAAGAGGCCTCATTTTTAATCTGTACACAGCCACTCTTGAAGTAAATTATTCTCTTATAAGACACTGAAAAATATTGCAAAAATAAATATATATATTTATCTGGATTTTGTAGAACAGAATACTATATGCTCCACAATAGCCTTGGTAACCTCAGCGTTTGATTGGCAGGGACGACTATGCGTGTTCTCTCTATTTTTGGTACACGACCAGAAGCTGTGAAGATGGCTCCCGTCGTAAAAGCACTGGCCAAAGAGTCAGGCATTCACTCCCATATCTGTGTCACAGGCCAGCACCGTGAAATGCTCACTCAGGTTCTGGAACTATTTGACATCCATCCTGATTATGACCTTGCCGTCATGAGACCCAATCAAGGACTGAATGGCCTCACAACCCGCGTTATCGATAAACTTGATACAATTCTGGCAGACACCAACCCTGATATGATCCTCGCTCACGGCGATACCACAACAGCAATGGCAGCTGGCCTTGCAGCCTTCCATCGCGGTATCAAGATCGGGCATGTGGAAGCGGGTCTCAGAACCTATGACGTAACACGGCCCTGGCCGGAAGAAATGAACAGGCGGGTTTTGGATGTTGTTTCAACCAAACTCTTTGCTCCGACCGAGCAGTCTGCGCAAAATCTTAAACAGGAAAAACTGAACGGCGAAATTATAATTACTGGTAATACTGTGATTGATGCCCTGTTTCTGACAGTCGACAAGATTGCCAATGACCCAGTGTTAAAGAGCCAGCTTGATGAGCAGTTTTCATTCATCAACCCTAAAAACCGTCTGCTACTCGTCACAGGACACCGCAGGGAAAGTTTCGGGGATGGCTTCAGCAATATATGCAAGGCTCTTGCCGAGCTCTCCAAACGCCCGGATATTGATATTGTATACCCCGTTCACCTTAACCCCAATGTGGACGGCCCTGTCCGAGAATCTCTCGCAGGATGCCATAATGTACATCTGATCAAGCCTCTGGATTACCTGCTGTTTGTTTATCTGATGCAGCGTTCGGATATCATTTTGACGGACTCCGGCGGCGTACAGGAAGAGGCCCCATCTCTTGGTAAGCCTGTGCTCGTTATGCGTGATGTCACTGAACGACCAGAAGCTGTGGCGGCCGGTTGCGTAAAGCTGGTTGGAACCGACAAAAAGCAGATTATCGAGAATGTTAATCAGCTGCTGGATGATAAAAATCACTACGCAAGCTTTGCCAGAAAAATCAATCCTTATGGAGATGGAAAGGCATCACAGCGCATCGTCTCCTCTCTTTTAGGAGAGCCTTTCAAGCAATTTATCCCATAGCCCCCACCGGCAACCAATGAAATTGTATCCTGTTCTTAAAACTGTGTGTATGAGTTGGAGTTTGAGAGATATGCGTTTGAAACCATCCAACGCCGCCATTTCTATAGTCTGGAGCCTGTTCCTGCTGACATCAGTAAACGGGCAAGCCGTTGCAGGAGAAATCGCAGATACTTTTAAGAAACTCCTGTCCAATCCTATTGTCTCACGGCAGATTGATCTCAAGCAGGTTGGTATCAGACAACCAATTGGCCTGAATGTTCAGGATTCAACAAAAGAGTTTTACCTTCCCGTTCCTCCGGATGTTCCACTGATTGATGCATCTTTGGCGCTTGATAGCCATTACATGCGCCCTGAAGGCGGCAGAACCACATTCATTGTCTCTCTTGATGGTTATGCCGTTTCTTCACGTTCACTCTCAGGCGACAATGGTGATGCCAGCCTCAGTATAGGTGTTGACGGCTCACCTCGCCCTAATGGCTTTGTCCGGCTGGGTCTGAAATGGTCCTCAATCATTGATGACAATGTCTGTCATGATGAGCTGGCCATCGGCAACATCGTTCAGGTGATGCCTTCAACGACTCTCAGCTACAGCTTTGACAGTTCAAAAATCAATTCTCTGTACACCGCATGGATGGCATTACCACAGTCAGTTAAAATTCTGATTTCAGGAAAATCCCTCAGCAAGGACAGCTACGATTCAGCCTGGCGCATCGGTGTCGCGTTAGAACGTGCAGGCAAAGATGTCTCCATTATCAGCATTCCCCAACAGGGTGATACAGTTGATCTTTCAGAGCTGAATATTCCTCAAGAGCTGCTTGCCATTCCCGCATTCGCAGCTTTGTCATCTGGTGATACACATACGTTATCCAGCCCGCAGGAAGCTGCGGCATTTTTACTGATGTCACTGGCAGGCGGGCAAGCTGATATTGCCCTTGTCGATGACGCGCTTGTCACAGCGATTGACCAAGCTTTCAGCAACCTTGCAGATCAGGTTCGGACACGTGATCCTGAAGCAGAAAAAGTATTTACGGATTTACGAAAATCCCAATTTTCAGCAATCCCGACTACCAAAGATGCTGCAAATTCCAAGGCCATTCATTTCGGCGCCCTTGCCGGACGTTATGCCATTACGATTGGTTCTCAGGCAGGCGGAGCAGCATCCGGTTTGTTTGACCGTTTCTGGAGGCAGACTGCTGTCACTTCAAACCTGATTGCCAATAAAGTTGTCAGGCCAACAAACGGTGCCGACAATCTGTCACGATCCGTTTTTGGCTCAACATCCAACACGCTTGATATCATTGAGCGCGGAAGCTGGAACGCTGCATTTGATCTAGCCGATGTTGGCGTCCCCGGAAAAGTCCCCGGAAGTGTTGATCTTGATCTGGTTGTCTCACCCGGAGCCTCAGAAGTTTCTCCTGTGGTTGCAGTTTATCTGAATGATTATCTCCTTGGCGCCAAGAAGATGAATGCACAAGGAAACCGGGAAAAGCTTACAGCATGGATTCCGGCCTATGCCTTACTTCCTCGTAATATGCTGCGCGTAGAATTCTTACGTCAGCGATATTATAACGGCTGCAAAGAAAGACCGCAGGCTTACCCCGTTGCCGTTCTTCCCAGTAGCCGGTTCAATATTAAAGCCGGACCAGAGGTCAACGGATTTGCAACCCTCATCGGCCAGCTTGCAGGCAATACGACACTCTTTGTTCCGCAGAAATGGATGAGTGAAGCATCGACATCCCTGCCGGGTCTCATCCGCATAGCATCCGTGAGCGGCATCGCTCCTCAAACCGCTACTCTTTCATCCGATACCGGCGCTAAAAGTGTTAAGCCTGAAGGCCCATTCATTGCCTTCGATACGGCTGTTGAAGGCTTAACCCAGCGCGTTGATGTCCAGAATGACAGACTTGTTCTGACAGAGAAAGATGGATCGGTCCTGTATGATGTGACAGGTCTGAATAATCTGGCTGTTGTTCAGGTTGCATCCGGCACCAAACAACCGGGTTTGATTTATAAAACTGTAGGCAGTGACTTCCTCAAAGTTGATGAACCATTCATGTGGGGTCGGGGAACCATCGCTGTCATTGGGAAAAAAGGACTTCTTGCTCAAGTTGACACAAACAGTGATGACGATCTCTTCACCACGGATGAAGAACATCCGCTGTCACTTGCCGACCCATATTCCTGGTTCAAACATCTGCCATGGATAACAGCTGTTGTTGTTGCCAGTTTCCTCCTGCTTTTATTACGGGCGCGCTCTGTGCGTCGCCGGAAAGAAGCCAAAGAATAACAGGAGTACGGGATCATATAGCTGGAAACAAAGATGTCACTTTACTGGCCATTCTTCATAGCTGATTGCTACCGGGCTCTCGAGTATACGATTGCCGCTATGGCTGTTTTGATCCTTATTTCCAGCCTTGATGATCTGTTTATTGATCTCTGGTACTGGGTAAGACGTATCAGACGCGCTCTGACCGTCGAGCGGATTTACAAGCCCTTGCAGGCAGAGCAGCTGCTTGAACGCCCGGAGCAGTATATCGCTGTCATGCTGCCCGCATGGCTGGAATATGATGTCATCGCACCAATGATTGAGCGGATGGTCAATACGCTTGATTATCGCTCATATATGATTTTTGCCGGAACATACCAAAATGATCAGGCAACAATCGATGAAGTTGAGCGGATGAAATCACGCTACAAGCAGCTCATCCGTGTTGAAGTTCCCCATGACGGGCCAACCTGCAAAGCAGACTGTCTCAACTGGATCGTTCAGTCGATCTTCCATCAGGAAAAGGTCAGGAACATCACATTTGCCGGTGTTATCCTGCATGATAGTGAAGACGTTCTACATCCGCTTGAATTGCGCTTCTTCAATTACCTGCTGCCACGAAAAGATCTCATCCAGATTCCCGTTAATTCACTTGAACGCAATTGGTATGAGCTCGTTGCGGGCGTGTACATGGACGAATTTGCAGAGTGGCATAGCAAGGATATCGTTGTCCGTGAAAGCATGACGGGAATGGTGCCCTCAGCAGGTGTTGGAACCTGCTTCTCACGGCGTGCATTGCTGACCCTTGCCGGCGAGACAGACAACCAGCCCTTTAATACCCAGACACTCACGGAAGATTATGATATTGGCGTACGTCTGGCCAATCATGGCATGAAATCCATCATTGCCCGCTTCATGGTTACATACATTGTCAAACGCCAGACATGGTTTGGCTATGGCTCAGAACGCGAATACACCGTGAAGATGCCTTTGTGCGTTCGTGAGTTTTTCCCGAATACTTTTAAAACATCTTATCGACAGAAAGCCCGCTGGTCTTTGGGTATCTGTTTTCAGGGATGGGAGCACTTTGGGTGGCATGGAACATTGGCAGACCGCTACCTGCTTCTGCGGGACAGGAAAGGCGTTGTAACCTGCTTTATTGCCATTATTTCATATATTCTGGCTATTCAGTTCATGCTGTTTCAGCTGGCCTATAACAGCGGCTGGATCACGGCACGCTACCCACCACTGATCGCCTTTGATGGCTGGATACAGTGGGTTTTCTGGATATGTCTTGCTGCCCTTATTTTACGCACAGGGCAACGTGTCTACTTCACGGCGAACTACTTTGGATGGGAACACGGCTTGCTGGCGATCCCACGGATGATTGTCGGTAACTTTGTAAACTTCATGGCCATGTGCCGGGCCTGGAAACAGTTTCTATCCTATCTCATTCTTGGGAAAAAACTTGTCTGGGACAAGACGATGCATGATTTCCCAACAGAAGAAGGGTTAGAAAAGGAACATCGCCGTCTGGGTGATCTTCTGGTGGAATGGCATGCCATTGATCCAACCAAGCTATCACAGGCTCTGGAAGACCAGAATCGTCATTACGCCCCACTTGGACGTATCCTGCTCAGTAAAGGCTGGCTTGATGAAACGACTCTGGCAGAAGCGATCGCTTTTCAGTCTTCACTGGAACGGGCTGTTGTTGACGAGAAACAGCTTATATCAGGACGCAACATTCTGCCTGCAGAAATTCTCATTCGGGGACGTATTGTCGTTCTGGGACAGGGAAAAGGAAAGCATGTCATTTTAGGGGTTATTGCGCCCTTAAATCCAAAAATCTTGGAACATATTACAGCCGAGCTTGGTTATACCCCTGAACAGCGGATCATCTCCGAGAGTGAGCTCGTTGCAGGTCTGAGATATTTAACGGCAGGAAACGAGAATGCAGCGTCTGATCTGAAGCTGGGAAATCAGCAGGTTCCATTACTTGGCGATATCATGGTCGAAATGGCTCTTGCCAACCGTGAAGATATCGATAAACAGATGGAAATTTATTCTCCCGACAAAGATGGGAGAATCGGTGAGTTTCTTGTTTCAAAGGGCGTCATCACTGCGGATGCTTTGCAAAAAGCCATTCAGGAGCAGCAGCGCCGCAGAGAACATTTGGTGAGCTAGAGACATGCGGACAGGCGAACCCCAACAGAAGAACCTGAAGCGGACAAGCTGGGCAAACAGCAGTGCCGTTGCAGCTGTTCTCCTGTGTCTGTCATTGCCATCCTATGCTCAACAAACCGAAGAGCTTCCCTTAAGTGGTCCGGCTTATACTCTTGCCAATGAAGCTTATAGCGCTTTCCAGCGTAAAGATTATGCAACGACTATTACGAAAGTACGCGAAGCTATAAGGCAGCGTCCGGATGTGACGCGCCTGAAAGTACTTCTCATTCAGGCACTGGAGGCGTCTGGACAAAAAAAGGCTGCGGCAGATCAGGTGCAGACCTTTCTGGCAGAAACCAATGATCCATCACTGCGCAAAGAACTTGAACGCCTTAATAGGCCGGCTGGTTCTAGCGGCGCCCTAACCTATGCCGATCCTGCTGCACAGGCAGCAGATCAGGCATACCGCGCCTATAATAGCAAAAACTGGAAACTTGCCATCGCATCAGCAGAAAAAGCTGCCAGCCTTGCCCCAGGCAACCGAAACTATCAATTACTTCTGATCAACTCACTCTCGGCTGCCAAAAACTATTCACGAGCAGAACAGCAGGTCAACAAAGCTATTTCCCGTTTTGGCAAAGACTGGGAATTGTTGCGGACAAGAGGGTATATCAGACAGGCATCCGGCAACTCGGAAGCTGCCATACAAGACTTTTCAGAAGCTCTGCGTTTTGCCCCGACAAACAAAGACCGACGTCTGGCCCTGCTGGCCCTTGCAGATTCTACAAATAACGCCAAGGACTATCAAAAGACCCTTGATGTACTCGAACCCCTCGCACACGAAAACAGCTATGATGTTTTAACAAGACGTGCCCTTGCCCTGGCTGGTCTGAACAGAAAACAGGAAGCTTTAGAGGCTTTAGCCCAAGCCGATCGTATCGCAACACCAGCCCAGCGCAATACGCTACTCAGCACCCGGATTGGTCTTCTAGCTGATATCGGAAAAAAGAAAGAAGCACAGACATTATTTGCACAGGCGCGCGATAATGAATTCCGAAACATGTCTGATACAGACCTTGCCTATCTGGCAGCTCATGTTGATGATAATGAAACGGCAAGCAGACTTTTCCAGAAACTGGACCAGCAGGGACAGCTGAAAGGAAAAATGCTGATAGATGCGGCCTACGCCAATAAGAAGCAGTTCAACAATCAAGAGGCCATCGAATATCTCAAGCGTGCAACAGATGCCCATGAAGCCGGTGAGATTACGCTAGACCCGCAATACGCTTTCGGCCTGCGTCGTGAAACAGCAGATATGGTTCGCACATGGGGCGCTTACAGCAGTATCATTTATGGCAGTGTTGGCAGCGCACCCGGCTCTTCATTCGTTCCGCTTTCAACCGGAAACACAACTCAGTCTATTCAGGAAATTTACTGGCGACCGCCTGTGATTGGCTACAGAAACGGTTCAATCTTTGAAATCTTTGCACGTACATTTACAACCTTGCAGAGTGACAACAAGGGCCCCAAAGGTCTCTCAACAATGCAGGGAGCCATCGGTGCGCGGTGGAAGCCATTCCCCACTTATAATCTGATCTTCGAAGCAAGCAGGATGTTCCCCATCGGCAAACATAGCCGTCAGGATGTTCTGCTGCGTATCGCCTTTTCTGAAGGCCGTGGAACTGATTTGCGGGTTGATGTCCCCAGCTGGTGGATGTGGCAGCTCTACGCGGAAATAGGACGTTACGTACAAACCAACATCAATATCGCCACGCTTGAGGCACGGGCCGGTCACAGTTTTCGGATAGACAGCATCAGCAGAAATCTTGTTGTCACGCCTTTTGTTGCAATGGGAGCAAGCTATGACAGTTCCCTTGCAACCCAGGGAGCTTTAGGTGCCGGCCCCGGCCTGAACATCCGTTACTGGTTTAGAGAAGACAAATATGTTGCGCCAATGTCGTATGTGGATGTCAACGTACAGTACCGTTTCAAAATTGCCGGAGATGACCGTGCCAAAGGTGTTTTTGCAGGCATAACTTTAGCCTACTGACCCTCATAAGGCACATCACGAAAGTAAAGAGAAAGGAGCATAAGGAGTGAACAGACGTCAGATGCTTGCCTCTTCTCTTGCTGGCCTTTCAGGTGCGGCAGCCCTTTTCTGGTTTCTCAAGCATAACCCGAGCACCTTTAAAATCAGAGGCATCGCATGGCAACCTGACAATGCAACAATAGATATTGATGGCAACTGGGATAAGCTTGGCATCACAGAGCTTCTGGTTCAGTGGAGCGTCGTCGATGACATTGCCTTTATTCCAAACACAGGTTTAAGCCTCGCCCCTCACCTGCCTGACTGGCAGCGTATTGCAAGACAACCCTGGGCACAAAGCGTGATCATGGGCCTTGCCGGGCGTTTTCAAGAGCCCGAAGCACGTCAGCAACTTGAAGAGCTAACCGAGCTTTCGCTAAAAATTCAGGCAACTCCATTACCGCTTAACATTCGTGGCTGGTATTTCCCTGTAGAGGCTGATCCCACATGGAATGATGCCCCCAAAATGGCAACCGCACTCTCTCGGTTAAAACAACCGGTATGGATTAGCGCCTATGACAACACAAATATCGGGGCGAAGGATTTCACAAACTGGCTCACCAGCTGGCTGCCTAGCAATGTAGGAGTTCTGTTTCAGGATGGGGTTGGCGTCCATGCACGCGAAGCCTCTGTCGCTCGACAGTATGCTGATGCTTTATATAAAAAACTGGGAGCAAACAGGCTACGCATAATCATTGAGGCTTTTCGACCAATGGGCCCAGCCGGTTTTCGTCCTGCAAGCGTCGCGGAACTTTTACCCCAGATAGAGGCTTTACAAGGATATGAACTCTATTTGTACGACGGGCCTCATTACCTCAACCGTAACATTGTGAATGAAATATCAAGCAGACTGCTAAACCAATAGGATCCGAGACTGATGAAATTAACGAATTCGCAAATGAATATTTTTATATCGGATTGAACAATGGCAAGATTTGTTTATGAAAAATTCAGTCATTTTCTTTCGAAATATGTTATATTTATTGCTCTTTTATTTATATTTTTCATCTCAAGCATGATCTTTTATGTTGCATGGCAGGGCTATAACGACAAATGGACGTCTAATAAGCTATTTGCCGAGAATGTTTTGCAATCAAAGCTTAGAGAACTTGAGCAAAATTTTATGCTGTATAATCGTTCCTTACAGAGAACGGTTGATTTCCTGCAGTCATTCAACACAATTGAAACTTCAGGAAAAGAAAAGAAAGCCATATTATTAAATATGGCCCCAACGACACATGGTCTTGAGGAAATACTTATTTTTGACAAGGATGGAAATCTCACAAGCCGTTCAAGCGGCTTTCCATCCCGGAACTTAAGCAGTGCCAACTGCCCTTATTTTCAATATCTCAGGGTGGAAGCAACGGATAAGCCTCAGATAGCAACTTTCTGCCCGACCATGGCAGCGGAAGAAGACCCTTCTATTTCAATAGCGAGACGTGTTTCCGCTCCAGATGGAAGCTTTGCAGGCGTTGCAGTCGCAAAGATTAGCCTTTCATATATTTACGACAGCTTTAAGGACCTGACACTTGGCGATAAAAGCCATATATTTCTTGTCAAAGATAACGGTATTCTTCTGATCAGATTCCCCGATAACAATTTTTTTGGCTACGATTTCTCCAGAACCGCTATTTACCATAAAATAGCGAGCTCAGATCAAGGTTCATTTGTTGAAAGAACTAGCCTTGATAGAGTTGAAAACCTTTATACCTATAGGCATCTGAAGAATGTGCCGCTCATTCTTGGCGTCTCAATTGCCAAGAAAGAAATACTATATGCCTGGTATCGACGCATATTCATTACAGCAGCGGTCAACACACTTGTATGTCTCGCCTTACTGGCAACTGCCATCATCATCAGACGCGAAATTATTCGCAGAGAAACGGTTGAGACAAAGCTTGAGAAGCTATCTGTCACAGACGGCCTGACAGGTCTCTACAACCGCCGCTATTTCAATAAAGAAATAGAGAATGAGTGGAGACGTGCTTTACGCTCCAAAGCACCATTATCAATGCTCATGATTGATGCTGATAATTTCAAAGACCTGAATGATAAATTTGGTCACTTAATGGGCGATGATGTCCTTACCAAAATTGGTGAAGCCATCTCATATTGCGCACGACGGGCCGGTGATCTTGCCATCAGATACGGTGGCGATGAGTTTGCCGTCTTGCTACCAAATTCAGATTCAGAGAAGGCACGGATTGTTGCGGATAAAATTGAAAAGCGGCTGGCAACTCTTTGTCATGACTTAAACAAACGATTGCAGCAGGATAACAATTCTGTTTCAATCAGTATTGGTATTGGAAGCCTTATTCCTTCAGATCAGGAAACAACACATGATCTGATAGCTATGGCAGATGAAGATTTGTACCGGGTTAAAAGAAACCGGAAATCACGATCTCTAGAATCTATTGATGCTGAACAGAATCTTCCTTTTCAAGGAGCATGATCTTGTTTTTGAGAGTTTAATAATCATTTTATTTTATCCCCCTGCAAAGGGAAAGTCATTTAACCGAGCGAAGCGAAAACCAATACTTGGTGGAGAACAGGGATGAAATCAGCGGTAGCACATAGAGCTTTCGCTTCGCTAAAAGAAGCAATAGCGGACAATGAAATACGTCCAGTATTTCAGCCCGTCATCCGCCTTGCAGATGAGCAGGTGGTGGGTTTTGAAGTTCTGGCGCGCTGGTCAAGCTCCAAGTTTGGAGACATTAGCCCTGCAGAGTTCATCCCCTATGCTGAACAGAATAATATGCTTGATGATCTGACAAGCAATCTCATCCGCAGAGCCAGCAAGATTGCCGTAACCTGGCCCGGAGAGTTTTTTCTCGCTTTTAATATCGCCCCAACACAGTTCAGAGACCATAACTTACGTAAACTGGTACTCAACGCTCTGGAAACAGCACAGTTTCCGCAAGATCGTGTTGTTATTGAGATGACGGAGGAAAGTCAGGTCTACAATAAAGTCAAAGCGCTAGAAGTTATGAAAAACCTTGTCGATGATGGTTTAAGTTTTTCTCTTGATGATTTTGGCTCCGGGTATGGAAATATTATGCGCTTGCGCTCATACCCATTCAAATACGTAAAAATAGATATTAGTCTGGTTGAAAAAATCACGACCAACAAAGATGACGAAGCTGTCGTTGCGTCGATTATCGAACTCGCCCACTACTGGGGATACGAAGTCATTGCAGAAGGTATAGAGAGGAAGGAGCAGGCTGCCCTTCTCAAGAAGCTGAATTGCCCTATGGGCCAAGGCTGGCTGTTCTCCCGACCTCTGGAAGAAAAAGATGTCATTACGTACATCAAGAACAATACCTGATCGGATTACCTGCTCGTTTTCCGCTACTTACATGCAATGGCAAGATGCCTGACCAAGCAGAGCAACAGACACATAATCCACTGGCATGCGCGCTATTTTTTCAGCCTTAAATCAGCGTTTTTAGGAAAAAAGACGAAACTGACAAGAAAAATGTACAGATATGCAACAAGACATCTTGCAAAGTTCGCACTTTGCTTCTAGGTTCCAGCCGTCGTTCGGGCAGTTGTAGCTCAGTTGGTTAGAGCGCCGGATTGTGGATCCGGAGGTCGGTGGTTCGAGCCCACCCAACTGTACCATCGTAAATCTCTGAAAATTGTAAAATTTAACCGCAGGCAGCCAAAGCCACCTGCGGCTGATTTTTATATGGCCTTGTTTTCCGGTGTCTCACCCTTCACGACATTCGCTGAGCTTCCGGGCCTGTTAAAGCGGACAGAAGACCAGAACGAAATACCAATCAGGACAGCACCACCCAAACCGGTAATAACCTCCGGAATATGAAACATTGTCTGGAAATACATGACAACAGACAACACAACGATTGCGTAAAATGCACCGTGCTCAAGGTATCTGTACTGAACCAGCGTTCCCTTCTCAACCAGCATGATTGTCATGGAGCGGACGTACATCGCACCGATACCAAGGCCAATTGCAATAATGAAAAGGTTCTGCGTCAATGCGAAGGCCCCGATGACACCGTCGAATGAAAAGCTGGCATCCAGAACTTCAAGATACAGGAAGGCACCCAAGCCACCCTTTGCTGCCGCATTCATTGTCTTCTGTGATGCATCCAGTAAGCCGCCAATAACCTCAACCGTCAGAAACGTTAGAAGACCATAAAGGCTGGCATGGATAAAAACATCTGAGGCTTCTTTGGTAAGGAACGATGAGAAGATCAGAATCAATGCAAGGACAAGACCAATCTCAATTCCTTTAATGGCAGCAAAACGTGCCATTTTCGATTCAAGCCAGAAGACCCAGTGAATCGTCTTTTCAGCATCAAAAAAATAACTCAGCCCAACCATCATCAAAAAGGTACCGCCAAAAGCGGCAATCGGCAGGTGAGCTTCCTGCATAATCCGGGCATATTCTTCAGGCTTTGATGCTGCAAGCGTAATAGCCTCCCATGGCCCGATCTTGGCTGCAATCACCACGATCAAAAGAGGGAAGACAATACGCATACCAAAAACAGCAATAACGATACCCCAGGTCAGGAATCGATGCTGCCAAACAGGCGTCATATCTTTGAGTTTATTAGCGTTGACGATAGCATTATCGAACGACAGGGATATTTCCAAAACAGCCAGAACCGCACAAATAAAAAGCGCGGTTGTTGCACCTGTGACAGTACCAGTGGTCTGCCATCCCAGCCATGTGCCAAGTAACAATCCGCTAATTGTTACAATAAAAGCCCATTTGAAATATCCGAGCACGTCTTTATGGGAATGGGCTGTCATAACAGTCCCCCTTCCGACACAACAACAATCACACATAATTGTGTTTCAGAACGGGAAGACATCCACGTATTCTGAGGAATACATGCAAAAAGCATGGAATCTTTTGACATTTTTAAAGTCCGCCGGCTGATTTGCAGGCGGTACCGACATCACGAGAGCGCCGTATCAAACTCTCGCCAGAGGGGCCCGGCACCGGTATATGTTCGCAATCTAAATACGAAACATGCCTAAATTATGTATCTGGCAGCACCAGTCAAGATGTTTCATGCAGAAGGCCACAGGCTCAGACCTCCATATCATCACTCCAGAGTGGCTGGCTTGAAAGCCGCTGTTTAATGTTCTGAGTTAATGTTTCCCGCACCTGCCGGTAGGCGTCTAATTCTTTCTCGTAAGAACCTTGTACAGCTGTCGGGTCAAAAGTTGGCCAATACTCGACATTGGCAGATAAGGAGCTGGTCATTTCCAGAATTAAATGGTGTGCTTCCGGCGACAGGGTAACAATCAAATCAAAATTCAGCCCTTCAGTATCTCGCAGCTCAAATATTGTCCGTGTTTTATGACGGGAGCAATCAACTCCTATCTCCTGAAGAGCAGCGACAGCCATTGGATCAATATCGCGCCCGGCTTTCACGCCTGCTGATTGAATATAAATTTTCTGACCAAAAAAATGTTTTGCTAAAGCCTCAGCCATTGGAGAGCGAATAGCATTATACTTGCATGCAAACAGGACAGACTGGATACCGCCTTTCCGTTTTGGATCGGTCATACATCATCACCTTTCCAATAAAGAGCGAAAACAAGTGTAAAGAGGCGGCGAGCCGTATCAAAATCAAGCTCAAACTTGCCCTTCAAACGCCCTAACAGAATTTCAGCTGCTTCATTATGCAAGCCACGCCGCCCCATATCAATGGCTTCCAAGCGGGCTATGGAACCACTTTTAATTGCCTTTTCGTAGCTATCGCACAGTAACGTATAATCACGCAGCACACGCCGAAAGGGTGTCAGTGACAGGTGGTGGGTAATAATGGGGTGCTTGGCATCATTATAAACCGCGAAGTAAAGCTTTGTCTCAACAATACCGACACACAGAATATAAGGGCCATTATCATAACCACAGACAGAAAAACGGTTATCTGCCAGAATATCACTAATGGCAGCAATACGCTCATGCTCTTGCTCAACATTACGCTGAGCAAGCGTTTCCTCATCAAGTTTAACTGCAATGAGGCGTTCTTTTTTGGCCCGTTCGCCCATCCTATCCCCATGGCAAATTATCAGGACTGACTACCTGTCTGATATCCTAATCTATAACAACCGATCACAAAACCAAAAAACTAGTTTAACCGGATTGCAACAGAGCGCGCATGAGCATCCAGCCCTTCCGACTTACCAAGCGCGACAGCAGCTGGGCCAAGAACAGCAAGCGCCTGACGATCACATTTAAGAACAGATGTACGTTTCATGAAATCAAGCACGCCCAAGCCCGATGAGAAGCGTGCAGATCTCGCCGTTGGCAGCACGTGATTGGGGCCACCAACATAATCACCAATTGCCTCAGGTGTGTGGCTGCCCAGGAAAATTGCACCAGCATTGCGCACACTTGAAACCAGTTCATCCGCATTCTGGCATTCAATTTCCAGATGCTCAGGGGCAATACGGTTACTTAAGGCAAGCGCGTCTTTGATGTCATCAACCGTAATAATGACACCGTAGTTATTCCAGCTCTCACGGGCAATTTTTTCACGTGGCAGGGTTTTAAGGTGGGCCTCGACGCAACGTTCCACCTGATCAGCAAGCTCAATGGAGTCCGTTATCAAAATAGATTGCGCCGCGGTATCATGCTCCGCCTGCGCCAGCAGATCGATGGCAACCCAATCCGGGTTGGCGTGCTTGTCTGCAATAATCAGAACTTCTGACGGGCCTGCTATCATATCAATACCAACCTGCCCGAACACCCGACGTTTGGCAGCCGCAACATAAGCATTACCAGGCCCAACAATCTTCGCGACAGGCTGAATGGTGTCTGTGCCATAGGCTAAAGCAGCAACAGCCTGTGCCCCACCAATACGATAAATCTCTTCAACACGGGCAAGGCGTGCTGCAGCCAGAACCAACGGATTGGTCTCTCCACGAGGCGTCGGCACCACCATGACTAACCGCTCAACACCAGCAACTTTTGCCGGAATGGCATTCATCAGTACAGAAGATGGATAACTTGCCGTACCGCCTGGAACATAAAGACCAACAGATTCAAGCGCTGTCCAGCGCCATCCCAGCGTCACGCCGAGACTATCAGTTGACTGATGATCCTGTGGTTTCTGCAGTTCATGATAAACACGAATACGCTCTGCTGCGAGTTCAAGAGCAGAAAGAGTATCAGGCTCGCAAACCTTGATGGCTGCATCAACTTCATCAGAAGAAATTGCAAGGCCTGTCTTTGAAAGATCCAGCCCATCAAACCGATTGGTGTAATCAATCAGCGCCTTATCACCATGTTCAACAACATCAGCAATGATTGCACGAACAGCCGTATCAACATCTTCCGATATTTCGCGTTTCATCGTGAGGACCTCACGGAACCGGCTTTCAAAATCAGTAAGGTTGAATTGCAAACGTAGGGCCATTCCAAACTCTTTCTTTCAAAATCCTTACGACTTTAGTCAGTCTTGTGCGCGGGTCTCTTTTAAGGCCTCTGACGGAACAATACCAAGGTCTTTCATCTGAACCTCAATACACTCAATTTCGAGTTCAATCTCAACATATCGTGTAAAGACCAGAGTGGCCGTTCCGGAGGGCTTATCTTTCTCATTAAAGACAATGGCCAACAAGCACAGCGTCGCATCTTTATTGGATAAATCAAGACCTCGGCTCCGAACAGCTGTTACACGCTCAAAATGAACACCTGTCAGATTATAGTGAGGATCATCCGGTTGGCTGGTCTCCCAGTCCATCCGTTGTGTCGTAAAGACAAATTTCTTTTCTTTCGGCAGATAGACCATATCTCCGAGACGAATAAGGCTATCTTCCAAATGGGCTGAGATCACTTCAAGATCATCAGCGTCCAGGGCAATAAGTTTCAGGTTATCCATCGCTCAAACTGCTCACATCAATAACCTGAACATGCATTCTTCTCTGGAAGAGGCAAGCGAAAATAATAACATAATATGCGAAACCAAGTTTTATGCGCAGCAGACCGCAACAGGGTACTGAGGATTTATTTTAAAATCGATTCAGCTTTTGTTTAGTTCAACCCGCTATCAAGGAATTATAGAATTATAAATTAGGGATTTGAAAGACCCAGTTATGAAGAAACTTCTTTTTATTGTTGCTGCATTGGCAACTTTCACAAAAACGTCCACTACACCACAGCGTTGGAGACGTTAAACACCTCCCCCAAAATAAAAAAGGCTGGAAATTTCTCCAGCCTTTTCGTTATCCGCGCACACGCTCAATATTTGCACCGCACCGAGACAGTTTGGCCTCCAGTGCCTCAAACCCGCGATCAAGATGGTAGACACGATTGATTGTCGTTTCACCCTCTGCAACCAAACCGGCAATTACCAGTGAAACAGACGCACGAAGATCAGTTGCCATCACCGGCGCACCTTTCAGCACGCCTGCCCCATCAACAATCGCACAATCGCCATCAAGCCTGATCTGAGCACCAAGACGTGCCAATTCCTGCACGTGCATAAAGCGGTTTTCAAAAATTGTTTCGCGAATGGTTGAGCTACCCTTAGCCTTCGTCATCAGGGCCATGAACTGAGCCTGTAAATCAGTCGGAAAGCCCGGGAATGGTTCTGTCGTAATATTGACGGCTTCAATCTGACCGCCCTCGCGTCGAATTCTGATACCATTCTCAACAGGTATAACTTCCGTGCCCGTACGGGCCAGAACATCAAGTGCACTTTGCAGAAGATCAGCGCGAGTGTCCTGCAGGAGAACATCACCACCCGTCATGGCAACAGCCATAGCGTAGGTTCCGGTTTCAATCCGGTCCGGCAGCACAGGATGAGAAGCACCGTGCAGACTGGGGACACCCTCAATTTCAATATGAGGTGTACCGGCACCTTTAATTCTGGCACCCATCTTATTAAGGCAATCCGCCAGATCAGTCACTTCAGGCTCACAAGCGGCATTATCAATAATGGTTGTGCCCTTTGCCAAAGTTGCCGCCATCAGCGCAACATGTGTTCCGCCAACTGTGACCTTCGGGAAATGTATTGTTCCACCTGTTAAACCATTAGGGGCTTTGGCAACAACGTATCCACCATCAACTTCAACATCAGCGCCAAGCTTTTCTAAAGCCATGATCAGCAGATCAACAGGACGTGTACCGATAGCACAGCCTCCCGGCATAGAGACACGGGCCTCACCAAAGCGGGCCAGCAACGGAGCAATTACCCAGAAGCTTGCACGCATCGTGGAGACCAGCTCATAGGGTGCAAACGTATCGACAACATTGCCAGCATTAAGGCGAATTGTCTGACCAGATTCAGTATTTTCACCCAAGCGCTTGCCGGCAATCGTGTGGTCAACACCGAAATTACTCATAATTCGCAGGAGGGAGGAGATATCCGCTAAGCGGGGTACATTAGTCAGCTCAAGCGTCTCTGACGTCAGAAGGCTCGCAATCATTAAAGGCAAGGCGGCATTCTTGGCTCCGGAAATTGGAATCACGCCATTTAATGGGGCTCCACCCCGGATTACGATACGATCCATTCTGTCCTCAGTTTTTACCCGATGCGCACGCAAAGAGCGTTTGTATAGTTGAGTTACATGCGCTTTCTTGCGCAATCAATACGATTTCATGACCACCATTTAAGGCAAAAAGATTGACGATCCGTAGCAACAGTTGAAAATGCTGGAAAAATGCACAATTCACTCACAGCTATTGATTGTCTTTCGTCTCTTCCCTCACAACCTCAGCAGTTGCTTTTTCCTGTGCTGCATCTTTTCCCACATTACGCTCACGCATATGGGCCTTACGGCGCTTAAGGTTTTCTCTCAGTGCTGACTTCAGCCTGTCTGCCTTGTTATTCATGACAATGCCAATAATGGGACCAATTTATTCAAAGATCACTTTTCTTAATTGAATCGCAATTAAAATGGAACCTCCGGAAAGGCCAAACCGTTTTCCGATTTGAACCGGAAAATTTTCCGGTCAACAGTTTGCAGCGCTGCAAATACAGTGCTCATGTCAGTCGATAACGAATGGAGGGGCTCTTAGATGGCCAATCAGACCGGTAGCGACAAGCTTGTTTCAGAGAATATCGCAATTCCTAATCCTGCAGGGCTTCACGCACGTCCTGCTGCGGTTCTCGCGACAAAAGCAAAGTCGTTTCAATCGGATATCAAAATCCTGTTTGGAGACCTCAGTGCAAATGCCAAATCAGTTGTTGGCATTATGGGTCTTTCAACACGCAAGGGTGATATTGTCCGCATTGAAGCCTCTGGTGAGGATGCTGCTGAAGCCCTTAATGAACTGACACAGCTTATTAAAGATGCCTGTGGCGAAGATGAGCATGAGGCACCACCAGCCACTACGGCACCGGCACAACCCGTACAACAGCAACCTATCATTGTTGACGCCAATCTTCTAACGGGTGTTGGCGCTTCTCCGGGAATTGCAATTGGCCGTATCTATCATCATCGTATTCAGGAATTTGATATTCCTGAGCATGGCCTAGCCTACACAGATGAACAGGCCCGCTTTTTAAAAGCCCTTGCGGATGCGAGTTCTCAAATTGAAGATATCAAGGTTCGTTTAAAAGAGCCTGCCAAACAGGCAATTATGAGCATGCATCAGGAGCTTCTGCAAGATCCTGATCTGATGGCCCATACCTATACAAACCTTGGCGAAGGCAAGTCTGCGGCATGGTCATGGCGCGACGCTTTTACGGCCTATTCAGCAAGGCTTGAAGCTCAAGGAAACGCTTTTTTGGGCGAAAGAGCGAATGACATCCGGGATATTGGCCGACGTGTTCTGGCGCTCCTTGCCGGTGTTGAACATGTTGAGATTGATGTTCCTGAAGGCTCAATCCTGATTGCTGAAGATCTGACACCTTCAGATACAGCTGCTCTTGACCCGGTCAAGGTCAAAGGTTTCTGCACCAGAACAGGTGGTGCAACTAGCCATGTGGCTATTCTTGCCCGTTCGTTTGGAATACCAGCTGTTTGTGGGATAGATCAGCAAGCCCTGCTCATACCGGAAGGTGGGCAGGCAATTATTGATGGTTCTCTTGGCACATTGCGTCTTGCTCCAACGAAGGAGCAACTTGAAGCCGCAGAAGCCGAGATCAAGAAAATCGAAGCACGCCGCGCCGAAGAAAGCGCCCTTTCGCAAAATGAAGCAAAAACAAGCGACGGTACTCGTATAGAGGTCGTTGCAAATATTCGGAATGCTACGGATGCCCGCGAGGCAATCGTGAAAGGTGCTGAAGGCGTCGGCTTGCTTCGATCTGAATTCCTGTTCGATAACAGGGATACGGCTCCCAGCGAGGAAGAGCAGGCTCAGGAGTATTGCGCAGTCGCAAAAGCTCTTGGCTCTGAACGGACCCTTGTTGTCAGAACACTGGATGTTGGCGGAGATAAACCCCTCTCCTACATGCCTCTTCCAAAAGAAGATAATCCGTTCCTCGGATTACGTGGCATAAGGGTTGGGCTGGAACGTCCAGATATTCTTAGAACACAGCTGCGCGCTATTTTGCAGGCGGCACCTTATGCCAAACTTCATATCATGTTCCCGATGATTGCATCTATCGATGAACTCCGTGAAGCCAAGGCCATTCTTGCAGAAGAACAGGCTAGTATGGGTGTTAAGGATGTCAAAGTCGGTATCATGGTTGAAGTTCCCTCAACCGCTGTCATGGCAGAGCGCTTTGCCAAGGAAGTCGACTTCTTCTCCATCGGGACCAACGACCTGACACAGTACGTACTTGCGATGGATCGCGGTCACCCGCAACTGGCTAAGCAGGCAGATGCCTTGCATCCTGGTGTCCTTGCAATGATTGCAATGACCTGCGAAGGCGCCAAGAAGCACGGCAAATGGGTTGGTGTATGCGGGGGCCTTGCCTCTGATGAACGTGCGGCTCCCCTTCTGGTCGGCATGGGCGTTACAGAGCTTTCTGCCAGTATTCCTTCCATTCCATCTGTGAAAGCAACACTGTCACGCTGGAGACTGGACGAATGCAACCAGCTTGCTAAAGACATTCTTGAAAAGGCAACAACAGCAGAAGTCCGCGAGCATCTGGCAAAAACGGCACGCTGATCAACATCAGCCAGCTTTATGCATCTGACATACTGGCAAGAGCTGTTTCGTAAAACTCTTCAAACGAACGGCTCTCAGCCAGCTTTGTTGCTGTACGTTGACGCATAAAATTCACGAATAGATCATAGATCGCCATCGCTTCTTCATATTCTGTCTTGCTAATGGCGAGCAGAAAAATAACCTTGGCGATACTACCATCTCCCCACTCAATCCCCTCAGGCGCGATGACCGTATAAACAGCCGTTTTACGAGCCATGAGACCAAGGGCATGCGGAATAGCAATACCATCCCCCAGCATCGTACTCAGGATGCTCTCACGTTCCCTGACGGAATCCGCAAATTCTTTATCAACATATCCTTCTGCCGCCAGTTTAGCGCAGACTTCACTGAAGAGCTCTTCCTGCGTCATTCCCTTTCTGGCGACCATGAAATGCTTGGCAGCAAAATAACGCTTGAGCATATAGGGGCGCGTTCTATCGACTGAAACAAGCTTTTCCAGCTGCTCTATCTGATAATCTGACGGAAATGGAGAAACCACGGCCACAGGCCTGTTTTTCTCCTGCAGACGTGACGTTGCAATCACGAAGTCAGCTGTCACAGCTTCAAGCTGATCATACTCCTGTCCGGTCATTGTCGCACAGATATCCATCTGCGGAAAACGCCGGTGCAACAAAGCCTCCAGTGTCCGAAGGGTTGCATTACCACCATCATTAACAAGAAGCGCCTGTGGTCTTCTCAAATAACCAATCTGGTAATGGCGCTCGAGCCCCACACCGATGTGTAAAACCAGATAACCGATCTCGTTTTCAGAGATACGGTAAGGCGAATGTTTCGCCCAGCTGCTAACCGCAGAGAGTGTGAAATCGAATGCCAGTGCGTAGTGCTGTTTAATATCAGCCAGCACAGGATTAGGTAGATTAATCTGATATCGTACCCTTGTAATCATTGTTTTTACATGGGTGATCATATCTGTTCTGAGCTGCTCATCATGGCGCAGGTCATAATGATAATGTCTATTGATATACTCAAGAATATAGCTGACCAAAGCCCCGGCATCATCCGCATTAATCTCGCTTGGCAGAATGCCCTGTACGCTTCTGGCTGCAATATTTACGCAGATAAAGGCTTCTTCAGATGCGGAAATATGTATCCCTGTCATACGCCGCATCATTGCAATTATATGGCTGGCAGCATGACGGATATCATCGACCGGCTCTTCCGCCTTAAAATCCTGAAGCGGGAATCCCTCCATGATACGGCAGACAGCAATGGCACAATAAAATGTCATAAACTGCGCCCCCTCATCTGTCAGCTTCAACCCGGCACGTGACAGACAATGAGGCAGTTCGGCCCTGACGATTGCCAGAGCAGCTGAAAGTTTGTGTTCATCCTGAAAGAGAGTCAGATCGGGGCTTTCAGATGAAATCTCTGACATCAGATCGGCGAGGCATACACGAATAGCCGTTTCCTCACCGATCAGCTTCATGCCGTAATGAGGCTTAACTTCAATTGAGAGCTGGTACCGTGCAAATCTCTCCCGCACATCTGCCATATCAGCCTGCAACGTTGCACGACTGACATTCCATTCATCAGCAAGGTCCTGAAGTTTCAGAGCATAAGCGGAGCTCAAAAAACGAATAAGCAGTTGTCTGACACGTTTTGCTGCACTTTGAGGAACCGGTGCAGCACTATCAAGCGTCCCTTTTATTGCTTCTTCAAACTTTGCGGGATCATCGATATTAAGGCTGTATCCCTTACCCCTTTTCAAAACAAACTGGGCACCATGTCCTGAAAGAATATCATTCAGGATATCAATATCACTACGAACTGTACGCGTTGACACAGATAGGCGGCGCGCAAGTTCTTCCTGCGGTAAGGACTCGGCATGCAACTCCGAGAACATCTGCGCCAGTCTCTGGTATGGGAACTTGACCATCCCACCTCTATCCATGCAATGACCATTACAACAAGGCACGGGAAGCTACTCAAAGCCTCCTCGTGCCTTATAATTCAGGTCCGCCCTCAAAAAATAATCAGAGCAGCTCTTTTACCATCTGTAACAGCTTTTCAACATCATCAGGACGAGTGTCTCCACTGGCCTCATCAATGATTGAGCTGTAGACATGCGGAATAACCTTTGACACGCCTGCTTCAAGAGCAATCTGAACGATCTCTTTAAAGTTGTCCAGCGTAATTCCGCCCGTTGGCTCCAGCCAGAAATCATCTTTAGCGCAGGCATCGGCAACAGCTTTATACTCATCACGATGCTTCAGACCACCCATTGGGAAGTACTTGATTGAGCTGCCGCCCATATCTTTGAGCATCGCAATGGCCGTCGAAACCGGCACGATTGCATCTTCAGCCTTTGAGCTTAGCGGCCCCGTCGAAATCTTGACCTTTCCAACCTGACCTGTCGGAGAAACAAGACCATTAACAACAGATTCATTCTGACCAAGCAGTGCACGACTTGCACCAACGCCTGTGAAAACCTGATTGACGTGCTGTGGCTGCAATTCTCCTGAAATGGCACTAACCATTTCAGACTGTTTGGGATCGCCTGCACCAAGGCCGACAGAGATCGCGTTTTCAATCAAACCGGCATAGTCACACATGTCAGCTACGGCACTGGCAACATCCGGGTAGTTCTTGGAAAGAACACCAACCAGAACGTGCCCCTGAGCAGCCTTGTAGACATCTACGGCGTTTTGCTTTGATCCGGCCAGCACATTGAGGCACACGCGATCAGCATAATAGTTGGGCTGTAGCTTCATTTTATTTATCTCCATTTACAACGCGACGGATATTTTGGCTGATTGTTTTCAGCTCTTCGTCGCTGACACTTCTGACATCAACTTCAACCTTGCCTTCATTGGCACGATATTCACGAAAGTAGATGGCAACATCACCTGATTTGAGGTCTTTGATCAGCTCTTTGGTTGTGCGGCCGATTTTCTTTTCATCAAAGCTCACTTCTCCGCGGGCGATATCACGACCGGCGGAATCCCAGACAACCCGAGCACTCACACCATCAATTTTACTGACATCTTCAATGAAAGGTGTCAGCTTGGCTTCCATTTCAGCGCCCGTTTCCTTGGCACGCTTAAGGTAACTTTCAATGGCAACGGTCAAGCCAAGGATACCTTCCTTGCCAACCTTCATCGCGCGGCCAATCCCCTGTCCCTGCAGCTTGACCCATTCGATAAAATCTTTCTTGCCGACAACCAGACCACTGGTTGGGCCTTCTATGGCCTTGGCGCCGCTATAGATCACAAGATCAGCACCCATATCGTAATAGCAGCGCAAATCTTCTTCAGCAGCCGCATCAACGATCAATGGCAGCTTATGCTTGCGGGCAACCTCAACAGCCTCTTTCACACTCAGTACACTCTTCTGAAGCGCATGATGCGATTTGATGTAGAGGATAGCGGCTGTATTAGACCCAACAGCGGCAGAGAGCTGCTCAGCCGAGCACTCATTACCCCAACCAGCCTCAACAGCCTTACCGCCGCCAAGCGCAATCATTGTACCAACAGGTGCGCCATAATTAACGTTATGCCCTTTCGGCAAAACAATCTCGCGTGGTCCCTCAACCGGTGTTGCATGAAGGTTAACCAGCATCCATGGATCATTTTTGACGATGACAGCAGCAACGGAAAGGGCAATACCGGCAGATGCAGATGAAACAACAGTCGCTGCTTCTGCTCCCAGCAATTTTGCAATGTAGTCACCGGTTTTATTGACCAGATCCTTCATCTCAAAATAGCTGCCCATGGCAAGCGTTACGGCATCAACAACATCCTGAGGCGGCGTGGAGACACCAAGAATGGTCATCCGACCGGATGCGTTGATAACGGGCTTGAGATTATAACGTTCATAGATTGAAGCCATTGGCTCTCTTCCTTAAATCTTGCCGGAACCGTGCTCGGTAACAAAAACCTCACCCGCAACAACCGCTGCCAATGGGATGAGATTTGGACTGCACATCTCAACACCACCTTCACAGTCATGTGCCTCAAGCGCAGTCTCATCAATATCGAAGAGTGTCAGATCAGCATCAGCACCTACTTCAAGACGGCCTTTGCCATCAAAGCCAAACATATCGGCAGCACGCGATGTCACGCGTTCAATAACCTGCGGCAATGTCATACCAAGATAGAGGAACTTGGACATAACAAGCGCCAGACTGATAACCGGGCCATTCATGCGGTTCTTGTAATAGATATCGGTACTGATGGTATCGGGCAGAATGCCCTCATTGATGGCCTGACGTGCAACCTCAAAACTGAAGCTCGCACTCCCATGGCCAACATCAAGCAACATACCGCGATTAACGGCCTGCTTAACGGCATCGCGAAGCCTGCCATCACCATCAAGAATTCTGTTTGGCTTGCCATTAAAGCAATGGGTCAGAATGTCGTTCTTACCCATCAGATCAACAATCTCTTCCAGAGTTGGTGGCGGGTTACCGACGTGAACCATCAGAGGCAAATCACCATTGGCGCTCTGAATATCCTTTGCCAGACGCAAGGGTTCAATACCATTTGAGCCAACAACACTGCCACTCATACGCGCCTTGATACCAACAATGAAATCACGGTGCTGGGCGATTGTCTCGGCATCCAGCTGCGCATTGATATCATCCATATTGGCAAGCTCATGCTGAACGATCATTCCAATTCTGGAGACATTCAGGAGAGCTTTGACGTTTGTCTTGCAGTTTGCGGCAATTCTTTTGAAATCAGCGATGTCTGTCGCACCTGTGCTGCCTGCATCAACGATTGTGGTCACACCACCTGCAATACCGATCAGATCAGGCTCATCATAATAAATTGGAGATGAGGGATAGGCATGAACGTGGTTATCAATCCAGCCTGCACTCAGATAATATTTCTGTTTCAGGTCAACTGTCTTTGCAGCGGCCCCTTCTCCCAACTGACCGAGCGCCGCTATCTTCCCATTCTTAACAGCAACATCCGCTGTCGTGTCATCAGCTAATCGCGCATTTCTAATCAGCAAGTCATACATAGTATTACCTCTTTTTTGGAAACCGGAGGCGAATTGTTCCGCCTCCGGCCGTTGCCCCCGGATTTTGCGTTTTTATAGGGCAACGGGGAAGAAGTATCCGAAGACCATCGCACCAAGAATGGCACCACCCGTAATCGGCTTATTCCACACGTAGAAGATCAAAGCACCAATCAGGGAACCTACACCGATCGGGATAGATGCGCTGATAGCAGACAGGATGATCAACGGGCCAAGGAAGCGGCCAGATGAATTACCAGCCCCCATCATCACGTCAGCGCCGTAGGTCACATTACCCTGATTGACCGTAAACTTACGGGCCAGAATAATGATGCCACCAATGACCAGACCAATAAGAAGGCCTGTGATAACGGCCGGAATGAAGTTCTCAACCGGATAGACCCAGCCAGCACCCAGTAAAAGCGCTGGAATACCAAGGCCGACACCTGTCATGATCGCGCCACCAATATCGAGAATACCAACGAGCGACCCTTCAATGATACGGGCGAAAAGGAAGCTGGCACCGAAGGCCGCAACCGCACCATACCCACCTGTATCAATGCCTGTACGCAGCATGGATACGAAGGCAACCTCGTTAAATGCACCGATCTTATAGACGTAGTACATATGGGTACCGGCAAAGACGCCAGCAGAGAGCAAACCGACGAAAATCGGGAAAGACCAATCTGCAAACCAGAAACCGGTGTTTTCTTTGGCTGTCTGTTCTTGTTCAACCATTGTCATATCTCCCCAATTACTTTCCACTCATGGAATTGTGGATCATTTCCAGCCAACCCGGCACACCGAGATTGAAGGATGTCAGGAATTTCATATCGAAGCCACGGAAGAAGGCACTGAGTACGAAGAGCAGAATAACTGCAGCCATCATACTCTGGGTAATCCGGTTCCAGCCGCTTTCATCAACGCCCTTACCGATCAGAATACCAAGAACGATACCCGGAACAGCGTTACCCATGATCATCTGGGCAAGACCACCAAAAATAGTACCCCAGAAACCGGCCGAACGACTAGCAGCAATAGCGGCAAGCCAGAAAATAACCGGCATCACTGTATTGACCAGAAGGTTTGCAGCAGGAACCAAAACCTTAACAGCGGTGATCTGCAAGGCTTCCGGAATGGCCGATGCTGTTGTATTCAGGAAGGCAACCAGTACCATACCGATGATACCACATACGATTGCCATCTTTTTAGGATCATGCATCGTCTCTCCGATATTGCGGTTCTTCATAAGCAGAACGGCAGCACCCCAGTTCGGGATAACACGGTGGTCGATGTCCTGCGTGAAAGAGCCCGCAGCAACAGAAGAAGCCCAGGCGTTAAAGAAGAAGCCCAGACCGAAAGAGAAGTGAGAGGCCGGATCGCCTTCACACGAGTTCATTTCACCAAGAGTACGGAACGCGCCCATACCTTGAACCGTCGGCGCATGGAACATACGAGCAGCGCCCGCCCCCACGGCAACGCCAACGAGCCCTCCAATCACCAAAGATTTGATTAGAATTATCAGCATCATTTCTTATCTTGCTCCCTCATCATCAAGACCAAGTGTCATAAAGACGTTAAATGTCATGCCTGACGAACATCGAACTGGACGGCATCCGCATCGATCCCCGTAACATTAACGACCACATCCAGCGTTACGGAGAACTTGCTCCGTATCCGCGGCAGGAACAGAAAAAGAAACCGCTCTTTAATCTGGACTTCTTCCGCCTGCACAACTTCAACGTTCTGCGGTTCAATCCGCAGCAAGACTTTCACGCCATCATTCATTACGGCGCGCTGAACGCCATTGAGCGCATCGGCAAATGCCTGTGCTCTCGTGGCTCCGCGCCCCTTAACTCTGACAGTAGTCTCAAAGCGCTTCAGCATGTCATTTACCGTGCTTTTTCTGGTAAGCCTCTACGAGTGCCTTGCCGAGCTCCTCAACATCCATGAAGCCGAAGCCAAGAACATTGTAGCCTTCGCCGATAGCAGCAACGCCTTCATCAATGGCGCGCATGCTGTGCTTTGCCTTGTAGCCGTATTTTGTCTGGGCTGTGATGGCACCAGCACCGCCACTACCGCAGAACGAAATACCGAAATCGGCATTCTCTGCCTTCATGACATCACCAAGCTTCATATCCGCAGCCACACCGGGGATAACCACAACGCGCGCACCTGCAGCCTCTGCGCCAGCAGCAACTTTCTGCCCCTTACCCAGACGGTCGCCGATTACAACGGTAATCTGTGACATAATATTCTCCTCTTTATGTATGCGCCGATATTCAACTCGGACAGCAGTCAGTAAAAATCAGTTCTTGGATTGTGCTGTTTCAAAATGGATGGACAGCAACAGAGCCTCTTCCACTGGCAGATTGCCAAAGAGATCTGTGACTTCCTGTGCCAAAGATTTTGAAATTGGAGACACTTCATCAAACAGGCTTGTGTCGAATTCAGGCAGACTTTCTGAAGTTAAAGAGCGACGTGCCATTGCCTGCATGTGGGATTCCAGCTTTTCCATCTGGACATCCGTCATGAACTTGTCAGCCTTATCAAGGATAGCTGGAATCTGCGCCATAACTTTTGCAGAAAGTGCGTTGATTGCAGCTTCATCAGGATTACCCTGGTTACTCATCGAGGACACCTCTTTGCTAAATTTACTAGCTGCCCCAAAGAGTATTCCCCTCTTAACGAGGTGTTGACCTGTTTTTTTTCCGCTTCGAAACGGAAATAATCTCAGCGCTGTGATTTCCAGCACACGTCACTTTTTTTTCAGGCTACATCAAATAAAAATCATCGAATAGTCTTATTTTTCAAGCCTGCCAGACCTATCAAATAATCGCAATTATCAACTTGCATAGTCCCGCCATGATAAAAAACCCTATTCCAACATTTCGCCCTATCGGAATGAGCCGCTTGTAGCCTTAAATTACACAGACAACTGCCCTAGATTTAATGACAAGCATGAGTGTTACACGCATTCATTCAGACAGTTTGAACAGGAGTATGAGCTATGCGTCATGGTGCTTTTATTTCAGCAGTTGTCGTTGGAGCCTCTTTGCTAGCCTCGACCTCTGCATTCGCAACGGCTGCCGATGAATTATCAATGCATGAATTCAGCAATGCTGCCTGTAAGCAGATGCCAAGTCAGGCCGGATGCTTTGGCTACACCAAAGCTCAACCTGCAATGCAAATGCATGATGAGCACTGGAACGCCCAAAAATCAAAGCAGCATCGGACACATTACAAGAAGAGAGAAATGCATAAGCAGATGATGAGCCACTGATTATATATCTATAGCGTACAAAAAACAAACGCCCGGAAACTCCGAGCGTTTTAATTTAATTTAGATATTGCATAACTCAAGCTATATTATGCAGGAATGCTTTCTGTATACTTCTTAATTGAAGACATTAATCTCTCTGAATATTGATAGATATCATCCAGAGATTCTATAAGCATTTTTTCCTCTTCAGCACCATCAAATAAGCCTATATATTTCTTCGATCGATTTAGATGGAGTCTTGCGATTGGCTTTCTATTATTATCATCCAAGAGGATTGCACAATAAGATTTGGCATCTCTAATTGCTATTCTGGCAGGAGATATTTCCTCACGAAGGATAGCCTTTATAATCATATATCCTTGGATTTCTTCTTCTGTTGGTTCAATTTCGTCATTAGTTTCAGCTGAAACCTTTTCTTCATCTGGAATTGGTAAAGATGGATCAACTAATGCACTTGATATCCGGAGTTTTACAATCTCAGATATCAATTCACGAAATGCTGTTTTTGTAACGCCTTGAAGCATTTCACGATTTGCAGCAGTTAGGCGACCTTCATAAACATTTGCAGAAATAAGCCTTACAAAATCCTCTGTTGGATTTTCCATCAAATTTTCAATAGCTTGTTTAATTCCTGATGTATATTTCAGTCGTTCAGCTGTCAGAAGAATATTTGGAATATCAAAACTATTTTTCTCGAACTTCTTAATTTCTATTAAATCAGAATTCTTTAATTCCATTAAATCAAACGTAAAAAATGGCTTCATATCCATTTTGTTTTTTTCTTCAAGATCAGTATAGAAATTAAACTGCCGCCCATTGGTTAGAATGCCAAACTTTGCCTTTGTAACACTGAAATACCGAAATAATTGGCCTGCATGCTTAGCCTCTAACTTAAAAGAGATAGGCTTACATTCTATCAAAATCTGGACATCATTTTCTAGAGAGATTGCATAATCAACTTTTTCACCTTTTTTACCAACAGTATCAGCAGTAAACTCTGGAATAACTTCTGAAGGATTGAATATATCATAACCTAAGGCACGTAAGACAGGCAGCACGATAGCTGTCTTAACTGCTTCTTCTGTAGCTAACAGATTAGCTTGTGCTTTGAGTTTTTCAGCTACAATTTTTAATGATTCTTCCAAACCGTTCATGCCACTCACCCAGTAAAAAAGTTAGGTTATCTGACACTAGAAAACTGTCAACGCGGGGGAGATTGTCACAATTTGAGAAAGTAAAATAAAAACCTAAATCTCTTCACGTATGAAGAAAAAAATCTCCAAAGAATAGCAACAACTTCGGATTAAAAATATTAAACACACACAATAAAATAACGCCCAATTTTATTGTGTGTGTTATTCATCTAATTCGTACTATATAGAACTACAGCAATGGAACGATTGCGAAACCCGTCATGGAACGCTTGCTGCTGCCTATTTTGGTAATCTTGACCTTCATGACACCATCTGCACCCGCAGGTTCCAGAATGTCATATTCAGATTCACTTCCAATCGAATAGCACTTGCCAGTCATTTCACCGACCTTGACTTTATCCATGGCGGTGACAACAGCATCTTTATATACCTGCACCTGCTCCTTTGCAGTGCAGAATGCCATTCCACCTGCCGGTACAACTTCAGCAGAAACAGAAGAAGCGACAAGCAATACGACAGAAGCAATAGACAGCTTTGCAAGCATTATAAACCTCACGAGCGGCGTGCTTTAAGAGCCTTAACGAAGCCCCATACACCAATACCGAGCAACACTGCACCAAAACCGAACTGGATCATGGTTGCAGTTTCAAATTCAACTGCATCGTACAGAAAGCTCAGGATTTTAGGAATACGGACATTTACGCTACCGCCTTCAGCGGCAGCTGCCCACTTGAAATAATTATCGATTGTATATGCTAAAATACCACCGCCGATCAGCACCCAATAAAGAGGAGAAATCAGAGACGGCTTCGCCTGTTCAGAAACATTCTGAGCGTCAGCATTAATTTTATCAGACATTGCACCCAACTTGTATAAATTATAGGAGAATTTTGTATTACAAAAACCACCTCATATTACCAAGCCCAGCTAAAATCAAGGCAGGTCCACTGGTCTACACAAGTAAAACGCTAATTTTGATGGAAGAGAATGGTGCTGCGAGAGAGGATTGAACTCTCGACCTCTCCCTTACCAAGGGAGTGCTCTACCACTGAGCTACCGCAGCATCTGGTCATCCGGTGCGAAGGTTGTGCGCATCTGGAGATTGGCGGTTAGTGCCACAAGGCGGCGGACTAAGCAAGACGGCAAATGTGGAGAAATCAAAAAAAGATCAGATTCAGCGAAGAATAATGTCATTCGCTCATGACTTATGGTTCCGACGCCGCATTGCCGGATCCAGCATGTCCCGTAAACCATCCCCAAGCAGATTAAGTCCAAGAACAGCAAAAGCGATAGCGCAACCCGGTACAAGAATAAGATGCGGAGCAATACCGATATAGGTCTGGGCTTCTTTCAGCATCCGGCCCCAGCTCGGATCAGGTGGCGCAAAACCAATACCGACATAACTGAAGCCTGCTTCCATAATAATGGCCATAGCCAGCTGCACCATCAGCTGAATGATGATGACACCGGCAATATTAGGCAGGACATCTTCAATTGCGATAGCCCACCTGCTTTTCCCAAGCGCCTTAGCCGCAAGGATATAATCCATCGCCCAGATTTTCTGGGCAGCGCCGCGGGTCACACGCGCGAATACCGGCACATTAAACAGAGCAATAGCCCAGATAGCAGCCAGAGGTCCGCCCCCGTAAACTGCACCAATCATGATAGCGATTAATAAAGCAGGAAATGCGAATGTCACATCACAGACACGCATAATAATACGGTCAACCCTGCCACGACGACTGGCAGCAAAGGAACCCAGCAAAATGCCGACACAGGCCCCGGCAAGAACCGCAGGCCATGCCACAATCAATGTATTACGTGCACCGATCATAACGAGTGAAGCCATATCTCGTCCCAGTTGATCGGCACCCAACAGCCCAGCTTCAAGTGGCGCTTTCAACCGCAAAGCAATTCGCAGACGAACAGGGTCTCCGGGCGTCCAGACGAATGAAACCAGAGCTGCAGCAATAAGCAACACCGTCAGCACCAGCCCACAAAGCAGCGTCGGATGTTTACGGATACGGGATAAAGCTATCATCACCGTGCCCTCAATCGTGGATCAAGAGCTAACTGCACCAGCTCAATCAAGGCGTTGATAATAATGACCCCACCGGCCAGCAGTAAGGCAAGGGCGCGAATGACAACAAAATCACGCTGCATCATGGCATTGATGATCAGCTGCCCGATACCCGGGAGGTCAAAAACGCTTTCAATCAGAACCGTACCTGCCACCAGCAGAGAAATCTGCAATCCAAGAACTGTCAGAATTGGATGGAGACTATTCGGCAAGGCATGGCGCCACATAATACGAAATCGCGAGACACCTTTTGCAAAAGCCGTACGTACAAAATCTGCCCGGATCACATCAATCATCACAGATCGGGATACGCGAAACAGAACAGAGGCAAGAGAGGCTGCAAGTGCAAGTGCCGGTAACAGCAAGGCGTATAACGCAGGCATAAATCCAGCGGACCATCCGGGAAAGCCACCGGGTTGTAATGAACTGAAATGCCGGGATACCGTCAAAATCAGGACAAGCCCTAAACAGAACCCCGGAATAGCAAGGCCAGCATGGGCAAAAATGCGGGATAGACGATCAAACAGGCCATTGCGATAAAAGGCGGCAATTGCCCCACTACCAATGCCAATAATACCGGCAATTACAACCGCCAGAAATGTTAAGGGCAGTGTAACACCAAAACGCTCAGCTACGAGTGTCGAAACCGGAATATGGTAGATCAGGGAAGTCCCCATATCTCCTCGAAGCACATCCCCGACCCAATTCAGATAACGTGTTATCAGCGGCAGATCGAGGCCCATCTGCTGGCGTAAAGCCGCCAGTGTATCTTCCTGTGCAGCCGTTCCCAAAAGAATGGCTGCCGGGTCACCAGGCAGAAGATCAAGAATGAGGAAAATCACAACAGAGACCACAAGCAGACTTATGGTAACTGAGACCACCTTCCCGGCTAACAAACGAAGCATGGGCTTTTCAAATCACATACTGCGTACGACCAACATGCCGCCCGCTTTCGATTATGCAATACCCGCAAATCTCATTCGCTCCAATAGGCTTCACTCATATCGTTCACGGGAATCGGCGCAGTTTTCCATAAACCTTTCAGCTTAGCGTTCCAAACACCAAGTTTTGGCCATTGATACAGAAACAGCGCGGGCACGTCATCAGCCAGCATCTCCTGAGCCTGACGGTAAAAAGAGAAGCGTTCTTTTTCATCTGTTGTCTGGTCAATTTTATGCATCAGCTCACGAAAGGCCGGGTTATTATAATTGAAGTAATACCCCTCACGCGCATAAATTCCGATATCAAGCGGCTCGGCATGCGCGATAATCGTCATGTCGTAGTCTTTCTTCTGGAAGACGTCTGATATCCACTTTGCCGGATACTCCGTAATCTCAATTCGTGCTTTCACACCAATGTCCGCAAAGAAAGCTACCAGTAATTCGGCTGGACGGCTGGCATATGCCATCTGTGGTGTCTTGAGTGTGAAAGAGAAACCATCTGGGTACCCAGCTTCTTTCAGCAATGCACGTGCCTTCACCGGGTCATAGGGTATACGATCAGCCAAATTCTCATAAGCTGGATGATTGGGCGAGAAATGGCTGCCAATTGGTATGCTGTAGCCGTTATATGCCCCTTCAATCAAAGCATTACGATCAACCGCATGCATCAGTGCCTTACGGACGCGGACATCATCGAATGGTTTACGGGCATTATTCATGCCTGCCACAACCTCACCCTCGGTATAACCAATGGCCGTTGTGAACCGTTTATCCTTACGCCACTGATCAAACAGCTCCGGTGTCGTAATATTGGGGAAAGCATCAACCGTTCCGGCATTGATTGCAGAAACCTGTGCCTGCGGGTCAGCAATAAAACGAAAAGTCAGGCTCTCAAGCTTAGGCTTACCCTTTTGCCAGTAGCTCTCATTTTGGACCATTTCAACCTGACTTCCCCGACTCCAGCTTTTGAATTTGAATGGGCCCGTCCCGACCGGATGAGAGCGATTATCAGCAGCAGTATTGGGAGCAACCATCACCGCATCACCCCAGCCAAGATAATATATAAAATTACCGGAGGGCTCTTTCAGGTGAATGACAACTTCTGTTGGCGAAGGCGTATCAATTTTCGTAATTGGCGCAAATATCTGTTTCTGCGCATTTGTTGAATCTGGTGAAGATGCACGCTCAAAAGCATATTTCACCATAGAAGAATTAAACGGCGTCCCGTCATGGAACTGAACATTCTCCTGAAGAGTAAATGTATAGGTCAGCCCATCTGGCGACACTGTCCAGCTTTTGGCCAGTAACGGCTCGGTTTTACCCTGCTCGTTAATGCGAACAAGCCCTTCAAAAATATTGAGGTGAACCACATCCCGAATAACCGTTGGCGCAGCAATTGTCGGATCAAGCCCAGGTGGCTCAACAGCAACTCCAACAATAAGATTGCTTCGTGGCATAGCCATCGCCACATTCCAGAAACCAAGACCTGCAAGCAAAACAGCAAGAACCCTGAAGATACGTAACCCCATATTTTAAAACCCTATTGTCTGATCATTCAGGCGATCATTTTTCAAAAAAACGTGCACGGGTTACCGCCAGATTGACGGGAGCCCCAATCTCAATGGTCGACCATAACGGCAAATCTATCTCAACCGCATTATTATCATCGAGGGAGACCTGTGCACGACGGACGTTCCCGACGCGACGGCTTGAGCGGATTATTCCTTCAAGATGAGCAGGTTCATCTAAACCAACGGGGCGTAAATCCCATGGGCGAATATAAAGCTCAACATCACCAGTAAGCGTATCAGGCGGGGAAATTGGCACTTTACCACCATTGACCCAGACGGCACCTTCATGCACCTCAGCCTTGATTTTAGCGGTTTCCCCAATAAAAGACATAACAAAAGCGGTTTCTGGATCGTCATAGACTTCGTCTGGTGTTCCAACCTGCTCCAGAAGCCCCTTATTCAGAATGGCAACCCTGTCAGCCAGTTCAATCGCCTCATCCTGATCATGGGTGACGAAAATGGTTGTCTGTCCTGTACGTTCATGGATTTCTCGCAGCCATCGCCGCAAATCCTTACGAACCTTTGCATCAAGCGCCCCAAACGGCTCATCAAGCAGAAGAACATCCGGCTCAACGGCCAGAGCCCGAGCCAGCGCAACACGCTGACGCTGACCGCCCGATAGCTGTGTTGGGAAACGTTTCTCAAGCCCTTCGAGCTGAACGAGTTCCAGAAGTTTCAAAACGCGCCCACGAATATCTTTGGCAGAAGGGCGCAGACTACGTGGCCGGCAGCGCAAACCATAAGCGATATTATCAAATACGCTCAGGTGGCGAAACAGTGCATAGTGCTGAAATACAAAACCAACATTGCGTTTCTGGACAGGAAGACTGGTGGCATCCTGCCCTCCAAATAGTACATTGCCCCTATCCGCAGCCTCAAGCCCGGCAATGACACGCAACAACGTCGTCTTGCCAGACCCCGAAGGGCCAAGCAGGGCCATAAGCTCACCTGAGCGGATATCCAGATCAATACCACGTAGAGCGGGCGTTGCGCCGTAGTTTCTGGTGACACCGGAAATTTTAATTTCCACGACTACTCCTTCATTACCAAACCGACAGACACAATCAATGCGCCCCCCGACCAGATAACTCATTCCCATAATGCCATTCCAGCAAAGCCTTAGCGACCAGCGTCAATATGGCCAGCATCGCAAGTAATGAGGCCATGGAAAATGCTGCAACAGCATTATACTCGTTGTATAATATCTCAACATTCAGGGGCATGGTATTGGTTAATCCGCGAATATGCCCAGAGACAACAGAGACAGCTCCAAACTCACCCATTGCCCGGGCATTACAGAGTAAAACTCCATAAAGTAAAGCCCACCGAGCATTGGGTAATGTAACAGTAAAGAACATGCGCCACCCCGATGCCCCCAATGTCAGTGCCGCTTCCTCTTCAGAGGTCCCCTGCTCCTGCATCAGGGGAATAAGCTCACGTGCTACAAACGGGAAAGTCACGAAGATGGTAGCCAGCACAATGCCCGGCAGCGCAAAGATAATCTGGATATTATAAGCGGAAAGCCACTTTCCAAACACGCCCTGAGCCCCAAACAGCAGAATATAGATAAGCCCAGCCACCACAGGAGAAACTGAAAACGGCAGATCAATCAAAGTGATGAGCAGACTTTTCCCGCGAAACTCAAATTTGGCAACGGCCCATGCCGCTGCAACCCCAAAGATCAGATTAAGGGGTACGGAAATACCGGCAACCACCAGCGTCAGCCAGATAGCGGCCTGCGCATCCGGATCAGCAAAGCTTTCCCAGTAAGCATTCCATCCCCGGGACAATGCTTCAAAGAACACCAAAGCCAGTGGTAAAAGTAAAACGAGAGCCAAAAACATAACCGTAATGGCAATCAGAAGCCGCCGTATGAGTGTCGTCTCTTCAACAACACGATGGAATTTTTTAGAAATCTGTTCAGACATCACCAAACCTCCTGCGGCTGTATGCCTGCAACAGATTGATGAAGAGCAGAGTGAAGAAGGACAACATCAACATGATTGTTGCAATCGCCATAGCTCCCGGCAGGTTATATTCTTCTAATCGGATAACAATCAGCAATGGAGCAATCTCTGAAACATAAGGCTTGTTTCCGGCAATAAAGATAACCGACCCATACTCACCAACAGCGCGTGCAAAAGCCAGAGCGAACCCTGTTAGAATTGCAGGAATCATCGGTGGAATAAGAACCGTCCAGATTGTGCGCGCACGACTGGCACCAAGTGTTGCGGCCGCCTCTTCCTGCTCGCGGTCAATCTCGGCAATCAGTGGCTGCACAGTACGAACGGAAAACGGAAGCCCGACAAAAACCAGCGCAATAAAGATACCCAGTCGCGTATAGGCAACCTCTATTCCGAGAGGAGATAACAGGCTGCCAATCCAGCCATTGGCACTATACAATGTAACTAAAGCAATACCGGCCACAGCTGTCGGCAGGGCAAAGGGCAGATCTACAACTGCATCAAGCAGCTTGTGCCCCGGGAATTTATAACGGGTCAGAACCCAGGCAATCAGAAATCCAACAATTGCATCAACCAGAGCAGCTGCCAGAGAAATACCAAAAGACACCCTAAGTGCCGCCACGGTCCGCTCATCCGTCAAAGCCTGCCACATCACCTGCCACCCGGACAGGGAAACCTGTGTGATCAGAACAGCGAGAGGAATGAGGACAATCAGGCTGAGATATAAAATCGTATAGCCAAAAGCCAGTCCGAACCCGGGCAAGGCACTGGGCTGCACCAGAGACTTACGCTTTTTCATAACGGGGGGGCTTGTCCCGATTGTATCTGGTAACTGCGCTGTCACGTAATTCCCTGCGAATGAACGATGGACACAATCATCTACGACGAATGCACTTGTAACCGCACAAACTCTATCTGGAAAGTTGAAAATTAAATACAAGGAGGTGCCAAGCCCGACCTTCGCCCTATGTAAATGAACAAATGTCACTTTGTCGTAAAATATAACAGATAGGGGTTGACATTAACTGGGAACGAGATCACTTTCGCCCTGCTTTTGCAACAAGATTTCCCTCCTTGCAAAAGCTTCATCAACCCGGAGTTCTCAACCCCATGCCAAGCGACAGTTACAGTCGATTGTTTAAGCCGTCTCAGGCGATCATGGTCTAGCCCCGGTGGCTCGCATGATCTGCGTAAGACGGCAGATCGAAATAAAGGCGAGCCCATGAATACCGACCGTTTCAATATGGAAGCTGCAGCTCTTGCCGGTTACACCAGTGCCGACGCAGTTGAGCATCTTAATACATTTGAGCCAGCAGATGCTGCTTCCCTTCTGGCTGTTCTGCCCCAAGAACAGGCTATCGAAATTCTCGAACAGCCTGAACTTCAGAATGCTCCCGAAATTATTAACGAGATGCGCCCGAACGTTGCTGTGCGTCTCCTTAATGAAGTCGCGAACGACCGTCTGACAGATATTTTTCAGGAACTGGATGAGACAAGCCGTGCCCGGCTGATCTCCGGCCTTGACCATAAAGTCCGCATCGCAATTCAAAAGCTGATGCGCTACCCGGAACGAACAGCGGGTAGTCTTATGACAACCGAGTTTGTGTCTGTTCCCGGTGACTGGACTGTTGGCCAGACTCTCGATCTGGTTAAACGTGTACAGGGAACGCGCGAAACTGTTTACGCGATTTATGTCCTTGATCCGGATAACGGCACACTTCAAACCGTTGTGACCTTGCGTCGTCTGATTACGGGCGAACCGGATGATCCTGTACTCAGCGTTGCCCAGACCGATACACTTGTGACCGTCTCACCTCTGGAAGATCAGGCAGATGTGGCTCACGAAATTCGCCGCCATAACATGCTGGCATTACCTGTTGTCGATGAGAGCCGCCATATTCTCGGCATTGTCACCGTCGACGATATGATCGATGCGATGATTGAGGACAGCACCGATGATGCCCTCAAATTCGGTGGTATGGAAACGCTCGACAAGCCTTACATGAAGATTGGCTTCTTCAGCATGATCAGGAAGCGGGCTGGCTGGCTGGCTGCACTCTTTCTGGGTGAAATGCTGACGGCAAGCGCCATGCAGCATTATGAGATCGCTCTGGAAAAAGCGATTGTTCTGACCCTCTTCATTCCCCTGATCATGAGCTCAGGTGGTAACTCGGGCTCACAGGCAACATCCTTGCTGATCCGCAGCTTAGCCCTCCAGGAAATTCGCTTACGCGACTGGTGGCGCGTTGCCTTAAGGGAAATTCCAACGGGTATAACTCTTGGCGCCATTCTTGGTGCTATTGGCGTTATCCGTATCATCATCTGGCAAAAAGCCGGATTCTATGATTACGGTGAGCACTGGGTTCTGATTGCCATTACAGTTGGCTTTGCCTTGGTCGGAATTGTTACGTTCGGCTCATTTACAGGCTCAATGCTGCCGTTCATTCTGCAAAGGATAGGTTTTGACCCGGCCAGCGCTTCGGCACCATTCGTCGCAACCCTTGTCGATGTCACCGGCCTCATCATCTATTTCAGCGTCGCTGTTGCGGTCTTGAGCGGGACCCTTCTATAGGCCCCGCCCTCTCTGGTTAAACTGGTGTTTCTATCCCGACAACTCCGTTATCGGGATAGCGTGCACCTATCACTTTATCAGGGGTAAATATCTGATCCAGAGCAGCAATATCCTCTGCTGTGAGCATGACATCTGCTGCACCAATATTTTCCAAAAGACGATCTTTATTTCGCGTTCCGGGAATAGGAACAACATTGTCGTGTTTGGCTAATAACCAGGCCAGCGCCAACTGAGCTTCGGTCGCCTTTTTCTGTTCAGCAACCTCTTTCAACTGCTCTGCCAAGGCAAAATTCTGCTTAAGGGCTTCTTCCGAGAACCTTGGATTAAAGCGCCTGAAATCACCGGCTTCCAGTGCATTGATATTTGGGATCTTCCCACTCAGAAAACCTCTCCCAAGCGGGGAATAGGCAACGAAGGTCACCCCTAGTTCACGGCATGTCGGCAAAACATCGTCTTCAGCGACACGGCTCCACAAGGAGTACTCACTCTGAATGACGGAAACCGGGTGTACAGCATGCGCACGCCGCAATGTCTCAGCAGTCACTTCAGACAAGCCAATTCCCTTGATTTTACCGGCCTTAACCAAGCCAGCTAAAGCCTCCATCATTTCTTCGATAGGGGTGTCCTGATTACGGCGATGGCAATAATAAAGGTCAATGTAATCCGTTCCCAATCGTTTAAGAGACGCTTCACAAGCCTGTTTGATATAGGCGGGGCTATTATCAACAGTTCGCTCATAAGCATCCGGCTTTCGGACAATGCCAAACTTTGTTCCCATAACAAGCTGTTCTCGCTTCCCCTTTATAAATTTTGCGAGCAGCTCTTCATTATGACCTGTGCCATACATATCCGCAGTATCAAAGAAGTTGATGCCATTTTCAAAAGCGAACTCCAGCGTATCTAAGGACTGGGCATCATCAGAAGTGCCGTAGAATTCTGACATTCCCATACATCCCAAACCGATGGCAGAGACATCCTGTTCGAGCGCTTCAATTTTTCTTTTCTGCATAACCAACTCCTGCTTCCCAGATAAACGCCCTTTGCGACATCCGAAGAGTTACTATGCACCACTCAGGATTGTGCTATAATCCGCACAATTATTCATGACCTATTGAGAAATTTTCATCAATGAAAAGTGAGAACCTAACCAATCTGGTGGCCTTCTCAAGTATTGCAACTCATCTTAATTTCAGAAGAGCTGCAATCGAACTGCAAATTTCACCCTCAGCCCTGAGCCATCGTATTCGTAATTTAGAAGAACATCTGGACATCAGACTTCTCAATCGCACCACCAGAAGTGTTTCTCTGACGGAAGCTGGTGAGACCCTGTTAAAAAAACTACAGCCTGCCCTTCTGGATATAAATAATGCTCTTGAAGCAACGAATGCATTCAAGAATACGCCCTCCGGACATATACGTATTTCTGCCCCACAGTCTGCAATACAGTTGGTTCTTGCGCCCTTAATCCGAGATTTCAGAAGGCAGTTTCCATCCATAACCCTAGAACTCGTCTCTGATGCAGAGCTGGTGGATATCGTTCAAAAAGGTTTTGATGCAGGCATACGGTTCAGTGAAAGGCTGGAACAGGATATGATTGCAGTTCCAATAGATATGGGGCAGCGGTTTACTGTTGTCGGTTCGCCGGATTATTTAGAAAAGAATGGCATCCCCCAGACACCGCATGATCTGTTAAAGCACGACTGCATCAGAATGCGTTTTCCCAGCGGTAAAATCTATCAATGGGAATTTTCGAAGGATGGTCGGGATATTCAGATTGCAGTCAAAGGGTCTATCACATTATCTCATAACCATCCGGCCATGCTTAAACTTGCAGACGATGGGATTGGTTTGGCTTATACATTTGAAGACTATGCCAAACCGTATCTTGAGCAGGGTTCACTCATCAGAGTGTTGGAAGACTGGACCACACAATCATCCAGTTTTTATCTGTACTACCCAAGTCGCAACCGGATATCCGCAGCATTGCGAGCTTTTATTGATACGGTCAAAGTTAAACGATAATATAAAAAACCCCGCTGAAAAGCGGGGTTCAATCTCTTAGCCTTGAAGGGATTAACGCCCCATTGACATCAATGGCTTCATGGCCTGCAACAGTGCCATAGCTGACTGATTATAAGTGTTCATCAATGTCTGAAGCTCAGCTCTCAGCTTATTGTCGTTTGTATTCACTGTCATACCAGAAATTGTGAGCTTGCTCTTATTGTCATCAAGGAACTTACCCAGCGCTTCCAGAGCCTGCATTGTCGTATCAATTGCAGGGGCAGCATTTGCAAACAGGCTAGCTGGCATTTCAACTGACTTACTAAAGGCTTCAGCAAAAACTGGCTTCAGATCATCAGGCTGCTTCAAAGCAGCGACTTGTCCCTTGATCTTCTCAAGGTTCACTTTCAGATCAGCAATAACCTTATTCATCAGAACATTGCGGAGCTCGGAAATTTCTTTCCAGTTCTGCTGAATACCCTGCATATTTGTCATTTTGCTACGCAAGGCGCTGAACTTGTTCATCACGCTTGTCGTTTCATTCTGGGTCGTGTTGAAATCAAGAATCAGCTGATAATGATCAGCATAAGGACCAAAAGCTTTTTTCTGCTCGTCCTTCATATAAATGACATTAGGCGCACGCGGAATAACATCCTTTTGCAAGAACTCAATGAAAGCCTTACGCTGTTCTGGTTCCTTGTCGCCACATGCTGTCAGTGCACCGACCGATAAAAAAACAGTTGCGACGATTAACAGACGCCGAGAAATGAAAGAAAACACAATAATACCCCTATGTAGAGTTTAAAAAATATACTTATCTACCCTTTAATAACGAAATCACCATTGAACTCAAAACTTACTCAGTCAATGGAAAATACAACCTGTTGATAGCCACTCAATGAAAACTTAAGGCAAGAAATAACAATCCTAAAAATTCTTCAACAAGAACGATTGTTCTTTATTACGAACGGCGTTATATAGTTGAGTGAAGACAACACCAAAGGAAATGTCATCATGTCGTGTCGTAAAACTTATCGTCCAGAAACGGCTCTTATTCACGATGGAACTTCACGTTCTCAGTTTGGAGAAACGAGTGAAGCTCTCTATATGACTCAGGGTTTCATTTATGAAACGGCAGAACAGGCAGAACGCCGTTTCCTAAATGAAGAACCGGGTTATAGTTATTCGCGTTACGCAAACCCCACAGTCACCATATTTGAAGAACGTATGGCTGCTCTTGAAGGTGCAGAAGCCGCCCAAGCTACCGCAACAGGTATGGCAGCTGTTACCGCCGCATTGGTCGCACAGGTTAAAGCAGGTGACCATATCGTGGCTGCCAGAGCCATGTTTGGTTCAAACCGCAATGTCATTACCGATCTTCTGGCCCGTTTTGGTGTAACCTCAACACTGGTTGACGGCAGAGATATCAATGCCTGGAAGGCAGCTGTACGACCTGAGACAAAAGTCTTCTTTTTGGAAAGCCCTGCAAATCCGACACTTGAAATCATTGATATTCAAGCCGTTGCCGATATTGCCCATGCTGCCGGTGCCACACTGACAGTTGATAATGTTTTCGCAACACCGCTCTTTCAGAAGCCCCTTAAACTAGGTGCTGATTGTGTGGTTTACTCTGCAACCAAACACATTGATGGACAAGGTCGCTGTCTGGGCGGTGTGATCCTTGGCACCAGGACATTCATTGAGGAAACCATCTGGCCTTTTGTTCGTCTCACCGGGCCAACGATTTCACCATTTAATGCATGGGTTTTACTCAAAGGACTTGAGACACTTGCAGTCCGTGTAGAACGGCAGTCTCAAAATGCGGCAAGAGTGGCTGACGCTCTGGCAGCACATCCTAAAATTAAGCGCATCGTCTATCCCGGGCGGGCTGATCACCCACAGGCTGACCTCATCAGGCAGCAAATGAGCGGTCATTCAACAATGATTGGTTTGGAAGTGAAGGGTGGACGTGCAGAAGCATTCCGTTTTCTGAATGCGCTCAAACTGATCCGCATTTCAAATAATCTGGGTGATGCAAAAAGCATTATCACTCATCCGGCAACGACAACACATATGAGCTTTAAGCCGGAAGAAAGAGAAGTTCTTGGTATTTCAGAAGGGTTTTTACGACTTTCTATTGGACTTGAACATTTTGAGGACCAGATAGAAGATATCGTACAGGCATTGGAAGCCATCTGAAGTTTGAACAAAATCAGGAGAAAAACCATGTTACGTCGCGGGATTAAACTTTTTACGACATCTGCTCTCCTGTTTTGCATGGGTACGGCAGCAGCTTTTGCCCAGACACAACTTCTAAACGTCTCTTACGACCCGACCCGTGAGCTTTACAAAGAAATCAATCAGATTTTCACGGAAAAATGGAAGAAGGAAACGGGTGAAACAATCAATATCCGTACCTCTCACGGAGGCTCTGGCAAACAGGCACGCTCCGTGATTGACGGGTTGGAGGCCGATGTGGTCACATTGGCCCTTGCTGCAGATATTGACGAGATTGCAAAAGCGACTGGCAAGCTGCCTGCTGAGTGGCAAAAGCGTCTTCCGCATAACTCATCCCCTTACACATCAACCATTGTTTTTCTGGTCCGCAAAGATAATCCCCAAGCGATCAAGGATTGGGATGATCTCGCGAAACCCGGCATTCAGGTTATTACCCCAAATCCCAAAACTTCAGGCGGTGCCCGATGGAATTATCTGGCAGCCTGGGGCTATTCAATGAAGAAATTAAATGATGAGGGACAGGCAAAGGAATTCCTTAAAGCCATCTTCAAAAACGTTCCTGTGCTTGATACGGGCGCAAGAGGTGCAACCACAACCTTTGCTCAGCGTAATATGGGAGATGTTCTGATTGCATGGGAGAATGAGGCTTTGCTTGCGCTCAATGAGTTTGGCAAAGATAAGTTTGAAATTGTTGCTCCCTCCATATCAATTCTGGCTGAGCCCCCGGTTGCCATCGTCGACGGGAATGCTGAAAAGCATAAGACAGGTAAAATCGCACAGGCCTATCTGGAGTTTCTCTACACCCCTGAAGCACAAAAAATCATTGCAAAACATCATTATCGTCCCTCTTCACCGGAGGGTATAGATCCAACCGTTCTTTCCCAGTTCCCGAAAGTTGAGCTGCTGACAATAGACAAAGATTTTGGTGGCTGGGCCGCAGCCCAGCAAAAACACTTTGCAGACGGTGCGATATTTGACGCAATTCTTAAAGAGAATGCAGGCAGATAAACGGAAAAGACAACATCTGAGAACCATGTCACAATCCAGATTAAAAACACTCTTGCCAGATATTGAGAAACGCGTTCTCGTCATGGGCATATTAAACGTCACGCCGGATTCATTCTCGGATGGCGGCTTGCATGACAGTATTCTCGCAGCAGAAGCTCACGCACGCCTTATGATTGAGCAAGAAGTCGATATTATTGATATTGGCGGAGAATCCACGCGCCCAGGCTTTAGCCCTATCAGCGCAGAAGAAGAGATCAGGCGGATTGAGCCAATCATTTCCCGTATCGCACAAATAACGGACAAGCCTATTTCAATTGATACTTATAAATCAGAGACTGCCCGCACTGCCTTGAAAGCCGGTGCACATATTATCAATGATGTTTGTGGCTTGCAGCATGACCCTGTCATTGCAGATGTTGCAGCTGAATTTGGTGCCCCTGTCATCATTATGCATAACCGGGCAGAAGAAGACCCCGATCTGGATATTCTTGATGATATGCGATATTTCTTTGATCGCTCCCTCAGCATTGCTTATAAGGCTGGCATTGCCGAGCATAATATTATTCTGGATCCAGGTATCGGATTTGGAAAGACAGATAAACAGCATTTTGAAATCATCCAGAGACTGCCGGAGCTCCGTGCCTTTGGCTTTCCCATGCTGGTTGGAGCATCGCGAAAACGGATGATCGCCAAAATAGTCAATCGCCCTCCTCAGGAACGAATGGCTGGGACACTTGCAGTTCATACACTTGCTGCGATAAATGGGGCTTCTATTATCAGAGCTCATGATGTTGCAGAACACGTTGATGCCATGCGGGTTACTGATACTTACAAGTGTTTTGCAAATGAAAGTGCCCAAGAGTGACCGATCTGATCAAAGTTCAGCGTATCGCCGTTTATGCCTTCCATGGCGTGATGGAAGAAGAAGCGAAATTAGGGCAGAAGTTCTTTATCTCACTGACAGTTGAAGCGGACCTTTCCAAGGCCGGAACGACTGACAATCTGGACTACACAATCAACTATGCCAAACTGACAGAGCTGGCTATTCATATTGCAACCCAACAGCGCTTTCAGCTGGTCGAAGCCTTGGCAGAAGCCATCGCAACACAGGTTCTTGACGCTTTTCCACTGGCGCATAGCATTGGCGTTGAGATTGAGAAACCCTCTGCACCAATTCAGGCAACATTTGATACTGTCAGTGTAACAATCTTCAGAAAACGTACAGGCTCATGATTCCAGAAGACAAGATGGATGGCATCTGCACAGCCTATCTTGGGCTGGGCTCCAATATGGGTGATAAAGCCGCCAATATTTTTGAAGCGCGTAACAGACTGAATGATACGGACGGTATATCCGTCAGTCAGGTCTCTCATCTCTACAGAACTGCCCCATGGGGAAATACCGATCAGGACTGGTTCATCAATGCCTGCCTGAGAATCGAAACCACTCTGGAAGCTCATCAGCTTTTAACAAGCTGTCTGGATATTGAACATGCAATGGGGCGCAAACGCCTGCAAAAGTGGGGCCCCAGACTGATTGATATTGATGTACTCGTCTATGAAGGCATGGAGCTTGAGAGTGAAAGGCTAACCCTCCCCCATCCATATATTCTAAACCGGTCTTTCGTACTTGCTCCGCTCAGCGAAATTGCCCCTGATTTATGCATAAAAGGGGAGATGGTCAGCACAGCTCTTGCCAGACTTGATACCAGCGATATCAGTATCTTTAAATGCTGAAGCCCGGATACTGCCGGGCTCCAGATAAATTAAAGTAATTAATCTTTCTCAGGATCAGCTTTTCTTGGCAAGAATATCCTTGATCTCGCCAAGCAGCTTTACATCAGCGGGAACCTCAGCAGGCTTTGGAGCACCCTGAACCTTGTTGATGGCCTTGATCACCATGAACAAAATCCAGGCAATAATCATGAAGTTAATGAATATTGTCAGGAAGTTACCCCATGCAATGACAGCTCCCTGAGCTTTGGCCGCAGCCAGCGAAGGCGCCGTAACATTTGAGGACAGAGCAATAAAGTAGTTTGAAAAATCAAGACCGCCTGTCAGGGCACCAATAATTGGCATCAACAGGTCATTCACAATAGAATCCACAAGCTTGCTGAACGCTGCGCCAATAATCACACCGATTGCCAGATCCAGCATATTGCCACGCAGGGCAAATTTCTTAAATTCTTCCAACATACTATCACTCCCATACTAAAAGCTGTTTCCGCAAAGTAGCATATTTTCCAAATACGCTGACTGCAGAGCAAGGATTTCCCACTTAAACTATATCGTGAAGAAAAATTGACTAGTGGTGGTGTATATAAATACAGGCTAAGCTATAAGAATAAATCTGTGTAGCAAGCATCACGAGATGACAGAGCGAGGCAACATTTTATGATTGAAAAATGGTTTGTACTTCTTGCTGCATCCGTTTACCTTATTGTGCTTCTTGGTATCGCGTACTGGGCTAACTCCAAAAATTTCAAACTTCTTCGTGGTTCCTCTCGCTCAACCATTTATGCGTTGTCTTTAGGAATTTATACGACAGGCGGGATTTTTTATGGCTCAGTCAGCCTAGCGAGCTGGGAAGGGCTGGATTTTATCGCCATTTACTTTGGCCCTGCTTTTCTGGTTTGTTTTGGCAGCCCGCTTATCAGACGCGTCATCCATATTGCAAAAGCACAGAACGTCACGTCTATCGCCGACTTTATCGCAGCCCGTTACGGGAAAAGCGTTCCCATTGCGGCCTTAACATCAGCCGTCGTCTTTATAGGTTCCATTCCCTACATCAGTTATCAGCTGCGTATGGTCGCCGCTTCATATGAAGCCCTCGTTATTCCAAGAACCTCTAACCTATTACCACCCAGCTTCCCCTCATCTCATGTATCCCTTTCGATCGTAACTTTAGCGATCATTATCGTTACAATACTGATCAACATTAAGAGGGCAACGCAAGGGGAGAAGAACGACGGCCTCCTCACGATTGCAGCTTTTGATTCACTCATTAAGCTGGCTGCATTTCTGACGGTTGGAATTTACGTTACATACGGTCTTTTCAATGGCTTTACGTCAATTGTTACGGCGGCTGAAAGGCTTGGGTTTGACCCAACACTCACGAAGCGAACTTCCAATTTTTCCAACTATATTATTCTGTTCGCATTCTCGGCACTGTGCGCCTTATTGCAACCGCGCAACTTCCATATGCTTATCGTCGAAAATAGAGACGAAAGGGATATTCGCAAAGCTGCCTGGCTGACGCCCCTTTATTGTATTCTTCTGCTTCTTTTCATTCTGCCTATTACGCTCGTTTCACTGATAACCTTCGGCTACCCGTCCAACTCAGGCAGCATGGCGCTCGTTTCCCTGCCTCTGCTCAGTGGCAACATTCCCATTGCCATGATTGCATTCATTGGCGGTCTTTCAGCTGCAACTCTCATGGTTGTCGTTGAAGCAACAGCACTAGCAATCATGGTATCCAACCACATCATATTGCCAATGTTGCTACGGGATACCCTCATCACGGAGGCGGCATCGTCTTCAAAGCAAAGAAGCTTAAGCACGCTTGTGCAGCTGATCCGCTATTTTGCAATCATTCTTGTGATTGGGCTGGCATTTATCTACCAGCTTAACCCGGTAAGTATTCCCCTATCGCAATCAACCTATTTTGTTTTCGGGGTATTTGCTCAGCTTTTCCCTGCATTCATCCTTGGGCTTTTCTGGGCGAGAGGCACGGCTCTTGGAACGGTCGCAGGCATCGTGGCCGGCACTATCACTAATTTCTATATGATGTTTCTACCCAACCTCATCCGCGATTCCAGTCATTGGAAATTCATATTGGATGAGGGGCCTTTCGGGATCAGCCTGCTTAAACCCATTCCGTTACTAGGCCCTGGTTTCTCACTTTTAAACAGCGCACTCCTCTGGGGGCTCGCAGTTAATACGCTGTTCTATATTGTCTTCTCTCTGGTGAGAGCTCCAAGACCAATGGAGAAGATTCAGGCCAACGCCTTTGTTGGGATTCAGGAAACAGCCTCGCCACTGAGCTTCCGGTTTTTCAGATCCAGTATCACGGTTGGGGAGATCAGAGCAGCCGTTGCCCGCTATCTTGGCAATGAGAGAACAGATCGTTCATTCAAAAGCTTTGCACATAGCCAGAACATGATTCTGGATGACCGTGAAGAAGCTGACCTCCACCTTTTACGATTTGCAGAGCATCTGCTTGCATCTGTTATCGGAGCCGCCTCCTCCCGGCTGGCACTATCACTTGTTCTGCGCCGACGAACCGTCTCAACCAATGCTGCACTCAAACTGCTTGATGATGCCTCAGCTGCTCTTCAATATAGCCGGGATCTTCTACAGCACGCAGTTGACCATGCACGTCAGGGAATTACCGTTCTTGATAAAGACATGACGGTTTTGACCTGGAACCATGCCTTCGTGGAACTTTATGAACTGCCCCCAAGCATGATGCACATCGGGATCGGGCTTGATGAGATCATACGCTTTAATGCAGAGCGCGGATCATATGGCCCCGGATCAGTAGAAGAGCTTGTCTCCCAGCGCATGCGCAGCTTCATCTATGATATGGAGCCTGTTCGCCTTAAGCTGCTTCCGTTTGGCAAAGTTATCGAAATCAGAACCAACCAGCTTCCGGAAGGTGGTTACGTCACAACCTATACCGACATTACCGATACGGTTACTCAGGAAGAAGAGCGTAAAAAAGCGAATGAAACTCTGGAACTACGCGTCAAAGAAAGAACAGAAGAGCTGACCCGCCTAAATGCGGAACTGACACATGCCAAATCTGAGGCAGATGAAGCAAACATCTCGAAGACACGCTTTCTTGCCGCTGCCGGACATGATATTTTGCAGCCCCTCAATGCAGCACGCCTTTATTCAACATCACTTATCGAAAGGGCGAAAGGTGGTGAGATTGAATCACTGGCTGAAAACGTCAATGCTTCACTGGATGCCGTTGAAGAAATTCTAACAGCACTGCTTGATATTTCCCGCCTTGATACCGGTGCCTTACGGGCTCAGCTTTCTGATTTCCGAATTGAAGAGATACTGGTTCAGCTTCAAAGAGAGTTTGAGCCTGTTGCCAAAGTTAAAAATCTCAAACTTCACTTTGTGAAGAGCTCTTTGACCGTCCGCTCAGACCGCCGCCTGCTACGCAGATTGTTACAGAACCTTATTTCTAATGCCATCAAATATACGCCATCAGGAAGCGTTCTGGTTGGTGTTAAACGAAATAAGGGTAGGATGTCGCTTCAGGTCTGGGATACGGGCCTCGGCATTCCAGAAACGCAGCAGAAAATTGTCTTCCACGAGTTCAAACGCCTTGATCAGGGAGCCAAGGTCGCACGCGGACTAGGGCTTGGGTTGTCTATTGTAGAGCGCATATCCCGCGTTCTGGATCATCGTATTGATTTGTTTTCAGAGCCGGGAAAGGGTTCTGTCTTTCGCGTTGACATACCGATTGTTGCAAATGTTCCGGTATTGCAGCAGCAGGATGAACCAAAGCAAGCTCCAGCAACGCCTCTGGCCGGCATGAAAGTTCTGGCTATTGATAACGAGCCTGTCATTTTGGAAGGAATGAAAGTTCTGCTTCAGGGCTGGGGATGTAAAATCATTACCGCGGCCGGTGTTGAAGAAGCCCTTAGCATTGCGGAGAATGATCCAACCATCATTGACGCTGTTATTGCGGATTACCACCTTGATGATGGTGATGGACTGCAGGCCATAAAAGTCGTCAGAGAAGCGTATCAGGATGATATACTGGCTGTTCTCATTACAGCTGACCGCTCACCAGCTGTGCGGGAAATGGCGGCAGCTGCAGAAGTTCATTTGCTCAATAAACCCCTAAAACCTGCGGTTCTCAGAGCACTTCTCGGTCAATGGAAATTGACACACGTCCCATCATAACGGACGTGTGTCATAAAGAGATAACTTAGCAGAACTCCATTTTGTATTTCTGCAGCTCTTCTATGGCCATTTCAACTTCTGCCTTTTGCGTCTCCAGAAACTGCAGCTGTTTATCAACCAGCCGTACAGGTATTTTAAGCTCGGCAGATTTATCGACATTCTTTGGGGACCGAGCAAGCATTTCGCTGATTTCTGTCAACGTAAAACCCAACTGTTTGCCCTGTAAGATTGCAGATAAACGCTGGCGATCATTTTCACTATAAAGTCTGTTTAGACCATCGCGATAAGGCGAGATTAATCCACGGCTCTCATAGAAACGTAACGTTCGCAAAGAAACAGAGAATTCTGTTGCCAGATCTTTAATGGAATATAGCTTTTTACTTCCAACTAGATTTTTATTTTCATCCATGACCCTAAACTCATCCCATGGTTTTAAACACACCACGAATTTGGCAGTGACATGCCAACAATCAAATATGTTTTTGTGATTATATTTTTTTATAAATTACATTGCAAATATTAATGAATAGAATTTTTCGATGTATTAAAAACAAACTATCTCAATGATTATAAAAGTTAATTTATAACCTATTAGAAAAAAATCTTACCAAATCTAAGAAAATAATTTTATCACGGTAATTTTCATAATGTTTAACGCCTTATTTACCCTGATGAGGCATCGTTTAGATGGAATTCCACCAGAAGCGAATGTTGTCATGAGCAACATTTCGTTTCTCATTGAGTATGTAAGCGGCGATGAAATCCCAAATGCGGGCCAGGACAGTCAAAACGCCCATCAGGCGCTCCAATTTGATGAAGCCCGTGGCAGCAGCCGCGAAGGTTGGAAAAAACGAATTCTCCACCAATATCCGTGTATCCTCTATCCCTTCAAACAAGATCGACCGATTGCTTTATGCCATCGCCAGTAAGGATGATTCTTTCAAAGAAACCCTGTCACATCAATCGGGGAACACAGCTGTTGCACTTGATAGTATTACCCGCTGGATGAACAAGACCGAGACAAGACTCTCCTCAATCCAGCACGTCATGGGGCAACACCAAAAGCTGCTGGTGGCTCTGTGTGATTTCCTGACTGAAAAACGGGCAGCCCCCGTAAACACGCGTGCACAAAAACGGCCCATAGCAGCTAATGCTGTACGATTAAATTCACTTACTCATGCAATCAGTGTTTTAGAAAGTGGGATTACCAGACTAGAGCAGCGCACCCGCACGCACTCTATTCTTATACCCCTTTCACCAGTTACCGCTTTACCAAACACTGTTTCAGTTCATCCCTCAACAAAGGTTGAGCCATCTCAGGCACCTGCGCATTATTTCGCCAGGATGACAGCACAGCTGGAAATTGTTGGGCAGGAACTTCAGCGTATTAAAGCAGCCCGAGCCGTTAATAAGCAGGCAGAACAGGCCATACCTCTTCTCCTTTCAAAGATAGAAGCACTCGCCTCTGCACAGTCTCCAAATAATCTGAACAAACATCTTTCGGAAATTGTACACCTTAGCGATACAGTTGGTGGAAAGCTGCAATCTGTCATTGAAACCATCAATCAGATATCAGTTCGTTTTTCAGATACCCAGAAAGCTGAAGAAGCTTTAAAAGCTGATATCGCCGCACTTAAAGAGCATATCACAGCTCTTGACCAACGTTCTGATAATCGCCCAGATAAGGCAGTGCTACCACAACCTGAGCTTCCCTCGTCAACATCTCAGAATGTAGACAGTGCTGATCATGTTGTTCTGAATGATTTTATTACGGCCGCCCGCTACGCCAATCACCAGACAACACCTCGACACAGCCGTTTCCTGCGATCAGAAGTTTCTCATCAAAATACCTAAAGTATATTATTGTCTGGAAACTACTGCCTGGACAAGAAATTAAGACTTTCAATAGAAAAGCTTAGCTACTAAGCTCAAGTACGGCTTGAACTAGGGAAGTAGCGTGCAGATTTACCTGCCCATAGCAGAAATGCCTGTCGATGTGCTGTTTGTTCTTGGAATGAGCGCTATCGTCGGCTTCATTTCTGGCATGTTTGGAATTGGCGGCGGTTTCTTGATGACCCCGCTTCTGATCTTTATCGGTATCCCGCCAGCTATTGCCGTCGCAAGCCAGACCGCACAGATTGTTGCTTCTTCAACAACCAGCTCCATAACTGCTTTTCACCGACAATCCATCGACTTCAAATTGGGCAGCGTACTGGTTGCAGGTGGTTTTATCGGTTCAATCCTTGGTATTTTCATGTTTGCGGCGGCACGTAGAGCCGGACAGCTTGATCTGGTTATCGTCGTTTCATACGTGCTGCTGTTCCTGATTGTCGGCAGTCTGATGCTGAGAGAAAGCATCAAGGATCTTTGGTTCAAATATTCAGGCCGTCCGAGACAACTCAGTACAGCTTCACATCACGCCTCTTATCTGGGCTGGCCTCTCCGGATGCGGTTTCCGCGTTCTAAGCTTTATTGCAGTGTTATCCCAGTTGTAGGCCTTGCCTTCTTTATTGGCTTCATTGGTGCACTGCTTGGCGTCGGGGGTGGTTTCATTCTCGTCCCTGCATTGCTCTATCTGTTTCGTGTTCCAACCAGCGTTGTTGTTGGAACTTCACAGTTCCAGATTGTCTGCACATCTCTTGTTGCCCTCATACTCCATGCCCTGACCAATCAGGCGGTTGATATCATTCTTGCTCTTTTGCTGATCATTGGTGGTGTTTTTGGCGCTCAGATAGGAGCACGCATTGCAAAACATCTAAAGGCGGAAATGTTTCGGCTGTTACTGGCCTTACTTCTGCTTGCAGTTGGTATCCAGTTTGCCTTTGATCTGTTTGTGCCTCCTAAAGAGCCGTTCTCAATCAGTGCTTCGGAGCGACTGCCATGAGAACGTCCCTCTCAATCAGAAACCTGATTATTGGTATTCTCTTCTGCCTTGGGACAAACCCTGCACAGGCAGAGAAGATCATTGCGGCCCTTTCAAATACACGTGTTGAAATTTCTTCTGAATATACGGGTTCTTCAATCACGGTTTTCGGAACAATTGAACGGGATGCTCAAACCGTACCACGCGTTGGCCCCTATAATCTGGTTGTAACAGTTCGTGGCCCTCGCCAGACAATGACAGTTCGTGAACGTCAACGCCTTGGCTTCATATGGCTTAATCGTGATCAGCAGAAATTTCAGCTAATGCCGGCTTTTCTAAGTGTTCTTTCTTCCCATCCGTTAGAAGAAATTACCAGTGATGCCCTCCGTCTCAAATTCAGAATCGGGATGGATGCCATTGCAACGGCTCAGGACATAAATCAGTTTCAGAACCCCAATCAGGAAAATCTTTTCCGCACGGCATTGCTACGCCTGAAGAAACAGGAAAACCTGTACCATCAAAGCACGCAAGGGGTAACCTTCCTGTCGCCCAGCCTCTTCAGTGCTCCGGTTATCCTACCTGCAACTGCTCCCACGGGCATCTATGATGTTGAAGTCGCGCTATTTGTCGACAACACCTTGCTTGACCGCCATTACTCAAATTTTGAGCTGATAAAAACCGGCTTCCAGCAAGAGGTTGGAGATATGTCTAAGGATTATCCTCTGTACTATGGCCTCGCGACAGCTCTGGCAGCTCTCTTTTTTGGCTGGCTTGCCAATATCCTTTTCCGACGCGACTGATAGATAATGATGACCCGTATTACGAATATTCATAAATCAGATGTAAAAATACAGCTGACCGCACAGATGTCGCTGAAAACGACTGGAACAGGGCTGTTTGAATTCACAGATGACATTAGACAATGGGCTAAGAGCCATAGTCTAAACAATGGACTTTTATGTGTCTTTTGCCAGCACACTTCCGCCTCTCTGACAATTCAGGAGAACGCCGATCCTGATGTCCAAAAAGATATTCTGACATCACTGGATTATCTTGCCCCACGTCATAACCATTATATTCATAGCTATGAAGGCCCTGATGACATGCCGGCGCATATAAAAACAATGCTGACCGGGTCAAGCCTGACACTACCAGTTATCGATGGCAAACTGGCACTGGGCACTTGGCAAGGGGTCTATCTGCTTGAGCATCGTGATGCTGGACATAGTCGATATATCCTATTGCACTATATTGGTAATTAGCTGATTTAGTTCTATAATATGAGCGTTATGTAGTTAGTAACTGCCGCACCTCTATGCGAAATTGGTCGGATAAGGACTTTTTTCTCATTGGGAAATAAGGCACAGTCCGATGTGCTCTATGCCGTGACAGTTCGCCGATTGCAGCATTACTGTGCATGGAAGACAATTCCTGATACTGATGGTATAACAACCAAACACGCAGGGTTCCTTCCGAAACTGAAACTGGGGGAGATGTAAATTGCCTACCACGATTATAATAGCTGACGACCATCCGCTTTTTAGAGGCGCCCTTCATCAGGCCCTTGCGTCCCTCATGCCCTCAGCCAGTATTATTCAGACCAATGGGATGGACGCGCTCTCCAAAACACTTGGAGAGGAACGCGAAGTTGATCTCGTTCTGCTTGATCTTTCAATGCCGGGCGTTCAGGGCTTTTCTGGCCTGATGTACTTAAGAGCTCAATACCCCGGCGTTCCGGTTGCCATTGTTTCTGCAACAGAAGATGGCAATATCATTCGTCGGGCGATGGATTTTGGTGCATCAGCCTTTATCCCGAAATCTCTTGATATCGAAACAATCGGCAATGCCATCAAGGTTGTTCTTTCAGGAGATTCATGGACACCACCAGATATTGATCTGAACGCGACAGAAGATAAAGAAACCGCCAATCTGGTTCGCCGCCTGTCAACTTTGACACCTCAGCAGGTTCGCGTCCTCATGATGCTGTCAGAAGGCTTGCTGAATAAACAGATCGCTTATGAACTCAGCGTTTCAGAAGCAACCGTGAAGGCTCACGTTTCTGCTATTCTTGATAAGCTTGGTGTTGATAGCCGCACACAGGCTGTGATTGTGGCCTCCAAGTTCGCGATTGGTAGCCGACAGACAGGCCACATTGACTGATAGATTGCCATTACGGCAATGTTCAAAAGCGTATCATCTCAGGATGATACGCTTTTTTATTATCTGCTGCGCTATACCTTCATCAAGTATGCGTCGATACTGGCATAACGCGCTAAAATCGATTATCCAGAGTTCTGATTTTTAAAAAGGTTTGAGGTTCAACATGTCCATGCAGCGTTTTCTGGGAGGTTCTCTCGGTTCAGTTTTGGTTAAACTGATTTTTGTATCGCTGCTGGTTGGGGCCTTTATGGCAGCTCTCGGCATTACACCAATGGGCTTAATTGATCGTCTGGGTAACATGCTTCAGGGCATACTCAACCTTGGCTGGGGAACTGTTAAGCAGGTCGGGCTTTGGCTGATCTATGGTGCCATGATTGTTATTCCAATCTGGCTCATATTACGAATTATCGGCTACTTCCGCTGATCAGATATAATTTGGCAGATATGCGACTGTAATCTTATGCGCGTTATCGAGATAACGAATAAGCGGGTCATTCTGGTGGCCCTACCCATGGTTTTATCCCATATAACCACTCCCCTTCTTGGTGTGGTCGCAACCGCAGTTATTGGGCAGCTTGGCTCTGCTGAGCTTCTTGGAGCCATTGCTCTGGGGGCTATTGTTTTTGATTTTTTATTCTGGGGTTTTGGTGCTTTCCGGATGACCACTGCTGGCCTGACAGCTCAGGCCACAGGCGCGAAGAACAAGCCTCAGATAGACCTGATCCTTGCCCGCTCTTTTCTGATTGCCATTACCGCAGGAGCCTTTCTCATCCTCAGCCAGTCCCCCATTAAAATACTGGCAGGGTGGTTTTATAGTGATGCAAGCCCTGCCGTTATGGAAGCAATGTTCACTTACTTCAGTGTACGCATCTGGGCGGCCCCTCTTACGTTATCTAATTACGTCATTCTTGGTTCAATTCTGGGACGTGCAAGAACCGACATCGGCCTTTGCCTTCAGATTGCGATTAACCTCAGCAACATCGCACTTTCACTACTACTAGTGCTGGTTCTGGATTTTGGCATTAAGGGCGTTGCGCTAGCCTCAGTACTCGCAGAAGCAACCGGCGTTCTGCTTGGTATTATTGCCCTCAAATATCTGGGCTCAAACCCATTCAATACACTCTGGAAAAATGTCATCAACAAAACCGAGCTCTGGCATATGCTGGCGGTCAATCGTGATATCATGATCCGGACAGCATGCCTTCTAATGGCTTTTGCATTATTCTCCCGACAAGGTGTAAAATTCGGAGCGGTTGCACTGGCTGCAAATGCCATACTCTATAATATGTTTCTGGTTGGCAGTTATTTTCTTGATGGTTTTGCAACGGCAGCAGAAACCCTTGGCGGTCAGTCCATCGGCGCCAGAAACCGGGCTGCATTTGAGCGTGTTACAAGGCTGTGTCTCATCTGGTGTATGAGCATAAGTCTCTGTATTGCAGCATTCTTCATGATCATCAGCCCCTGGTTCATTGATATGCTCTCAACCAATGAAGATATCCGGACCTTTGCCCGTTCTTACGTTATATTTGCCGCCTTTGCCCCACTGATCGGGTCGGCCGCTTTCGTCTTCGATGGAATATTCATTGGAGCAACATGGAGCGCAGCCATGAGAGATCTCATGGCTATATCATTCGGGATATTTGTCGCGGTACTCTTACTGGGCCAGTCACTTGGCAATACCGGACTGTGGATTGCATTCGTGACATTTCTGGGAGCGCGAGGTCTGGGGCAGGCCCTACTCTATCCGAAGCTAACCAATCGAACATTCAACAGGCTAACTTCAGAAAAGCCTTAAACATCAAAACCAAAGTTGCCCTTGGCGATCTCTTCAGCACCAGAACCAATGACCTCAGAGAGAGATTGGGAGCCAAGATTGTGCAAGATGCCCTGCTTAATCTCCTCAATCAAATCTGGCCCCTTATAGACCAGCCCCGTCATCAGTTGGATCAGTGTTGCGCCAGCCCGAACCTTGGCCCAAGCGGTCTGTGCGGAATCGATACCACCGACACCAATGATTGGTATTGTTTTGCCAACCCGCAAATAAGCCTCTGCCAGCAGTTTGGTTGATGGTACAAAGAGCGGCTGGCCAGACAAACCACCTGTCTCATTTTTTCGGGTCGTATTTTTAAGTGTCTCCGGCCGAGCAACAGTTGTATTTGCAATCACCAAACCATGAATCTTTCTGCGTTCCACTGTTGCAATAATCCGGTCAAGGAATGGCAAATCAATATCCGGAGAAATTTTAAGTAAGATCGCCGTATCTTTACAGACAGCCCCCTTTGATTTCTCAGCCAGTACGGTTGAGCGAATATTCATAACTCGTGCCAGCAGATCATCAAGGAAAGCCTCGCCCTGCAAATCGCGCAGGCCCGGAGTATTTGGGGACGATACGTTGATTGTCAGAAAATCGACCAAACCGCTTAACGCACTGGTACATGTTATATAGTCGGCAATCCGATCTTCTGAGTCTTTGTTTGCGCTGATATTAACGGCAACAATACCTGGCTTTTGCGCTCTTTGCTCCAGCCTGCTTACGACCGCATCCAGCCCATGGCTATTCAGCCCCATGCGATTGATAACAGCCTGATCTTGCGGCAGTCGAAATATACGGGGTTTAGGATTTCCAGCCTGGGGTCTTGGTACTACACCACCCACTTCAACAAATCCGAAACCGACATTCAGGAGGGGGTCAACAACCTCAGCCTGCTTATCGAAACCAGCAGCAATACCAATCGGGTTAGAGAACTGAATACCGAATGTCTCAATCGATAATGATGGGGCATCAGCTATTTTACATTTTCCGGGAGCATACTTTAAAGCCTGAATAGCCAGACTGTGCATATATTCGGAATCCATGCTGTTCAAGAAAGGGCGTGATAACGAGAACAACATGGACTGCATTATAATCCTCCAGGAAATATGTGAACACCATCCTCCCCCATGGGGAGAGGCTGAACCCAAACAACAGCCGCGAGAGATAGCGGCTCATAAAGATGAGGAAACAGATCACCGTTCCGTGCAGGCTCATAACGCAGCTGCTCGGATAGACGGGATTCATCAATTGCAATCAGGAGAAGATCGGTTTCGCCAGAGAAATGCTTGGCTGCTGTCTCACGGGCCTGAGACGCTGTTGAGAAATGGATGAATCCATCCTGCAAATCAATGGGGGCGCCGAAGAAGCAGCCCTGCTTCTCGGCTTCCTGCCATAAATCCTGCGGACAGATTTTATAAATCATCCATTTCCCTTCGTAAGAATTTTAAAGGCTGCCAGCCTCTTTGCGTTCTGCAAGGAACGCCTCATGTTCTGTTATCAACTCTCCGGCCAAAGCCTTGGAAATAAGGGCACGTGTCTCAGCAACTCCATAAAGAGCAGCAAACGAGCCAAAACGTGGTCCTCGTTCCTGACCAAGAAGAATTTGATAAAGCGTTGCAAACCATGTCTGCGAAACACCCGGGCGACCATCCGGACTTTTGGATTTACCGGAGAGATCAGGGAAGTGGCTGCGGCCAATCTCGTAAACAACATTCTGCAATGCTTCAGCATCTGTTGAGCCTTCCATAGGCTGCAAAGCACTTAGCAATTCTTCCAGAGCTTTTCGTTCTTCAGGCGTAGCCGGACGATAAACCTTGGCAGGGCGAACGAAATCGCGGAAATAGCGGATCGCATAACCAACAAGCTGATCCAGTCTTGGATGCGTCTCAGGAGAAACACCCGGCGCATAACGACGAATGAAACCCCACAGAACAGCTGGCTCTTCAGAGTTTGCCACAGCAACCAGGTTCATCAGCATTGAAAAGGAAAGCGTTGTTGCTTTCTCGCTATCAGCAGATACCAGAACCTCTGGTGCAGGCGGATTACCAGAGTGGATATGCCAGACCGGGTTCATCAGCTTCTGTTTCTCATCCTGCCCCGGGAACTTCTCAAGGAAGGTGAGATAATCATCCATGTGACGTGGGATCACATCAAAATAAAGGCGCTTCGCTTCGCGCGGCTTATTATACATGAACAGAGCAAGGCTCTCTGGCATGCCGTATGACAGCCATTCATCAATTGTCAGGCCATTGCCCTTGGACTTGGAAATCTTCTGTCCCTTGTCATCAAGGAAGAGCTCATAGTTGAAGCCTTCTGGTGGTTCGGCATCAAGAGCACGGGCAATCTGTCCGGAAAGCTTGACGGAATCGATCAGGTCCTTCCCGGACATTTCATAATCCACGCCAAGAGCAACCCAGCGCATAGCCCAATCTGGCTTCCACTGGAGCTTAACCTGCCCGCCTGTTACAGGCGTCTCAAAATGTTCACCTGTTTCAGGGTCACGCCAGATAATCGTGCCAGCATCAACATTACGTTCTTCAACCGGAACCTGCATCACCATGCCTGTTTTTGGATGGATCGGCATGAATGGTGAGTAGCTCTGACGACGCTCCTCACGCAGAGACGGGAGCATGATGGACATGACTTTATCGAAACGCTCAAGAATTTTCAGAAGCGTCGCATCAAAATCTCCAGCCTTGTAGCAATCGGTAGAAGAACGGAATTCATACTCAAACCCGAAAGCGTCAAGGAAGCTACGTAGACGGGCGTTGTTATGACGTCCAAAACTGTCATGTGTTCCAAACGGGTCTGGCACAGCGGTCAAAGGATAGCCGATATATTTCTCCAGCATTTCCTTGTTGGGCACATTATCTGGAACCTTACGCAGACCATCCATATCATCGGAAAAGGCAATAAGACGTGTTGGTATCTTATCATCCGTCAGCAAACGAAATGCCTGACGAACCATGGTTGTGCGTGCGACCTCACCAAAGGTGCCAATGTGCGGCAATCCTGACGGACCGTAACCAGTTTCAAATAAAGCTTCTTTTTTGCCAGTCCGTTTTAACCGCTCAACGATTTTACGAGCCTCTTCAAAAGGCCATGCGGTTGCAGTCTGGGCGGCAGTTATCAAAGCTTGATTAGTCACGGTCATTCTGTCTGGTGGTAAGTTTCCCGACATCCAGCAAAACAGAATGTCGAAAAATTGAGGTTTCTATAATCTGACGCAACTCACGCCAGCAGTTAAAACTGCGGCAACTTAAGAACTTCCTGAGCTGCGGTCAATGCATATCCGTATAATACATGAAAGACACTAAAACCATATCCTGAGGCTCAAGATTCCCGGGCAAATTTATTGTTATCCGTATTTTTAGACTAATTATGGATTTTTCAACAAATTGATTGTCAAACGACTTCCAGGGTGAAAAACAGCCCTTCTCACCCAAATAACAAATATATCAATATAGCTTACAGTTATTTACTGCCATTTTTCACTTGCTTTTTCAAAAGTGATATATTAGTATCAATTAACTTATGAAGAATACGCATAAGCCCTGCTTCATTTGAGGCTGGTAGTTTCGAGACCATTTCAATAGAGCTTTCAGTAAGGCAAATATGAATTGCTGATGGGGAAAAATTGAGGCTACGAATGCTAAAACCAGTTCAGAAACAAATGAAAAGACGCAGGGCAACAAAGCTGACGGAAACTCTTCTGTCGACCAAAGCTAAACCCAAACGCATTACATCCGCGGTACGAATTCTGGGAAACCTTCGTCAGGAAATTATGACTCTCCAGAGACCACCCGGATCAGCAATCAACGAAAAGGAAATTGCAACAGCCTATAGTGTCAGCCGTACACCGGTTCGCGAGGCCTTGCTGAAACTTTCCGAAGAAGGACTGGTTGATATCTTCCCTCAGTCAGGGACATTCGTCTCACGCATCCCTCTTTTTGCATTGCGTGAAAACATTGTGGTCAGACAAGCACTTGAAATGATGAGTGCACGCCTTGCTGCGGCAAATGCCAATGAAGAAACGTGCCTTCAACTGGATGAAACCATGCGTCAGATCAAGCTTGCTGCAGAAACAGCTGACAACAATATGTTCCATGAGGCGGATGAGGCGTTCCACGCCATCATCGCGGATATCGCCGGCTACCCGGCACTCTGGCGGATAAGCCAATCTGTAAAATCACAGATGGATCGTTGCCGTCGTCTGACCTTGCCACAAGCTGGTCGACTGCAGCGCATTATCTCAGAGCACCAGAGTGTTGTTGATGCAATCAGGAAAAAAGACGCCGAAGCAGCCTCCAGACAAATGGCGGAGCACCTTGAGAAGCTCATCGCTGATCTGGACGGTATTCGGGATCTCGACCCTGATTATTTTATCAGTGATCCGCAATAACCGCAGGAAAGAGGAACATCATGGCAATAGAAGTCAGACAGGTCTGTCATCCAGATGCAGTCAAACGTTTCGATACAGATGAACTGCGTAAGCATTTTCTGATCGAAAAGGTTTTCGTCAAAGACGAAGTCAAACTGACCTATAGCCATATTGACCGTATTGTTGTCGGTGGTGCTATGCCGGTTAACTCAAAACTTGAATTAACCGCTCCCTTCTCTGCCATCGGCACCAACTCCTTTATGGACAGAAGGGAACTTGGCATCATTAATATTGGCAATACAGGCAAAGTAACGGTTGGCAATGACACTTTTGAGATTGGCAACCGCGAAGCTCTGTATGTTGGCATGAAAGCTGGCGAAGTCAGCTTTGCAAGTAATGACCCGGCAAAGCCAGCTAAGTTCTATCTTGTCTCCACACCGGCTCATCATACCTATCCAACCAAAAAGGTTGGCATGGCAGAAGCTAAGAAGATGGCTGTCGGTGATCAGGAACATGCCAACAAGCGTGTTATCAATCAGCTCATTCATCCTAATGTTCTGGAAACCTGCCAGCTTGTTATGGGCCTGACCTATTTTGAAGCAGGCAGTATGTGGAACACCATGCCATGCCATACCCATGACCGCCGTTGTGAAGCATACCTTTACTTTGACATGGATGCAGAAACCCGTGTCGTTCACCTTATGGGTGAACCAACAGAGACGCGTCATCTCATGATTTCAAATGAAGATGCCATTCTCTGCCCGGGCTGGTCCATTCACTCGGGTGTTGGCACAGCAAGCTATGCCTTCATCTGGGCTATGGGCGGCGACAACATCGATTACAATGACATGGACATGGTTCCAATGCAGACACTGCGTTGAGGAGTGATGAGAATGACAACGAATCCATTTAATCTTTCTGGAAAAACTGCCCTCGTTACAGGAGCGGATACTGGCCTTGGTCAGGGAATGGCTCTGGCCCTTGCTGAAGCTGGCGCAAATATTGTCGGCGTGTCCATTGTTTCCATGGATGAGACAGCTAAACTTATTGAAAAGACAGGCCAGAAATTCCACGGCATTCAGGCAAACCTGATTTCGCAGGAACCAATTGACGGTATTATCGCGGAAACCCTCAAACATGGCCCACGCATTGATATTCTCGTCAACAATGCCGGCATTATCCGTCGCAATGATGCAATTGATTTCTCAGAGCAGGATTGGGATGATGTCATCAACATCAACCTGAAAACGGTCTTCTTTCTGTCGCAGGCAGTAGCCCGCAACATGATGGCAGACGGCAAGGGCGGCAAGATTATCAACATTGCCTCCATGCTATCCTATCAGGGTGGTATTCGTGTTCCATCCTATACCGCTTCAAAAAGCGGTGTTGCCGGCCTGACCAAGCTGATGGCCAATGAATGGGCATCGAAGAGCATCAACGTTAATGCGATTGCCCCCGGCTATATGGCCACGAATAATACGCAGGCCCTTCGTCAGGATGAGGCCCGCAGTTCCGAGATTCTTGGCCGTATTCCAGCAGCGCGCTGGGGTAAGCCATCTGATCTTGGTGGCGCTGTCGTCTTTCTGGCCTCGGCTGCATCAGATTACGTGCAGGGCATAACATTACCTGTCGATGGTGGCTGGCTCGCCCGCTAATCCAAAAAAGGCCCGGTTAACCGGGCCTTTTCTTTTATGCCTATTTATTTTTCGGACATAACATCCCACATCGCCTTTAGCCCATCTCTATAGGTTGGATATCTCAATTCAACTCCAAGCTCTTCTTTGATGCGTTTGTTACAAATACGTTTGTTTTCTGAATAAAAACTACGTCCCATCGGGCTTAGCTCTGCCTTATCGAACGGAACCTCAGCAGGGGCATTCACATCCATCAATTCAGCAGCATAGCGAATAACATCCTGCATGGGCGCAGGCTCATCATCAGAGACATTATAAATCCGTCCGGCATTCGGCCGTTTGATGGAGGCCATCAATGTCCCACAGATATCCTCAACGTGGATACGGTTAAAAACCTGCCCTTCCTTGATAATGTTTTGCGCACGGCCGCGTAACAAATTTTCTAGCGGATTGCGTCCCGGACCATAAATTCCGGTCAGTCTGAAAATATGAACAGCCTTATGGTGTTTTGCGCCCCAATCCAGCCAAAGCTGCTCGATCTGAGCCCTGTCTTTGGAATGCGCAGAAACGGGACTGATCTCAGTCTCCTCATCAGTCCATTCTCCGTCCCGATCTCCGTAGACACCTGTTGTTGAGAGATAGCCGAACCAATGCCCCTGCTTGAGCTGAGCCATCTCACTACCAAACTGCTCAAGGACGGGATCATGACCCTCCAAGGGAGGGATTGATGACAGAACAACTCCGGCATCAGCCAATTCCGTACTGACCATCGGATCATCGAACGATAAAGCCCTGATACCAAACCGCTGCAGCTGTTGCGCCTTCTCTACAGAGCGAACGGTCCCTGCAATTTCAGAGAACAGATGCCCGTAAAGTTCAATGAAACAAAGGCTGGAATACCCCATGCCAAAAATAAAAAGCTTAGGTGGGTCAATCGTCATGACAACATCGTTCCTATTAAAGAATCTGGATATTTATTTCCAAACTCAAAAAAGCATTTTTACTTCTGGAAATTCGTTTCTGCTAACCTAATTAACGGTGAGACTCATTAGAAAACTTAAAAACAAGCATTCCCCGCAACGATCATAAGAAAGAATGCCATGCATTACGAAGCAGCATTTCTATCTGCAATCCAGAAAGTCAAATCAGAGGGACGTTATCGCGTCTTTGCACGGCTGGAAAGGGATAAGGATATTTATCCTCTTGCACGTAACCATGGCCCCGGACCCGAGCATGTCGTTATCTGGTGCGGGAATGACTACCTGGGGCAAGGCTTGAGACCAGAAGTTATTGATGCCGGCAAATCTGCTCTTGATCGTATGGGGGCAGGCTCTGGTGGCACACGCAACATATCAGGAACGCACCAGCTCCATATTGCTTTAGAAAAAGAGTTATCTTCTTTACATAACAAGGAAGCAGCCCTGCTCTTCACATCCGGCTATGTATCCAACAGCGCAACACTTTCAACGCTTGGTAAAATCTTTCCGGATCTGATCATCTTCTCGGATGAAAATAACCATGCCTCAATGATTGAGGGCATTCGTTTTTCCGGAAGTGAACGCAAGATATTCCGTCATAATGACCTTGATCATCTGGAAGAGCTGCTCAAAGCAGAACGTTATGACAGACCAAAGCTCATTGCCTTTGAATCTCTGTACTCAATGGATGGTGATTTCGGCCCCATCAACGAAATCTGTGATCTGGCTGATCAATATGGCGCGATGACATATCTTGATGAAGTCCATGCTGTCGGCATGTATGGCCATAACGGGGGCGGTGTCTCCCAACAGGATCATGCAGAGAAAAGGCTGACAATTATTGAAGGTACGCTTGCCAAGGCTTTTGGATGCCATGGTGGTTATATCGCAGCTTCAAAAGCCGTTATTGATGCAATCCGCAGTTATGCGGCCGGCTTTATTTTCACGACTTCCCTGCCACCTGCAACGGTTTCAGCTGCAATTGCAAGTATCCGTTCCCTCACACAGGACAACAAAATCAGATTACGCCATCAGGAACGTGCAGCGCGTCTGAAAAGAATGTTGCGTGAAGCAGAGCTTCCCCTGATGGACAGCCCATCACATATTGTTCCGGTCAAAGTGGGCTGTCCGGTACTGACCAAAAAGATATCTGATACTCTGATGGTTGAATACGGAATATACGTTCAACCGATCAATTACCCAACAGTGCCGAAGGGAACAGAGAGATTACGTCTCACACCGAACCCGTTTCACACGGACAAGATGATGGATGATCTGGTCTTAGCTCTGGGAGAAACCTTTGCACGCTATCGCGTTGCCAATGACAGACAGCAGGTTCAACCAGCCCAATGCCCTTTTGGTGGCAAGCTATGAGCCTGATCACCCTTCGTAATCAACACCAATGAGATAAAGCCCGGTGGATGGGGCCATTGGGCCGCAGCGGCTGCGGTCTCTGGCATCGAGGGCAGCTCTGACATCTGCAACACTCCAGCGACCTGCTCCAGCTTTGGCTATCGTCCCGACCATAGAGCGAACCTGATGGTGCAGGAACGAACGTGCAGACGCGAAGATACGGATTTCATCACCGATGCGCTCAACATCTAACCGATCCAACGTCTTGATCGGACTCTTTGCCTGGCACTCAGAAGACCGGAAAGTTGAAAAATCATGATGCCCCAGCAGAGTCTGCGCAGCCTCATGCATAATATCAGCATCCAGCTGCCACGGCACATGCCAGACACGGTTGGCATCAAGAGCAGGCAAGGAGCGGCGATTAAGAATGCGATAAAGGTAATGCCGTTTCCGTGCGGAAATGCGTGCATTGAAGCTTTCGTCAACCAGTTCTGCCGATAACACAGAAACCAGTTCCCGGGCATTTTTTAGGTGCGCGTTGCAAGCATCACGTACCGTATCGGCACGCATATCCTTTTCCAGATCAACATTAACGACCTGACTGGTCGCATGGACACCAGCATCTGTCCGGCCTGCACATTGTACCCTGACAGGGTGACCTGAGAACTTTTCAATCGCGGCTTCAAGTGCCCCCTGAACAGAAGGGTGTTCAGCCTGAAGCTGCCAGCCATAGTAAGGCGTGCCATCATATTCGATGACCAGTTTATAACGTGGCATCGGATAACTCCGTTAAAGCCTTCAACCTGCTCATACGAAAAAACGTGTACCGGCACCAATACGTGCCCCACGCGCAAACTCATCAAAAGCCATGGGCGATTTACCGGAACGCTGCACCTGAACCAGCTTCAAGGCACCATTTGCACAACCAACGGTTCCATGCTCATCCAGCAAAACACCAGCCTCACCCTTGGCATCGACAAGCTGTGTCCGCAGAACTTTGACACGCTCCTTACCCTTCCCGAAATCAGCCTCAAAGAAAGCACCGGGAAAAGGAGACAGTCCACGGATATGATCATGTAACTGTTGCGCAGGCATAGCCCAGTCAATGCGTGCCTCAGCATTGGTGATCTTCTGGGCGTATGTCACGCCTTCCTCAGGCTGAGGTGTAAAACCAAGAGCATTACGCGAGAGTGCAGCCAGAGCCCGTACCATAAGGTCGGCTCCCAGCACCATCATACGGTCATGGAGCTCTGAAGCCGTCATATCCTGTGTAATGGCAATACGCTCAACCATGGCAACGGGGCCCGTATCCAGTCCCTCTTCCATTTTCATGACAGCAACGCCACTTTCGGCATCTCCAGCCATGATGGAACGCTGAATAGGGGCCGCTCCTCGCCAGCGTGGCAGCAATGATCCATGAAGATTGAGACAACCTAAAGTCGGCGTATCAAGAATAGCTTTTGGCAGCAACATTCCATAAGCCACGACAACAGCAACATCGGCATTATGGGAGCGGAAAAGCGCCTGCTCTTCCTCTGTCCTGAGCGTACTCGGCGTAAAAACAGGAATACCGTATCTGTCAGCCATTTCATGTACAGGAGAGCGGCGCAGCTCCATACCACGTCCCGCGGCAGCAGGCTGACGGGTATAGGAGGCGACCACTTCATAACCCTGCCCGACAATCTCGGAGAGCGTCGGAACGGCAAAATCGGGTGTTCCCATAAAAACGACGCGCAGGCTCATCAGAGATTTCCCTCACGTTTGGCAATTTTAGTGAACTTGCGAATGACCAGCTCACGCTTAAGACGAGACAGGTGATCAATGAACAGCACGCCATTCAGATGATCAAGCTCATGCTGAACACAGACAGCCAGCAAGCCATCAGCCTCGCGCTCAATTATTTTGCCATCCAGATCCATATAGCGGAAAGTCACTTCAGCCGGACGCTCAACCTCGGCATAATACTCCGGAATAGACAGGCACCCTTCCTGATAAAGCTTTGTTTCTTCTGAAGAAGCAATAATCTCAGGATTGATGAGAACCAGAGGTTCCGGCTTTTCTTCCTCATCGGCCACATCAATCGTGACGACACGTTTTGGCACGCCAATCTGGATTGCGGCCAGACCAACACCCGGCGCATCGTACATCGTCTCCAGCATATCTTCTGCCAGAGTACGGATTTCGTCAGTAATTGTCTCAACAGGCTGCGATTTCAGCCGCAGCTGCGAGTCCGGTAAAATAACAAGAGGTCTGATAGCCATAATGAAATGCACATAAGCGTTTATGAAAGCCCGGTCAAACAGGACCGTCGAAAACAGATAAACCAGTCTGCCATAAATGCAAAAGATATCTGTTCTAAATATATTTTAAATACCCCATTAATACGCATAAGGCTGTTACCCTGTTATCTGATATTAGATATTACAGTAGGCGGGATGTGGTGGGTAAGTGTTGAGAGATAAGGCATTCGGGCGCGCGGTAACCGGGTGCTTTTTTATTATCCCATTTTTACAGTGGCACACAGTATCAGGAAATACTGCCACTTGGATTTACAGTTAGGAAGATTGTCCCGGACGGGCTTCAAAAGGCTTTCGAAAGCGCCTCGAATAATCTTATCAATCAGATACTGAAATTACAGATAATGAATCCTGCTTTTTCTCAGAAAAATAACGGAAATCGCCAAATCAGACTTTTGTATACTGTCAAATATGACTGGGTCTTTTCATTTCGCTAGGACGCAAGATCAATAAGTCAATAGCTGATTTAAACTTCAAGTCTTGATTAGTTTCAAGCCGAGGCTTTGCTATTGTTTGAACTGCTGGCCGTTGTGGAGATATCCTTTTCAAGCCACGCCTTTAACAGAGAGAGAAGCGCTAAGCGCTCATCTTCTGTTCCTGTCACAGAGATTGCCCGCAGGCGGTCGTAGTAAGGCACCCCAATGCGTATGACATCAGACATGGACAGGTTGATGCCGTTAATTCTGTAAACGCTTTCAACCATGCCTGTCGTGCGCACCATCAATTCAGGGTCGGTACCTGTCACAGTCACAGTTTCACGCATAGCCTCGTGCGGGCTTTGGGATGTTTCGGAAGGCTTAGGATCCTTGTTTTTAAAGGATTCGATAGCCTGCACGTAAGGATTGAACTCTGTTCCCAGTTCCTGCCCAGCTTCGAGAAGCACGCCATCATCAAAGCGCATTGAGCCTTGCCCTGTCAGTATCCAGTCAGCACTAAACCCAAGCTCTGTAAGCTTTGTGAGTGTTTGAGCACTAGGAGCAGCCTTTGGTGTTTCAAGCAGTTGCCACCCCTTAACACTCATGAACATATGTGCAGCCATTTCAGCCTGCTTAAGCGCAAGCTGTTTTCGGATGCTTCTTAAGCGCTCACCAACAGAAGAACCCATTACACTTCTCCATACCCTATGAAACTCTTTTTACCATTAAACGTATTAGGGGTGGCGTATGAAAGATAACAAGAGTACATTTCGTGAACATTCTTGAGAGCACGATTCGAACAGATGAATGAAATAATTGTTACAATAGGTTCCCATCCCCTCACCTGGGGGCAGCTGACGCTTTATGGCGGACTGGCAATTATCATCCTGCTCATTACGCTCATCATTATGCAGAGCCGCTCCCGGCGTGAACAGGCCTTTACGCAGGCTATGGAAGTTGAACGCACGCGAGAAATGGAACAGCACGTTAATGAACTTAATCGCCTGCAAATGGAAATGAGCGGGCGGATGCAGACCATTGCCGAGGTTTTCGGTTCGCGCCAGAGTGATATGGTTCGCGCTCTCGCTGAGCGACTGGATGGCTTGCAGCATCGCGTTGGCCAGAGTTTAGAAAGCACCAGCCGTCATCAGAACGAGAACCTTGCAAAACTAAATGAACGCCTTGCTCTGATTGATGCAGCCCAAAAGAACCTCTCAAACCTGACTGGCGAAATTGTCGGCCTGAAGGATGTTCTGTCCAACAAGCAAACCCGTGGTGCCTACGGGCAGGGACGCATGGAAGCGATTATCAGGGACGGGTTGCCCATCGGCTCCTATCAGTTTCAGGTCACCCTCTCCAATGGCAAGCGGCCAGATTGCCTTGTTCATTTACCCGGTGATGAACGGGGTCTCGTTATTGATGCAAAGTTCCCGCTCGAAGCGTTTAATCTACTTCGGGAAGCAAAAACCGATGACGCACGCAAACTTGCCTCTGCACAGGTACGTAATGACCTCAACACACATATCAAGGCCATTTCGGAACGCTACTTCATTGCCGGAGAAACACAGGATATTGCCCTGCTCTTCGTTCCGGCAGAGTCCATTTACGCCGATATTGCAGAATATTTTGATGATATCGTCCAGAAGGCCCACAAAGCCCGGATTATGATTGTCTCACCTTCCCTGCTGACCTTAGCCATTCAGGTCATGCAGTCACTGGTGAAGGACGCCCGTATCCGTGAAGAAGCACATATCATCCAGACAGAAGTCCAGCATCTTTTGGTGGACGTCACACGCCTGTCTGACCGTGTTGCCAAACTTGATACACACTTCCGTCAGGCACAGGATGATGTTGCGATGATCCGCACATCAACCGACAAGATCACCAAACGCGGCCAGAAAATTGAAGCGCTTGAGTTTGAAGAAAAGCCCAGCATAGCTAAACATCCGGAGCCGGATACAGAGAGACTACCGGTTCAGCAAAGTTTGCGGATTGTCGATTGATTATTGGTCTATTACCCAGATAGGAAGTGTTTCCCAATCTTTTGGAAAGCCTGCGTCAGAAAGAGACAAGCAAGATCCAGCTGGAAAACTCTGCATATGCAAGATAAAATCTTTCAGCCAATCTGCTCCGAAAGACATACTTCTCATAAAATAAGCGATACATAAAAAAGTACTATAAATTTTACGACAAGACACTTTATTCATTAATATGTGACACAAAAATTCATTGTCGGAAAGCTGTTCCCATTCTGGATAATTTACGACTCCGCGATCCCATAACCTTCCATGATGAGCACAAATATTACGACAATCATTTAGACTCCGTATCCACTTGGAAAGTAAAAGTCCATTTGGAATTTTATACTTTAAAGCTATATTATTTTGATCTTCAGGTTTCATTCCTTGGAAAAATACTGACAACAAACCAAAGTCCCAAGCCTCAACAGCAATCCAAATAGGTGGATGGGCATCTGAATTGTATTTAGTTTTAAAATGCTGGGCAAATATCTCTTTTGATCTTAAGAATAAGTGATCTTGCCTCTCTAACCATTCAAAATGTCTTGTATTATTTTTTTCTTTTGGAATATGCCTTGTAAAGTTACCATTTAAGTATTGTTGATGTCTATGCGCAACAGGACTCAATTTTCCTAAAAGCAATGCAACATCAGTACGCAATGCAATCTCAATTCTCTCTAAAGCATCTAAGATTATTAGTCGTAATTTTCTATCAAAATTATAAATATCTATAATATTTTGAAAATTTGCATCCTCAACAAATTCATCTAAAACCATATACCGACCTGTTATACTCGGAGCAGGCACTGGAGAACTTGGGATTTTCTTCCTAAAAGGAAACCAATAGGCACTTAACCTATAATATCCTATCCCCACCAAATATTGCTGGGCTACATCCGTATCTTGAACATGCATACCACGGCTAACAAGAAGCTCAATTTGTTCAGATGGAGATAAATAAGGTTTAGAGTATTTCATTATGCCCTACGACAAAACCGCCCCGTACAAATAGACTGATACCAACGAAGGGCTGCTACTTGAAGAGAGGGCGGTCATGTCATTGACAACTATCTACTAGCTTCAAAATTTTGCAACAAGTAAGTTTTTTGACATTAAAACATGATAAGAAAAGATAAATCTTTTCTTATCATGTTTTACCTAATATTTCAACACACTATATCATTGATTTTTAAAATTTATTTTTTATAAGTAATTTCATTAATGTTTCAAAAAAGAGAAATGAAACAAAATGAATACCATTGAAGGCCATGCTTACGAAAAACGTCTCTTAGAAGAAATTGAAAAAATAGGACATCAAATTTTAGAACTGGAGCAGGAGAAACATGCTTTAGAAAGGCAACTTATTAAAGCTAGACATGAAAGCTATGCCTTAAGAGATGTTAAACGTAAAAATAGCATCACCCGTGCTTTAGTTGAGGATATTATTATTAAAGAGCTCTCTAGCTCAAAAAAACCTATGAAATCGCAAGAATTATTTCATGCAGCTCAATATGCAAACTTACACATGAAGAACAATACTTTCAGGACATACCTACATCGAATGCTAGAGAAAGGTATGATTAAACGCATTAAGACAGCTACATGGGTCTTATCAGGTTATGAAAAGACAAAATAAAAAAGGCGCCGCAAGCGGCGCCTTAGTTTTATAAGGAGACACTTATTCCGCGTCTGCCTGAATAGCTGTCAGGGCAATGGTATAGACGATATCGTCGACCAGAGCACCGCGAGACAGATCGTTGACTGGCTTGCGCAGGCCCTGAAGCATCGGGCCAACCGATACAACATTGGCAGAACGCTGAACGGCCTTATAGGTCGTGTTGCCTGTGTTCAGATCAGGGAAGATGAACACATTGGCGCGACCGGCAACCTGACTGTCCGGAGCCTTCTGCTTGCCAACGCTGAGAACGCTGGCAGCATCATACTGCATCGGGCCATCGATCAGGAGATCAGGGCGCTTTTCTTTAGCCAGAGCCGTTGCCTGACGCACCTTCTCAACGTCATCACCACTACCGGATGAACCTGTTGAATAGGAGATCATGGCAATGCGTGGCTCAATGCCAAACTGCTTTGCTGAATCGGCCGACTGAATGGCAATATCTGCCAGCTGCTCAGCTGTCGGATCAGGATTAACGGCACAGTCACCGTAAACCAGAACCTGATCAGGCATCAGCATGAAGAACACGCTTGATACGATGCTGGAACCCGGAGCTGTCTTGATCAGCTGCAGAGCTGGACGGATTGTGTTGGCTGTCGTGTGAACAGCACCAGACACAAGACCATCAACATCACCATTTGCGAGCATCATGGTGCCGAGAACAACGGTATCCTCAAGCTCTTTTTCAGCCTGCGGTTCTGTCATGCCTTTTGCCTTGCGCAGTTCCACCATTGGCGGAATGTACTTGGCTTTAGCCTTGTTCGGATCAACAATCTCGATATCGGCTGGCAGCTCAACACCCTGAGCGGCAGCGATATCGCGGATACGATCTTCATCACCAATCAGAACGCAATGAGCGATCTTCTTTTCGTGACAGATAGCAGCAGCCTGCAATGTGCGTGGCTCGTCACCTTCTGGCAAAACAATACGCTTGTTAGCCTTACGGGCACTTTCCACCAGACGATGGCGGAAGGCTGGAGGTGGCATACGCAGTTCAGAAGGCTCACCGATCTTCTTACGCAGACGATCTGTCTTGACGTATTCTGATACGAAATCAAGCACCTGCTCGGCACGCTCTACGTCATCGGCACCAAGATGGGCGCGATAAGCGGCAATGCGGGCACTGGTGTCGAATGTATCACCATCGCTGGACAGAATTGGCAGACCGGCCAGACGGGCAGACTGCATCAGTGGTTCAATCTTTGGTGAGATTGTATGACCACATGTCAGCAGAAGCCCAGCGAGTGGCACACCACGCAGAACCGACAGAGCGGTTGCCAGCATGACATCAGAACGATCGTTCGGTGCAACAACAAGTGCACCCGGACGCAGGCGGTCAATCAGGTTTTCGACAGCACGGGCTGCAACAACAACCTCATGAACGCGGCTGCGGGACATATTACCGGCATGTTCAACACGCAGGTTCAGAGCCGTTGCAACGTCCAGAAGACGCGGTGCATTCAAGCGATCTTCTGTCGGCGCAGCAGCCAGAACCGGGGCAGCTGAATAGAGACGACGGAAGTCAGACATGAACTGCTCGCCTTCCGCACCAGACGGAATGCGATTGATCAGAATGCCAACGACATCACTTGGCTTGAGATCATCACCAAACTGCTGCGTTGTCAGCTCAATGCTTTCAACCAGTTCACTCGGTGTATGACGGCTGGCATTAACAACCAGAATAAGCTCTGATGCCAAACCGCGAGCCATCTCAACATTGACGCGCGCATCAAACTGGCGATCGCCATCAGGCAGAAGACCTTCAATAATAACAACATCATTGTCATTACGGGTCGGTTCAACAATATTGACGACCTCTTCCATCAACTGAGACATCCGACCTGTCCGCAGCAATGTTTCCATATGTGCGGAAGGAAGTGGGGATGGAGCATCAATATGACAAATGGTGCGTGCAAAATGTGTCGAGAAAACCGAACGGCCGAGGCCAACGCGCTGGGCGATCGGTTTGACAAAACCAGCCTTGATACCATCTCTCTGCAGAGCCCGGACAAGACCGAGGCCCATGGAGGTCAGAGGCGCATCGCTACCAACCGGAACAAGGAAGAATGTCTTTGCTTTCTTTACCATTCTGGTGTGCCTTAAGTTTGGCCTCCCGATTAACGGGAGGCGTTGGCAATCGCGAGGGTATCGCGTGCAATCATCAGCTCTTCATTGGTTGCAACAACAAGTGCCTTAGGACCTGTTGCACCACTGATGACACCTGAAGTACCACGAACACACTTTTCGTTAGCAGCATCATCAAGAACGATACCAAATGGCTTCAGACGTTCAATTGTCATCTTGCGGAGCAGTGAGGAGTTTTCACCAATACCACCTGTGAATGTCACGGCATCCAGACGATCAAGAGACATGGCCAGACCACCGATCAGGCGGGCAAGACGGTGAGCAAAAACGTCAAGAGCAATCTTGGCACCCGGATGACCCTTTGCAGCTTCTTCTTCCAGTGTACGGCAGTCATTCGAAAGCTCAGACAAACCAAGCAGACCACTCTTGCGGTTCAGCATGTTGTCGAGGTCATTGATTGACATATTGGCGCGGTTAGCAAGGTAAACCAGTGCACCTGGATCAACGTCACCGGAACGGGTACCCATGACCAGACCTTCGAGAGGTGTCAGGCCCATTGTTGTGTCAACGCTTTCGCCATTCTTGACGGCTGTTGCTGATGCACCATTACCGAGGTGGGCAATTACGATGCCGTGATCTTTTGGATCAAGAGCCAGCATGCGACGTGTTTCGTCAGAAACGAAGCGATGGCTTGTGCCATGGAAACCATAACGACGTACACCGTATTCACGGTAGTATTCCATTGGCAGGGCATAGAGGTAAGCCTGTGGCTCCATTGTCTGATGGAAAGCTGTATCAAACACGGCAACCTGTGGCAGAGCTGGCAGCTTTTCACGGGCAACGCGAATACCAAGCAGGTTTGGTGGGTTATGCAGAGGAGCCAGTGGGCTGCAACGCTCAATTGCTGCAATGACCTTATCGTCGATCAGAACAGACTTATGGAACTCTTCACCACCATGAACGACGCGGTGGCCAACAGCAGTAACAGAAGCCAGAAGGCCTTTCTGATCAATATGGTTGATCAGGGCTTCAAGAGCAGTGGCATGATCACCACCATTCAGGCTCTCTTCTTTTTTGCCTTCTGAAGACTTGTAGGTAATTGAAGCATCAGAATCGCCAAGGCGTTCGGCAAGACCGCTCAATACCGGATCTTCACCGCTTTCATTCGGCATAAGGGCAAATTTGAGAGAGGAACTACCACAGTTGATGACCAGCGTCAGAGTTTTATTCATCGTTCTACACTTTTCTTCCAGTGATTGCCCTAATGACAGAGCATCAAATACATACGACCTCTCCCAGAACAGGATCAGTCATTTTCCAATTCACACCCCAAAGGGAAAATCTGCAGAGCACTTACGTATCAAATTACTATAATTTTGTACAAGTGTCCAATTTTCTAACATTATGAGTCGGTGCTTCTATAGCACCTCTACTAAAGTTAGAGGAGTCCAACCTCACTGCACCAAAAAGCCGCGGTCTGCAAACTGCTTTTTCACACGATCGACAAGTTCTGGCGTTGGTGTTGGCGTATCTTTCAGCGCGTATTCCATTCCCACCTCTTCCCATTTATGGGCACCGAGCTGGTGGAATGGCAGGACATCGACACGGGTGACAGCTTTTCCAAGCGTCTCAACGAAATCAACCAGCCTCTCAACATCATCGACATCATCGGTCCAGCCGGGAACCAGCACATAACGTATCCAGATTTCTTTGCCGAGACGCACCATACGATTGGCAAAATCAAGGGTTGGCTGCAGCTCCTGGGCTGTCAGTTCCTTGTATTTAACCGGATCACTATGCTTGATATCCAGCATGACAAGATCGACAGCATCATAGAAACTGTCATCTGTATCGTGATGCAGGAAGCCCTGAGTATCGAGTGCCGTATGCAGGCCCAGTTCTTTAACCTTCCGGAAAAGCGCTCCAACAAATTCCGGCTGCATGAGTGGTTCACCACCCGAAATGGTGACCCCGCCAGCAAATTTAAAGAAACCGGCCAAAGGTTTCAGCTCTGCAAGTGCCTCATCAACCGTCACCTTGCGGCCACGATGGAGTTTCCACGTATCAGGATTATGGCAGTACAGGCAGCGAAACTGGCAGCCAGAGGTAAAGAAGACAAAACGCACACCGGGGCCATCAGCCGCAGCGCCCGTTTCAACGGAATGGAGATACCCGACCACATCACCGTCAGCGATGCTGCCTGCGGCGGCCTCTTTACGCTCGGGAGATGTATCCGGGGTATTTGCCATTCTTACCACTCCTCAAAATCAACGGCCGGATAAACCGGCCGTCAATATTATATCATAGAACCGTCAGGTGCTCCATTACATGGAGGCATGGAACGTACGGCTGATAACGTCAAGCTGCTGTTCACGGGTCAACTTGATGAAGTTGACAGCATAACCAGACACACGAACTGTCAACTGCGGATAGAGCTCTGGATGCTCCATGGCATCAATAAGCGTCTCGCGGTTGAAAACGTTGACGTTAACGTGGAAGCCACCGCCACCCGAGAAGCCATCAAGGCAATTTGCCAGGTTACGGCTACGCTCTGGAAGTGAGCGACCAAGGGCATCAGGTGTTGCCGAAGCTGTCCAGCTGATACCATCAAGGGCACATTCGTAAGGGATCTTGGCAACCGAAGCACCGGCAGCTACGAAGCCCTTCACGTCACGACCATTCATTGGGTTTGCACCCGGAGCGAACGGCTCACCAGCACGACGACCATCAGGTGTATTACCTGTCTTCTTACCATAGACCACGTTGGATGTGATCGTCAGGACAGACTGGGTCGGCATGGAGTTACGGTAGAAATATGGCTGAGCCTTGATCTTCTCCATGAAGGAAGAAGCCAGAGACACGGCAATATCATCTGCACGGTCATCGTTATTACCATAAGCAGGGTAATCGCCTTCGATTTCGAAGTCTGTTGCCAGACCTTCTTCGTTACGAATAACCTTTACCTTGGCAAACTTGATGGCTGACAGGGAGTCAGCAGCAACCGAGAGACCGGCGATACCGCAAGCCATGGTGCGCAGGATATCACGATCATGCAGCGCCATCTCAATACGCTCGTAGGAATATCTGTCGTGCATATAGTGAATGCAGTTCAGAGCCTTAACATAGGTAGCGGCAAGCCAGTCCATGAGCGGATCGAACTTCTTCATGACGGTATCATAATCGAGCACGTCATCTGTGATTGGTTCGAAACCATGGGCAACCTTTGTGCCTGTCTTTTCATCAACGCCACCGTTGATTGCGTAAAGAAGGGCCTTGGCAAGGTTTGCACGAGCGCCGAAGAACTGCATCTGCTTACCGATACGCATCGCAGAGACACAGCAGGCAATGCCGTAGTCATCACCCCACTTAGGACGCATCACATCATCGCTCTCATACTGGATCGATGATGTTTCGATTGAGACCTGAGCCGCATAATCCTTAAAACCCTGTGGCAGCTCTGTGCTCCACAGAACAGTCAGGTTTGGCTCTGGTGCTGGGCCAAGATTGTAAAGCGTCTGCAGGAAGCGGAAGCTGTTCTTTGTAACCAGAGGACGACCGTCTTCACCGACACCGGCGATGGATTCTGTAACCCAGGTTGGATCGCCAGAGAACAGCTGATCGTAATCAGGTGTACGCAGGAAGCGAACGATACGCAGCTTAATGACCAGATCGTCAATCAGTTCCTGAGCTTCAGTTTCTGTCAGAACGCCAGCGTTCAGATCGCGCTGAATGTAGACATCAAGGAATGTCGAAACACGGCCGAAGGACATGGCAGCGCCATTCTGTTCCTTCACAGCTGCGAGATAGGCAAAGTAAACCCACTGGACAGCTTCACGAGCATTTGTTGCAGGACGGCTGACATCATAGCCATACTTTGCAGCCATCTGCTTCAGCTCATCAAGAGCGCGCCACTGTTCGGAAAGCTCTTCACGTAGACGCATGACGTCTTCGGTGAATACGCCGTTATCAAGCTCATGGAATTCACGCTGTTTGTCTTTACGGAGGAAATCAACACCATAAAGAGCAACACGACGGTAGTCACCGATAATTCGACCACGGCCATAAGCATCTGGTAGACCGGTGATCACACCAGACTTACGAGCAGCCAGAATTTCTGGAGAGTAAACATCGAAGACGCCCTGATTGTGGCTCTTACGGTAATGTGTCCAGATTTCATCAACAGCAGGGTCAGACTTGAAGCCATAAGCTTCGAGACCATTCTGCACCATGCGCAGACCGCCGTTTGGCATGATTGCGCGTTTCAAAGGTGCATCGGTCTGAAGACCGACGATTAATTCAAGATCACGATCAATATAGCCAGCATCATGTGCTGTGATTGTTGAACCGCGATCAGCGGAAACATCAAGTACGCCGCGCTTGCGTTCTTCAGCAAGCAACTTGGAAAGCTTCTCCCAAACGGCTTTTGTGCGCTCTGTTGCGCCGGCAAGGAAGGCGCTATCGCCTTCATAAGGAGTGTAGTTCTTCTGGATGAAGTCGCGTACATCGACGCTTGTATTCCAGTCACCTGCATTAAAGCCGCGCCATGGATCAATGACGACATCAGGCTTATTTACGGTAGCATCCATTTCAGTAGCCTCCTGAGGAAACACGTATGCTTCTTAATGTGCCTAATATAGGACATTTTCACGCAGCCCGCACTTTAAATTATACTCAAAATCAGGCCCAAAACCTTTGCAGCGCAACGATTCTTGCCTTAACAGCGCTATCATCAAAACACATACCAACTACTACGAAAGCACAACCCATTACGTAGCTTAGAGTTCAGAGAATTTCCGAAAATTTCGCAGCGCTATTTATGTCAACACATATATGTGCGACAAAATAGCACAACGTCAAGACTTATTGGTGAAGAGATCTGAATACAGAAAGGAATTTCATACAATATTGGGCGGAATAATCACATTACTCCACCCAATATTGTATATGGCTATATGAGTAAAATCAGGGTCTCTTAGAATCGCGTCCGCTGCTTGATAGCAGCAGAAAGAGTTCCCTCATCCAGATAATCAAGTTCACCACCAACCGGTACCCCATGGGCCAGTTTGGTGACATTCACATCACAATGAGAGAGTAGCTCAGTCACATAATGGGCTGTGGTCTGTCCATCCACTGTCGCACTGAGAGCCAGAATGACTTCTGTTACGGAAGTATCAGCCGCACGCATCACAAGCTTGTCGAGATTGAGATGTTCCGGCCGGACACCATCGAGCGGCGATAATACGCCTCCCAGAACATGATAGCGTGCATTGAGAGCCCCTGCACGTTCAAGCGCCCAAAGATCGGATACGTCCTCAACCACAACCAGAATTGAGTTATCACGGCTGGTATCACAACAGAGCGTGCAAGGATTAGCCGTATCAATATTTCCGCAGTTATCGCAGACCATAACGCGCTCACATGCCACCTGCATTGCCTCACCAAGTGGCTGCAGGAGCTGCTCACGTTTCTTGATCAGGTGTAAAGCAGCACGACGTGCAGACCGCGGCCCCAGCCCGGGAAGTCGGGCTAAAAGCTGGATCAATCTTTCGATTTCCGGTCCTGCAACAGAGCGCGCCATAATCTAAGCCTTAGAACAGCTTCATACCGGGAGGGAGCTGTAAGCCACCTGTGACATCGGCCATACGTTCCTGCATAATGCGCTCAGCTTTTGTACGAGCATCAGCCATTGCGGCAACGATCAGGTCTTCGAGAATTTCCTTTTCATCAGGAACCATCAGAGTTGGGTCAATAGCAATGCCTTTCATGTCACCTTTGACAGAAAGGGTTACTTTAACCGCACCACCACCAGACGTTCCTTCAACGGTCATCTGTTCGATTTCGGCCTGCATATCCTGCATTTTCTTCTGCATGGCCTGAGCCTGTTTCATCAAACCCATCATATCGCGCATGGCTTTATCTCCTGAAGGATGTATCTGTTTTATAGTTCGTCGAAATCGCTGCCTGTATCAGGCTCATTATCGATTTCCGGATCAGCAGTCGGAGCGATTTCTTCACGACGGTCTCTCACGTCTGTAATCTGCGCACCGGGAAACTGAGATAAAATTGTCTGAACCAGCGGATGCGCCGTCACGGTATTGCGACGTTCGGTAGCTTTCTGCTCACGGACATTTCTGACCGTTTCCTGACCATCATTTGAAGATAAGGCAACAATCCAGCGCTGACCTGTCCAGTCATGCAGCAAACGGGCCAGCTCATTGGCAAGTGTCTGGCTACCCCCCTCTGCCAAACGAAACTCTATGCGGCCTTCTTCAAAATGAACCAGATGAACATCACTCTCGAGAGCAACCTTAATGCGCATCTCCCGCTGTTCACCAGCATAAGCTATGACATCTTCAAAGCGACGCAACCGGACGCCACCCATTGGCTGAGCCTGTTCGGCTTGAGCCACAGGCACAGGTGTAGGAGCAGACATCGGTACAGGCATTGGAGCTGGTCTGCCACCACCGGAAACCGCCATCATTGTTGGCGCACCGCCCATGGGTGGGGGAGATTGAACAGGCACCGACTGAGCAGAAGCAGACGGTGTAATCTGACCAGCATTCACTGGTGCACTATTGTTACTGACAGCACTATTACGGGCACTTTGCCCATTCGTCGAAACTGATGCAGCCGTGCTTCGGCCATTATTGCGTAAAGCACGGATAGCCTCATCAGGTGTCGGCAGATCTGCTACATAGGCAAGGCGCACAAGAACCATCTCAGCTGCGGCAACCGGACGGGCAGCATTCTGAACCTCAGGAATACCCTTGAGCAGAATCTGCCATGCACGGGAAAGAACACGGACAGAAAGCTTCTCAGCGAATTCCAGCCCTCTTGTTCTCTCAATTTCCGTCACAGACGGATCTTTAGCCGTATCAGGCACCAGCTTGAGGCGCGTAACCAGATGAATGAATGATGCAAGATCGGACATAATGACAACCGGATCAGCACCTGAATTATACTGGTTACGCAGTGCTGCAAAACTGGCCGGCATATCACCACGCATAACGGCTTCGAACAGATCAATCACCTGCGTACGATCTGCCAGGCCAAGCATATCGCGCACAGTATCTGCCACGATATTACCACCACCATGAGAAATCGCCTGATCGAGCAGCGAAAGGCTGTCACGAACCGAGCCTTCTGCAGCCAAGGCGATTGCACTTAAAGCGGCAGGCTCTGCGCTGACACTTTCCTTCTCACAGATACGGCCCAGATGATTCACCAGCTGGTCTGCCTCGACACGTCTCAGATCAAACCGCTGACAGCGGGAGAGAATCGTGATTGGAACTTTACGAATTTCAGTTGTTGCAAAAATAAATTTGGCGTGTGGCGGCGGCTCTTCCAGAGTTTTCAGAAAAGCATTGAATGCCTTTTCCGACAACATGTGGACTTCGTCGATGATGTAGACTTTATAGCGCGCTGACACCGGAGAGTACCGGATACCATCAATAATCTGACGAACGTCCTCAATACCCGTATGCGACGCCGCATCCATCTCCAGCACGTCAACATGACGCGATTCCATAATCGCTTCACAGTGAACGCCAAGGTTTGGCATATGAATTGTTGGCGCACCTGTGCCATCAGCCAGTTGATAATTGAGTGCACGCGCAAGAATGCGGGCTGTCGTGGTTTTACCGACCCCACGAACACCTGTCAGCATCCAGGCCTGAGGAATGCGTCCCGTATCAAAAGCATTTGAGAGTGTACGAACCATTGCCTCCTGACCGATGAGATCCTCAAAGGTCAATGGTCGATATTTACGGGCCAGAACACGATAGCCACTGGCACTCTGCTGTTGAGGTGCAGGTGCAGCAGGTTCTCCCATCAGAGACAACTGATTAGGATCATCAAAATGATTTACGCCTGTTTCGGTATCTTCCATCGGGCCAGTTCAACGGGGTTTCAGTATTGGAGCGTTATAATAGCCCCTAGCCACGAATTCGCAATCTTTCAAAGAATGGCCCGAACCCCAAGGGTACCATTGCAAGAAAGGTGGGAAGCTGGACGAAGACCCGCTCGAATTCGTTGGGGCTGCTTCCTTCCGGACCTGACCCGGTTGGCGAATGAAACGTCCCTCGCCAGCCTCCCGTCGCTTATATGGGGGTTTGTGCAAACAAACGCAAGTATCTTTGGGATGATGTGGGGAATTTCACACAAACACGACACAGTTTTTCAGGGAAACATTTCAATATTTATCAGGACACTTTAGTTATCATCATCATGATTGTGCCTAGGCTCACATCCTCTGGCCCCCACATATGTACAAACATCAGTGATTTCGTTTTTGAGGTTCTTTATGGCACCGCTTGGTTTTTCTTCTCGTCCGTCACTTGTGCGCCACACCGTACAGCAGGACCCGCTGGCGCTTGAGCATACCTTAAAAGCAGGTTCCTATATTTCGATCTTATGTGCAGAAGACAAAGTTATTGCCCGTAAAGGCCCACCACTAACAGCTTTGCTCAGTCGCCATGATTTCGAAATGCCAGACGACCATAAAGAGCAGGTTTTACTCGGCGACTACAATGATGTCCCCGTGATTGCGACGCTGATTTCCAACGAAAAAGCAGAAGTATTTGCGGCAAACACCTCATTTATCGTCAACGATCTGCGCAGTCTGGCAACAGATATGCTTTTGCCGGAAGCCGAACTTGGCCTGCTGGCCTCTGCCAAATCAATATTGACCTGGCATAACCGCAATCGTTTCTGCGCAAATTGCGGCCACCCAACCTCTCATGCGTCATCAGGCTTCAGGCGGGATTGCTCCTTCTGCAATGCCCAGCATTTTCCGCGAACAGATCCTGTCGTAATCATGTTGATTACAAAAGGCGACCAGTGTCTGCTTGGGCGCTCACCCCATTTCCCACCCGGACGCTTTTCGTGCCTTGCAGGCTTTATTGAACCGGGCGAAACCGTTGAAGCGGCGGTCCGCCGTGAAGTCTTTGAGGAAACAGGGGTTCGTGTCGGAGAAGTCCGTTATCTGCAATCCCAGCCATGGCCCTTTCCATCAAGCCTGATGATCGGCATGCATGGCATCGCCGATAGCTCAGATATTGTGATTGATGAAGAAGAGATTGAAGAGGCTCACTGGTTCTCAAAAGAAGAGGTGCGTCAACTCTTTGAAGGCAATCATCCGGAAGGGCGAAGCGCCCCTCCTCCCGTTGCGATTGCGCATCATCTGTTGCGCATCTTTCTGGAAAACTGATTGTTTTTTATTCAGCTGGTCCGAGATCCAGACGCTCCCGAAATGGATGCGCTGCATAAACACCCAGAACACGCAGTTCCTTTGAGAAGTAGTCCAGCTCCTCAAGGGCACGCTTGAGAGCTGGTTCTTCAGGGTGTCCATCGACTTCAGCATAGAACTGCGTCGCCGTGAACTGTCCGTCAACCATGTAACTTTCAAGCTTAGTCATGTTCACGCCATTAGTGGCAAAACCACCAAGCGCTTTATAAAGAGCCGCCGGAATATTGCGGACCCGGAACACAAAACTTGTTACCGTCGGCCCTTTGCCAACCGGCACCCAATCAGGTGTTCTGGACAGAATAACGAAGCGTGTTGTGTTGTAGACCTCGTCTTCGACATCTTCGAGAAGAATCTTCAACCCGTACAGGTCAGCCGCCATGCGTGGTGACAATGAAGCACGAGTGATATCCTGCGCATCACGAATTTCGCGCGCTGCACCCGCCGTATCACCAGCGATAACAGCCTTGAAACCAAGCTTGCGAATAATCTTACGGCATTGTCCAAGCGCATGAATATGGCTGTGAACCGACTTGATCGTTGACAGATCAGCCCCGGGCAATCCCATCAGCTGGAAGTGGATGGGCAGAAAATGTTCGCCAATGATATGAAAACCGGATGTTGGCAGCAGATTATGGATATCAGCGACACGCCCTGCAATTGAGTTTTCAATCGGGATCATAGCCAGTTGGACAGTATCATCAGCAAGGGCTGCAAAAGCATCCTCAAAAGTCGGGCAAGGCACGGCTTCCCACTTAGGAAAGACTTCCTGACAGGCACTATGTGAGTTAGCGCCGGGTTCCCCCTGGAATGATATTCTTAGTGGCATATTCAAAACCCGTATTTAAAATACTCTCAAGACTTATATCAAGCGAACAGCTTACTTTGCAGTCTGACGTTCGGCAATAATCTGTCGAGCCCGTTCAAGATCGGCAGGTGTATCCACCCCTAAAGGTACATCATCAACAACCATCGCATCAATCCTCATGCCTGCCTCAATTGCGCGAAGCTGTTCAAGCTTTTCGCGAATCTCAAGCTGTGAAGGCGACATCGTTACAAAACGCTCAAGCGCCATACGGCGATAGGCATAGAGACCAATGTGATGATAAAGCGGCCCATCACCATATGGAGCGGTTGCCCGTGTAAAATACAAAGCCCGATAACGGTTTGGCGCAAACAGTTTGGTGCCAACCATTTTCACGACATTGGGATTGCTGCGCTCTTCATCAACCTTGATCTCGGCAACCAGTGTCGCAATAGAAACAGCAGTATCGTCAAGTGGCTGAATGGATGCAGCAATCGCCTTAGGATCAATTGTTGGCAAATCACCCTGAACATTCACAACCACATCATATTCACGAGCAGGATCAAGCTTCTGCAAAGCTTCGTGAATACGATCAGAGCCTGTTGTATGATTAGCGCTTGTCATCACAACCTGCGCACCAGCCTTGGTTACAACCTCCGCAATCTCTTCAGCATCCGTTGCGATGGCAACCGGGCCGATATCAGCCTCACAGGCGCGGCGCCAGACATGAACAATCATTGGGTCACCGGCAATATCTGCCAATGGCTTATTGGGAAGACGCGTTGCAGCAAGACGGGATGGGATAAGAACAAGCGGTTTCATTGTGATTCCAGAACACATAATTGTAATGATCTCGCAGAAAACACATTTATGTGTCGTTATCACTGCAAAAATCAGACTTTCAGTATCTCTGCCCTTAGAGAACAGTTTTTCAGATAAATCTCCTTAGCAATAAACTACCTGCTTGTCATTCAAGGTTTTTTCAGGCTGCATCAGGCATTCACACGATTGTTGGCAGAGCGGTTTATACAAATTTACGAGAAGATAGATTTGGCAATTATGCCAAATTGCCGCATTAGCCATTGTCAATTTTTTCTGGAAGAGGTAAGCAACGCTTCCATATGGCATGTGGTCGCGCAACCCGCTGTTCGGGGAAACGTAGCTACATGAGTTTGCCCAACAGCCGGAACAGATTTCCTACCTGTTACCGCCTTTGCAGACAAAACGGGGAGAACCCTTACGATGGTTATGGAAATCAATAAATTCCTCGGGGCACTCTTTGGTTGCCTTCTTGTGGTCGTTATCATCCACCTGACGGGTCAGTTTATCTTTACATCTGCCCCACCTGCAGTTGCAGGCTATAACCTGCCAACAGTTGCCGGTGAAGTCGTTGAAGATCCAAACAAGCCCGCAGATATTCCTCTGCCAACCCTTCTGGCCAGTGCAGATGCCGATAAGGGTAAGACAATCGCCAAGCAGTGTGTCTCCTGCCATACCTTTGACAAGGGCGGCAAGAATGGTATTGGCCCGAATCTCTGGGGTATTGTTGATCGCGTACCTGGCTCCCACGAGGGCTTTGCCTATTCCAAGGTCGTTAAGGAAAAGGGCGGAAAATGGACTTACGAAGACATTGATCACATGATCAATACACCAGCAAAATACCTTAAAGGTACAAAGATGACCTTTGCTGGTCTCAAGAATGCCAAGGATCGTGCAGACGTTCTGGCTTACCTGCGCACTCTGTCTGACAATCCTGTTCCATTCCCTGAAGCTCCTCCTGCTGAAGGCGCAACAGAACAGAAGTAATCAAACCGATTACATTCAAGAATATGAAGACCGGGGTTTCTCCGGTCTTTTCTTTTTGTCCCAACAGATCGACTGTCACCAGCATCTTTTCGGCAAGAGCAAGAATAGGGTTCCTATTTCTTCAAAACAGAATAAATTCACTTTCAAAGTCACAAAATGGGAGATGCGTGTGTTTCGCCAGCTTATAATCCTTGCCTTTTCTGCAGCTCTTTTGCTTCCCGCACAGGCTCAGGCACAGAAAGACCTGCTCAGACACGGATTGGCTCTGGTTGGTGAACCCAAGCTTCCAAAAGATTTCAAGCATTTTGATTATGTAAATCCTCAAGCTCCAAAAGTCGGAACCGTCCGACTGGCAACACAGGGAACGTTCGACAGCCTCAATATTGTCGTTGCAGGTGTCAAAGGGCAGGTGCTTGGTGGCATTGGGCTTATTTATGAAAGCCTGATGACGTCATCTCAGGACGAAGTTGATGCGATGTATGGACAGCTGGCTGAAACTGTCAGCTATCCGGATGATTACTCTGGTGTCACATACACTCTGCGCGAAGGTGCCAAATGGCATGATGGCACACCAATTACTTCTGATGATGTTATCTTTTCATTTGAAGCTTTCAAGCAATACAGCCCAATGTATAGCTCCTATTATGCAAATGTCGACAAGGTCATAAAAAACGGCCAACGCAGCATTACCTTTACTTTTAAAGAGAAGGGAAATCGAGAGCTTCCCTTCATTGTCGGGCAGCTGACAATCCTACCCAAACACTGGTGGGAAGGAGCAGATGCCAATGGTAAAAAGCGTGACATTTCCCAGACAACCCTTGAAATACCGCTGGGGTCTGGCCCTTATAAACTGAAATCCTTTGAAACCGGGCGTTCAGCCGTCTTTGAACGCGTTGAGGATTATTGGGGCAAAGACCTGCCCGTAAATGTGGGCCAGTATAACTTTGATGAAATCCGGTATGAGTACTATCGGGATGCCACTGTTCTGGTCGAGGCCTTCAAGGCAGACAAGTATGATTTCCGGGCAGAGAACATCGCAAGAAACTGGTCAACTGCTTATAATTTCCCAGCCCTTGAACAGGGACGTGTCATCAAGGAAGAGTTTGCGATGCGCAATATCGGCATCATGCAGGCTTCTGTCTTCAATCTGCGCCGTGACAAGTTCAAGGATGAGCGCGTACGCCGCGCTTTTAATCTTGCCTTTAACTTTGAAGAAACAAACAAGAACCTGTTCTATGGCTTGTATTCCCGCATCAATTCCTACTTCTTCGGAACAGAGCTTGCCTCTTCCGGCCTGCCACAAGGACGAGAACTGGAAATATTAGAAAGCCTCCGCGGGCAGGTTCCGGACAGCGTGTTTACAGCTCCCTATCGTAACCCGGTCAACGCCACAGCGGATCAGGTCAGAGAGAACCTTCGTCAGGCTTTGGGCTTACTGAAAGAAGCTGGTTATGAACTAAAAGGCCGAACACTTGTCAGCACCAAAACAGGTGAACCTTTCAAGGTGGAATTTCTATCTGATAACGCAAGCTTTGAAGCTTATGCCCTGACTTACAAACAGGCCCTTGAGAAGCTTGGCATAACGGTCACAATCCGAACAGTTGACCCGGCTCAGTATAAAAACCGCACGCGCAACTTTGACTTCGATATCCTGACTGCCGAGAACTGGGTACAGACATTATCACCAGGCAACGAACAGCGCAGCTATTGGGGCTCCGCATCAGCTGATGAGCAGGGTAGCCGTAATCTTGCTGGCATTAAGAACCCAGCGATTGATACCCTGATTGATAAAATAGTCTTTGCCAAAGACCGGGATGAACTGGTCGCCACAACCCGCGCCCTTGATCGTGTCTTGATGGCAAACAATTATGTAATGCCACAATGGTCCTCAGCCACCTCACGGACATTGCGCTGGAACCGTTTTGGTCGCCCAGACAAGCTGCCCAACTATGGCAGTTCAGGCTTCCCGATTATCTGGTGGTACGATAATACCTTGGCAGAGAAAACAGGAGCTGCTCGATAATGCCCGTCTCACGTCGCGACCTCCTTCTGACAGCAAGCGCTGCCGGAGTCCTGGCTCAACTACCGTTTAAAGCCGCTTATGCAGCCTCCACCACAACTCATGGTCTTTCAAGTTTTGGAGACCTCGCACTCCCGGCTGACTTCAAACATTTTCCATACGTAAATCCCAATGCTCCCAAAGGCGGTCAGCTGACCCTGCAAATTACTTCAACAGGCGGAAATCAGGCATTTGATACCTTCAATACCCTGAATATTTTTGCCTTCCGTGGGCAAGGTGCTGCCGGCATGGGCATGGTCTACGACAGCCTGATGTCATCATCGAGCGATGAACCCGACTCCGCTTACGGGCTCGTTGCGCAATCAGTATCAATCTCAAACGATAAAAATACTTTCCGATTTCGCCTGCGTCCGGAAGCACGTTTCCATGATGGCTCAGAACTAACTGCGGAAGATGTCGCTTTTTCACTAAATACACTCAAAAATGATGAGCAGGTTTATCCAACCTACCGCCTCATTTTGAAGGATATGGTTTCAGCAGAAGCAGAAGCCAAACATATCCTGAAAGTTACACTCTCCCCTCAACGTGCACGCGACTTGCATCTGACGGTTGCTGCAATGCCCATTTTCTCAAAAGCCTATTACACTGGACGGGAATTTGGTGCTGCTTCACTGGAGGCCCCACTTACATCAGGGGCCTATAAAGTCTCCCGCTTTGAGCAGGGCCGGTTTATAGAATTTGAGCGTGTCACTGACTATTGGGGTAAAGACCTCCCCGTGAATGTCGGCCTCAATAATTTCGACCGTATTCGTTACGAATATTTCCGCGATCGACAGGTTGCCTTTGAGGCCTTCAAGGGTGGGATCCTGAGCTATCAGGCAGAATATACCTCGCGCATCTGGGCCACCGGGTATGATTTCCCTGCTATCAAGGATGGGCGCGTTCTCAGAGACAGCATTGAAACTGAAGCCCCCGTTTCAGCTCAAGGATGGCGTTTCAATCTGCGCAGGGATAAATTTAAAGATGCACGCATTCGCGAAGCCATCGGTCTTGCTTTTGACTTCGAGTGGACGAATGCCACGATCATGTATGGCTCCTACCAGCGTGTAACATCTTATTTTGAGAACTCAGTCATGAAGGCGAAAGGAAAGCCTTCACCTGAGGAACTGGCGTTACTGGAACCATTCCGCAAGGATATCACGGAAAGCGTTTTTGACGAGGCCTATCTGCCTCCTGTATCTGACGGTTCAGGACAGGACAGAAACCTTTTGCGAAGAGCCGACCAACTGCTGATGGAGGCAGGCTGCACACGTAAAGGGCGCTCACTCCTCTTACCAGACGGCTCAGCATTTGAGATTGAGTTTCTGGATTTTCAGCCGACACTGCAACCCCATACCCAGCCATTCATTGCCAACCTTGGCCGGCTTGGCATTAATGCCCGGTCACGGATCGTTGATGCTTCACAATACCAGCAGCGGCTGAATTCTTTTGATTTTGATATTATCAGCCTAAATGCAGGCGGCTCATTAACACCCGGGGACAGCCTCCGCCTTGTCTATGGTTCTCAGGCGGCGAAAACACCAAGTTCACTGAACTATTGCGGCATTAGCAACCCGGCCATTGATGCCATGATTGAGCATATCTCAGCAGCCAAAAGCCGGGAGGAACTGAATATTGCCTGCCGTGCTCTTGATCGTATCCTGCGTGCAGAAAAATACTGGGTCCCCATGTGGTACAATAACAAAAGCTGGGTTGCCTGGTGGAATATGTACTCACGACCAGACAAACGCCCCCGCTTTGATACCGGTGCCCCAATGACATGGTGGTATGATGCCGAGAAGGCGAAGAAAATCGGTAAAGGCTGACAGAAATTTTGCACAATCCGTTTACGGTAAACAATCCGTTAAGGCTTTCAGCTTAAACCTGAAGCTGAAATGCATTCTGAACGGCTTGATTAATGGCTTCATACATCCTGCGCCGCCTGATCCTCATGGTCTTCACCATATGGGGTGTTCTGACGGTTACATTTGCAATTGCCCAGTTTGTGCCCGGTGGCCCGGTTGAGCGCGTCATTGCGCAGTTACAGGGGCAAAATCTGGGTGCAACTTCCCGTATATCGGGAGGTGGCGGTGATATCGGCAGCGCGGCTATGAGCGGCAGCGAAGGCGGCTCATCTTATCGCGGTGCGCAGGGCCTCGACCCGAAGTTTATCAAAAGCCTTGAAAAACAGTTTGGTCTCGATAAGCCATGGGACGAACGCTACGTCAAAATGCTTTCGGACTATGCCCGTTTTGATTTCGGCAAGAGCTACTTCCGCGATATTGACGTCCTCTCACTCATCAAAGAGAAATTGCCGGTTTCCATTTCGCTCGGGATATGGATGACCCTTCTCTCATATCTCATCTCTATTCCGCTTGGGATCAAGAAAGCAGTCAGGGACGGCACCAGTTTTGACAGCTGGACCTCCATGGCAATTATTATCGCCTATGCCGTTCCGGGCTTCATGGTCGCAATCTTTGGGCTTATTCTGTTTGCGGGTGGTTCATTCAATATGAGCTTCCTGCCAATGCGCGGCCTGACCAGTGAAAACTTTGCCCAACTATCGTTGTTTGGTAAAATTCTGGATTACTTCCACCACCTCATCCTGCCATTGTTTGCCATGTCATTATCGGCCTTTGCGACACTGACACTGCTGACCAAGAACTCCTTTCTTGATGAAATTCGCAAGCAATACGTTCTGACAGCCCGGATGAAGGGGCTTAAGGAAAACCAGATTCTGTACGGACACGTTTTCCGCAACGCCATGCTGATCGTGATTGCCAGTTTTCCCTCAACCTTTATCTCGGCATTCTTTACCGGCTCACTGCTGATTGAAATGATCTTCTCACTGGATGGGCTGGGGCTCTTGTCCTATGAGTCAATTGTTGGCCGTGATTACCCTGTTGTCTTCGCCAACCTCTTCATTTTCTCGCTGCTTGGCCTCATCGCCAATCTGGTCTCCGATCTTGCCTATACCTGGATCGACCCGCGCATCGACTTCGAGAGCAGGAAGGTGTGATATGACCAGCGATATTCAATCCGTTCATTCAGCCTCAACAGCTGCACCGGTTGCACCACCAATCGACAAGTCCGGCTTCCTGAGGCTCTCACCAATCACGCGCAGACGCTGGAACAACTTTAAATCCAACCGTCGCGGGTACTGGTCTCTCTGGGTCTTTATGATCCTGTTTATTGGCAGCCTGTTCGCAGAGTTCATTGCCAATGACCGACCAATTATTGCCTATTACAAAGGCGAAGTTCTGTTTCCTGTCCTGATTGACTATCCGGAAGAGAAATTCGGCGGCTTTCTGGCTGAAACCTATTATCGCGACAAGGCAATCTCGGATGAGATCAATGCCAACGGCTGGATGGTCTGGCCACCAATCCGTTTCTCGTATTTCACCAACAATTACGACATCCCGGTTCCGGCTCCCTCACCGCCCACATGGATGCTGAGCGATGAACAGTGCAAAACCGTTGCTGAACGCAAAGGTGGCTCAACCTGCAGGGATCTTGAATGGAACTGGCTGGGCACAGATGATCAGGCCAGAGATCTTCTCGCCCGTCTGATATATGGCTTCCGCCTCTCTGTTTTATTCGGTCTGATACTGGCTGCCCTTTCGTCTGTCATCGGTATTGCGGCCGGTGCGGTACAGGGGTACTTCGGCGGCTGGGTTGATCTGATATTCCAGCGCGTCATTGAAATATGGACAGCCATTCCATCGCTTTATCTGCTGCTGGTTGTTTCCTCATTCATTGCACCAAGCTTCTTTGTCCTGCTCTTCATCCTGCTACTGTTCTCGTGGACAGCTCTGGTTGGTGTTGTCAGAGCAGAGTTTCTGCGTGGCCGCAATTTTGAATATGTACGTGCCGCACGCGCCCTTGGCCTGCGTGACCGGACCATCATGTTCAAACACCTGCTGCCCAACGCCATGGTTGCGACCCTGACCTTCATGCCCTTCATTCTGAATGGCGCCATTTCCACCCTAACATCGCTCGACTTCTTAGGCTTCGGTTTACCGCCCGGTTCACCATCACTTGGTGAAGTTCTGGCACAGGGTAAGGCCAATCTTCAGGCTCCTTGGCTTGGTTTGTCCGGCTTCTTTACAATTGCTGTTATGCTGAGTTTGCTGATCTTTATTGGTGAGGCTGTCCGCGACGCCCTTGATCCGAGGAAGACATTCCGATGAATAGCCCTCTCCTCTCCATCAATAATCTCTCCGTTGCTTTCCATCAGGATGGCAAGGATCAGCTGGCTGTCGACAATATCTCATTCCATATCAACAAGGGAGAGACGGTTGCGCTGGTTGGAGAATCCGGCTCAGGCAAATCTGTCTCATCGCTCTCAATCCTGCGGCTTCTTCCCTATCCATCAGCAAGCCACCCCTCTGGTGAAATTCTCTTTAAAGGCAAAGACCTGCTCAAAGCCTCAGAGAATGATCTCCTGAAGGTTCGCGGTAATGACATCACAATGGTGTTTCAGGAGCCGATGACATCCCTTAACCCGCTTCACACCATTGAGAAGCAGGTTGGTGAAATCCTGAAAATCCATAAGGGTCTGAATGACCAACAGGCCCGGAAAAGAACACTGGAACTGTTGAATCTTGTTGGCCTGCGCGATGCAGAAAGCCGTCTTGGCGCCTATCCGCACCAGCTCTCGGGCGGTCAGCGCCAGCGTGTTATGATTGCAGTTGCCCTCGCCAATGAGCCGGAACTGCTGATTGCGGATGAGCCAACCACAGCCCTTGATGTCACCATTCAGGCCCAGATTCTGGAACTGATGGCAGATCTCAAAAAACGGCTCAACATGTCGATGCTGTTTATCACCCATGATCTCGGCACCGTCCGCAAGATTGCCGACCGCGTCTGTGTGATGCTCAAAGGCAAGATTATTGAAGAAGGGCCTGTCTCAGAAGTCTTCAACAACCCGCAACATGAATATACCAAGCGCCTGCTGGCTGCCGAGCCCAAAGGTCGGGCTAATCCGATAGAGGATAATGCCCCGACAATTGTTGAGGCTGGGCCACTCAGGGTCTGGTTCCCAATCAAAAAGGGCTTCTGGCGCCGCACCGTCGGGCACGTTAAAGCCGTCAATGATATCTCCCTCAGCATCCGCGAAGGTGAGACGCTTGGCATTGTTGGAGAATCCGGCTCCGGTAAAACAACCCTTGGTCTGGCAATCCTGCGCCTGATTTCATCAGAAGGCCCGGTTGCATTTCTTGGCAACCGCATTGACAGCCTGACAGCCAAACAAATCCGCCCCCTACGCAAAGACCTGCAAATCGTCTTTCAGGATCCATACGGCTCACTCTCCCCACGTATGTCAGTTGCCGAGATTGTTGCCGAAGGCCTGAGCGTCCAGCAGCGTAACCTCTCTTATGAAGAGCAGCGGAATATCGTTGCACAGGCTCTGCATGACGTAGGGATTGATCCAAAAGTCATGGATCGGTACCCTCATGAATTTTCAGGCGGCCAGCGCCAGCGCATTTCCATTGCCCGCGCAGTCGTCCTCGAACCACGCTTCATCATGCTGGACGAGCCAACCTCAGCGCTTGATATGTCTGTTCAGGCCCAGATCATTGAGCTCCTGCGTGAGCTGCAACTCAAACGCAAACTCACCTATATGTTCATCAGCCATGACCTCAAGGTCGTCCGCGCCATCTCCAACCGCATTATCGTGATGCGCAATGGTGATATTGTTGAGCAAGGTGATGCTGAAAGCATCTTCTCAAATCCGCAGGAAGATTACACCAAGGCTTTGTTTGCTGCGGCGTTTAATCTGGAAACGGTGAAGTGAAATCAACTATATAGCCGTGTGCTTAAAACATGGATTATATAGCAGCATCCAGTTTCATGTCTCTCTTGAGTACTTAGCAAGCAAGAGGGGCATGATCGAATACTACTCTAACGGCTAGTTCCTCAAAAGAGAGTTGTTGTGAAAAACAGCCTATGTGCTTACTTCAAGTCTATGGAATTTGCTTTTTGAATCAGTTCAACAAGCGCCTTTATTTTCTGTCTTAAATCAAGCACATCCAAATTAGCTTCTTCTTCACACACCAAACGGGCAATATCGACTTTATCTACTTCCTTTTGCAGCTCTTTTTCCTGAGATTTTCCAATTTTCTTATAGAAGAAAAGTGAATGATCATATTTTCCACCATCTGCTGGGTGTGAATATTTTGAATGATATTTCTTAGCTACAACCCTTTGAAGTTGAGTGTGTTCAATATAGTTTTCAATTTCACGCCCATCTGTAATCCAGCACATACCATGACCATCACCAAATTCAGCTTTAATGCGTTTCTTTGTATCATTAATATGCTGTCTAGAGTTTGGTTTATCACTATCAATAACTATAGCAATATTTCGATTTAATGCCCTTAAATCGATAAACTCATTAATTTCTTCATCGTTTGCAGACAGATGGCTTAATAGCCGTCCCCCATAAAACATTATGGAATAATGCATTCCTTCAATGAGATCTGGAGCATAAGCTTTTATCCAGTGATTAAGATAAATTCTATCAGATGGTCCTTCGACCCATATCACCATATTTGCCTGTAAGATATCAGAAGCCCGGTAGCCTAACTGTCTACATATTTCAAAACGTTCAGCCTTAAGCGCACTGTTACGAACTGTTGTTTGCTTACCATCATTTTGAACGTGGAAGATCGCAGCGCCTTGAGTATCTATAAAACTCGCTGAATGTGTTGCAATAAAATACTGGTTTTTAGTATTCTCTTGAAGATACTTAATTAGTTTTTTCTGCAAAACAGGGTGTAAATGCAGTTCAGGCTCTTCAATGCACATTATACACTCAGAACTAAGAGTACAAAATGCAGCAATCATAATAACTTGATGAATACCAGTACCTAATGAGGTAAGCGGCAGCTCCTTATTATCCATTTTTACTAAGATATATTCTCGATCATGAGGAATTTCTATTTCTGCATCCATTTTCCCTGTAACATTCTTGAGAAAATTATTTATTTTATTAAAAATATAACGTTTTTCTCGCTCTTCAAGAGAAGGATTTTGAAATTGCGCCAGTCTTTTAATTAAACCATTCCCGCTATAGTCTGAAAATTCTGTTTCTTTTTCACCTACTTTCCTAATTGCCGGTATAAACTCAACAATTGGCACCTGAAAATTCTGTGCTTCAAATATCCAATCTAATATTTTAAAAATCCAACTCTCAACATCCCCCCCCTGAATAGTTAGGATACAATTCTCTATACAATGATTGCCATTTCCAATGTTTCAAAACTGATTTCAACTCATTAAAATCATGGAAAATGCCAATACTTTTATTATATCTAAATAAAAACTCAAACCATATATTATTATTCTCATCTGAAATTAGATCAACAACTTCATTAAAATACAAAACATCTTTAATATTTATTCTTTTATTCTTACCATATTCTATACAATTCGAAATTAATTTAGATTTTGAAATACAGAACTTTGCTAAAAAATTACCTGTAACTTGCCCTTGATGAATATCAAGAAATGTTAAATTTAAAGTCTTTTGAGGATTTGCTAAACACTGATGAAGGAAATGCAATAAGGTTGATTTACCAGAATTATTTTCACCTATAAAAAAATTAAAATCTTTAAAACCAAATATTTTTTGCTCATCAGCTCCGATTGATTTGTAAAATTGTATAGCAATACCATCAATATAAACTGACATCTTTACCCCACCACAATTCAAAAAAGAGAATATATTACTAATACAATAAAAACGCTTAATATTTCAAAGCTTATTATTGATATCTAAGATTCTTCGCATGTATCGCAGCCTCACAGAGCAGCTTTCCACCTCTGTGGAGCTATCGCGACAAAAAGACAGTTTCTTTAAGTGAGAATCGCGATAAAGTCCGCCAGTTCATTTTTAAAGGGAGAGGCCTATGTCCGGTGTCGTTGTTGTCGACCATCCGTTGGTTCAGCACAAGCTAACACTCATGCGTGAGAAGGAGTGTTCGACCCAGGTATTCAGATCCCTCGCCAATGAAATCGGTATGCTGATCTGCTATGAAGTCACACGCGATCTGCCAACAGAACTGGTCACCATTGAGACACCAATCACCGAGATGAGTGCTCCAAAGCTGGCTGGCAAGAAGCTTGTGCTTGCCCCTATCCTGCGCGCAGGCGTTGCTTTTCTTGATGGCATGCTTGATCTCGTTCCATCTGCACGTGTTGCGCACATCGGGCTCTATCGTGACCCGAATTCGCTTCAGGCTGTTGAATATTACTTCAAGGCCCCTTCCGATATTGCAGATCGTCTGACACTCGTCCTCGACCCAATGCTGGCAACCGGAAATTCCGCCGTTGCTGCGATTGATCTTCTGAAGAAGCGCGGCGCAAAAGATATCCGCTTCGTCTGCCTGCTGGCAGCTCCTGAAGGTATTGAAGTCATCCGCAAAGCCCATCCGGATGTCATGATCTGGACAGCCTCCATCGACAGCCATCTTGATGACCACGGCTATATTGTCCCGGGTCTTGGAGATGCCGGCGACAGAATGTTTGGTACACGCTGATAATTCCACGGGCATGGCATAAATATACGCCATGCCCGATTAATTTTATTTTGTTCATCTGGCATTAAACTGCGCCGGTGTTATGTGCTATTAAGCAGCAGGTATTCTGTTCGCCTGCTACTCCCTTGAAGAATAAAATTTTGCTATAGTTGTGAAGCATCTTTGCATAGCCAGCGAGAGATTGATCATGCTCCCTAAACCACAGTCTTCCCTTCAGCCAAATACATACGAATATGAAAGCCAGCCGCTTGTTAAGCCAACAGGTTTTCGTGAGTATGATGCGCGTTGGCTTTTTGAAAAAGAAATCAACCTTATGGGCATTCAGGCCCTTGGCATGGGTATCGGTACGCTGATCCATGAAATGGGCGTGCGTCCGGATATCGTCACGGGTCATGACTTCCGTGGTTATTCATCCTCCATCAAATATGCCCTGATCTCTGGCATGATGGCCGCAGGCATGCGCGTAAAAGACGTTGGCCTCTCCCTCTCTCCAATGGCCTATTTCGGGCAGTTTGCTCTTGATTGCCCATGCGTTGCCATGGTCACGGCCTCCCACAATGACAACGGCTGGACAGGCGTAAAGATGGGCGCCAATCGCCCAATGACTTTCGGCCCCGACGAAATGGGACGACTGCGCGATATCGTTCTCAATGGCGAATTTAAAACCCGTGAGGGTGGTTCCTATACCTATGTTGATGGCTTCCGCGAAACATATCTTGCAGACCTCACAAACCGTCCAAAACTGAAGCGTAAGCTAAAGGTTGTTGCTGCCTGCGGTAACGGCACGGCAGGTGCTTTTGCACCTCAGGTTCTGGAAGCGATTGGCTGTGAAGTCATTCCGATGGATACAAACCTTGATTTTACATTCCCACGCTATAACCCGAACCCGGAAGACATGAAGATGCTTCATGCCATCGCTGAAAAGGTTCGTGAAACAGGCGCCGATGTTGGCCTTGGTTTTGATGGCGACGGTGACCGTTGCGGTGTTGTCGACAATAACGGTGAAGAAATCTTTGCTGATAAAATCGGCGTGATGCTGGCCCGTGATCTTTCCAAGTTGCACCCGAATGCAACCTTTGTGGTGGACGTGAAGTCAACAGGCCTGTTCACAACAGACCCGGTTCTGAAGGCACAGGGCGTCAAGGCAGATTACTGGAAGACCGGTCACTCCTATATCAAGCGCCGCGTTAATGAGCTTAATGCTCTTGCAGGCTTTGAAAAATCCGGCCACTTCTTTTTCAACCAGCCGGTTGGCCGTGGTTATGACGACGGTATTCTCACCGCTCTCGCCGTATGTGACATGCTGGATCGTAACCCTGATAAATCGATGGCTGATCTCTACAATGATCTGCCAAAGACATGGGGCACCCCAACGATGGCACCACATTGCCCGGACGAAGTTAAATACGAAGTCGTTGATCGTGTCGTAAAACGCTTCACCGAGATGAAAGACAAGGGCGAACAGGTTGGCGGTCAGGCTATTGATAGCCTTGTGACAGTCAACGGTGTCCGTGTCACCACATCCGATGGCACATGGGGCCTCGTTCGTGCATCTTCCAACAAGCCAGAGCTGGTTGTCGTGGTTGAAAGCCCGGTCTCAGAAGCCCGCATGCGCGAAATGTTCCATGCTGTTGACAGCATCCTGCGCGAGAACAAGGAAGTCGGCGCCTATAATCAGACGATCTGATTTTGATCTGAACGTATAAAAAAGGCCCGGTTTTAACCGGGCCTTTTCATTAAAAATGACGAAGTACTTACTTCGCACCATCCAGACCAATACGCAGGTTCTTGCGGGCAGTCTGCAGGCTCTTACCCATACCTGTGATCATGCGGACTTCATTGCCGTTAATACCGACACGGGAAACACTGTAGTATTTACCCTTGCGACCTGTATAGGAAGATACGGTTTCAAAGCCGGCAGCTTCTTTGTTTGTCAGATTACGCACATTCAGCTGACGATACTGGCCATCTGTCATATCGGAAACAGTATCGCCAATTTCCTGGACGAGTTCTGAACTGACAACCTTTTCACGAACCAGATATTCTGCATCCGCATTAACACGTGCCACGGAATAACCAATAGCACCGGGTTCACGGCAGCGGCTTGCGGGGCAGATATAGGCAATGGAACCACCTCTGGAAACAACAGCCCGCCAGTTATCAGACACGGCTGGCTGCACGTTGCCATAAACTTCCTGCGTGATATTCACGGGGCCATTGGTTGTCTGACAACCAGCAGCGAGAAGGGCCAGAGCAGCAGGAGCAAAAACTTTTAAGAGTGACATTGCATATCCCTTTCTAAGGTTCGAGGCCAAATAATCGGTAGCAGCTGTCTGCTATTCAGCAGACATAATGCATAATTGGTAATTTAATTATGCAGGCTGACTATAGGCTACATAAAATAAGATGCCAATAACCGCGCGCTAACGCACTTCCACTTCTCTATAATTTCTGGCACAACATTCCCGCTCAATTTCTGGATCATGGTCTTTAAAAATGCCTCACCACCTTATTGCTCCTGCTGGTTTTCCTGCTATCCCTGTCTGGCTTGTTCATGCGCATAATTGGGAGCAGGTCTTCCATGACCTGCCGGAAACAGGCAAAAACTTTGCTCAGGCTCAGGGTTTCAAACCCAAGGCCGGACAGCTTTGCCTGCTCCCGGGCACAACCGGGAAACTGGAAGCTGTCCTCTTTGGTATTGGTGAGCCAGACCTGTCTGATCCATTTCTGATTGGAAAACTGCCTGCGGTTCTTCCAGAAAACAGTTATCGCTTTGCAACTGCCGTCGAAAAACCGGATCTTGCATTATTAGCATGGCTGCTTGGCTCCTATGTCTTTGACCGGTATACATCCAAGCCGGAACGAACAGCTAAAATCGTTCCGCCACAGGGCGCTAATATTGATGAAGTGACCCGCATTTACGAGTCCGTTGCACTTGGCCGTGATCTGATCAATACCCCTACCAATGACCTTGGCCCGGATGGTATTGAACTTGCAGCACGAAAGCTTGCGGAAAAATATGGAGCAACCATCAATGTCATAACAGGTGATGATCTGCTGGCCCAGAACTTCCCGATGGTTCACGCTGTTGGCCGTGCATCAGCGGTTGCACCACGGTTGATTGATATCGTATGGGGCAAACAGGATGCACCTCTGGTGACCCTCGTTGGCAAAGGCGTTGCTTTTGATACCGGCGGCCTGAATATCAAACCAGGCAACTCCATGACCCTGATGAAAAAGGACATGGGTGGCGCAGCAACAGCCATGGCAGCCGCAGATATGATCATGGGTTCTAACCTGCCTGTCCGTCTGCGCGTAATTATCCCGGCTGTCGAAAATTCCATTTCGGCAAATGCCTTCCGCCCCGGAGATATCCTGCCGAGCCGTAAGGGCATCAGTGTTGAAATTGGCAATACGGATGCCGAGGGGCGGCTCATTCTCGGTGATGCACTGGCGCTTGCTGATGAAGAGAAACCAGAGCTGATCATTGACTTCGCGACCCTGACAGGTGCTGCACGGGTTGCAACAGGGCCAGATTTGCCGCCATTTTACACCGACAATGATACGCTTGCCGCAGATATCTCCCGTATAGGCATGGCAGAGAATGATCCGGTCTGGCGCCTGCCATTCTGGCAACCTTATACGCCCTGGCTCGATTCCAAGATTGCCGATATCAATCATACGGCAAGCCAGCCTTTTGCCGGCTCAATTACAGCAGCTCTGTTTTTGAAACGTTTTGTTGAGCACGCAACCGACTATGTCCATTTTGACATCTATGGCTGGACAGCATCCGACAAGCCGGCCCGACCCACAGGTGGCGAGGTTCAGGCAGCACGTCTTGTCCACAAACTGTTGAAAGAACGCTTCGCCCCTTAAGACTCTGTAAAGCATGTTGCCAAAAGCAGGTTTGTCAGCACAGGTTCGGCATTACAATGGCTGGACTTGTTCTGAACCGGAGTGGCTATGTCCACCGATCTGCGCCCTATACAGGCTATAAAGCTGTGGCATGATGTTAATCTGTCTCTTGTCCATGACGAGGGACAGAACTTCTCTGCACGTCAATGGGCCATTCTCCTGACAATTTATCTGGAGCCCCCACCCCATACGGTCAGAGGACTGGCCCACAAACTAAACGTGACCAAACCGGTGATTACACGTGCTCTTGATACGTTAGGCGCAGCAGACCTCGTCTCCCGCCGTCGTGATAAAGAAGATGGTCGAAACGTTATTATCCAACGGACTGTGAAAGGCGCTCTTGCCGTTGAGCGTCTGGCGGATATCATAGTTTCAAAGAGCAGGACCCTCTCGGTCTGATTTGTCATCTGCAGGAAGCTTGAAATGTCTCTTGATCCACGCCGCAACGCCTATCGTGCAGATCTGGCAGATGAACGCCTGAAAGGCCATGTTGAAGCAGCGCGGTTCATCAAGGGAACAGCAGGATCCATTTCAGCACCCGTCTCATCACTGCATCGCTCCGCATCCTACGACAGTGGTGTCGATACACAGGCCCTGTCTGGTGAAAGCATTCTGATTTTTGAGCAGAAGGATGACTGGGCCTGGATCCAGCTGACGACTGATAATTATGTTGGCTATGTCCCACGAAGTGATATCAGCACTGCAATTTCTGACATTACCCATAAGGTTCATGCCCTGCGGACATTCGTTTACCCCGATGCAAGTTTGAAAACACCGACTGACAGATACCTCAGCATGGGTAGCCTTGTCTCAGTTACAGGGCATGAGGGTGATTATTCTGCACTTTCCAATGGTGGTTATGTCTACACCAGGCATCTGGCCGCAATTGATACGCATGCTGCTGATTTTGTAACGGTTGCAGAAAGCCTGCTGAACACGCCGTACCTCTGGGGCGGCAAATCCAGTCTCGGCATAGACTGTTCCGGCCTTGTCCAGCTTTCTCTTGCTCAGGCCGGTATTCAAAGCCCACGCGACAGCAGCATGCAGGAAGAAGAACTGGGTAGTGAAATCACTATTCCGGATAATCTCTATGGTCTGAAGCGGGGTGACTTTGTTTTCTGGAAAGGACACGTCGGAATCATGATCAATCCGCGTCGGATGATTCATGCCAATGGCTGGACAATGTCTGTTGCCGTGGAAGAACTCGCAGCAGCTGCCTTACGCATCCGGGAAAGTGGTGGTGGGCCAATTACCCGGATACGGCGTCTTAAAGATTACTGACGGTAAGTAAGGCCGAGCTTTTTACCAAATCTGGATGCATAAAACTCACCGACGATACCACGGCGGAAGATCAGCACGCAGACCATGAAGACCAGCCCGGTAATAATGGTTACCGGAAACTCAGATGTTGCCAGATAATCCTGCAGGGCAATCACCAGCCAAGAGCCAAGGATCGGGCCCAGAATAGTGCCGATCCCCCCCAGAAGCGTCATGAGAATGACCTCCCCCGACATCTGCCATGTAACATCGGTTAAGGTTGCAAACTGGAAGACAAGCGCCTTAAGCCCGCCTGCAAGCCCCGCAAGCGCTGCTGACATCACAAACGCACCCAGCTTGTAGCGCGCCACGGAATACCCCAGTGAAATGGCTCTCTGCTCATTCTCCCGGATCGACCGCAAAACCATGCCGAATGGTGAGTTTACAAAGCGCCAGATCATGAATATCCCAATCAGGAAAACCGCCAGCACAAAGAAATACATTGTGAGCTGATGGTTCAGATCAATGAACCCGAAAAGCTTGCCGCGGGGCACTCCCTGCAAACCATCCTCGCCCTTTGTAAACTTGGCCTGTAAACAGAAGAAGAAAACCATCTGCGACAGAGCAAGCGTGATCATAGAGAAATAGATGCCCTTACGCCTGATCGCAAGAAACCCGATCAGAAGCCCGAGAAAGGCAGCCCCAGCCATTCCAAACAGAAGACCAAGCTCGGGAGGCACCCCCCATTCCTTGACAGAATGGGCGGTCATGTAGGCGGCCCCTCCGAAGAACGCAGCATGCCCGAAAGAGAGTAATCCGGTATACCCCAGCAACAGATTGAAGGCGCTCGCAAACAGGGCAAAGCAAAGTAACTTCATCAGCAGCGGCGTATAAACAAAATACGGCGCTATGCTCAGCAGAAGAATGCCCGGAAGGATGAGATAGCCAAGACGTATGGGCATAAGCGTACCCCTTCCCAGAGCTGCTGTTTGTGTCATGTCTTGATTTGGTGCGAGCATATCAGGCATCCCGTCCAAAGAGGCCAGCAGGTCGCGTAAGCAAGACTATAGCCATGATGATAAAGATCACGATATTGGATGCTTCCGGATAGAAGACCTTGGTCAGCCCTTCTGCAATACCGAGCATATAACCGGTAACAATCGCCCCCATGATTGAGCCCATGCCACCGACAACTACAACAGCAAAGACGATAATAATCAGGTTGGATCCCATGGAGGGCGAGACCTGATAGATGGGGGCAGCCAGAACACCGGCAAAAGCGGCAAGCCCTGCTCCAAGGCCATATACGAGCGTCAGCAATAGCGGTACATTGATACCGAAAGACTGAACAATAACAGGGTTTTCGGTTGCAGCTCTGAGGTATGAGCCAAGCTTTGTTTTTTCAATCAAAAGCCATGTACCGATACAGGCGACCAAAGAAATCACAACCACCCAGCCACGATAGACAGGCAGGAACATAAAACCGAGATTAAAGCTTCCTGTCAGCAGTTGGGGTGGGGCATAGGGCTGACCGGCAGATCCGTACAGGTATCTGAAAGTCCCCTCGATCACCAAAGCCAGCCCAAAGGTAAACAGCAGGCCGTAAAGATGGTCGAGATCATAAAGACGACGCAACATTGTCCGTTCAACAATTGCGCCAAAAGCGGCAACGATGACGGGTACAGCAAGAATTGCAACCCAATAGCTGACCTGCCAGTGCTTGAGAAGCAACAGAGCAAGAAAAGCCCCGAACATATACTGGGCACCATGGGCAAAGTTGATCACCCGCAGTAACCCGAAGATGATCGCAAGACCAAGGCTCAGAATGGCATAGAATGAACCATTGATCAGGCCAACCAGCAGCTGCCCGAGAAAAGCCTGTAGTGGAATTCCAAAAATCATTGTCATGATCAGACCCCCAAGACCCTGTTCAGCATCGGCATCTGGTCTGGCAGCTCCTGAACCGGAAACTGGCCAACAACCTCACCATGGTCCATCAGATAAAAGTGATCTGTTACTTTACTGGCGAAGCGGAAATTCTGTTCAACAAGAAGAATTGTCATTCCGCGTTCTTTTAACGCTTTCAGCACCTCACCAATTCTTTGGACAATTACGGGGGCAAGCCCTTCTGTCGGCTCGTCCAGAATGAGCATATCCACTCCGGTTCGTAAAATACGAGCAATGGCCAGCATCTGCTGTTCACCACCGGAGAGCTTTGTCCCCGGGCTTGTTTTCCGTTCATGGAGATTGGGAAACAGGGCATATATCTCATCAAGCGACATACCATCTCCGGCCACGACAGGCGGCAGAAGCAGGTTCTCCTCAACAGTCAGGGTTGAGAAGATGCCTCGTTCTTCCGGTACATAGCCAATTCCGTAACGGGCCGTGCGATGCAGAGGCACCGGTATCATATCCCGCCCCTTGAATGAGATATGCCCTTTTCTTTGGCGCAGTATCCCCACAATGGCACGTAAGGTTGTTGTCTTGCCAACTCCGTTACGTCCCAGGATTGTCACAACCTCGCCATCAGAGATGGAGAGATCGACACCATGAAGAACATGGCTCTCGCCGTACCACGCATTCAGATCTCTGACGTGAAGCATCTCTCCCATGTCAGTTCTCCTCTGTGCCCATATATGCAATCCGGACACGCTGATCCTGACTGACCGTTGCGTAATCACCCTGAGCCAATATCTCACCACGCTGCAAAACTGTGATGTGGTCACAGATATCGGATACAATCTTGAGGTTATGCTCGACCATAAGAACAGCCCTATCCCGCGCCACGGATTTAATGATCTCCGCAACCATCGCAACATCTTCAAGCCCCATACCTGCCATAGGTTCGTCGAGAAGAAGAACGCGCGGATCAAGCGCAAGTGTTGTCGCGATTTCAAGGACACGCTTGCGGCCGTATGAAAGGTCCTCGGCAATCGCATCGCGTTCACGGTGTAACCCGACCCGATCAATCAAAGCCTCTGCCTGTTCATTGAGGCGATCAAGCGCGGACAAGGGTTGCCAGAATTGCGTTGCCAAACCATTTGGCCTTTGCAAGGCAACACGCACATTATCCAGAACACTCAGATGCGGGAACACGGCAGATATCTGGAATGAACGCACCAGTCCTTTACGGGCCACCCTGTCAGGAGCCGTTTTAGTAATGTCCTCTCCGAGCAGTTCAATACGGCCGCTCGAGGGTTGGAGAAACTTGGTCAGTAAATTGAAGACTGTTGTTTTCCCTGCTCCATTAGGGCCGATAAGAGCATGTATCTGCGTATCCAGAACATCAATATCCACGTTCTTGACGGCATGAAAACCGCCAAAACTTTTGCTAAGACCACGAGCCGATAAAACAACTCGTGGTTCCTTTCCTGAGAGATGAGCAGATGTCTGCATTTAGCATTATCCGCTGTTAATTCGTGACCAGCGGGCAACCGCTTTTGGCAGGATCCATAAAGGCTTCCTTACCAGGAATTGTTGCAAGAACCGTGAAGTAATCCCATGGAACATCACTCTCACCCGGCTTCTTGACCTGTACAAGATACATGTCATGCATCATGCGGCCATTCTTTGCCACGGTACCGTTTTCAGCGAAAATATCATTGACGGGCATTTCATGCAGTACCTTGGCGACAGCATCAGCATCATCGGTACCGGCCTTCTGAATGGCTTTCAGATATTGCGTAACGGCTGAGTATGTGCCGGCATGAACCATGTTAGGCATAGCACCTGTACGGTCAAAGAACCGCTTGCCAAATTTGGCTGTCTCAGGTGTGCGGTTCCAGTAGAACCCTTCCGTCAAGGTCAGCCCCTGTGCTGCTTCCAGGCCAAGTCCATGAACCTCTGCTATTGTGAAGAGCAGCGCAGCCAGTCTCTGACCGTTTGCAGTCAAACCGAATTCTGCAGCCTGCTTAATCGCATTCGCTGTATCAAGGCCAGCATTTGCCAACCCAATTACTTTCGCTCCGGATGATTGAGCCTGCAACAGGAAGGATGAGTAATCTGTTGTCGCCAACGGGTGGCGAACAGAACCAAGAACCTTACCACCCATCCCCTTGATAAGGTTGGAGGTATTCTGTTCAAGTGAATAACCAAAAGCATAATCGGCTGTCAGGAAGAACCAGCTATCCCCACCCTGTTTTACAAGAGCAGCCCCTGTTCCCACGGCAAGAGCGTAAGTGTCATAAGCCCAGTGAAAACCATAAGGTGTACATTGCGGGCCCGTTAAGTCTGTTGTGGCACCACCAGTATTGATCGTGATTTTCTTCTTGTCCTTGCTCAGAGCCTGAACAGCCAGAGCCACAGAAGAAGAAGTCAGTTCCATAATCGTATCGACCTGCTCGGTATCATACCACTGTCGTGCAATATTTGAGCCAAGATCAGCCTTATTCTGGTGATCTGCGGTGATCACTTCAACCGGTGCCCCTAGAACCTTTCCTCCAAAATCTTCAACAGCCATCTTGGCTGCCTCGTAAGAATACTTGCCGCCATAGTTTGCATAGACCCCTGACTGATCATTCAGGATGCCTATCTTGACCTTGTTATCACTGACCTGTGCCTGAGCAGTAAGGGTTGGAATCATTAATAGCGCTGCAAAAAGAAGAGACCTTTTATCCACGAGCGTTCTCCCGAATGGTTATCATTCCACCGGGTCATACTGTTTAAAAATCTGGATAAAATGTTCCCCTGCCACGGCCCTTCAAACTGACCGCATACAGAATACAACCTTCCACCCCGACCCTATCAACACAACCCAATGTTGATAAGGAACTGGGGCAGGAGAAATACCCTTCAATTGTACTTTCGACAGGGTTGCGCCTTGTGCAATGCCGCGCTGAAAACTCTCAAGTTTCAGCCTTATTATTACTGCCTTGAATCAAATCTCAGTTTTATTTCTTTCCATTGCCCATAGTATTCTTTGTATTTTACAAGAAAACTAAAAGGTGAGCAGTTCTTGACTGCTGTGATTGCACTCTCTCCTAAAATTTTTGAATACATCTGATTTCCCTGCGTCTTCAAAAGCACAGGCCCACTAGAGATGCTGCCATCCATTGCCAGCGCAAATCTGATATGAACAATAGCACGATCTGTTTTATTTATTTTGCGTAGGCTGGCCGGTACTTTCCAGCACTTACGTATGTTGTCCGAAACTTCCTTTAAAACTTTTTGAACAATCTCAGGCGGCATTCTGGGGCCATCGTCAACCTTCTCAGTTTTTGCAGAAGCAAAATGCATTTGTGTAACTAAAGCCAAGACAACTGCTAAAACCAGCCGCAACATCACAAGCCCCCGCGTATGAAAAATTTTCTACACGAAGTCACTTATAGCTAATACCCCAATGACCGATCAACCTTGCCCGGCACATCTTTTCCAGCTTCAAGCAATTTAATCTGATTAGCAATATATTTAGCCGTTTTCACAGCTTCACTTGCAGCAGCGATATGTGGTGTCAAAATCACCTTGGGATGAGCCCACAAAGCAGAGTTTTCAGGGAGAGGCTCAACATCAAAAACATCCAGTGATGCACCTGCGAGAATGCCATCATCAAGAGCTTTGAGAATATCCTCTTCAACCTGTAAGCCGCCACGACCGGGATTGATGAGAACAGGGCCAGCCAGTTTGCCATCACGTGCCAGCTTTTCGAACAGTGGCAGATTTAATATCCCTCTTGTCTGATCAGTCAATGGTAAGAGAGAGACAAGAATATCTGTTCTTTTAAGGAGAGCTTCAAGCCCGTCTTCTCCTGCAAAGACCGGGATATCAGGAACAGATTTTGGTGCTCTGCTCCAACCTGCAACATCAAACCCTAAAGTCTTCAGCTTATAGGCTGCATCAGTACCGAGCACACCCATTCCCATAATACCAACCCGTACTTCAGAAGCAGTCGGTGGCGTACTACCAACAATCCATTCATGCTTCTGCTGCTGCAAATCAAACCGACGCTGGTCGCGTAGATGCATAAGGCACTGCAGCACGACATATTCACTCATCCGGAATGTCAGATCATCCTGAGCAACACGGTATAAGGCGACGTCTGGCAAACGTTCATCCTTGAACAGAAAATCAACACCTGCCCCAAGCGAGAATATCGCTTCAAGCATCGGTAGATTGGCAAGTGCTCCGGGTTTATGTTTCCATGAAACAGCGTAAGAAACAGCCCGACGGTCGAACAGGTCACCGCTTAAAACAAACTCCCTCTCCGGCAGCTCTGCCTTAAACGTCTCAAGAACATCTTTCACCAAAGGGTTTTCATTGTCGCTGACAGCGATAAGTATGCTCATGATGACCTCAACGCGTACAAGTTAAATTAAGCTCATTTGTCTTCTGGAAAGACGGCAACAACATGTCTAGAATACAAACATGAATGAAACTACCCCGTCTTTGGACAGCTCAGAAGTTGAACGCTATGCCCGTCACATCATACTGCGGGATATTGGCGGGCCGGGTCAGCTCAAGCTGAAGCAGGCCCGTGTTCTGGTTGTCGGAGCCGGAGGAATTGGTTCGCCTGTTCTGCAATATCTGGCTGCGGCCGGGATTGGGACAATCGGCATTGTCGATGATGACAAAGTCACACTCTCCAATCTACAGCGTCAGATTATTCACGGAACATCCGATATTGAACAGCTCAAAGTTGATAGTGCAGAGGCAGGTATCACGCAGCTGAATCCGCATGTAAACGTCGTATCCTATCCACTCCGTTTAACGCAGAACAATGCCAGAGACATTATCAGCCAATACGATATTATCGTCGATGGTTCCGATAACTTTGAAACACGTTATCTGGTAGCAGATACCTGCCTGGTTGAAAAAAAGCCTCTCATAACGGCAGCACTCGGTCAGTTTGATGGAAGCATAACAACAATAAAGGGTTATGAGAAATCTGCACAGGGGCAACTCAATCCGACATTCCGATGTATTTTTCCTGAACGATCAGATTCTCTGACAGTACTTCCAACCTGCTCGACAGCAGGTATTATTGCATCATTACCAGGTATTATTGGTTCTATGGCAGCTACCGAAGTTATACGTGAGCTTACCGGTTTCGGAAGCGATCTCATTGGCAGATTGATACTGATTGATACATATCACATGCGCTTTGAAACTATAAAATACAAAAGAAATACCTAAAACCTAATTTAAATAAGATAATCATTCAAACTAAAATAAATGAGCCATTTCCATGAAGAGATGGCCAAACTAGATATCAGCTGCAAGTACAGCAATGTCATCATTGAGGGGCCATATGAGAAACAACAGAACTTGGACACAAAGCAAACGCTATTCATTATTATCAGGCGTTTCCGCTACACTTCTGATTGCAGCAGCTTTTACAGCAGCGCCATTAAATCAGGCACAAGCACTATCAGAATGTAGTGGTGGTATTGATCCAGGTCTTACACAACTGTTACATGCTCACCCGGTACATACTCATCCATTATCTATAGAACTGAGAGTGGCGTAGAACTAGTGGCTGATGCAGGCGTCATCGTTGATGCCGTTGCAACTGATGGTATCCACCTCGCCAGAAATCTGACAATCAGCAACAACAACATTCCCCGCAATGAATATGCAGGGACGTGGTCTTTCATTGCCAACAACGGTTTGACATTAAGAGTTGATGGTACAGGTGCGACGGCTCCTGTCGTGGGGATATCCGCTATCGGCAACTCACGCTCCATCAAACTCACCAACGCAGATATTGATGTTAACGCAAACTGGGGCGTTGCACTTTCTGCAGGCAGCTATGATGGGCAGGCCTACATTGAGATGAACAACAGCCGAATTGTGGTAGGCGGCAACGAATCCTGTCCGGCAGTCCTTGCTGTTGCCTATAATGAAGGTGAGGCCATCATTCAAATGAATGGTGGCGAGGTCATCAATAACAATACAACGCAATATAATTCTGTTGGTCTGGAGGCCAAGACGCACGGACAAGGCGCTGCTATTGTCCGCATGACGGCAGGTACCATAACCCTCAGCGGTGGTATTGGTATTATATCCTGGAATACCAATGATGACAGTTCCATCAGTCAGGGTGAGGGAACGGGCGACATCATTATTGATACCTCAGAAGGCACCATTATTAACGCAGGTGCCCGCGTTATGTACGCAACAGGTGACCTTGTCGATGTGACTTCCCGGTCCAACATTACAAGTAATGAGGGGATCGTTGCAGGTGGTGGCCAGTATGGCGTTTCCATTAATGTAAGGCAGACTGCCGGTTTCATCGAAGCCGGATATATCGGCGTCTACACAATAACATTTCTTTCCGGCAACCCTGTGACACTTAGTAATGATGCCCGGATTACAGTTTCCAATTCCGGCACCGCATCTTCACTTTCCTATGGTATGGCTGCGCTCACGAGTGGTACAGGACTGACCACAGTCTATAATACCGGTACAGTCGAAACACGTGGTGACTACTCCCACGCGACCTACGCCAAATCAGATGGTGGTGCTGTTGCCTTTAATCTGGCAGGCACAGTAACCTCACAGGGCACAAACTCCCTCGCAGTCTATGGAATTGCCGAGACAAGTGCAGAGGTCAAATCATCAGCAGCGATCTCATCACAAAATTATGGCATCTACCTCACAGCAACAGGAACAGCGACAACAGCAGATGTTCAGCTGACCGGTGGCTCTGTTACATCAGCGACAAGGGCCATCCGTATTGAAACCCCGGGTGATATCTCTGTCACCAACACACAGGGTACAATTACGGCGACAAATGTTGGTATATCGGCAGAAGGTACAAGTGCCATCAATATTTCCAACAAAGGAAATATCACAGTAACAGATGCATCCTCTATTGGTATTGTGGCGAATTCAACGACCGCAACAGCTGAAGTTACCGTTACCAATACTCAGGCGACAATCTCGGCCGTAGATACCGGTATTTTGGCAACAGGCACCCATACCGTTACTGCTTCAAACGGCGGTGAAATCAACGTCTCCGGCACATTAGCCCACGGGATTGAAGCGACCTCGACAAGTGGCAATGCCAATGCTGCAGTTTCCGCCGGCGGCATCATCCGCATGACCGGAGAAGATGCCACAGCAGTCTCCATCAACGCTCTTTCTGGAACAGCAGATGTCAAGGTTGATGGAACGGTTGAAACTCTTGCGAAGAATGGTAGGGGCATTCGTGCCACAGCGGCACATACAGATATACTGGTTGACACAAACGGTATTTTCACCGGCGGCTGGGAAGACGGCAGTTCTGCTGCCAATCCGTCAGCAGCTATCGTTCTTGCAAGTGCCACATCCCGTGCAACAGTCACCAACAATGGTCAGATTGGTGCTTTATCTGATCGTGCCATTTATGCGCCTGACAGCTTTGCATCAGCAACAAATATCACGAATAATGGGCACATCACCGGTTATGTAGACCTCGGAAACCAGCAGAATACTTTCGGAAGCTGGCATATCAGGGATTACTCTGACACAAACGGAGATGGCATCCGTGAGCGCAGGCTATCAGTGTTTCAAATTTTGGGACATCCGGTAATAATACTGTAACGAACAGCGGTACAATAACCCTGAAGGGCACAGAAAGTGGCACTGTTTTCGCTATAGAAACAACAGGTTACTACCTGCCCGCAGGTTATTCATTCAACACAATGGCTGTTGACGGACCTGTACAGGGACACATCATGGGTGTCTCTACCTTTAGCAACTCAGGTGTTATTGATCTGACAGATAATGCTGTTGCAGGCGATGTGCTTGTTATTTCCGGTGGCCATACTGCCGGGGTATCAGGTGGAGGTGTCTTTATCGCCAATGGCGGCGTAATCAACCTCAATACAGTGCTGAACGAGGGTGGGTAAACTCACAATGTGACGTTCTGGTCGTCGATTCAACGGCTCAGGGTGCATCAAGCACCATGATTAACGTTATACCCGATGCAGCCAGTGCCGGAGCTTATACAACCGGTAACGGTATTCTTCTGATTGAGGTTCTGGATAATACAGCCTCGGCAGCAGGTATTTTCATGCTAGCACAGCCTGTCATTTTAGGCGCATATGAATATACCCTCTACCATAACGGGCGGGGTACAGATGCTTCAGACGGCAACTGGTATCTGCGCAATACCGCACCAGACATTATTGATCCGGTAGACCCGCCAATCACTGTCATACCTCCGGTTGGTCCTGATCCAGATCCAGGTGTTGTTACACCTATTGAAACAACCCGCCCCAACATTCAGCCGGGTGTTCCTGTCGCAATGGCAATGATTCTACTGGCCACACAATATGGCTATGCGATGCTCGATACTCTTCACGAGCGCGTCGGGGAAACTTATCCGCAGCAACCCATACCGGTTATCAAACAGTATTACGTAACGGATAAACTTGGTCAGCGTCAGCTAGTCAAAATCATGCCCAGAAATCAGGAACGCGAAGCCTGGTTCCGGGGTGCATGGGCCCGCCTGATTGGTGAGCGTGGATTGCGTGATCGTGGCAACTTTACGCGCCATGGAGCAGATTACGTTTATAATTTCGGCGGCATTCAGGCTGGTATTGATGTTTATGCCAGAGAGCAGTCAGATCAGACACTGGATAAAGTAGGTCTCTACGTCGGTTATGGCCAGATCCGCTCTAAGGTAACGGCAGCCTATGGCGGCAAAGCCGGAACCATTGATATGGATGCCTATACCATCGGTGGGTACTGGATACATTTCTCCCCGAACAACTGGTATACAGATGCTGTTGTGCAGGGAACATGGTACTCCTCTGACTCCAGCACGGTTACCGGACAGCGTCTGAAATCCGATGGATTGGGTCTGATAGCCTCCCTTGAAGGGGGTTATACATTCAATCTGAAGGATGGATGGGCTATTGAGCCTCAGGCGCAGGTCGTCTACCAGAATGTCAGCTTTGACAAGTTTAATGATGGCAGAGCCCTGTATGATGTGAACAGCGGTGACTCTTTACGTGGCCGTGTTGGTCTGCGTATCAAGAAAGACTGGAATACAGCCTTCGATCAGGCCAAACCACGACTGATTACGACGTGGCTGCGCGCAAATGTATGGCATGAATTCCTTGGGAACTCCAAGCTGACCGTACCATCAACACAAGGATATAAACCCGGTTCAGTTCTCCACACCGCTCAGCGGAACATGGGGTAAAATCGGAGCCGGTATAACCGCCCAGCTCTCAGACAACATGAACGTCTTTGCATCCGGAGCTTAGAATCACTCTCGGGATAATAAAGTCATTTATGAAACTAAAAAGCGGGGCAAATGCCCCGCTTTTGTAATCAACGCAGTGTTGCGCCTGTTTTCTTGCCGACTTCCTCAACGATCTTAGTTGCAACGGCCTCGATTTCGACATCAGTCAGTGTCTTTTCCATCGGCTGCAATGTCACGCTGACAGCAACAGACTTCTTACCCTCTGGCAGCCCTGTACCTTCATAGACATCGAAGATATCAATGGCGCTGATGAGCTGACGATCGGCAGATGTCACAGCGCGGACAATATCCTGTGCTGCAACACTCTGATCCACGACGAAAGCAAAATCGCGAGACAGAGGCTGGAGGTCAGACAGAGCCAGCTTTGCTTTTGCCTTTGTCGGCTTAGCTTTCTGTGGCGGCAGGGCTGACAGGTTGATTTCAAAGGCAACATGAGGGCCTTTAAGATCAAGTGCGCGGGCAATTTTTGGATGAATCTCACCAAATGCACCAACCACAACTTTTGGTCCAAACTGTAGAGTTGCAGAACGACCGGGGTGGAACCATGCCGGACCACCGGGCACAATCTGCAGACCTGCAACCGGTACGCCAAGAGCGGCTAACATGCCAACAGCATCAGCCTTGGCATCAAATGCATCAACCGGCTCATTACCGCGCCATGTACGGCCCAGAGCCTCAGCTTTTGCCAAACCACGACGAACGGCAGTTGCAAAAATCTTCTGTCCATCAGGCTCATCAGACAAGAAGACCTGACCAACTTCAAAGATTGCAACGTTCGGGATACCGCGATCAGCATTACGCTGGGCTGCTTTCAGCAAGCCAGGCAGAAGGCTCGGACGCATATCTGAAAGCTCAGCGGCAATCGGATTTGCCAAAGCCAGTTTCTCATCTCCTCCGCCGAAGAGTTTTGCTTCTTCGCGAGAAATGAATGACCATGTGACGGCTTCTACGAGACCACGTGTTGCAAGATCACGCTTTGCCTGACGCGTACGTTTCTGGATAGGTGTCAGAATAGCCTTTGGCACAACAGCTTCAAGACGAGGCAGTGGCGCAGGTGCAATCTGATCAAGCCCGGCAATCCGGACGATTTCTTCAACGATATCAGCCTTGCCATCAATATCTGGGCGCCAGCTTGGTACTGAAACCTTCACGACATCGCCCTGCCCTTCAACCGGGAAACCGAGCTTTTCGAGAACAGCTTTCATTTCCGCGACAGGCAGATCAAGCGTTGTGAGGCGTTTAACTTCGGCCCATGGGAAATCAATAACCTTTTTCGGCTGCGGGATAGCCCCTTCAAGGATAACCTCGCTTGGCTCACCACCACAAAATTCCAGAACAAGCTTTGTTGCCAGTTCCAGACCGGAAATGCAGAAAGCCGGGTCAACACCACGTTCGAAACGGTAACGGGCATCAGACACAATACCAAGCTTGCGACCGGACTGGGCAATATTGTATGGATCCCACAGAGCAGATTCAATCAGCACATCAGTCGTGTTCTCATCACATCCAGAGAACTCACCACCCATGATGCCACCAATGGACTCAACTTCCTTCTCATCAGCAATAACAACATTTGTTGGTTGCAGCTGATAGGTTTTCTGATCCAGAGCAACAACCTCTTCACCCTCACGAGCCAGGCGAACTGTCAGGTTACCTTTGACTTTCTTGGCATCAAAGACGTGCAGTGGGCGCCCCTGATCGAATGTCATGTAATTGGTAATATCAACCAGAGCATTGATCGGACGAAGACCAATGGCTCTTAGACGCCGCTGCATCCATTCTGGTGAGGCAATATTCTTGACACCACGCACATATCGTAAGCCAAACGCAGGGCAGAGATGCTTGTTTTCATCTGCAAATTCCAGCGCAACAGAGACCGGGCTCTTGAAGGCACCTGCAACAGGCTTGATTTCCGGCGTCTTCAGTTTGCCAAGACCAGCAGCAGCCAGATCCCGGGCAATACCGTAGATTGACGTGCAATCCGGACGGTTCGGCGTGAGACCAACATCAATGACAGGATCATCCAGACCAGCATATGAAGCATAGGGCTCCCCAACCGGGGCGTCAGCAGGAAGATCAAGAATACCGTCATGGTCTTCTGAAAGCTCCAGCTCTGCACCAGAGCACAACATACCCTTGCTCTCAATACCACGGATTGAGCCAACGCCCAGCGTGATATCCTTACCCGGAATATAAGTTCCCGGGCCAGCAAAGACACTCTTCATGCCAGTACGGGCATTTGGCGCCCCACAAACCACCTGAATTGGTGCACCTTCGCCAATATCAACCATGCAGACACGCAGCCTGTCAGCATTTGGATGCTGCTCAGTTGAAATGACATAGGCAACCTTGTAGGGAGCCAGGATCTTGCCCTTATCTTCGACTTCTTCAACCTCGAGACCAACGGCTGTCAGTTTCTCAACGATCTCTTCCAGAGTTGCCTCTGTTTCAAGATGATCTTTCAGCCAGGAGAGTGTGAATTTCATGATTTTATCTCCTCACTTCAACTGGAAAGGCCGCCAAGCAGACTTGGCAGATCAAGTGGGCGGAAACCGTAGTGATTGAGCCAGCGCAGGTCAGCATCAAAGAAAGCACGCAGATCGGACATGCCGTATTTCAGCATCGCAATACGGTCGATACCCATACCCCATGCAAAGCCCTGATATTCATCCGGGTCGAGATTACAATTGCGCAGAACATTCGGGTGAACCATGCCGCAGCCGAGAATTTCCAGCCAGTCATTACCTTCCCCGAAGCGGATTTCTCCACCATTACGCGAACACTGAATATCAACTTCCATAGAAGGTTCAGTGAACGGGAAGAAGGATGGGCGAAAGCGCATCTTTACCTGATCGACCTCAAAGAAGGCCTTGCAGAATTCTTCCAGAATCCACTTCAGGTGAGCCATATTGGCGCCCTTGTCGATAACAAGGCCTTCAACCTGATGGAACATCGGGGTATGCGTCTGATCAGAGTCATGACGATAGGTGCGGCCGGGTGTGATAACGCGGATCGGAGGCTTCTGCTCCAGCATGGTACGAACCTGAACAGGGCTCGTATGCGTACGAAGAACTTTACGCTCACCCTTTTCATCAGGCTGCATGAAAAACGTATCATGCATTTCACGGGCAGGATGCCCTTCAGGGAAGTTCAGAGCCGTAAAGTTATAATAATCACTTTCGACATCGGGACCTTCAGCAACAGAGAAGCCCATATCAGCAAAGATTGCTGTCAGCTCGTCAATGACCTGTGAAATCGGATGAATGCGGCCACGCGTCTGCGGGCCTTCCGGCAATGGCAGCGTCACATCAAGCCGTTCAGACTGGAGACGGGCATCAAGAGCCGCATCTGCCAGAGTTTCTTTGCGCTGGCTTAAAGCATTCGCTACTTTATCTTTAAGACCATTAATCAGCGGGCCTTTTTCTTTCCGCTCTTCCGGGCTCATGGCACCAAGAGTTTTCAGAAGTTCTGAAACAGAACCCTTTTTGCCAAGTGCAGCAATACGCACAGCCTCAAGTGCAGCCTCATCGGATGCTGCCTCAACCTGACTGAGCAGTTCATTTTCAAGTTTTGAGAAATCGGTCATCGGTCCCTGATCCGTTCAGTATCTGCTGAAGGGTGCGGCGCGGGGACCTATTCAAGCCATCCGAGCCGCAAAAATAAAGCGATGCCCTGCATCGCACGCGGATGGTCTCGGTCAAAAGCAAAGAGAGAAACTGGCGAGGTGTCGAACACCTCGCCAAGAAGATGCAAAGCGCTTAAGCAGCCTTTGGCAGAGCGGCCTTAGCCTTCTCTACGTATGCCTGGAAAGCAGCCGGCTCATGGATTGCGAGCTCAGACAGAACCTTGCGATCAATTTCGATCCCAGCCTTGGCGAGACCATCAATAAATCGGGAATAGGTCAGTCCATGCTCACGGACAGCAGCGTTCAAACGCTGAATCCACAGAGCGCGGAATGTGCGCTTCTTATTCTTACGATCGCGATAGGCATACTGCATGGCGCGATCAACAGCAGCCTTAGCTGTGCGGATCGTATTTTTACGGCGGCCGTAAAAGCCTTTAGCTGCCTTCAGAACTTTTTTGTGTTTGGCGTGGCTGGTCACGCCCCGTTTTACGCGAGCCATTTTAAAGCTCCTTCAAAATCAAATGCTACAGGATATGGGGAACGTGCTTCAGCCGTTTGGCAGGAAGTACTTCTTCACGTTATAGGCGTCTGTTTCAAACATAGCCGTTGTACCGCGCAGATTGCGGATCTGCTTGTTTGTCCGCTTAATCATCCCGTGGCGCTTACCAGCCTGGGCATACATAACCTTGCCAGTACCGGTGATCTTGAAGCGCTTTTTGGCGCCAGATTTGGTCTTCAGCTTGGGCATTTTGCTCTCCTTAAGTTGGCTGGAACCTGAAGATCGAAACCCTCAAACTCCGAATTATGCTACTATGAGCAAACGAAACCGCCACGGCAGCCCTAACAGCCGGACGGTTCGGAAGTCAGGCTTATGACAGAGATAGCAGCTAAAAACAAGAGCATTTGACTCAAATTCCGCAAATTTTCAGCTCTTTTACTTAAAACAAAAAGCCCGGCATATAAGCCGGGCTTTCTAAACCCAAAATGTAGCGACTTAGGCGTTCTTAGCAGCCAATTCCGCTTCGACCTCGTCAGATACACTGATCGGGTGTGCCATGACGTGGTTCAGAGCTTTGACATCAAGCTCACCTTCCCAGCGGCTGACAACAACACAGGCGACACCATTACCAATCAAATTGGTCAGCGCACGGCACTCACTCATGAACTTGTCGATACCAAGCAGGATAGCAACAGACGCAATCGGAACATCCGGAATAACCTGCAGTGTCGCAATCAATGTTACGAAGCCGGCACCCGTCACACCAGAAGCCCCCTTAGAGGTGATCATGGCAATAAACAGAATCAGAAGTTCCTGACCAAGGGTCAGAGGCGTATTGGTTGCCTGCGCCAGAAACCAGATCGACAGCGTCATATAAATGTTCGTACCGTCAAGGTTGAAGCTGTACCCGGTCGGAATGACCAGACCAACAACAGACTTCGATGCCCCGAGATGCTCCATCTTGCGCATCATGTGTGGCAGCACTGTCTCAGATGAAGATGTTCCAAGAACAATCAGCAGCTCATCCTTGATATAGGCGCAGAAACGGATGATTGAGAACCCTGAGAAATGCGCAATTGCACCAAGAACTATCAGCACGAACAGCAAGCTCGTCAGATAGAACGTACCAATGAGCCAGATGAGGTTCACCAGCGATGCAATGCCATATTTACCAATCGTAAAGGCCATCGCACCGAATGCACCAATCGGGGCAACCTTAACGATGATCGCGATAATGCGGAAAAACATTTCGCCAACCATATCAACGCCACGGGTAATTTTGCGCCCCGTTTCGCCCATATTGGCCAGAACCACGCCACTGAAGATGGAGATTAACAGAACCTGTAGAAGATCGCCCGTTACGAGCGCGCTGATAAAGGTATCAGGAATAATTCCCAGCAGGTGAGCTGTCAGCGAGTCTGCTTTGGCAGCCTTCACGAAACTGGAAATGGAATCCATGTTCATGGATGCCGGATCAATATTGAAGCCAGCACCTGGCTCAACAACACGGCCGACAACAAGTCCGATAACCAGAGCGATGGAAGAGACGACCTCAAAATAGAACAAGGCCTTGATACCAACGCGCCCAACCTTTGAAAGGTCAGACACAGAAGCAATACCGTGCACAACGGTACAGAAGATGACCGGAGCAATCATCATCTTGATCAATTTGATGAAGGCATCACCAAGCGGCTTCATCTGCTCTGCATATTGCGGGCTGTAGTAACCAAGCAGCACACCGGCAATAATGGCAATGATCACCTGAATGTAGAGGATTTTATACCAAGCATTTTTCTTCATGGTTCCCCCCTGAGGAACTTGCTTCTGCGTCAGGTCTATAAGAGCGCTCAGAAGCGACGACGATTTTCAGAAACCTGATAAATCTGGGAAACTAAAGATCACCATTTATGATTATCGACGCTAAATGCCTGTATAATTTACATCATTACAGCAATACGACTTTCGTGCTATTATGTCGCACCACTACCATTTAAAACACTGAAAAAAATAAATTATTTATATTTATCACTATATATTTTTTTCCCCAGAATACCCCACTGAAACACACAAATTCACACCACAGAAATAGTACATCCGACCAAATAAAAACCGCACTCCGGAACCGGAATGCGGCTTAATCATTCAGTCTGACAAGTATCAGAATTAACGGGGAGCAAGCACCATGACGACCTGACGGCCTTCAAAGTTTGGTTCAAGCTCAACCTTGGCGAAATCAACAGTTTCAGCCTTGATACGCTCAAGAACACGTAACCCGAGATTCTGGTGAGCCATTTCACGACCACGAAAACGCAGTGTGACTTTGACCTTGTTACCGTCTTCGAAGAAGCCCTTCATGGCTTTCATCTTGACCATATAGTCATGCTCATCAATACCGGGGCGCAGTTTGACTTCTTTGACTTCAACGGTCTTCTGCTTCTTGCGAGCTTCTGCTGCTTTCTTCTGCTCAAGGAAGCGGAACTTCCCATAATCCAGAATTTTACAGACAGGCGGATTCGCATTAGGAGAAATCTCGACTAGGTCGAGCCCTGCATCTTCTGCGATCTTCAACGCGTCAAGAAACGGGACAACACCGCGATTTTGTCCTTCGTCATCAATCAACTGCACATCGCGAACACCTCTGATATCACGGTTCGCGCGCGGACCCTCTTTCTGTGGGACCGCCATGGTTCTCATTGGCCTACGAATGGCTGTAAACTCCTCTGAAATTAAAACAACAAGGTCTTCATACGCCTACTATCGTTTTAATGCTACGATATTTTTTATCAATTTCAACCAATTTAGCGCTTATTTTTTCTTTCCAGCAAATTTGCGTAAACCTCAAGGGTGTCCGCAACCATCCGCTCTAGCGAAAAATTGGTCTGTACATGATTGCGTGAACGACGTCCAAGCGCGGTTCTTGCACTTGCTCCTAAGGAGAGTGCCTCACCAATGGCCATTGCCAATTCATTGGAATCAGCAGGTGGGACGCGCCAGCCTGTTCTCTCTGAAGGTTCAACAGCAGGCGGTGCGAGAACCGTTTCAGGAACAGCACCAAGATCAGAAACAACAACCGGCGTTCCCATCGCCTGTGCTTCAACAGCTGAGCGGCCAAAGGCTTCTGGCTCAGTAGAAGGAACCGCAACAACGGAAGCCGCCAGAAATGCCGCAGGCATATCCGTGCAGTGCCCGACACGACGGACAATACCTTCAAGACCGAGGCTGGAAATCATACCATCCAGCTCTTTGACATAACCATCCCGCCCTTGCGGATCACCAGCCAGAACGAAGGTCACATCATGGAAACCCGCAGCCCGCAGCTTGGCAGCAGCATCAATCAGAACTTTCTGACCTTTCCAGTTGGTCAGACGGGCAGCTAGCAGAACAATACGTTCATGCGGTGCAACACCCCATGATTTACGCAGATTTTCAACGCGCTCAATCCCAACCGCTTTTGAACTGAAAACCTTAAAGTCAGTACCACGGTGAATAACGGTAATCCGTCCATCAGCCTGCGGCTGTAATGACCGGATCAGGCCCGCAGTATAATGTGAATTCGCAATGACCCGATCCCCGCGAGCCATCACCGAGTTATAACGGAGCTTAATCGCGGAACGACCTGCGTAACTGCCATGGTATGTTGTAACAAAGGGAAGGTTCAGGCTTCTGGCAGCCCCTAGTGCAACCCATGCAGGTGCGCGGGAACGGGCGTGTAAGAGGTCAACACGCTCATTATGGCAAATACGGGCAAGCTTGCGAACGTTCAGTACCATTGAAATTGGGTTTTTGCTGGCGGCCGGAAATGGAATCCATACACCACCCTTTGCCTGTAACTCACCAACAAGGCGGCCACCTTCGGTTGCAACAAGAGCACGTGCGCCAACATGAGCAAGACCTGCCGCAATATCAACAGCCGTTCGTTCCGCGCCACCAGCTTCAAGCTCCGGAATAATTTGTAAAATCGTCCGCCCGGCAAGGGGATGCTTCTTATTACCGATAAATTGATGACTCATTGCGAATGAGGACTGGCTCACAGAACAGGCTACCTTTAAAACGAATCGTTACATGCACGTATAATGTGACATATAGATAATATACAGGCTTAAGTTGCAAACCTGTTAAGCCATCTCATTTTTTCAATATAATAATTAGCCTGAGTTTTATGAAACACCAGATTAATGGTGATTAAGATGGGCAACCGTACAGAAAGACTATAAAAAAGGCGGAGGCTCACGACTTTGAGCCATATCCGCCTTCTCTAAAATAGTTATTTTACTGGAGTGAAACCGTCATAAGTTCCTGCTCCCAGGCATTAGCAACAGCAGCCGTTTCGCTATCAGCCAGTAAAATTGGCTGCCCGCTGGCAGACAGCAGTGCATAGAACTTCATACCTGGTTCCAGTGATTTAATCAGTGGAAATGCCTTTGTGATTTCCTCAGAACGCATCTGTTTCACATAGGCAATCGCACCTTCTCCAAGCACTTCAAATTCGCCCGGATCAAGATTTTTGAATTCACAATAATCCATCTTCGATTCCTCATTCCTGTCGCCTAGATCAGAGTAAACTCTACTCATAAGAGACGATGTTAATTGTACGGACAGTTTTCTCGATTTCCGGACGGATCAAATCAATAGAAAGCAAACCATTCAACATGTCTGCGCCAATGACTTCCATTCCGTCAGCCAGAAGAAAACTGCGCTGAAATTGACGGGCGGCAATGCCGCGGTGGATAAAATGACGGGCTTTGTCTTCATTCTGCCGACCACGTACCACAAGCTGGTTTTCCTCAAGGGTTACTTCCAGCTGATCCCGTGTAAAGCCGGCAACGGCGATTGTTATACGTAAACGCTCAGGTGTCTCCCCATCTCCGGGAAGCCGTTCGATATTATATGGCGGATATCCTTCACCACCGGATTTTGCGACACGATCCAGCGCCTGCTCAATCGCGTCAAACCCGAGAAGGAACGGATGTCCAAAAGGTGACTGACGTGTCATACCGAAGCCCATCTTGCCAAGGCACTTCGAAAGAAACGGGCCCACACCATGCGGCACCCAGCTACAGGCAGTTTGGCAACCCACCTGCTTTTTTCATATGGTTATGGCCCTGATGTGTATCAAGGGTTTATGCTGAGATTAAGGCACAGCTTACTTATTCTTCATTGTCCTGAACCATAAGCGGGAAAGTAATCCGATACTCTGAAGTACCGACTGTTGGGGGAACCATCTGGCCCCCAATCTGGTCAACCAGCTTACCAACAAGGTTCAATCCCAGAGGTTTACGTTTCTTCTCTGCGGGTACCGGAATACCGACACCATTATCAGAAATAATCAGTAGACCCTGACCATCTTCAATACGGCGCGCAACAATACTGATCTCCCCTTCACGTCCATCAGGGAACGCATGCTTAAATGCATTTGCTAAAAGCTCAATCGCTATAAAAGCGATCGGAATGGCAGAATCCAACGGAACCCGCATCGTCTCGGCGTCCAGCCTTGTACTTATGCCTCGTGCTTCTGCGCCAAAACCTTCGGAGGTTTCAGATACGATACTTGCCAGATAATCTTTCAGATCAATCGAAGCGAGATCAGGTGAATTATAAAGCAAAGTATGAACACGAGCCATCGCACCAATACGACGAACTGCTGTCTCAAAAGGCTCACGCTGCTCTGGTGTCAGATCCCTTGAACCAAGACGCAGCAGACTCTGGATAATCTGAAGATTATTTTTAACCCGATGATATAGCTCACGCAGCAGTACTTCACGTTCACTCGCCGCCCTGCTCTGCTCATCCAAAGCTTCACGTGTCTTGGTCAGGAGTCTGGCCTGAAGTTCACCAACCGCCTGAGAAGCTGTTTCACGCTCCGTTCCGATACGGCGCAGCACCATGTTGTAAATAACCATAATGGCCAGAATAGCGGCCAAGATCAGACTGAGGGCGCCGGTTGCCAGCAGAGCCCATCCAGACTGAGACGATAATGAATTCGCACTATCTGCCCCAACACCGGTGATAACACCCCACCTTGTTACATTCGAACGACTGAAAGCTCCTTTCTTGACACTTCCCTGCAAAGCATCTCCGGAAAAAGAGCCGATCATTTGATCATTCGGTTTCTGGCTTAGGCGCAGCTCCTGCTCTTTACCACGCAGGTTCAAGGAAACATCGGATATTGCGATGACAGCATCATTCTCATCAACAATACCTATTTCATAATAGGGTGCAGCAGCAGCCGTAATCAGGCGCTGAATGGTGTCATAACGAATGGTTGCAGAGAGCACATATTTGACCTGCCCTTCCTGATAAACCGGAACATACACATGGACACCATGTTTTACGTCATCGGTATCTTCCTTGATATAACAGGTACAGACAGTTGCCTCACCGGTTTCAACTACACGACGAACCCACTTCGCCAATCCCGGTGTTGATGGCTGATTGGTATTTCCCAACGTATCAAGGATGACGGTTTTGCCGCTGGTATCGAATAGCGCCACCACTTTCCATTGGGGCATATAGCCCTTCATATTGGTAATGTTTCTCTGGAAGACTGACAGATTACCGCTTTTCAGACTAGGGAGAGAGGCAATAGCACGCAAAATGGAGTATTGTTCCGTAATAACGGCATCAACCTCATGCGTAACCTGCACAGCTCTGACCACGATATAGTTTTCTATTTCCTGCTTACTCTCGGACATTGCTGTCCAGATCCAGAGCCCGGCGATAAGAATAAGCGGAACGGTTGTCGTGAAAATACAGGTAGCAACAATATAAAGACGCCGTAACCAGTCTTTTTCAGCAACGGCATCGTTTAAATTTGACTGGCTTTCCAAAAGATCTTCCGGTTCTTTGGTTTCTGCCGCCATACCCTACCTCTAAGCCACTGGTGTCATAAGAAATAAGCGCTTCCCTAGCTTTTACTGAAAGTGTTCAGACTTTCAGTAAAGTCAAGCTTATCGGCGAAACTGTCGCACTTAAAGTACTCAGATTTTTTCACGCCAGTATGCAACCTGTTCAGCAACACGCTTCGGAGATGTTCCGCCAAAGCTTGTACGGGAATGAACCGATGCAGCCACAGTCAGCACACCATAGACGGCATCCGTAATACGGCTATCTGCTTTCTGCATAACCTCCAGAGGCAGATCAGACAGATCACATCCCTGTTTTTCAGCTTCAGCCACGAGATGACCCGTAATATGATGGGCATCACGGAATGGAATATTAAGCTCACGAACCAGCCAATCTGCAAGATCAGTTGCAGTTGCAAAACCGGCTCCGGCCGCTGCGGCCATACGCTCTGGTACAGGCTGAATATCCTCAATCATGCCAGTCATGGCTGCGAGAACAATCTCAATCGTGTCGGCAGCGTCAAACACACGCTCTTTATCTTCCTGCATATCCTTTGAGTACGTCAAAGGCAGCCCCTTCATTGTTGTCAGAAGGGAAACAAGTGAGCCGATAACACGTCCGGTTTTACCGCGGACAAGCTCAGCCGCATCCGGATTGCGCTTTTGCGGCATAATGGAAGAGCCGGTTGTCCAGCGATCAGGCAGTTTTATAAAATTGAACTGCGGCGTCATCCAGAGCGTAATCTCCTCTGCCAGACGCGAAAGATGCATGGCACAGATTGAAGCAAGACTCATAAACTCCAGCAGAGCATCGCGATCTGCAACAGAGTCGAGAGAATTGCGCGTTGGCCCGTCAAAACCAAGAGCCAAAGCTGTCATGTGTCGACTGATCGGGAATGATGTCCCGGCTAGCGCACAGGCACCAAGCGGCGATTCATTAAGACGAGTACGGGAATCTCTGACACGTGTCAGATCACGGCCAAACATCTCGACATAAGCCATCAGATGATGTCCAAAAGTCACTGGCTGCGCACTCTGGAGATGCGTAAAGCCAGGCATAACGGTATCCGTATTTTTCTCAGCCTTATCAAGAAGAGCCTTGATCAGCTTTGTAATCTGCTCTGCAGTTCTGTCATGGGCATCGCGTATCCAAAGCCGGATATCAAGAGCAACCTGATCATTACGGCTACGCGCCGTATGCAAGCGACCTGCTGCATCACCAATAATTTCTCGCAGACGTCCCTCGATGTTCATATGAATATCTTCAAGGGATTTTTTGAAGATGAATTCTCCATCCTCAATTTCTTTACGTATCTGATAAAGCCCATTGAGAATGGACTCACCATCTTCCTTGGAAATGATGTCTGAGGCAATTAACATCATGCAATGTGCAATCGAGCCTTCGATATCCTGAAATGCCATTCGTTTATCAAAATCAATTGAGGCATTGATGGCTTCCATCAATGCACTGGGAGATTGAGAGAAACGTCCTCCCCACATGACATTCGCAACAGATTTTTTAGAATCTTCAGACACGGCACTATCCTTGCAATCAGTTTACGGGCAGATCGCTCACCCTTCCAGAACACATCTTATTAAGGTCCTCTTCGTTAAAAGAGAGCCTTTCAAAAGATCTTTAAATATCAAGGTATTTTCTTCTCAGGGAATTCTGCCTGAGCAGCAGCGATATCAGCCAGCGTTGGCAGACTATTCTCGTTACCAAGATGCTGAATTGAATGGGTTGATGCGCCACGCGCAAAGATCAGATGCTCTTTCCAGCTCCAGTCTGGATGGGCAACGGCAGAATAGATATAGGAACCGTGGAAAATATCACCGGCACCATTCGTATCAACGATCTTGCTATTCGGGACATCCAGAGCTGGCAGAACCTGCTCCTGCCCTGTCTCATCATACCAAACAGTGCCACGTTCACCCAAAGTAACAGCACCAATCTTACAACCACGGGATTTCAGATATGAAAGCATTTCCGTTGGGGTCAGATCCATCTGTTCACAAAGGCGCTCGGCAACAACCGCAACATCAATGAACTCAAGAAGCTCATGGGTATTTTCGCGCAAACCACCACCATCAAGCGAGGTCAAAATACCTTTTTCCCGGCAGGCTTTGGCATAATGCATTGCAGCATCAGGCTGGTGTCCATCAAGATGCAAGGCCTTACAGTCGCCAAGATTAAGCGGCGCAAACGGATGCAGGTAATTATCATCACGGCAGCGAACAATAGCGCGCTTGTTGCCGGTCGGCATGATGAATGAAAGCGAAGATTCATGAACCTTGCGCTGGTGAACCGTAATGCCGTATTTGGATGCCATATCGATAAACATACGGCCAAGCCAGTCATCAGCAATGGCTGCAAGCATATCGGGGACAACACCAAGTTTGGCACAGCAGAACCCGGCAGTCACCGCATTACCACCGAACGAGATTGAGTAGTCTTTGGCCACAGCCTTTTCATCGCCTGTCGGAATAACATCCGTCAGAAAGGTGACATCAATATAGGCCTGTCCAATAAATAATGCTTTCATCAGCCGTTCTCCTGAGCATCTGCATTTCGTATATGCCATATTGCAGATGCTAAACCTAGCACAGGGACACGATTTTAAGTAAAAAACTGCTAGAACAAAAGCCTACCTTCAATCATAGGCCTTTTATCCTTACTCTCCGGAATTTACGCTCGGGATAACGCCCGCGCCATCAGCGGCCACGATCTGTCGTAACGATAATCAAGAGAAGAGTGATTATCCGAAAATTCCTCATAGATATGGGCAACGCCTTTTTCTTCGAGCTTCCGCCGCATGATACGGGCTCCGTAGAGCAGGTTATACTGGTCAACCGTTCCACAATCGACGAAAAGGAACTTGAGACGGCTCAAGCCGTCACGATACTCCGGCTTCTCGATCATCTGCAACGGATCCCACTTCAGCCAGTTTGCCCAGTATTCAGGGATAAGCTCGCATGTATCCGTCGTCACAGGCAGGCGCACTCCACAGAAAGCATCTGGATCAGGATCAAATGATGCACATTGTGCCAGCATCATCATTGTTCCCCAATCAGAGCCCGATGCCTTTGGCCCCTCTTCAAAAGCATAGATGAAAGCTTCAATAGAAAAATCATATTTGGCGAGAGACCGCAGTGTATTGCAGAATTCACTGCGATACATCAATGGGAAGTCCATATCACCAGAGTGGCAGGCAATAGCAGACCAGACCTCTCCACCATGACGCATACCATGGATTATTGAACCATATCCGCCAGATGAACGGCCGAACAATCCACGCTTACCAGCCCCCCCACATTCAAAACGGCTTTCAATTGCGGGCAACATATCTTTGATCATGAAATCTTCCCAGTTCCCCATCGCCAGACTATTGACGAACTGGTTGCCACCAAGCCGCGTGAAACTGTCAGGGAAAGCCATCACAACCGGTAACATGGTACCACTGCCAATCAGACGATCAAGACGCTCTGGAATATTCTCTCCATAATTCCTCCAGCCGGTATGCGCTAAAGCCGAGGATGTGAAACCGGCAAGATCAATCAGAAGAGGCAGGTCTTTGCCAGTGTGTCCAGCAGGGATATAAACATCGACACGACGGGAAGAAGCATCCCCTAAGAGGTTATCTGCAAGACTCGCACTCTCAATCTGCAGACTGAAAATCTGGCCTTGTGGCCATTGTTCAGCTCCGTGTTTTCGCATGATCCGATCCCCGGTAGACATATCCATATTAATCAATTGAAACAGTATACTACCACAACAAATGACAACAACAATTTTTCATATAAATGAAGAGTATTACAAAATATAAGATATATAATTCTATTATTCTCACACTTACTTTTTAAGAAATGCAAAATTCATCCTTCTATATTCCGGACAAAGCAACTAAATTTACAATTAAATATACCTGAGAAACTGCATTATTAATTGTTGAAACTGTGTTTCAAAGATTGATCAGAAAATTAAAACCTCTTAACCTCACCCCGAATTGACTGGGTTCTATTCAATAGATCAAACATATTTTTTTAGGGGCATACCATGCGTAAATTTATTCTAGCTCTTCCTTTCATGTTCGTTGGAGCTCAGGCTTCAGCTGCTTGCTCTTCTGCAGAAGACATGCAGGCAAAGGCAATGGAAATGATGACAGTTGTTCAGCAGCTTGCTCAGAAGAATCCAACAGCAGCTCAGGAATGGAGCCAGAAGACAATGAAGGCTGCTCAGGACATGGCCGATTCCGGCATTAAGCCTGATGATTTCGACAAGGCTTGCAAGTTCTATGATGACCTGATTGCAGATGCGAAAAAAGGCCTCTGATATCCAGACAGCCAAAGCAAAGGAAAGAGCGCTTTATGCGCTCTTTTTTGTTATAAAACATCATCATGTAGTTTATGTTCTTTATCTCTTAAAATCCGTCAGAATAAAGTGAAGCTAAATTGAGGAAATGACAGCAATGTTTAGAAAATTATTTAATGTCTTACTTATAAGCTTCATTATCCTGATCCCATCTCTGGCAAGCGCTGAAAAACTTTATGTCCGCAAAGACATGGATTATGATTTTGCCCAGCTCGAAGCACTTCTTCTAAAGAATGCCTCACAACGGGAAGCAACAGATGATAAAAATCTCTATGTCGCCCGAACAATCATAAATAGTAATCGGGCTCAGGCCTTCTCAATACTGGGTCATTACCTGCTTGAAAATCATAAGTCTTCAGCTTCCTGGCTCGAAGTTTCCAAAACCCTGTACGCCATATCTACTTCTGCACAGTCCGACCGCTATACTTTTTCCAGACAAGCACGTACAGCCGCTTATCAGGCTTATATTGTCGCCAAAACACCATCTGAGGAAGCAAATGCACTTGTCCTACTCGCTCAACAGTATGAAGCAAGATATGATTGGCGCGACGCTCTCAATGCATATTCAGCAAGCCTGAAGATAGAACACAACCCGCGCGTTGCCGCGACCTATGCAACGCTTCGCGAGAAATACGGCTTCAAATATAACGACTACCAACTTGAGTCGAACACAGCCAATCCAAAGATTTGTTTCTCGTTCTCGGAAAACTTAGAACAAGGCCGCATTGATTATTCTTCATTTGTAACCGTCAGAGAAGTTACAAACCCTGCCATTGCCATATCTGGTCGCCAGCTTTGTGTTGAAGGTCTGAAACACGGACAGACCTACAACATCACTCTTCGTCAGGGCATCCCATCAGTCGTTGACGAGACTCTGAGAAATCCTGTCAATATTACAGCAGAAATTCCAGATCGCGCCCCACAGGTCAGCGTTATCGGTAAAACTTATGTTCTCCCTGCAACAGGTCAGAACGGTTTGCCGCTGACCAGCGTCAATACGACAAAGCTTGATCTTGAAGTATATCGAATTGGTGACAGAAATATTGTCCCGGCTATTCGTTCGGAAAACTTCCTCAATCAGATATCAGGCTATACAGAAAAAGATATTGGCCTGAATTCGGGTGTTAAAGTATGGAGTGGCACACTTGATACCCAGTATGACCTGAACAAGGACGTTGTCACAACATTCCCGGTTGCTGAAGCTCTCGGAAAGATGGAACCGGGTGTTTATGTTCTAGTCGCAGTACCGCATTCTGAGAAAAAATCTACGGATACAAGTTCTTCTGAAGATGAGTATGACGAAAGCGCGTGGGAGCAGAAGGCCACCCAGTGGTTTGTCGTATCTGATCTTGGCATTACGGCTTTTAAAGGCAAAGACGGCATCCACGTCTTTGCCCGGTCCCTGTCTTCTGCTCAGCCCATTGGCAAGGCTGAAGTCCGTCTGCTTGCACGCAACAATGATCTGCTTGCGACCAAACAGCTTGAAGCTTTCGGACATGTTGCTTTTGACCCGGGTTTATCCCGTGGCACAGGCGCACTTGAGCCTGGAATGGTCGTCGTAGCAACAGAGAACGACTATAACTTCATCAACCTTAACCAGACGGCTTTTGATCTTTCTGATCGTGGCGTTAAAGGCCGCGTCGCATCAGGGGCCATTGATGTTTACACTTATACGGAACGGGGTGTTTATCGCCCCAATGAAACCGTTCACATCACAGCTCTCATGCGTGATGGTCAGGGGCTTGCCGTTGAAAAACTCCCTCTGACAGCCATCATCCGCAGACCGGATGGTGTCGAGTTCCGCAAAGTACAGGTCGAGGATATGGGGCTTGGCGGCCGGACGCTTTCACTAGCCATACCCGCTGATGCGTCTCACGGAACATGGCGGGTTGCCTTTTACACAGACCCAAAAGCAGCTCCTGTCGGTAGCACAACGTTTCTCGTTGAAGATTATGTTGCTGAACGACTGGAGCTGAATTTAACCTCACAACAAAAAGCGCTTCATAGTGGTGAGACAGGTTCTATCGATATTGCAACACGCTTTCTCTTCGGCGCAGCCAGTAACAATCTTCGTGTTACTGGGGAATATTCAATAACTCAGGTCAGCAATAGCTCCCTCCCTGCTCTTGCTGGCTATGTAACCGGGCTATCGGATGAAGAACCTCAAACAATCAATGGTGAAATTGAAGGTGAAATCTATACAGATGAAGAAGGTAAGGCATCGCTCTCTTTTGCAGTACCGGAAATCACTTCCACAAAGCCAAGCGAAATTACAATCTCTGTAGAAGTTGCAGAAGATGGTGGCAGGGCGGTTCGCCGTTCACTTACCTTACCAATCCTGCCAAGTGGTGCGATTGTTGGCATCAAATCTGCGGCAGAAGAAATCGAAGGTGACAAGCCAGCAGCCTTTAATGCCATCATCGCCAATCAGAATGGAGACACACTGGCTGCAGGTAAAATCAAATGGACACTGTTTCGCATTGAACGCAATTATCAGTGGTCTAACTCCGATGGTCGCTGGAGCTACGATGCAATTAAAAACAAGATAAAAGTTTCCGAAGGTATTGTCAGTTCCGATGGAAAATCTCCTGCTGTCATCAGTACTGATGTGGGATGGGGCAGCTACATTCTGGAAGCTTCTGCTCCCGACTTCGGACAAGCAGCTCAGGCAAGCATTCAGTTTTATGCCGGATACTCCGGCGACCAGACAGCCGATACGCCTGATCTTCTTGAAATGACGTTGGATAAGGCCGCTTATCAGGCTGGTGAGCAGATGCAGGTTAAACTGTCATCCCGTTTTGACGGGCAGGCCACTCTGGCTGTTGTCAGTGATAAGGTGCGGGATATTCAGGTCATCAATGTTTCAAAGAACGGAACAAACGTAACCTTACCTGTAAAAGCCGAATGGGGAGCAGGTGCCTATCTAGTTGCCATCGCCCATCGTCCTCTTGATACGGTTGCCAAACGTCTACCCGGTCGTGCCCTTGGCTTAACATGGTTTGAAGTTGATCAGGACAAGCGCAAGCTAAGTGTTCAGATCAAGGCACCCGCCTCAACTCTCCCCGGTCAGGAAACAATAATTCCTGTCGAAATAAATGGTGCAGAGAAAGACGAAGACTTATATGTGACCTTAACGGCTGTTGATGTCGGCATTCTCAATCTGACCCGTTACGACAGCCCCAATCCAACCAAATATTTCTTTGGTCAGAAACAGCTTTCTGCGGATATTCTGGATCTGTATGGCTATCTGATTGATGGCATGCAGGGAACAAGAGGTGCTTATCGTTCAGGTGGGGATGAACTGCCCAACAAGTATGATGCCCTGCCTCCAACAGAGGAACCGCTGGCACTATTCTCCGGCATCGTCAAAGTCGGCCCGGATGGCATTGCCCATATCCCTCTAAAGCTCCCAGCTTTTAACGGTAGTGGGCGCCTGATGGCTGTCGCATGGACAAAGAGCCGTGTTGGTAATGCCTCCTTTGACATGGCAATTCGTGACCCTGTTGTAACTCTTGTGACTTTGCCGCGTTTTCTATCGATTGGTGATCAGACAAATCTGTACCTTCAGATCAACAATGTCGAAGGCCCGGATGGTGATTATATCGCAGAGTTTACTGTTGATGAGCGGCTAACAGCTAGCCCTGCTGATCTCAAGAAAAGCCTGACACTCAAAAAGGGACAAAAGACGTCTCTTACTGTTCCTGTTGCAGCTCTTGAGTATGGAAAGTCCGTCATTAACATGACCCTTAAAGGGCCCCAGAATGACGACACCCCGATCAATATTCACCGCAGCTACAATCTGGGTATTCTGCCCGGAACAATCTCAAATACGCATCGTATTACGCGTACCCTGAAACCCAGTGAAAGCCTGACACTCTCAAGTGATCTGCTGGAGAACATCATTCCGGGAACGGGTGCAGCAACCGTTTCTGTTTCCATGTTGTCAGAGCTTGACGTTCCCGGTCTTCTCAGAGAGCTGGACAGATATCCTTATGGCTGCACCGAGCAACTTGTCAGTCGTGCCTTGCCGCTCCTTTATCTGAACTCTCTGGCCGTTACCAATGCCATGGCCACAGACGATGATGTTAATGAGCGCATAAACAATACGATTGACCGTATCCTGACACGTCAGAATACGAATGGTTCGTTCAACACCTGGTCAAATGGCAGCAATTACTGGCTAGATGCCTATGTTGCAGACTTCCTCACCCGTGCCCGTGAAATGAAGTTCTCTGTTCCGGATCAGGCTTTTAACCGTTCATTGGAACGATTAAGAAATCTTGTTGCGAACACAACGCAAATTGAACAGAACACTCCATCTCTTGCCTATGCCACATATGTGCTTGCCCGCAATGGCCGTCCGGTCATGGGTGATCTGAAATATATGGTCGATACCAAGATGACGGCATTCAAATCTCCAATGGCACTGGGTCAGCTCGCCTCAGCCCTGTCCATGCTGGGCGACCAGGAACGCGCAAACAAGGCATTCATGGCTGCTGAGAAGGCCCTTGGCAATAAAACGGAGGAGCGTCTTTACTATTACAATTATGGCTCGACCCTGCGTGATACCGCTGCCGTACTGGCTCTTGGTACGGAAAGTAAATTCTCGAAAGAGAGCCTGTCGCGTCTTTCAAAAGAAGTCGCTATCATGACGGCTCTGCGCAGATACACCAGTACTCAGGAAAAGAGCTGGATGGTTCTGGCTGCACAGGCCCTGACAGAGGCTTCAAAAGATATCACCCTTGATATTGATGGGACTTCAAAACAGGCCCCGCTTTATCGGTCCTATCGTGATACAACTCTTGCCAGCAAGTCTGTAAAAGTCACCAATACCAGCAAACAGGATATCAAGGCCATTATCAATGTTCTTGGTAATCCGCTGGTTCCTGAGCCTGCCGTATCGCAAGGCTACAAGGTTGAGCGTAACTATTATGATCTTTCTGGGGAAAGAGTTAATCCCGCAACCGTTATACAGGGAACACGACTTGTCACGGTCATTACTGTAACTGAGCAATCAGCGACTAATGCCAATCTTCTGGTTGTCGACAGATTGCCTGCCGGTTTTGAAATTGACAATCCAAACCTCGTCGACGGCTCCAAATCCGATAAACTGGGCTGGGTTAAAAATACCGTTGATGCTACCCATACGGAATATCGGGATGACAGACTGGTTGCATCCTTCGACAGAACGTACCAATCACCAAGAACCTTCAACATTGCCTATATTGTTCGGGCTGTTTCAGTCGGCAAATACATGCACCCTTCAGCAACAGCTGAAGACATGTACGCCCCAGAGAAATTTGGCCGCTCAGAATTTGGCTCTGTGGAGGTCATATCATCAGAACCTTAAAAACCGCCAGTGTCTGACATGAACCGGTTTAGGAAGCTACTGAAGCGAAGTATACTGATCTTGCTCTCCTGCGCGGCCCTCTGCGCAGGAGTAATATTGATCTATAAACTCTCACTTGGTGAGCTTGACCTTTCAGCCAGCAAGCAAAACTCAACCGTCGTCATTGACAGAAACGGGCAGCTTCTTCGCCCCTTTACGACCAGTGCCGGGCGCTGGCGCCTTCCTGTCAGCATGAAAGACGTCGATGAGCGTTATCTGATGATGCTCAAAGCATATGAAGACAGGCGTTTTGAACAACACCACGGAGTTGATTTTCGCTCACTCGCCCGCGCAGGTTTGCAGCTCCTGAGTAACCAGAAAGTAATCTCCGGTGGCTCGACCTTAACAATGCAGGTTGCCCGTCTTTTAGAGCCCCGTGAACAACGTACGTTAGGCGCAAAGTTCCAGCAGCTCGTGCGTGCATTTGAGCTGGAGCGACGTTTCAGCAAGACAGAAATACTTGAATTATACCTGATGATGGCCCCTTTTGGCGGCAATCTTGAAGGTATTCGGGCCGCAAGTTTTGCCTATTTTGGCAAAGAACCACAGCGACTATCATATGGTGAAGCAGCTCTTCTTGTCGCTCTTCCGCAATCTCCTGAAACACGCCGTCCGGATCGTTATCCCAATACAGCTCTCAAAGCACGAAATCGCGTTCTTGATAAGGTCGTCGAGGCCGGTATTATCTCTGAGGCGGAAGGAGAGCGCGCAAAACTGGAACCAATTCCCAACGCACGTTTTGCGTTTCCAAATCATGCCGCACATACAGCGGAAACACTGGTTGCAGCGAAACCGAAAGCCAGCATCATTCGCCTTTCAATCAATAAATCACTACAGCAGTCATTGGAAACACTGGCACGTGATGCCCTCCTCACGATCGACCCAAAAGCCAATATAGCGATCTTCGTTCTGGATAATAAAAGCGGAGAAGTCCTCGCCAGTGTTGGCAGCTCAGATTACATGTCGTCAGAGCGAAGTGGAGCCATTGATCTGACCCAAGCTGTCCGCTCTCCGGGCTCTGCCCTGAAACCATTTATCTATGCGCTCGCGTTTGAAAACGGCATCGCTCATCCTGAAACATTTCTGGATGACAGCCCATCCCGTTTTGGAGACTATCGCCCTGAGAATTTCGACCTGGGGTATCAAGGTAATGTCACAGCCAGAAAAGCTCTTCAGCTCTCACTGAATATCCCTTCGGTTGAATTATTGAGTGAGGTAGGTGCGGCCCGCTTCATTCAACGATTACGCCAGGCCGGGGCAGATATCGCCTTACCACAGGAAAGCGCACCGGGTCTGGCTGTTGGCCTTGGTGGACTTGGCATCTCTCTTGTCGACATTACCCGCCTTTACTCCGGCCTTGCCCGTTATGGTGTTATGCCAGAACTTGTCTGGGAGGCAGATGCTACGAGCCATGCCCCCATTGCAGAGAGCATAATCACAACAGATGTCGCAGCTTGGTATGTCTTTGATATTCTTCAGGGTGCTCCACCACCTGAGAATGCACTGGCTGGGCGTATCGCTTTCAAGACAGGCACATCCTACGGCTACCGTGATGCCTGGGCGATTGGGTATGATCAGCGTATTACAATTGGTGTCTGGGTTGGCCGGGCCGATAATACACCTGTTGCAGGCCTTGTCGGGCGACAGATTGCAGCCCCTGTTCTGTTTGATGCTTTCGCTCACTATGGCGGTGAGATGCAACCACTTCAACGCCCGAAGTTTGCCCTTATCGCAACCTCTTCAACCCTACCACCACCTCTTCGACATCTGCGCAAGGACATCCCAAAAACCCTCGATGCCGCTTTGAAGCCAAGCCTCAAGATTGCCTATCCACTTGATGGAGCCCGTGTTGATCTAGGTTATTCCGGCTCACAAACTGATCATACGGATCTCGCAATGAAGGTTCTTGGCGGCAAGCCACCTTTTATCTGGATAGCCAATGGTGTCCCGATTGGGGAAGCTGATATTCGCAGACAGGCTTTCTGGAAGCCTGATGGTGCAGGCTTTGCACGTATTTCTGTTATGGATGCCGATGGCCAGGTAGATAGCGTTACTGTCAGAATTGAATAAGCAGATTATGCGAGGCAGTTGACCGCACCAATTATGCCAGAAGATAAGATACTAATATTTGCCTTTTATGCTTTTTCCATATATTCCAACGAAAATATCATGATTTCAGGCATCTGGAATAAGCATAAAAGAACACGTCAGTATCAAAGGAGTTGCCTGAAATGGGCGTCATCCATGTAACGGATAGAGATGGTCAGCGTCACACCCTCGAATGCATCGAAGGATGGCGGATTATGGAGATTATCCGTGACTGGGGCCTGCCAGTTGAAGGCACCTGCGGTGGTTCCTGTGAGTGTGGCACCTGCCATGTCTACATTAACGAAGAATGGCTTCCTAAGCTGTACCCGGCATTGGAAGAAGAAGAGTTGCAGCTTGATATGCTGCCTCTTGTCATGGGCAACTCACGCCTTTCCTGTCAGATTCTCTGGACACCGGATCTTGACGGCCTTGAGCTGACGCTCGGCCCGACAGGCTAAAGAAAAAGGCGCCAGTCCGGCGCCTTTTCTATATTCGAACAAAACCGCTTAGTTCACACCCAGCTTCTTTTGCAGATTGCTGGATGATGTCGTGTATTGGAATAGCAGTTTCTTGTCTGGATACACATAACGATGCACCTTCTGAGCAGCCAGCGCACCTTCATGGAAACCTGAAAGAATAAGCTTCAGTTTGCCGGGATAGCTATTGATGTCACCAATTGCAAAAATACCGGGCACACTGGTTTCAAATTTTTCCGTATCAACCGGTATCAGGTTCTCGTTGACATTAAGCCCCCAATTGGCGATCGGGCCAAGCTTCATCGTCAGACCAAAGAATGGCAGCAGAATATCACATTCAACATCAAACGTTGTGCCGTCATCGCGACGAATGGTGACGCCTTCAAGAACCGGAGCATTGCCCTTCAGGGCAACAACCTGCCCAAGGTACATATCCATCTGTCCCTCTGCTACCAGCGAACGCATCTTATTGACGGTATCCGGAGCAGCACGGAAAGCATCACGGCGATGTAGCAAAGTCATACGTTTTGCCAATGGCTGCAGGTTAACAGTCCAGTCGAGAGCAGAGTCCCCACCACCAACAATCAGGACGCGCTTATCACGGAAAGCTTCCATCTTGCGGACAGCATAGAATACGCCTGTATTCTCATACTTTTCAATATTTTCAATCGGAGGCTTCTTCGGCTGGAAGGAACCGCCACCGGCAGCAATCAGAACAGACTTACAGATAAATTCTGTGCCAGCATCCGTCTTCACACGAAACTTTGGAGCTTCTTCAGTTCCGAGGCTTTCCAGTTCTTCAACCATTTCACCCAAATGAAACTCTGGATGGAACGGCTCAATCTGCTTCACCAGATTATCAATCAGTTCCTGACCATTCACAACCGGATAACCGGGAATATCGTAGATAGGTTTTTCCGGATAAAGTTCAGCGCACTGGCCGCCAATTTTGGGCAGAATATCGATAAGATGGGCTTTTATATCCAGCAGTCCAAGTTCAAAGACGGCAAATAGACCAACCGGCCCTGCGCCGACAATCACCACATCTGTTTCGATTACATCACTCATTGTTTTCCGTTTCCCCATAACAACTCAAACGGTTTCAAGCATGTTCACTCAAAGATGGCAAGCAGTCTGATGCGGATTGTCCCCGAAGTGAAAGCATAGCTGCCTTGCCGTCAACGCGCATTAATGAACATCACTCTCACACATATCATGATCAGCCAGCACCTGAATGACCCGGCATTCTCCAATACTGCCATGCCTGCTGCCACAAACCATACGCTCAAGTTCTTTCTGCAGGGCGCTCAGTTTCTCAATCTTCTGTTTTACATCATCAAGATGACGATAAACGATGCCATCAACTTCGGCACAGGGACGATCCGGATCAGCACTGAGAACCAGCAACTCACGAACATCCTCAACCTCAAACCCGAGTTGGCGTGCATGGCGAATAAAACTGAGCCGTGCAACATCATCGGCACTATAGCGTCTCTGCCCGCCTTCTGTGCGCATCGGTTCAGCCAGCAGACCAATATTCTCATAAAACCGGATTGTCGGAACTTTAACTCCAGTTTTGTGCGCTAAATCACCAATAGAAAAAAACATCATATCACCCTCTTGCATCTCTAGTTACTAGAGGTTGTACGGTTCTTGCAAGATAGTGAGGTAATTTCATGACACGTGAGAATCAAAAGACCGACATGAATACTGAAAAGACATCTTTTTTTAAGGTTGCCGGCCTTGATTGCGGCTCATGCGCCATGAAGATTGAAGCATCCCTGTCAAAGCTCTCAGGCGTTTCGACGGTCGATACTTCTATTACAACGGAGCTCGTTACCGTTCATCATCGGCCAGATGTATCAATGACATCTCTTGCAACCAAGCTGGATACGCTTGGTTATAAAGTTTTGTCTATGTCCAATAAACGGGACGACCTATCTGCAACAGCTGTTCCGAGCATGCAAACAAAAGAGCAAGCCACTCCTGCTGATGATCACAGTAATTGCTCTGGTCATGATCATGGCGCAGGCCACAAGCATAGTCATGATGGCGAGAAGTCCGATCACGTGCATGATGAAGATGATGATCACATCGACCACACCCATGACCATTCTGATGATCGTCCATGGTGGAAAAAGACAGATGGCATTCTTGTACTGGTCTGCAGTGCCTTTATCGTTGCGTCCTATCTGATCGGTACCATCTCCCCAACGGGCCAGACTGTCGCTTTATTAGCAGGTGCATTCATCGGGCTTGTACCTGTTGCGTTCAAAGCATGGCGCGGCATTCGCCAGGGTTTCCCATTCTCAATTGAAACACTGATGGTTGTGGCAGCTGTTGGTGCCATTTTTATCGGCGCAATTGATGAGGCTGCTGTTGTTGTTGTGCTTTTCATGATTGGAGAGCTGCTTGAAAGTATAGCCTCCGGTCAGGCCCGCCGTGGCATCAAGGGACTGACAGATCTTATCCCAAAAATATCTTTCCTTGAGAAGAATGGCAGCCTTGTTGAAACACCCATTTCCAATCTCAAGATTGGTGACGTCATTGTTGCACGCCCCGGTGATAGAATTTCTGCTGATGGTGAAATTCTCAGTGGCTCAAGTAGCATTGATGAATCACCAGTGACGGGTGAAAGTGCTCCTAAGACCAAGAACCCGGGTGATCAGGTTTTTGCCGGCTCCATCAATCATGATGCAGCCTTGCGTATCCGTGTCAGCAATGATCCGGGCAACAATACCATTGCCCGCATCGCTAAACTGGTTGAAGAAGCACAGGATCGTAAATCACCAACCCAACGCTTTATTAATCGGTTCTCGCAGGTTTATACGCCTTTCATTTTCCTGATTGGTCTGAGCGTTGCTGTCATTCCGCCCATGTTTGGCGCTGACTTGCAGACATGGATTTATCGTGGCCTCGCTGTGCTTTTAATTGGCTGCCCATGCGCACTCGTCATCTCAACACCAGCGGCGATTGCATCCGGTATTGCAGCCGGTGCCAAACGCGGCCTTCTCCTCAAAGGTGGTGAGGTTCTTGAGAAGCTTGCGACTGTTACAACCGTTGCTTTTGACAAGACAGGCACTTTGACAACGGGTGTTCCCAGTGTCACGGACATCAAAGGATTTGGGCGCAGTGAGGCTGATGCCGTTGTACTTGCAGCATCTGTTGAAGCAAGCTCCAGTCACCCACTCGCCAAAGCCATTATCAATCAGGCCAAAACCAGAGAACTGTCTCTCAAGGTTTGTGAAGATGCAGGTGTCATTGCCGGGAAAGGCGTTACTGGCAGAATAGACGGACAGGATATCTTTGTCGGCTCACCAAAATCCGCAGCAGAATTTGCAACAATATCTTCTGAACAGAATAGCTTTATTGAAAGCCTCTTCAGTGAGGGAAAGACGGTAGCCGTTCTGGTTGTAAATGGCTCACTGGCAGGCGTCATTGGCCTGCGAGATGAACCCAAAACCGATGCAGCGGAAGGTATTTCTGCTCTTAAAGATAATAATATCCGGGCCCTTATGCTCACGGGTGACCATAAGGCAACAGCAACAGCCATTGCCGGTCAGCTGGGGATTGAAGTCCGCAGTGAACTTTTGCCTCAGGACAAAATGAAGATTGTCGCCAGTCTTCAGGCCGAGGGGCAGTCAGTTGCCAAGGTGGGCGATGGTATCAATGATGCCCCGGCTCTGGCCGCAGCTGATGTTGGTATCGCAATGGCTGGAGGCCTAGGAGGCGGAACGGACATTGCACTGGAAACAGGTGATGCAGCTATTTTACAGGGGCAGGTAATGGGCGTTGCCAGACTGATTGATCTGGCCAAACGGACAATGCGGAACATCCGCCAGAACCTTACAATCGCTCTTGGATTGAAAGCCGTTTTCCTTGTTACAACTGTTATGGGCATTACAGGGCTGTGGCCTGCCATTCTGGCAGACACGGGAGCCACTCTCCTCGTGACAGCGAATGCCCTACGGCTCTTACGTATGAAGTAAGAAAAACCCCGGATAATTATCCGGGGTTTTTCATATCCTTAAGCAGAAAGGCGCTGACTGACCAAAGTCTTCAAGCTGCGCAGGTCTTTAACAAACCCGCGAATACCTTCCGCCAGCTTTTCTGTCGCCATGGCATCTTCATTCAACGCGAAACGGAACGCCTTTTCATCAAGCTTCATCAGAGCAGGTGCTTCACTCGCAACAGCAGAGCTCAAACGACGTGGCAATTCACCCGTAGCATTTGCCAGTTCATCAATCAGAGCAGGCGAAATTGTCAGACGATCACAACCCGCTAAAGCTTCTATCTCTCCGCTGTTGCGGAAAGACGCGCCCATGACAACCGTCTTGATATCATAGGCCTTATAATAAGCGTAGATATTACGAACAGAGAGAACACCCGGGTCGTTCTCTGCCTGATATGGACCGCCGCCATTTTTAACATGCCAGTCAAGAATACGACCAACAAATGGTGAAATGAGATACGCGCCTGCATCAGCACAGGCCGCAGCCTGAGCCAGTGAAAACAGCAGTGTCAGATTACAGTCGATGCCTTCTTTCTGAAGAACTTCAGCGGCGCGAATACCTTCCCATGTGGAGGCGATTTTGATCAGGATACGTTCACGGCCAATGCCCTTGGCCTGATACGCCTCGATAATCTGACGGGCTTTAGCAACTGTGGCCTGCGTATCAAATGACAGATCAGCATCCACTTCTGTCGAAACACGACCAGGAACAACCTTGGCAAGTTCCGCACCAAAAGCAACGGCCAGACGATCACAGACCGCATCAACATTGTTACCGCCCTGCATACGTCCCCAAGCCAGAGCCTCTTCAAGGATAGGCTGGCCAGCAGCACTTTCAACAGCCTTGAGGATCAATGTTGGATTGGTCGTGCAATCCTGAGGTTTCAGTCGCGCAACAGCTTCAATATCACCAGTATCGGCAACAACCACTGTCATATCGCGCAATTGTTCAAGCTTTGAAGCCATCTCTCCAGAAACTCCTGTTTTCTTTTTAGCCGTATTCAGCATTTCTACTTAACCAAAAGCATTACCGTACCATTGAGCCACGGCAAACCTTTTTCATGCTCTGGTCTGTATAATTCTATTGATAGCCGATAATGGAACTGACCCAATTGCTAATGGTTAAAGTCAGCATTTGCTCCATACTACCCAAATAATAATAGGTCATAGCCATCGCGCTCTGGCCACCATCAGGAAACGCTCAATCGGGAATGGAAAATGCTGGCACCTTCGCAAGACCAGTTTGCCATTCAGTCAATGGCCCGGCAATTTGCAGATGAGCGGATTGCCCCCTTTGCGCTTGAATGGGACGAAAAGAAATACTTTCCGACAGATACGCTGAAAGAAGCAGCCACACTTGGCATGGCTGCTATTTACGTACGGGAAGACGTTGGTGGTTCAGGAATGGGGCGGCTGGATGCCGCCTTAATTTTTGAAGCATTGGCAACAGGCTGCCCGACAATCGCAGCCTTTCTGTCTATTCATAATATGGTTGCATGGATGATTGATGCCTATGGCTCGGAAGAGCAAAGGCAAACATACCTGCCCGGGCTGGCAAGTATGGAACAGATTGCCTCCTACTGCCTGACAGAACCTTCAGCGGGTTCAGATGCAGCAGCACTCAAAACCAAGGCAACCCACTCAGGCAGCCAATATATTCTGAATGGTACCAAACAGTTCATCTCGGGTGCCGGTGCATCAGATCTTTATCTTGTGATGGCAAGAACAGGCGATGAAGGCCCGGACGGCATATCAGCCTTTCTGATCCCCAAAGATGCCAAAGGCCTCAGCTTCGGCATCAATGAACGCAAGATGGGATGGAATGCCCAGCCAACCAGACAGGTTATTCTGGAAGACGTCACTATTCCGGAAGATAATCGTCTTGGAGCGGAGGGGCTGGGTTTCAAAATGGCTATGGCTGGCCTGAATGGAGGACGCCTGAATATTGGCGCATGTTCCATTGGAGGCGGGCAAAGTGCGTTGGAAAAAACGCTAGCTTATATGGCCGAGCGTCAGGCCTTTGGCCAAAAGCTCGACAGCTTTCAGGCACTTCAGTTTCAGCTGGCAGCTATGGCAAGCAAACTGGAAGCAGCACGCACATTTTTATGGCGTGCGGCTGATGCGCTTGATCATAAGACAGAGGATGCAATCAAGCTCTGCGCGATCGCCAAATATCTTGCAACCGACACAGGTTTCGAGGTTGCCAATAATGCCCTGCAACTCCATGGCGGCTACGGTTATCTTGCTGATTACGGCATTGAAAAAATCGTCCGGGATTTGCGGGTTCATCAAATTCTCGAAGGTACCAATGAAATCATGCAGTTGATGATTTCCCGTTTCCTCATCAAGGAGCATCAGAAATGACGAATATCGCATTCATCGGTCTTGGTAATATGGGCGGCCCAATGGCGGCTAATCTGGTCAAAGCAGGCTTGCAGGTTAAAGGATTTGATCTCGTCCCTGCCCTTCAGGAAGAGGCTGCAAAAAACGGAATCACCATTGCATCCAGTGCAGTCGAAGCGGTTAAAGACGCGGATGTCGTTATTACAATGCTGCCTGCGGGAAAGCATGTTTTATCAGTCTGGGAAAGTATCATTGAGGCAACCAGGCCAAGCGTTCTTTTGATTGACTGCTCAACAATTGATATTACCAGTGCACGGCAGGCCCATGCATTGGCACAGAAACTCGGGCGCCTTTCACTTGATGCTCCTGTATCAGGTGGAACAGTAGGAGCGCAGGCTGCCACGCTTACATTCATGGTCGGCGGCAATAAGGAGGCTTTTGCCACCGGCGAACCTGTTCTCCAGAAGATGGGTAAGCGTATCGTACATTGTGGCGATGCTGGTGCCGGACAGGCTGCAAAGATTTGTAACAATATGATCCTCGGCATCTCCATGATTGGTGTTGCAGAAGCCTTTGTACTGGCAGAAAAACTTGGATTATCCCATCAGGCCCTCTTTGATGTTGCCTCTACATCATCCGGTTCCTGCTGGGCTTTGAATGTTAACTGCCCGGTCGAAGGCCCTGTACCCACATCACCTGCAAACAGAGCGTTTGCACCCGGCTTTATGACTGACCTGATGCTCAAGGATATGCGCCTTTCACAAGAAGCAGCGGCTGCCAGCGGCAGCACCACTCCTTTGGGAGCAGAAGCGACACAACTCTACAGCCTCCATTCAACATCCGGTCATGGCAGTGCTGATTTCTCAAGCATCATTAACATGCTCCGAGGCAAATAACTGTGTGAAATGCGGTATCCGTCACAGGCAGATACCGCACTAAACTGTGTTTTTATTTCATAATTATTTCAGGTGTTGCATTAAACAGACAGCACAACTGTCAAACCTTGGCTAGTGTCTGCTCATGATAAGTTACGAGGGGATGCTGTGAAATCAGGAACAAGGCCATTCAACCCGATTATCGGTGATCAGGTTACGCTGTCAGCGCTCCTGCTGCGACGCATCGCCTTCATCCTGCTATTCCTGATTCTGCCGATTGCCAATATTATTGGTCGTCGCGCCTTGGTGATCATTCTGCCCGTTACCGTTATTCTGCTACTCATTGCTTCTGTTCTCGATGGACAAAGCCGACCTCTGTGGCAAAATATTAAACGGCTTATGGGGTCTTACGGGTCAATATGTGCCGTACTGCTTATTATCTGGTGTGCCGTATCGCTTCTCTGGTCACCCTTTCCGGATGATGGCTCTAATCGTCTGCTGACGTCTCTCATGACAATTGGCATTGCCTTTCTAGCCTATTTGGCCCTGCCCAGTCGTATGCGATCTTCAAACCTCTATCTGTTGCCCATTGGCGTTGCCATTGCAGCACTCGTTGCTATCGGCACAAAGTATTCCTTCCCTAATCTGGCCAGCAAAAACTCAAGTGAAGTGCTTGAGCGCGGGATGACAATTCTCGTTCTGTTTTTCTGGCCTTCTGTCATGTGGCTGCGATCGCGCCATAGAGACATCTACAGCCTGCTGCTCACTGTCATTATGTTGGTCAGTCTTTATCTGGTTAACTTTCCGATCATTTCTCTTGCCTTTGCCGTTGGAGCCTTGGGGTATGCGCTGATGAGTATTTCTGCGCAGAAATCAACCCGCTTCATCGCTTATACGGTTGCAGGCCTCTGTGCCTTGGCACCGCTTCTGCCCTTTATTCTCCAGCCACTGGCTCACCTTCTGGGTGCCCATGATCTTCAGGTTTCAATGCAGGCAACCAAAGCCCTGATATTATCTGATCCTAGTCAGCTTATTACAGGTCAAGGCCTGGAAGCCGTACGGGGAAGATTTACCGGTGCCGTCAGCCCTTATACGCCCGGCACAGCTATTTTCCAGCTTTGGTACGAACTTGGAATTCTTGGTGGCCTTGGTACGGCTGTTATTGTTTATGTTGCAACCATGAAGATCGGCAAGGCACCGGCCCCACTGGCGCAGGGCGTTATTGCCAGTCTGCTTTCTGCCTTTACATTTGCAATGGTCGGCGACAGCCTGATTCAGAGCTGGTGGATTACAGCTCTTTGCAGCCTTGCTCTTATCTTCGTTGCCATTACGCGCGGCCAGTTCAGAACAACACGCCCCCGCATATTCATTGTCCGCTAGATAAAAAGGCGCTTGAGCGCCTTTTTACTAATCTTTACGCGGAGCACATGTGGCAAAGCTGTCATAATCAAGCAGATGACCTGCCTTATCCCGCTTGGTAGCCAGATAACTTTTATTTTCATCCGTTAAACGGCCGAGTACCCGCTCATCAGACACAACATCAAGGCCGCTTTTTTGCAAAGCTTCAATCTTGACCGGATTATTCGTCAGAATACGAACCTTTGAAACGCCCAGCTGTTTGAGCATTTCAGCAGCAAATTCAAAATGGCGCTGATCAAGGTCAAACCCCAGTACCTCATCTGCTGCGTAGGTATCATAGCCTTCAGCCTGTAAACGATAGGCCCTGATTTTATTGGCAATACCGTTTCCGCGACCTTCCTGATCAAGATAGAGCAGAATACCGCCCTCGTTTTCAGCCATCCACTGAACGGTTGCCCGCAGCTGATCACCACAGTCACATTTCAGGCTACCAAACAGATCGCCTGTCAGACAGGCGGAATGAAGACGTACATAAACAGGCTGAGAAAGATCAGGTTCACCAACGATAATCGCTACCTGATCGCGCATTCCCTCACCACCACGGAAAACAACAAATTCACTTTTGCCTGCCTTATCGAGCGGCACAGGGGCCCGGCTGATTAACCGTGCTTTTGTCATCGCCGTTTTGCGATATTTATGCAGCAGATCGCTTTCAATGGTCACAACATCATCTGCAATGACGGTTTGCTCATTAAGAGGAAGCACTAAAACAGCAGGCAAAACCAGCGATAGACGAGCAAGTTCAAGTGCATTTTCATCAGCTTCGCCCGCTGCTTCAACAGGTGTATCAGCTTTGGCTTCGGGATTGACAGCCAGCAAAGCAATACGTGCGATATCTATACTGATCAGAGGGAAGTAACCGGCTTTCCGGCTATCAAGCCCCAGCGTCCGCAGGCGCGCAGCCGGCAGTACGAGACGGGCGGCCCCTTGAGCGAGAGCATCAAGATAAGCGGCCTGACGCAAACCAATATCCTCAATCCCGATAACAAGAACCGAGCCATAAGCTCCCTTGATCATAACAGGACGCGCATTACGGAATTCCGCAATAGCGCGCTCAACCATCACCTGATCAGGGGCATCCCCGAGATTTGTAAGTAGCTCAGTCATCTTCTTTCCCTACGAAGTAAACCGCTACCTTATGTACGGAAGGCAGAATGCGTTTACCTGTTTTGTAAAGGATTGATTCACGTCGTTTTCAATCCGTCTACTGCTGTTAACTTTCATTTACCAGCTTCCGGTCTTTTATCAGAGCATGAAACAACCAGTTAGAGTTATATCATGTTCTCATCCCGATCTGGCCTGAGATATCCTTCCACACCCAACGCTCATACGCTGCCGAGTGTCTTTTGTGATAAGGTGGACAGGCGTCACCCTCTTGGAAATATTCTGGCTATCCTCTCCACCCTCAGTGGTCTTATTCTGGTTCTGGCTGTCAGCATTTAAATGTGTCAGCATTTAAATGTGACAGCCTTACTTATCTGGGACAGCAGATCTCTTTCGCAAGAGCTCTGAAGCACAGCCTGCATTTTATACCTTTACCACTGCATGCCGTTATTAGGGTCGGACTGGTTAGCAGAGAGAACCAGCGCCCAATAGGTGCGGTATCCAGAGCCTGTCGTAACCTTGGCAATTCCAATCTGACGCGCTTCCGGCATGAGCAGATTAGAATTGTGCCCCGGAGACTTCTTCCAGCGCTCAATAGCATCCTGAACGGTATTGGCATTAGCGGAGAGGTTTTCAGCCGCAGCACCACGAATACTAAACTGGTGCATGCGAGCAGAGAAATTTCCATGGAACAGCTTACCTACACTGGCATTCGCCTTTGCGTGCGCGATGGCTGCTTCATTTAACTTCGAATTCACCGTCACAGGGGATAATCCACGGGAAACCCGATATGCAGAAATGATACGTGCTGCTGTCGCTGCATCAGATGTTGTCACACCGATAATACGTGCACCCCGGCCAGATGGCTGGTCAGAACAGGCTGTCAGTCCCAGAAAGAGAGCTATTGAAATTACTATCGCACGCATTTATCTGCCTCCATTGATCGATGCCGTTATAATGCAAGCTTTGCTCTAGCGTAAAATACCTCCAACTGCCAACCTCACAGATAAATTTCAGTATTTTAGCTATTTAAGCCCCGAATCTGATATTTGCTTCCCTTCATCAGCCTTGGATATCGAATAGCCTCTCATGTCTTCAGCACCTCTCATCGCAATAATCGGTGCCGGCCCAGCCGGGCTAGCGGCAGCTGAAATTCTGGCAACCTCTGGATATCGTGTCACTATTTATGAACGCATGCCCTCTCCTGCCCGCAAGTTTCTCATGGCAGGACGTGGTGGCCTCAACCTGACCCATAGCGAACCACTTGATACTTTCCTGACACGTTATGGCGAGAATGCAGGGCTTATCTGTGAGGCCGTAAAGAACTATCCCCCTACTGCACTCAGGGCATGGGCAGATGAATTGGGACAACAAACATTTATCGGTTCAAGCGGACGGGTTTTCCCCGCCTCCATTAAAGCTTCCCCATTATTACGGGCATGGCTGAGCCGTCTGGAAGCCACAGGGGTAAAACTTGTTTCACGCCATACATGGACAGGCTGGAACGATAGTCAGGAACTTACTTTTAAAACTGAAGAGGGCGATGTTTTCTTTAAGGCAGATGCTACTCTGCTAGCCCTTGGGGGTGCCAGCTGGCCGCGGCTCGGCTCAGACGGAAACTGGGTGGAGATATTGCAACACAAGGGTATCAATATTTGCCCACTGCAACCTGCAAATGTTGGTTTGCATACTAACTGGTCAGAGATTTTCCGTACCCGCTTCGCAGGAGAGCCGCTAAAACGTATCGCCATCCATTTTAAAGACTCCACCGTACAGGGCGAAGCCATGGTAACAAGCTCCGGCATTGAAGGCGGAGCAATCTATGCCATCGGCAAGAACATCCGTGATACAATTCTGGAGGATGGTCAGGCAACAATACATATCGACCTGAAACCGGACATTCCTCTGGAAGTGCTCACCACACGTCTTGGTAAAAAGCCGAAGGGACAATCCACCTCCAATTTCTTGCGCAAAGCAGCAGGCTTATCCCCTATTGCAATCAATTTGTTGCGGGAAGTGCATCAGACATCACTGCCAGAGAGCCCCGGTGAACTTGCGCAATGCATCAAGAATCTTCCTATCATACTCACTGGGGTTGCACCCATCCACCGGGCTATTTCAACGGCGGGCGGCGTTGACCTTGCAGAGGTATCACAACAGTTCATGCTGAATAAACAGCCAGGGATATTCGTCGCTGGAGAGATGCTGGATTGGGAGGCCCCAACCGGCGGTTATCTCTTGCAGGCCTGCTTTGCATCAGGCATCGCCGCTGCCAATGGTATTAAAAGCTGGCTCGAGGGACAGAGCTGACATGCCTCATTCAGCCACAAAAATGCTCCAGCCGAATGATCCGCTCAGATTACTGAATGATATTTTCGGCTTTGAAAATTTCCGCAGCGGGCAGAAAGAAATTATCGATACGATTATCTCTGGTGCCGATGTTCTGGCTATTATGCCGACAGGCGCAGGGAAATCACTCTGTTACCAGTTACCTGCACTTATGCGGAGCGGGTTAACGATTGTTGTATCACCACTGATTGCCCTGATGCGTGATCAGGTTGCCCAATTGCGCAATAACGGTATCGAGGCTGGCAGCCTCAACTCAACCAACAATGATGAAGAGAACAGACGCGTTCGTGATGCGTTACGGGACGGCAGTCTGCGCCTGCTTTATGCATCCCCTGAGCGTCTGGCAAGCCCGGAAGCCACTGAATGGCTATCGCGTTTTACCGTCAACCTGCTCGCGATTGACGAGGCCCATTGTGTCTCGCAATGGGGACATGACTTCAGACCTGAATATGCCCTGCTTGGTGACGTAAGACGCCGTCTTGGAAACGTACAAACTGTTGCCTTTACCGCAACAGCGGATGAAGCAACCCGTGCTGACATTGTAAATCGTTTATTCGAGAATCCGCCAAACATGTTTGTTCACGGGTTTGACCGGCCAAATATCAGACTGGCCATGAGAGCCAAGGAAAATGTCCGGCGCCAGATCAGAGATTTTCTGGAAAGCCATCGGGGAGAAAGCGGCATCGTTTATTGCGCAACACGCGATGCAACGGACCGAATGGCTGCTAATCTGACGGATGATGGCTTCCATACCCTCCCCTATCACGCAGGTATGTCCAGTGAAGAAAGGGCAAGAAATCAGGATATTTTCCTAAAGGAAGACGGTGTCATCATTGCTGCAACAGTCGCCTTTGGCATGGGGATTGATAAACCCGATGTCCGGTTTGTTGCCCATGCTGCGATGCCCAAATCTATTGAAGCTTATTATCAGGAGATTGGGCGTGCAGGCCGCGATGGCGAACCGGCCGATACACTGACGCTCTATGGTCTGGATGACATGCGTCTTCGTCGTCAGCAGATTGACCAGAGCGAAGCCCCTGACGAACAGAAACTGGTTGACCGCCAGAGAATGAACGCTCTGGTTGCATTATGTGAAGCGCCTGGATGCCGACGTCAGACTTTACTGGCCTATTTTAATGAAAGAATTCAACCTTGCGGCAATTGCGATCTCTGTCAGGAAGGCGTCTCTCTTTTTGATGGTACCGAAGATGCTCAGAAACTGATGTCTGCAATCCTCAGAACAGGTGAGCGGTTTGGAACCGAGCACATCATCAATATTCTGATAGGCGAAGAAACAGAAGCTGTGCTCAAATACGGGCACCAAAATCTCAAGACATTCGGTGTTGGATCAAACCGCAGCAAAAATGACTGGCGCTCTCTGGTCCGGCAAATTTACGCGGCTGGCCTGATCAACCTTGAGATTGCAGATTATGGCCGCTGGAGTGTTACAGAGCGCGGCTGGCTCGTCCTTAAGGGTGAAGAAAGGATCAATCTCCGTGTTGATGTCCTTCAACCTAAAGCCCCTAGAAAGCGGCAGAAATTTAGAGCGGAAGCAGTATCTGGCGTAGCAGAAGGCGATCTGCTTCTGAATGCACTGAAAGATCTGCGCAGAGAACTGGCACGTAAACAGGATGTTCCTGCATATGTCATTTTTCCTGACAGAACATTGTATGACATTGCAGCAAAGAAACCGAAAAGCCTTTGGGAGTTCGCAGATATTCATGGCGTCGGGCAAGCTAAACTTGACCGGTTTGGAGAGCAATTTATTGCCGTCGTGAAAGATCATATCGGTACTTAAAACCAATATAAAAACTCTTCAAACACAACACCCTAGCCAAATTGAAACAATAAGAATATCAAAAATCACAAATTTAACACAATTAATACATAAACATTTTGCGTGAAATTATACACCACAACCAAGCTCATTAACAAAGCAACGCATTAAAATATAAAAACTTATTTTAATAAATTTATAACTTAAAAATATTCATTACTTATTATAAATAGTAACAATATTGACACAGGCGAAAATAATTTAAAACGGCCAATTGAGATCAGAATAAAACAACATTATTTAGCATGATTAATTAATAATTATATTAAGATTCAGATTAATTAATTTTGAATTTAAAAAGAAAACAGGACTGTTTTGGGGGCTAAGATGAATAACTCAAAAAGCATATCTGAACGCAATAGCTTTGGCAGAACCGCCAAAATGTTAGCTATTGCTGGAAGCCTTGCCCTTTTGACAAGCGCTTCGCCGTTCGCAATTTCTGTTGCCTCCGGACAGACTATTAATGAATGGATCGGGTCCACATCTGATCGATGGATAGATGACGCAAACTGGTCTTCCGGCAGCAGCCCAGATGATATCAATTATATTACAGTCATTAACAAACCCGGTTCAACCGTTTGGTTTCCTGGAAATGATGATCAGTATTACATCACGATAGGCCCGCTTTACGTTGGCTCTTCAACGATCGGTGCTTCCGGCCCTGCTTCTGGCAGCCTCATTATTTCAACCCCCTCAGGAGAGTCTGGCTACGACAGGTCTACGATTCTCGCATATGGTGATACTGTGGTGGGCCAAGGAGCTGGTGCATCCGGCTCATTGGAAGTTAGGGATATCAGCCATCTCGGAATTCAGGGCGGCGGTCTGTTTATCGGTGTTGATGGTGGCACAGGTACTGTCAATGCACTGGCAAATGGGAAAATCGTTCACTCTCCCTATTCTTCATATTCCAGCATAGAAGTTTTTTCGCATTCTTCTGATACTCCAGCAATCACTATTGGAGCGAATATGGGGACGGGAACCCTTAATATCAGCGCTAACGCTGGCGTTAACATTAATGGTGGAATTCAGGCAGGCATAGGGACTGGAAGCACGGGAACAATCAACGCCACAGCAGGCGGGCGCTTGCTGGTTGATCGTTTCGGCTCGACCGGCGGCCAATCAATTCTAGGAACAGATGGGGGAACAGCCACTCTGAACATCTCCGGAAGCGGGAATTTTTTCAATCGCAGCGGCGCCACTTTTAATTATGGATTATTGATTGGTCAGGGTGCAGGTTCAACCGGAAATGTGAATGTTCTGGGCGAAGGCAAGTTCACAACTATTTCATCCGCAAACACCATAACAGATCCGGAGTTCCAGACAGTTATCGGTATTGATGGCGGAACGGGAAATGTAACGGTTTCCGGAGACAAAGCCGGCTGGTATGTCGCAGCTGATACTTATGGCGGCGAGCCTGCCGATCTCTATGTTGGTGTTAATGCAGGACAAGGCAACATTCGAATTGCCAACGGTGGCGTTCTGTCTGTTGGACGCGCAACAGAGAGCGTCATTGAAAGCTGCATGGATGACTATGAGGCCTGTGCCAACGATATTACCTCCTATGAAGGCACTGGAACCATTTACATGGCAGCAGACGCAAACTCCAAAGCGTCTCTCACCATCGGTGGCGTGGTCGTAAATGGTATTGCTCAGACACCAGAAGATACAGGAGAAATTGCAGCAGCAGGCATCGTATTTGGTGCTGGAAATGGTGTGCTCAATTTCAATCACACTGACAATACAGGCACTTATGAATTTGCTATCCCGGTCAGCGGAACAGGAACCATTGCAAATTACGCCGGAACCACATGGCTGACAGCTGATAATTCAGCGTTCAGTGGATCAACTGATCTCCATGGTGGTACGCTTGGTCTTGCCAGTAACAACTCTATTGGCACAAGTAGCGTTCACGTTATTGGCAATGCAACACTGGCCTATGCGGGCGGCCTTGATATCACCAATACCATTACAATTGATAATGGTGTCACCCTTTCAGCGCTGACGGCAGATACGGATTCTGCTCAGTCAGGCGCAATATCTGGTGCAGGTAATCTGCTGAAAACGGGCACGGCTAATCTAACTTTAACAGCAGATAACAGCTTCACCGGTCAGACCACGATCTCTGAAGGCACCCTCTTCCTTGAGGGAACTGGCTCCATCTCTCAATCAAGTGTTGTACAGGTTGATAGTATTTTTGATATTTCTCAAGTTGCATCTGAAGCTTCTGCCATCAAATCCTTGAGCGGCAGTGGCGAAGTCCTTCTTGGAAATAAAGACCTGCAATTGACAGCAGCCAATCATACATTCTCCGGGGTCATCTCTGGTAATGGTGGCCTGGAAGTCCTTGGGGGAACAGAAACGTTAAGCGGAGCAAATAGCTATCTCGGTGATACACTGGTTTCCGATGCAACCTTACGGGCAGGCGCAACGGATACCTTCAGTGCAGCTTCAAACTATACAATTGAAACAGGCGGACATCTTGATCTGAACGGTTTCAACCAAACGCTGGCTACTCTGGATAATGCGGGTACTGTCTCAACGAATGGTATGGCAAATACTATCCTGACTATTTCGGGTGATTATATCGGGACTGGTGGATCGCTTGTTTTAATGACTGCACTGAATAGTGACGGTTCTCCATCTGACATGATGGTTGTTAACGGCTCCACAAGTGGCAATACAATGCTGTTCGTTCGCAATTTCAATGGTGCTGGCGCCCTGACAACTGGTAGTGGCATTAAACTCATTGAAGTCCATGGCGATAGTGAAGGTATATTTGAACAGGGTAGTCGTATTGCAGCAGGTGCATATGATTATACCTTATACCAAAACGGTATTGGCACCGACAGCAATGACGGAAACTGGTATCTTCGTAGCGTTTATACGGGCTCTGATGAAACGGCTGGTGGAGACAATGGAGCGAGCCTGAGCATTCCGGATATTCGTCCGGAAGTCCCGTTAGCAGCTGCAATTGCTCCTATTGCTTTAGAGTATGGTTACAGCATGCTGGGAACTCTCCATCAGCGCTCTGCTGTAAACTACGCAAAACCACCGGTCTCCCTTTATGAAGACCGGCTTGTCTACGACCAAAATGGCAGAAAAGTTGTCGCCCGAACTCAGGCGACAAGTGATGGTATTACGGATCGCCAGCAGTGGTTCAACGGCGGCTGGAGTCGCGTAATGGGTAACCGCGGTTCTCAGGGTAAGGACAAACAGCTCTTCAGCTCTGGACCGAAGTATGACTACACTTTTACAGGTGTGCAGGCTGGCCTGAATCTCTTTGGTCGTGAAACACCATCGGGCACAGATGAGGCTGGTGTTTACTTTGGCTATGGAACCGTCAGCGGCAATGTCAAAGCTGCCTATGGCGGCAAGGCCGGCACCATTGACATGGATGCCTATACGCTTGGCGCCTATTGGACACACCGGGCAAATACCGGCTGGTATACAGACGCGGTTGTTCAGGGAACATGGTATTCAACCGATGCAACCTCTGTCTATGGGCAGAAACTGAAGCCAGATGGCTTTGGATTTATAGCATCACTGGAAGGTGGCTATTCGTTTGATCTTGGCGATGGTTTTATCATTGAGCCACAAGCCCAGATTATTTATCAAAGCCTGTCCTTCGATAAATTCTCGGATGCTTATGGCCGCTTTAAAATTGACGACACAGACAGCTTCAGAGGTCGTATTGGTGTCCGCATTGCCAAGTCCTGGAATATGGGGACAGAAGCTGATCCACGTCTTGTCAGCCTTTGGGGACGAGCCAACATCTGGCATGAGTTTAAAAACAGTACCAAGACGACTGTGACAGGTATGGATTACCTGAATGGTGTCACGGTTCCATCAAACCTGAGGGGTACATGGGCAGAAGTTGGCATTGGCGGCTCTGTTCAGGTGAGCAAACAGGCTTTCATTTTTGCGACCACATCCTATAGCCATTCACTGGATAACAGAAAACGTGAAGCATGGGATGCTCGTTTAGGTGTTAACGTGAAGTGGTAATCCTTCTTAATTTTATAGAAACAATGAACTCCCGGAACGTTTTCCGGGAGTTTTATTTTAATTTTCAAAGATTTTTTACAATAACTAATTATAATGTAATTACTTTTTTTAAAAAACTGACATACAATAATTTTATACTTTCAACCTCTGTATTCCTGACCTGAAAAGAAGGTTTAAAGAACGAGATGGCAAGTACAGTTCTCTCTCACAACAAGGCTCCTGAAGGAGCCCCCATCGCGGTTGAAAGCGAACACTACTGGCTGAGAAGTTTGGCAATCCACGACGTTGGTCAGAAACTTCTCGGATGGCTGAATGACGATGAAATGCTTACCGGTCTTAATATTCAGAACCTGAACTTTACACTGGACAGTTTACGCAAGTTTGTGTCGAGCTTCGATAATAAAAACAACTACATTCTCGGTATCTTCGATAAAGCAGAAGAGACGATGATCGGTTTTGTGACACTTGATGTCGATAAAGCAAACCGCATTGGACGCCTGACCGCAGGGCTTGGGAACAAGTCTTTCTGGGGCAGAGATGTCTTTTATGAGATTGGCCTGCTTATTCGTGATTACTTCTTCAGTGAACGCAACATTGAGAAACTTTCTGCGCATGTCGTTGAACATAACAGACGCATGATCTTCAATTTTATCGGATCCCCGGATTACCAGTTTGAATTGTGCCTGCAGAAAGAATGTCTGACACCGGATGGCTCTAGAGCCGATGTTCTGGTGTTCTCGGCAATCAAGGAATAAGCTTTACAGTGAAAGGTCGTAAGATGAAAAACTACATTGATGAAGCTAAGGAAATTATCTCTGTCTCTTTATTCATCCCAAAAGAGGACATTGATGAAAATGCGACAATCCACGCTATTAAAGGCTTGGACAGCCTGAGCTTTGAAACTCTTGTTCTCGAACTTGAGAAACGCCTTGGCCGACACGTACGCGCTGTAGAACTTGTTAAACTGCAATCAGTCAAAGATCTTGCTGCCCTGCTTGAAAGCAAGTGAATGTTCGAGGCCGGAGACCTCTGTACTGCACTTTATGACCTCGCCAGAAAACATAATGGCGAGAACAGGGAAGTTGTTGTCAATGGCATTCCGATACTCATCATCCAGCGCTTTGAAGATGCCGATTATATCCTACGGCTCAATGCAGACAATTATATCAAGAACATGGCCTGGTTCCGTCAGGTTATGGGTCCTTCACGGATGTCAGAAAATGGCGAGGCCTGGCAGCTGCGAATGGAAATAAGCCAACCGTATTTTTCCAAATTTGACAGAAATGCGTGTTTCGCTTTTGCGCAAGAGGCAGCACAAGACACAATTCAGGAAATGGCACAGGCCAGCACGGCTGGCGCCACAGTTCTTAATGACATTCATCTCCGCAAATTATCTGCAACAGTTGCATTGCGTCTCTTTTTTGGCATGTCGATAGACGAGGCTGGGCTTGATCTCGAAGACCTTGCTGAAATGATGGAATATGGTTCGCAATACGCATTTGTACCGCGTGGTGAAACCAATGAGCGTTATCAGCAAACGATTTCCAAACTCCCTGCCCTTCGTCATCGTGTTCTGAAAAGTCTGGAAAAATTCAGGACCATTCAAGCTGACCCCAATACTATGCTCGCCGATTTACAGGCAGCTCAGAGAGATAAGACGAATGGGTTTACTCAAGAACATGAGCTTGTAACCCTGTTTGCCGCATCCACAGAAACGACAGGAGCCAGTCTTGGCTGGGCCTGTTACCTCTTGGCAAAGTATCCTGATATTCAGCAACTCATCAGAAATGAAGTCCGTGCCCTTCGAGGTGCTGGCCAATTTGACTGGGAGCACATTAAAAATCTCAGGCCACTTCAGAATTTCATTTCTGAAACACTGCGTCTTTATCCGCCAACTCCCGTCATCGCCAAACTGGCTGTCGCGGATGATATGATAAACGGCATTCCGATAAAGGCTCACCAGAACATTCTGGTTTCCTTTGTTGGTATTCAAATGGATCAGCGTATGCGACGGGATCCCTGGCAGATGGATATCTCTGATACCTATGCTGCCTGCCCGGTCTCTGGCAGAACAACATCCTTCAGTATGGGCCCACGTATATGTGGCGGAAAACACTTTGCCCTTGTCGAGCTTGCTGCCTTTATCTGCACTTTTGTTGAAAGAGCTGAGCTAGAACTGACCTCAGATGCCCCACCGCACTTTCTCTGGAAGTCACAAATGCTGCATAAAGGCGGGCAACCAGTGCGGATTAGCACACTATAAAATCCTTATAAAATAAGAATTTCAAACTTATAGTATTATCCTTTTCCCTGAGAAAGGGCATATCAGCCCTTTTATATCTTGACTCATACAAAATGTATTTTATGTTTAATTCATAAATGAATGTGAAATATTTTATTACACATTTTAAAATAGTTATTTAGGTAGGAAAGACGATGCTGATAAATATACCCTCAGCGCAGGATCATAGAACTGATCTGCCGTACCTATACAGCCTGAAAAATGCCAAGAGCGTTATTTCTGCTGACTGCCTTTTTGACTGTTACATGTGTTGTATGCGCTAAGCGCGTAACAGGCAGACATGCCTACAGCCATGTAAGTGGCTTTAGATTTCCAAATTTACAAACTGTTTGAACTTACAAGGTCAGGAGCCAAAATGTCTCTTAGGCAATCATTATCGGTGGCTGCTCTCAGCGCACTCACCACTTTTTCGTTCATTGGGACAAGTACCAACCCTCTTTATGCGCAGGAGACACCTGTTACAGGCGGCACGCTTGTTTATTTGGAACAGCAGTCTCATACTAATCTTTACCCACCAGCAGGAGGCTTCTACCCCAACGGTGGCATTCTGAATCAGATCACTGATAAGCTGACTTATCAAAACCCGCGAACACTGGAAATTGAGCCATGGGTTGCAGAGTCCTGGAGCATCAACAGTGATGCAACCGAGTATACTTTCAAAATTCGCCCGGGCATTACCTTCTCAGATGGCACACCTGTTGACGCTAAAGCAGTCGCCAGAAACTTTGATACCTTTGGCCTTGGAAATCCGGCTCTGAAGCAGCCTGTTTCGGAAGTCATCAATAACTATGTCCGTAGCGAGGTTATTGATCCGCTGACCGTCAAATTCTACTTCAACGCACCATCTCCTGGCTTTCTGCAGGGAACATCAGTTATTGGCTCCGGGCTGGTCGCTCTTTCAACATTAGATCTTCCCTTTGATCAGCTTGGTGATGCGACCAAAATTATTGGTTCTGGCCCATTCATTGTTACACAGGAAGTACCCGGCAAAGAACTGACCCTTGTTGCACGGAAAGAATATAACTGGGCGCCAGTTAAATCCGCACATCAAGGCCGTGCTTATCTTGATGAAATCAAATATGTCATTACCCCTGAAGACAGTGTCCGCATTGGGGCATTGGTTGCTGGTCAGGCAGGCTTTATCCGTCAGCTTCAGGCCTATGATGAAAAACGCGTTTCTGATCAGAAATTTGAGATTTACGCTGCTCCAACCCGTGGCGTAAACAACAGCATAGCTTTCCGGCCAGACAACCCGTTGGTTTCAGATGTTCGCGTTCGTAAAGCTCTGGCTTACGCGACCGATGTTCAGGATATCGTTGATACGCTCTTCTCTGAAAATTATCCGGTTGCAACATCTGTTATTGCCTCAACAGCGCAGGGCTATGTGAACCTCTCGGCCAAGCTGCAATTTGACCCGCAAAAAGCAGCCGCACTTCTGGATGAAGCAGGCTGGAAAGTCGGAGCTGATAACATCCGCCAGAAAGACGGACAGAAGCTTGTTCTGACCACGTATGAGTCTTTGCCTCAACCACAGAACAAAGAGACACTGCAGCTTATCGCCCAGCAATGGTCTCAGGTCGGCGTGAAACTCAATGTGCTCGCAGGTGATGCGGGCAGCCGGGTGGTTGATAGCCTTGACCCTGAAAAAACAGCGATCATTCCCGCAATGGTCGGACGGGCTGACCCTGACGTCATCAAAAGCAATTATTACCCAACCAATCGCAACTCACTCCTGCAAAAGGGTGGTGTCAGTACCAAGGTCAAATCTTTTGAAGATACAGAGCTCAACAATCTGCTGACGGCAATTGCCAGAGAAACCGACAAGACCAAACGTCTTGAGCTGGTCGGACAGGTTCAGAATTACCTGCTCGATCAGGCCTATGTCATCCCCATTTTTGAAGAACCTCAGGTTTTTGCCGGTGCCCCTTGGGTCAAAGGCATCTCCTTTGAAGCTGTTGGCCGACCAAGTTTCTACGATACCTGGCTGGAAAAACGCTGATCACGAGATAAGAGCGGAGGAGCCTATTATGTCAAAACATCTGATAAGCCATTTGTTTCAGTCTGTTCTGACACTATGGGCAGCCTTCACGATTGCTTTTGTGCTGTTACAGGCTCTTCCCGGTGATGCCGTCCTTATCAAGTTTCTGGCTTCAGACTTCGGCCTGACACCGGAGCAGATTACTGAACTTCAGCAGACATATGGGGTCAACCTGCCCCTATGGCAGAAGTATTTTCATGAGCTTGGTGCAATCTTTACAGGTAACCTGGGTTTCTCTGTTCAGGCAGGCTTACCGGTTTCTCAGGTTATCGCGACTAATCTGCCACCAACCTTACTGCTGGCAAGTCTTGGGTTTACGGCAGCAATCGTTCTTGCTCTTTCCGTTGCATTTCTCTCTGCCTTCACTTGCTTTAGCTGGCTGCGGCAGGCTCTTCACGCCCTACCCTCATTATTTGTTTCGGTACCTGTTTTCTGGTTAGGGATTGTTCTGATCCAGATTGTTTCATTCCAGCTTGGTCTCATCCCCGTCATTAATCCGGGACATTGGGAAGGTCTGATTTTACCAACCATTGCTCTTGCAATCCCGATATCTGCACCTATCGCACAAATCCTGATCCGCAATATTGAGGCGACCTTATTGTTACCTCATGTTGCCGTCGCAAGAGCGAAAGGTGCCAGTCATGTCTGGGTCTTATGGCATCATGTAGCCCGTAATGCCGTCCTACCAACCCTGACCATGGCAGGACTGCTGTTTGGCGAGCTTCTTGCAGGTGCCGTCGTTACTGAAACCGTTTTTGGCCTAAGCGGATTAGGCAGTCTGACGCAGCAGGCCGTCAATAATCAGGATACGGCTGTCCTGAAAGCCATCGTCATTATTTCAGCGGCAATCTTCATCACCATCAATCTCATTGTTGATCTGCTTTACCCGATCCTTGATCCACGCCTGCGCGTTGCACAGGAGGCCAGACCATGAGCCCCACCAGACACACTCACTCCCACCCGACACAGGCTGCAACCATCTCCGTTTCAGCCAATGAACATCTGCCTCATAAGGCCATTCATACTGTTCATTTCTGGCTGGGAAAACGATTATCGACATTACGTCAATGGCCGATAAGCCTGTTACTGTCATGGCTTGTTATTGCAGTGGTTATCAGCTGGGCCTTTATACCAGGGTTATTTACTGCATATGACCCGCTGACAGGCATCGGAAAATTCAAACTTCAACCGCCCAGCTGGGTTCATCTTCTTGGAACTGACGCACTTGGCCGGGATGTTTATGCACGCATTGTCTATGGTGCATCTCATTCCTTAAGCGGTGCATTTGTTGCTGTTGGTCTCGGATTGACAGTGGGTACCCTACTTGGGCTATTTGCTGGCAGCGCCGGTCGCAAAACTGATACGTTCATCATGCGGCTGGTGGATGTTATTCTCTCAATACCATCCCTGCTCCTGTCTCTCAGCATCATTGTTATTCTGGGATTTGGAACAGTCACAGCTGCAATTGCGGTTGGTGCAGCTTCGATCGCAAGCTTTGCGCGTCTTTCCCGGTCAGAGGTTCTACGTGTTCGAAATACGGATTACGTTGAAGCTGCCTTTGGCAGCGGCGGCACATTCCTGAATGTTCTTTGGCGACATGTACTGCCTAATGCCCTGACATCAGTTATTGCGCTTGCCGCCCTTCAGTTCGGCACTGCTATTCTGGCCCTTTCAACTCTTGGCTTTCTTGGTTATGGCGCCCCACCCCCAACGCCAGAATGGGGGCTGCTGATTGCGGAAGGTAGAAACTATCTTGCCCGCGCATGGTGGCTGACAACTGCCCCGGGAATTGTAGTCATCATGGTTGTCATTTCAGCCAATCGCATCAGCCATGCCTTATCGGAGCGCCGCTCATGACTGATGCAGCTAAATTACCTGTCCTTGATATCAAAGGACTAACCATCGGCTATCGGGAGAAGGATAACCTTACCCGTGTTGTCCATGATGTATCCTTTCACATTAACGCGGGTGAAGTTGTTGCGCTTGTCGGGGAATCCGGTTCAGGAAAAACAACAACCGCACAGACAATCATTGGTCTTCTGGCGGACAACGGTCAGCTTGAGCATGGTAGCGTCATACTCAACCGAACGGATATCAGTCTCTGGTCACAAAAACAGCTCGCCTCCATTCGCGGAGCTGTGGTGAGCCTTGTACCGCAAGATCCCGGGAGCTCTCTTAATCCTGTTCAGACAATCGGCACGCAGGTTAGTGAGATATTCCGCATCCATAACCGTGGTTCACGACAGATAATCAAGGCAGAAGTCCTGGCGTTGCTGGAACGGGTTGGGCTTTCGCAACCGGAGCTTCGTTACAACCAGTATCCGCATGAACTATCTGGAGGCATGCGACAACGTGTTCTCATTGCCATGGCCATCGCCTTGAAGCCATTGCTCATTATCGCAGATGAACCAACAAGCGCATTAGACGTCACGGTTCAACGGCATATTCTTGATCTGATAGATGATCTTCGCAAAGAAGTTGGCACTTCCATCCTCCTTGTTACGCATGACCTCGGTGTTGCCGCAGATCGGGCAGACCGAATTGTCGTCATGCGGAATGGCCAGATTGTTGAGCAGGGTCTGACAGAGAATATTCTCAAATCACCCGCCTCAGAATATACCCACCAGCTTCTGACGGATGCCCCCTCTCTGACATCAGACAAGAAACGTATTTCACTGTCAAAACAGCAGCCCACTCATCCAGCAATTGATATCGTAACTGTCAAAAACCTGAGCCATACATTTCCCTCTCACGGAGCTGCCCAGCCTTTCCGTGCTGTTGATGATATCTCATTCTCAGTTCGCAAAGGAACAACGCACGCAATCGTTGGTGAGTCAGGCTCTGGCAAAACAACAACCTTGCGTGCCATTCTTGGTTTTCTGAAGCCAAGTCAGGGTGATATTCTGATCCGGGGGACAAACCTCTCGACACTTAAAGGTGAAGAGCTTCGCCAGCAAAGACGCCATATCCAGCTGGTTTATCAAAATCCTTACAGCTCCCTCGACCCCAAGCAGATAATCTTCAGAGCAATTGAAGAACCACTCCTGAATTTCACACTGTTCAATACTCAGGAGCGGGCAGATCGTGTCTACAATATGCTGCAACGTGTCGGCCTCTCACCAAGCACTGCCGAGCGGTTACCGCGAGCACTTTCTGGCGGTCAGCGCCAGCGGGTTGCCATTGCACGCGCATTGATACTGGAGCCTGATATTCTGGTACTGGACGAAGCCGTCTCAGCGCTTGATGTCACGGTACAGGCACAAATTCTGGAGTTACTGGGCAAGCTACAGCAAGCCTATGGCCTCACTTACATCTTCGTCTCTCATGATCTCGCAGTTGTTCGACAGATCGCTGATACGGTCTCAGTCATGCACCACGGCAGACAGGTTGAGATAGGCCGGGTCGAAGACATCTTTACCAACCCCCAAACCGATTACACGCGCGAACTGATCAATGCCATTCCAGGTAAGAGGAGATTTAACAGTGTCCAAGACAACTTTATCGCAGCTTGAGAAAGCACCCAAGAAGCTTGGCTTCTTCAGCCGCGTTCTGGATGAAGCCTCTGCTGCCGAACGTTATCGCCTCCTTGGCGAGCAAATCATTCATGCTGAGAAACATGGTTTTGATACCGCATGGCTTGCCCAGCATCATTTCCATGAATTCGAAGGCGGCCTTCCATCCCCTCTGACATTCCTTGCCTATATAGCTGCCCAAACCAGCCGTATTCGTCTGGGAACAGGTGTTATATGCCTGCCAATGGAAAGCCCGATACGGGTTGCTGAAGACGCTGTCGTTGCAGACCTGATTTCTGAGGGCCGTCTGGAAGTTGGTGTTGGCACGGGTGGCACGCTCGAATCCTATCAGGCCTTCGGAGTTGATAGCAGCCAGCGTGGCCCTGTCATGGCCCGTAACATGCAGTTACTTCGGGATGCATGGGCAGGTAATGCCCTGCCCGGTGGCGTAAAGCTTTATCCTCACAATGCCACACTTAATCAGCGCATCTGGCAGGCAACCTTTGCAGTTGAAGGTGGCGAACGTGCAGGTCAGGAAGGGGATGGCCTTTTACTCTCTCGTACGCAGCCACGACCTGAAGGCCAACCAAACGCCACCTTAAGCGAGATACAGCAACCCATCGTTGATGCTTACCTTGCTGCCCTGCCGGAAGGAGCAGCACCGCGCATCATGGCGTCACGCACCCTTTTTGTTGCTGATAGCAGAGAGGAAGCCCTTAAGCTTGCGGATACAGGTATCCGGCGTTCGATTTCACGCAACAATGGGTTAGCGAAGAAACAGGGCGTCACTGAAACCACCCCGCTACCAGAACTGCTACGGGCCTATGATGCCCATGTCGGCACACCTGAAGATGTGCTGGAAACCCTGTCTCAGGATCATATCCTCAAATATGCAACTGATATCGTCTTTCAGGTTCATTCCATCGACCCACCTCATCCCTACATTCTGCGCTCTATTGAACTGATCGCAGATGAGGTTGCTCCAAAACTCGGATGGCAGAGCCAGACATCACCTTCGCATAAACCTGTTCGCATACCTGAAAGGCTCGCATCATGAGTGAGACGATTACAGATGTCATTGATCATTTAAGTGGTATTTCTCCGGGAAGTCAGCTTGATCAATTACGGGATATCCGCAAAGAAGCGCGTAAAAATTCTCAACAAAGCTATCTGGATATTTTTCACCCCGTTGAGCCGTATTCGCAAAGCTTCACATTGTCGGAGCGACACCTTCTTGCCGTCTTTGTCGCGCTGCTCCACCGGAAGACTGAGATTGCGACTTTCTACTCGGCATCATTACTCAACGATGACCATGCCCTGCCCTTACTCGAAACAGTCTCAGCAGAAGCCCAACAGGCTGTTGCCCAAGGGCCATTTGGCCTTTATCCGGAAGGGCCATTAACGAAAGAAGATATACCTGGGCCGAGTTATCAGCCGGCTCCAAGTGTCAAAGATCGCATTGGCAAAAAGCTCAGCGCTGCCCTCGCGCATGCTTATCTTCTTGTCTTTCATCCACGTGATGCCAAGCAACATGAGCTCCAGAAACTGACTGAGGCAGGCTGGAGCACAGATGACATTGTTACGCTCTCGCAACTAATTTCTTTCCTCGCTTATCAGATACGCATTGTGACAGGCCTCAAGGTATTACAGCAGGCTTCTCCCATTGGTCAGGAGTAAGAAGATGACAGACACATCACCTATTAATCCGCCAGTGCGTTTTACAACCGAACAGCTTGACTGGATTGCATGGCTGCCACCCCTCCCCGAGGATCAGCTAACAGAGCGCCACCACAAGGGTCTGGTTGACCCGGCCCGTGCGAAGTCCAGCTATTTCATGCTACTGGCCCGTGACCCGGATATTCTGGGAGCGCGAACGCGGACAGATAAAGATATCTTCTATAATCCGGAAGGTGGTCTGCCACGTGCCGAGCGAGAGCTCGCAGCAACAGCAACCTCCCGATACAATGGCTGTATCTACTGCGCCTCTGTTCATTCCCGTTTTGCCGGACACTTTTCAAAACGTGAACAGGATGTACAGAAATTGCTTGATGATGGCGTAAAGACAGAGCTTGATCCACGTTGGGATGCCATTGTGGACGCTTCAGTTGCATTAACGGCAACGCCTCCTGAATTTGACGAAAGCCATATTCTTAAACTCAGAGATGCCGGTCTTGATGAGGCGGCCATTGTGGATGTTATCCAGAGCGCTTCTTTCTTCAACTGGGCAAACCGCCTGATGCTCTCTCTGGGAGAACCATCCCTACCTGAAAGCAGATAAGATATCGGGCCCGCAAGGGCCCGATCATTTCTAGATATGGATTGTCCGGCCCAGCGCTTTCAAGGCCGCTTCCTGCACACCTTCGCTTAAAGTCGGGTGGGCGTGAATAGTTCCTGCGATATCTTCCAGTCGCGCACCCATTTCAATAGCCTGCGCGAAACCTGCCGAAAGCTCGGATACGCCTTCTCCAACAGCCTGAATACCCAGAAGCAGATGGTTGTCCGCACGGGCAACAACGCGGACAAATCCACGTTCTGCCAGCATAGTCATCGCACGACCATTGGCAGCAAAGGGGAAGACGCCTGTCTTGATTTCAACTGAATGAGCAGCTCTTGCTGCATCAGGAGACAATCCAACCGTTACAATTTCAGGATCCGTAAAGCAGACAGCTGGTATCACCTGTTTATCCCAGATTCTCCGATGCCCAGCAACAATCTCTGCAACCATTTCGCCCTGTGCCATCGCACGATGCGCCAGCATTGGCTCACCTGTTACATCGCCTATCGCATAGATATTGCGCATGGCAGTCTCACAGTGATTGTTGATACGAATGAATGGCCCATCCATATCCAGCACAAGCTCTTCAAGGCCAAGATTGGCTGTCACAGGCTTACGCCCGACCGTCACAAGAATTTTGTCTGCCTGCAATTCTTCAGCGCCCTTTGGCCCTTCGATATGCAGAGCGTCATTCGACCCCTTCAACCCCTGTGCTTTGGTGCTTGTCAGAATGCGAACACCAAGCTCTTTCAGGCGTGCTGCTACAGGTGCTGTGAGCTCACTGTCATATTGCGGTAAAATACGCTCGGCAGCTTCAACCACGGTTACTTTTGACCCCAGTTTGGCAAAAGCTGTCCCAAGCTCAAGTCCAATATAACCGCCACCGACAACAACCAGTTTTTCAGGTACTTGCCGCAGAGCCAAAGCACCGGTTGATGAAATCACCTTACCGCCAAATGGTAAGAACGGCAGTTCCATCGGGCTGGAGCCAGTTGCAATAACGATTGTTTCAGCACTGATAACCTGCTGCCCGGTATCCGTTTCAACCGACACCGTTTTACCATCAAGAAAACGCGCCTGCCCGCGGACCATCTTTACATTAGCTTTTTTAAGCAACCCGATCACACCATTATGAAGGCGTGTAACGATACTGTCCTTCCAGTCAATTGTCTTACCAAGATCAATCGAAGGTGCGGCCTGTGTAATTCCAAACGGATTTGCGGAGGCCAGCTCATGGGAGCGATGGAACTCTTCAGCGGCATGGATCAGTGATTTTGATGGAATACACCCAACATGCAGGCACGTACCACCAGCCTTGCCCGCATCGACGAGAACTGTATCAAGACCCAACTGTCCGGCGCGGATACCACAGACATAACCACCAGGGCCTGCTCCGATAATGAGTAGTTTGCAGGAGATATCTTTTTTCATCTGCTTACTCCTCCACGAAGATCAGGGCTGGGGTTTCCAGCAATACTTTGATGCGCTGGATGAAGACGGCTGCATCCCAGCCATCAATGACACGGTGATCAAAGCTGGATGAGAGGTTCATGATCTTGCGCGGAACAAAGTCTGTTCCGTCCCATATAGGGCGGACAGCGATTTTATTGATGCCAATAATCGCCACTTCCGGATAGTTGATCACCGGCGTACTGACGATGCCACCAAGAGCTCCCAGAGAGCTGATTGTGATGGTTGAACCGCTCAGTTCTTCACGCCTTGCAGTACCCGTACGGGCCGCTTCACTGACACGGTTCAGCTCAGAGGCACATCCCCAGATATCAAGCGCTTCGGAATGACGTACGACTGGCACCATCAGGCCTGTATCTGTCTGTGTCGCAATGCCGATATGTACGCCACCATACTGATGCACAATATTTGCGTCATCATCATAACGCGCACTGAATTGCGGATAGTCAGCAATTGCCTTGATCATTGCCCGCATCAGGAAAGGCAGAATAGTCAGCTTTGGATGATCAGCCTTACGGTTGCGGTTCAGCTGCTCACGCAGTTCCTCAAGCGCTGTCATGTCCACTTCTTCAACATAGGTAATATGCGGAATACGTGATTTTGACAGGCTCATGCGCTCCGCAATCACGCGACGCAGACCGACAACCTTAACTTCGTTCTCAGACGTATTCGGGCGCAAACCACTTTGTTTTGCAGGCCGATTGACACCAGAGATGAAGGCTTCCAGATCATCATGAGTAATGCGTCCGGCCGGGCCAGACCCCGGCACCTGTCGCAGATCAATACCCGCTTCCATAGCCCTGCTTCTGACCGAGGGCGATGCAATTGGTTTTTCACCTTCACTACGGAGAGAAGCGACGCCTCTTGCGACTGTAGTCGATGGAGCGTTGACAGAAGCAGGTTGTGGTTTCGCAACCTCTGCTTTGGGTGGCTCTACTGTTTTTTCTGGGACAGGAGGCGGCGCAGTTTCAACCGGCTTCTCTTCGTGGGTTTCACCTGCAACTTCCAGCTTTATCAGCGGCGCACCGACCGCCACCTTTGAGTTTAGCTCGGCACCAAGCCATAAAACCTTACCATCTGCGGGAGACGGAATTTCGACCGTGGCTTTGTCAGTCATAACAGCCGCCAGCACAGCATCTTCCCGGACAACATCACCGGGCGTTACATGCCATTCAACAAGTTCGGCCTCAGCAATACCTTCACCGACATCAGGCATTTTGATGGTTAGTTCGCCCATATTATGCCTCCACTGTCTGGACAAGTGCCCGGCCAACACGCGTTGGGCCGGGGAAGTAATCCCACTCCTGCGCATGCGGATACGGCGTATCCCAACCTGTTACACGCATGATGGGGGCTTCAAGATGATAGAAACAGTGTTCCTGAACGAGCGCTGCCAGTTCACCACCAAAACCGGATGTGAGCGTGGCCTCATGGACAACAACACAGCGACCTGTCTTCTTAACGGAAGCAATGATCGTTTCCAGATCAAGCGGCACCAGTGAGCGCAAATCAATCACCTCGGCATCAATACCTGTCTCGGCAGCAGCTGCGAGTGAAACATGCACCATTGTGCCGTAGGCCAGAACGGTAACGGCGGAACCTTCACGGGCAACAGCCGCCTTGCCAAGCGGGATGTTGTAATAATCTTCAGGAACATCACCTAACGGATGCGCAGACCAGGGAGTCGCCGGCCGTTCAGGATGACCATCAAACGGGCCATTATAGAGACGTTTTGGCTCAAAGAAGATTACGGGATCCGGGTCTTCAATTGCGGAGGTTAGTAGGCCTTTGGCATCATAGGGATTTGATGGCATGACAACCTTGAGACCAGAGACATGCGTAAACAGTGCCTCCGGGCTTTGACTATGTGTCTGTCCGCCAAAGATACCCCCACCGGCTGGCATACGAATAACAATCGGGCAGGTAAACTGCCCGGCAGAGCGGTAACGGATACGGGCTGCTTCCTGTGATATCTGGTCAAAGGCAGGGAAGACATAATCCGCAAACTGGATTTCAACACAGGGCTTTAATCCATAAGCGGCCATACCGATAGCTGCGCCCACAATACCGGATTCACTGATCGGACTATCAAAACAGCGATCCTTCCCGTATTTCTGCTGCAGGCTTTGGGTGCAACGGAAAACGCCACCAAAGTAGCCAACGTCTTCACCAAAAATCACCACCTTCTCATCACGCTCCATGCTGATGTCCATGGCATTGCGAAGCGCTTCAATCATTGTCATGCGGGCCATGTATCAGACTCCTGCCTGCTGGCGCTGACGGCGCAGATGGGGTGGAATTTCAGCGTAAACATCTTCAAAGATATCCCGCATGGAAGGTTTGCCACCGGCATGCAATGTGCCATAGCTCTCGGCCTCTTTCTGGGCTGCAATCACGCCATCCAGAATTTCAGCTTCCATCTGCTTATGACGCTCCTCACTCCAGACACCGAGCGTAATCAGATGATTGCGCAGTCTGACGATTGGGTCACCCAATGGCCATGCATCGGATTCATCCTTCGGGCGATAGGCTGAGGGATCATCTGACGTTGAATGTGCCCCAACGCGGTAGGTGACATATTCAATCAGTGTCGGCCCCAGATTGCGCCGTGCCCGCTCTGCCGCCCATTTGGCAACCGCATGCACAGCAAGATAATCATTCCCGTCCACGCGTAACGACGGCAGACCAAACCCAAGACCGCGTGCTGCAAAAGTGCCTGCACCACCGCGCGCAATTCCCTGAAAGGTTGAAATCGCCCACTGGTTATTGACCACATTCAGGATAACGGGCGCTTTATAAGTTGAGGCAAAAACCAGCCCGGCATGGAAATCAGATTCCGCCGTTGAGCCATCGCCAATCCAGGCGGCTGCAATCTTGTCATCATGGCTGATCGCAGATGCCATCGCCCAGCCTACGGCCTGCGGATATTGCGTTGCCAGATTACCGGAGATTGTAAAAAAGCCCTTATCCTTGACCGCATACATGATCGGCATCTGCCGACCTTTCAGTGGATCGCGGGAGTTCGAGAATATCTGGCACATCATTTCAACCAGCGGATAATCATCCGCCACCAGCAGGCCTGCCTGCCGATAGGTCGGGAAGTTCATATCTCCCGGCTTCAAGGCTTTACGAAAAGCGCATGAGATTGCCTCTTCACCAAGATGCTGCATGTAGAAGGATGTCTTGCCCTGACGTTGTGCCAGCACCATACGGGCATCAAGCGTGCGCAACGTCATCATGTGGCGCATGCCTTCAAGTAGTTCCTCACTACTCAAAGTACCAGCCCAGGGCCCCACAGCCTCACCCTTGCGGTTTAATACCCGGATAATTGAAAATGCCATATCCCGGATATCCTGTGGGTTCACATCTACCTCAGGTCGTGGCACGGCACCGGCACGGGGAATAGTTACATTAGAGAAATCAGGTGTCCCGCCCGGACGCACACCCGGCTCAGGAACATGTAGGCTAAGTGGTCCAGTGGCAGGCATAGGCATCAACCTCTTGGCTCGAACTCTGATGCCTATATTGTAGAGCAGTGAAGACCTAATTGGCTATGTCACGGGAGGGCAGGCCTATTGTCATAATGACTAATAAGCGTGCCCAACCAACGGAATACGAAACATTCAGCCGCGAAATAGCCAACCTGTGAGATATCTATTCAAAAGATCAGACTGTTTTAGCTTTTCATTACACGCCAACCTTACAACATTAGACTTTATGACAAACTCACATCTGCAGGCCACATGGTATCAGGCAGATGCCACATCTGTTTACGGACAAAAACTGAAACCCGATGGCTTTGGCTTTATAGCCTCTCTTGAAGGCGGCTACAGCCTTGATCTGGGCAATAGCCTGATACTGGAACCACAGGCCCAGCTTGCCTATCAGAATACATCCTTCGACAGTTTCTCTGATGCCTATGGTCATTTTCGTATCAGCAGCAGCGACAGCCTGCGGGGCAGAATTGGCGCCCGGCTGGCCAAAACCTTCAATACGAATGACGCTGCTAATCCCCGTCTGGTGACTGCGTGGGCAAGAGCCAATATCTGGCATGAGTTCATGGGCGACAATAAAACCACCTTCACAACCCTCAGCAGCCTGAACGGTTTCACAGTCCCTTCCAATCTCGGCGGCACATGGGCAGAGATCGGCGTTGGCGTGACAGCCCAAATTTCAGACAACATCTCCCTCTTCACCACAGGCTCATACAGCCACTCCCTCGATAACAAGGGACGTCAGACATGGGACGGAAGACTGGGAGCATCAGTTAGGTGGTAATCACATCCGAGAATAACGGAACCTTTACCCCTCCGCATAGTTACTCTCTGACGAGCCTTTTCCATGAAAGGAAGCGTCATGCCACGCGGAAATAAATCCAAATACACCGATAAGCAGAAACGCAAAGCTGAACACATCGCCGAAGGTTACGAGGAAAAAGGGGTGCCAGAGAAAGAAGCCGCGGCCCGCGCCTGGGCGACAGTCAACAAACAAGACGGTGGCGGCAAAAAGCCGGGCGGTTCGGGACGAAAATAAATACAAAACAAATGATTCAAGATTCTAAAGAATAATGAAATTCATATTAATTTTAAAATCTTATTCATCAGAACATATTTGCTTAGAAGATTCGCAAATATTCCGGAATTGGTTTTCGTCTTTCAAAAAATTATCATATCTTTCATATAGATCTAAAATAGAGTTAATTATTTTATTCAGAGATGGATATAAAATTAAATCATATTCTTCACATTTATAATTAGGACGCAAAGAAATTACATTAAAATCAGAAAAATCACCTTCTTCTTCAAAAAAAATGCAAAGATGATTATTATTTTTATGCAAAAAATTAAATTTATGCTTTACAACATTATTTACAAAACTAGCATAATCTTCCATATTAACCTTGAATGATTTACTAGAATCTTTCATATCATTAATTAATTCGCTTAATATAAATAATATTAAATTATAATACCTAGCTATTCGATTGCTATGGTTTTCAAAATTACAGTCATCAATACTCTCATCCAATAAAATATCGGTGATATGTGTCATCCAGTTTGCAATGCCACAAAATAGACCTACATGAAAATCTTCACAACGATTTTGCCAAGAGCATTCATATGAGTTTGAATAGTCATCATCATGGCTTTCTTCACGAATACGTTTTGTATTCTCCAACCATATTTTTAAAGCAGCCAACCGAAAACTACGAAAGCTTTCTTCCATAACAATTCTCAAAAAATACTCTTTTTATAGAAATATTTTTTAAAAAATTAATTGTCAATAGCATCAAAAAACTTGCACAATAGCATTGTTAGTCAATGAAGTTTTGACAACGCCAAGAATAAACATATTGAATTGAAAATTTCGTGGTAGCGGAGGAGAGAGTTGAACTCCCGACACAAGGATTATGATTCCTCTGCTCTAACCACCTGAGCTACTCCGCCTCACCACAAATCGGTATGAAATACCGGCAAGCAGACGCATATAGAAATGGTCTGGGGCTTCTGTCAAGCGGGAGTTTTAAAATCAGCTGTGTTTCTTTAACCGAAGCACTTTGAAAAATCCGGCCGGGAAAACAGGCTGAGGCTGCTCAACATCATATTTTCCATTGCTTTCAGCCCAATTTTCAACCTTGCTGACTTTGAAATCAGAACTCCAGCCAATTCTTTTGACAATTGGGGCCACGGCGCGCTCGTAAGCCGCAACAAGGCCTTTGTCTGCACCAAAGTGATTGACGAGGACAATTGAGCCGCCGGGACGCAAGACACGGTCGAACTCTGTCATCGCAGCATCAAAGTCTGGTACCAAGGTAATGATGAACTGTGCGGAGATGGCATCGAAGCAGGCATCCGGAAAATCCATCTTGCAGACGTCCATAACCTGCAGGCTTTTGACGTGGTTGAGGCCCTTGCGTTCAACCTTTTCAGAAGCCCGTTTCAGCATATCAGCGGACAGATCAACGCCGTACAGTTCGATATTGGCAGGATAATACTCAAGGGCCAGCCCCGTGCCGACACCGGCTTCGAGAATGCGGGTTGCATTCTCTGTTACGGCTTTAACAGCAGCCTGTGCGGCTGGAGCTGTCAGCTTGTCATAAAGCACATCATAAATAGGTGCCCAGCGGGCATAGGCTTTCTGCATAATGCTTGTGGTCGAAGCATCCATCTATCCGGTTACCCCTTTAGACTGCAATTTTAGTAATCACGGGCTCATTTCGCAAAATGGTACCGCCACCGAGAAGGCGTGCCCGCGGATCTTCGCTATCATAGATAACGCAGGCCTGCCCCGGGGAAACCCCGTCTTCCGACTGAAGCAGCTCGGCTTCTGCCCCATTCTCAGTAAAACGTAAGATGGCCGGGCGAGGTTCACGTGTTGAACGCACCCGCACGGCAACTTCCATTCCTTCCGGCCCGGGGAGTTCATCACCCAGCCAGTTGATATCATTGATGCGGATGGTCTTGGTTGCCAGGGCCTCTCTCGGGCCAACGATAACCTGCCCTTTTTCGGCATCCAGCTTGATCACGTAAAGCGGCTCACCTGTCGCCAGTTTAAGCCCACGACGCTGCCCGACCGTGTAATGAATGATGCCTTCATGCTGGCCCAGAACACGGCCATCAATATGCACAACATCACCCGGCGCAACAGCACCCGGCTTCAGACGCTCGATAATATCGGAGTACTTACCCTCAGGCACAAAGCAGATATCCTGACTGTCAGCCTTCTCTGCAACCGACAGGCCCAGCTCACGGGCCATAGCGCGGGTTTCTTCCTTGGTTTTCAGCTCACCAAGGGGAAAGCGCAGGATTTCCAGCTGCTCAGGTGTGGTTGCATAAAGGAAGTAGCTCTGGTCACGGTGCGGGTCAGCGGCCCGGAACAACCCACGTTTGCCATTCGGCAGGGCACGGTCAACAATGTAGTGCCCGGTTGCAAGAATATCAGCACCAAGCTCTTTGGCTGTTTTCAGAAGATCGCGGAATTTAATGGAGCGGTTACACTCAACACAGGGGATGGGCGTTTCACCGGACAGGTAGCTTTCAGCAAAGCGGTCAATCACTTCCTGGCGAAAGCGGTCTTCATAGTCCAGAACGTAGTGCGGAATATTGATCGCCTCTGCAACACGGCGGGCATCATGAATATCCTGCCCGGCACAGCAGGCACCTTTTCTATGGATCGCATCGCCATGATCATATAGCTGAAGGGTGATGCCGATGACATCATAGCCTTCTTTTTTGAGCATCGCCGCAACAACAGATGAATCTACACCGCCCGACATTGCAACAACAACGCGGGTATCACCCGGGGCCCGTGGCAGGCCCAGTGAATTCAAGGGCATCTCACCTTTATCGGAAACAGGGCTCATTTAAGACCATTCGTGACGCCCAAGCTGCGCCACTCCTTCTGTGTATTAATATCTGTCATAATTGTAGCATGTATCGCTAAATTCTTAATGCGATTTCCCTCTTCTATAAGCCCTGTTGAGCCTCAGCACCAGACAATAATAAGTAATTATGGGCATTCGTGCTCAATAGTTCAGAATCTGTTTACCTTGTTTCTCATATAGCCCGCCAAATTCACAATTCGAACAAAAAATTGTTTTCTCCTTTAAAAACAAAGCATTAGAAAAATAAATAACAGGCTTAAAGCCTTGTTTTCAGACAAAAAATTGCAGCAAAATTGCGGCAGCTAAAAAAAATATGCCGAGCTTAGGATTCTCTTAAGTCCCTTGTCGTAATCTGCATTCAGTTATTCATCAGTCCTTGTGTGAGCGTATCTATGACTGAAGCATTCCGAATGAGGGCCAAGTTTGTCACAGGCCCGGATGGTAGCCCGCTAACAATTGCGGACTTGCCGCCTCCTGACACCCGCCGGTGGGTTATCCGGCGCAAAGCAGAGGTTGTTGCCGCTGTTCGCGGCGGTCTTCTCAGCCTCGAAGAAGCGTGCAACCGCTATACGTTGACAACCGAAGAGTTTCTGAGCTGGCAGCTATCTATTGACCAGCACGGGCTAGCCGGATTGCGGACAACCCGTATTCAGCAATACCGCCAGTAATATCATTGGCATGGATTAAAAAAAGGCGCTTTTAAAAGCGCCTTTTTTATTGGGAATTTATATCACTGCTGATTGTTGGGCTTCAGATGGAAACGCCGTTTCCAGATGCTGGTCAAACTCGCTTTTTCATGAAGCACAACCACAATGATCGAAAGCGCAAATGGCAAGAGCAGATAAAGCAGACGGAAAACAAGAACCGCCGCAATAACATCCTGCTGGGGAATGTTTGACAGACAGGCCGTGAAGATCAGTTCAAAGACCCCAAGCCCACCCGGCGCATGACTGAGAAGTCCGGCAGAGAAAGATGCAAGAAAAACAGCCAGAACAACAATAAATCCGGGGTTGGATTCACCCGGCAGGGCAAAATAGATAATACCCGCAGCTCCGAGCAATTCGAGCGGTCCGGCAATTAACTGGCGCAGCATGACGGCAGGTCGTGGATATTCCAGCCTGAAAGATCTGATCTGGAGCGGACGCATACCCGTCAGCGAACCAAGTGCATAAAGAGCAACCAGCAATAACAGGAAAACGCCGACAAAAAACAATGTCCGATCTGTTACCTGAAAGCTCTCAAGACTTGGGAACCAGCTGTAAAGCTTGGTGAAGAATGAGCCTCCACCCATTTTTTCAGATAGCTTACCAACAATCTCAATCAGGACATGCGGGTAAATAATCAGCACAACGCCTGCCAGAATAATGACGCCAAGCGCAAAGGTGAATGAGCAGAGACCAACCAGAATTGCAATCTGTGTCGCGCTTAATCCCTTAACAGAATAGGCGCGATAACGAACAATCGCGCCAGAAAAGACAGAGGCGCCAATGTTGTGGGAAAGGGCGTATGTTGTGAAAGATGTAACAGAGACATACCACAACGAAATGTTCTTCACGCCAAGATGCAGCAGCGCAATCCGGTCATACCAGGCCAGAGCTGCATAAGCAGCCAGCGTTGAAATAATCGCCATGAGGTAATTGTGATGCGGAATGGCCTTCAGGCTATCAACAACGGAATGAAGAGAAAGCGTATGCAGCTCGCGATAAAGTAGCCAGCAGGACAGAATAACGGCCGCAATCCCAATCAATGGCCAAATGAAATTTCGAATATTTTTCATTAAGCGGCACAATCTTTCTTATTTAGACAACCCCAAATTTGGATATGGCCGAAGCACATCCTGTCTCTGTGTGCACCACACGCGCGACAACCGCAAGAGGCTCCCACAAACATAATGAAGTTGCAGCAAGGCATAATAATGTTCGACGACAAGATATCGTTTTCATTAAGGCAAAGTTCCAAAAATTTATTCTTGCGACACTTTGCCGTGCCGATACTTTATCTGACCCAAGCCAATAAATCTTGCCAATAAAAAACCGGCCGCACGAACGTACGACCGGCAAAAACAGATCAATACCCTGTTGAGATCAGAGATTGATACGAGCCATTCTGGCTGTTCTTTCAGATATGGCAACTGTTTCCTTGATAGCATCTGACAGCTTGTCAGCGCCGCGTTCGCGGTCTTCAAGGATTTCAGCTTTCTTCAGCTCTTCAAAGGCTTCACCCAGAGAAGCTTTTGCTTCATCCAGCTGGATAACAAGGTTTTCTGCCGATGTCCGCAGGTTGTCCCGCCGCTGGCGAGCAGACCGAGCATATGTTGAATAGGCAAAGTGGTTTGGATCAGAAATACCACTCTTCTGTTCTTCAGAAGCAATTTCACGATCCAGATCGACTGCCATTCTGTCGAAATCAGCAATCATCATTTCGATCTGAGCTACCCGCTTACGCTTTTCCTCAACCTGGAAACGCTTCAAACGGATGAGCGAGTTACGCGACTTCATACTCAATACTCCACAAAGATCGCCGGTACTTACAAAGGGCGAATACGCGTCAAGGAGTGCTCAGTTCCCCAAAACGACGGTGATCACTATGAAGCAATAAAGTTGATTGTTTCTTACCCGGAACAATCTTTTTTCAAAAAAATCGCTTAAAATTCCTATTGTTAGCAAATTTACACAGGATAAGTTCCTTACAATTTCTAACCAAAAATTTTCGCGTCAACGATTTGTTTACCAATTTCGTTAACAAATAGCACATGCACAGGTGATTCCTGATTCGTGAAGACCTTGGAAACAAGGGAGAATGTTTCAGGAAACAGTGCAACGCGGATGAGCTGAAAAGTTAACCCGTCACACCAACACGCTTTTGACAACTTGGAAAAGTCGAAAAAAGCATCTTGCCTCGGTGAATCGACGTTTGTTAACCATCAGTATCTAGCGTTGCGAATCAGTTAACGAGCAGCCGTCGTAGAGCCAGCGACGGATTTGGTAGCCATATTGGTTAGCTCTGGGGCTCAAGGTTGGGGATAGAGACAATGCGCGTACTTCTGATTGAAGATGATAGCGCCACAGCTCAAAGCGTTGAGTTGATGTTGAAATCGGAGAACTTCAATGTCTATACCACCGACCTCGGTGAAGAAGGCATCGATCTCGGGAAGCTCTACGATTACGATATCATTCTTCTCGATTTGAATCTGCCGGATATGTCTGGTTACGAGGTCATGCGCACCCTGCGCGTCGGTAAGGTAAAGACACCTATTCTTATTCTCTCCGGTCTTGCCGGTATTGAAGATAAGGTCAAAGGTCTCGGCTTCGGTGCTGACGACTATCTGACAAAGCCTTTCCACAAGGATGAGCTAGTTGCCCGTATTCACGCAATCGTTCGTCGCTCCAAGGGTCATGCTCAGTCTGTCATCAATACGGGTGATCTGGTCGTCAATCTTGACACCAAGACAGTCGAAGTTGCCGGTTCGCGCGTTCACCTGACAGGTAAAGAATATCAGATGCTTGAGCTTCTTGCGCTTCGCAAGGGCACAACCCTGACCAAAGAAATGTTCCTGAACCACCTCTATGGCGGCATGGATGAGCCAGAACTGAAGATCATCGACGTCTTCATCTGCAAGCTCCGCAAGAAACTGGCAAATGCCAGCAATGGTCAGAACTTTATTGAAACCGTCTGGGGCCGTGGATATGTCCTTCGTGAACCAGATGAGATTGATCAGCAAATTGCAGTCTGATAAGTTACATTTCTAATTTATGAAAAGCCCCGCTGTTAAGCGGGGTTTTTTATGTTCAAAAATAACACTACTGAGAAATATAATGTCTTCTGATACTGGTTTACCAACGGGCAAAATTCGTAGAGCCGTCGTTTCCGCCATCATTGGCAACGGCCTCGAATGGTATGACTTCCTGATCTTTGGTTTCTTCCTGACTTTCATTACACAAGCCTATTTTCCAACAGATGATGCTTTCATCTCTTCGATTATGGGCGGCACAACATTTGCGATTGCCTTTTTTGTACGCCCTCTCAGCGGCGTACTGATCGGTCTTTATTCTGATAAGTTCGGCCGCAAGCCTGCTCTTACGCTGATGATTGTCCTTATGGGTCTTTCAACCCTGTTAATTGGCCTGACACCAACCTACGCACAGATTGGTATCGCCGCTCCAATTATCGTCATCATTGCACGCATTCTTCAGGGTATTTCCGTTGGTGGTGAATTTGCCAGTGCAACAGCCATGCTGTCTGAATATGCACCGAAGAACCAGAAGATGTATTATGGCAGCTTCCAGATGTGCTCGCAGGCTATTGCTCTCGCGCTGTCATCAGGGGCAGGTTACGTGACTGCAGCCCTTCTGTCTGAAGATAGTTTACAGAGCTGGGGCTGGCGTATTCCGTTCCTGCTCGGTGCGCTTGTTACACCAATTGGCTTCTATATCCGTAAGCATGTTGATGAAACCCCAGAGTTCGCCGCCATGCTCAACAACCAGAAGAAGACTGAGCAAGCTCCACTTATGGAAGTTCTCGTCCAGAACACCGGCAGTCTGTTCAAAGGACTGGGTTCTGTAATCATTGCAACAGTTTCTGTTTATGTCTGGTTCGTTACCTTACCGATGTTCATCATCAAGACGCTGCATCTGCCGTCTTCCGGTATCATGCTGTCAAACGTCTTCTGCGGGGTTATTCTGTTTTTCATCACCCCAATCGCAGGCCGCTTAGCAGATCGCTATGGCGCGGTAAATATCTGGACAATCGGTGTCGTGCTCTTTGGTGCCCTATCCTACCCACTTCTGTCTTACATTATTGCAGAACCAAGCATTCAGGTTCTCCTGATCGGGCAGTTGATCGGGGCTATTGCCATGTCGATGATCTGGGGACCATATCCGGGACAGATGTCACAATTCTTCCCGACACGCATCCGTTCAACAGGTATGGCGATCAGCTATAATCTTGGTGTTCTGCTGTTCGGTGGTCTGGCGCCTGTTATCACAGACACACTGTTCAAACTGACGGGTAGTAGTGTGGTATCCGCCTACTACATCATCTTCGGTGCAGTCGTCAGTCTGATCTTTGTCTGGGTCCCGCTCATCATCGAGCGTTCCCGCAAAAACTAAGAAGAAAACAAAAAGAGCGGGTATTACCCGCTCTTTTCATTTGCAATCAGTTTAAAGCTTTTAAGGGAATTGTCCTCTTTCCCAGTTTCTTTTGTACGGGCCCCTGATGAGGCCTGAAGCGGCTATCAAGTCCCTTGCTGTGCAAGAAGGTTTCCAGATGCTCAGCAATCTGAACATTATTCAGATCAGCGAATGGAGCATGGGTATTTCCCTTAATTCCAATTTCAGGAAGAATAACCAGCTGCGCATCGCCGCCATGACGGTTCACGGCTTCAACAAACTGTTTGGCCCGCGCACTGGCAACACGCCAGATCTCACTATTGAAAATATCGCTTTCTTCTTTAGCAATATTGTCGCCATAGATGATGATAATCGGCATTTTGGTCAGCTTCTTAAATTCGTCTACCGGAACCATCTGCGGCTGGATAAGCTCATTCACCAGAGAAACCCGTGAAACAACATCTGCCGGACACTCACCTTCAGGGAAAGCAAATGCGCCAGGTTCATAGGCAACAATAGCCTTTGTATTTTCAGGTGCAGCCATACCGGTCGCCCAACCATATTGCCCACTATTGGAATGGGTAATCAAAATAGCAGGCCCCGTCTGTTTAAAGAGTTCACCAACGGTCTCACCCAACACTTTCCGATATTCAGCTGATAAAGGTTCTGAACCGGTATCCGGTGTCTGCTGTCTGAAGAATTGATCAATTGATGCCGCATCACTGGGGAACTGCACATTCGGAAATAATATTGCTGGCTGGTTTGGTACCCAGATCCCATTGCGAAAAGCATCCCATACCGATGTTTCCATATTAACAGTTGGAACATTAGATTCTTTAAGCTTATCAATTGTCCGCCCGGCACGGCCCCGACGAGGCTGGTCTATAATATAAACTGGCCAGTCTTTACGCGCGAGAATACCCATGAAACCTTCACGCCCATCAGGTGTCGTTTCCCAATTGCGACCTGACTGACCGATGCCATGCCACATCACTAATGGGTAGTCACGCGCCTGCTGCGGAATGTAGTACTGGGCATAACCATGATCACCATGGAATGTCTCACCATTTGGCTGCATTTTGACAGTACCACCGAATAAAAGGCTGCCCATTGTTTTCAGGGTAATCGGTTTCTCATCTGCATAAGCCAGTGTTGGCAAGCTGGATATAAAAGCTGTGCCAAGAAGCAATGACACCCCCGCAATGGATGATACGATCCGGTTTTTTAAACTATCTGTTTTCATACGTGCATCTCTCAATTTATTTATTTTTGCACTTTATGATTATTTAAAATCTGAACGTAGCTATAATTCTGCCGATTATTTACACAATTCTATCAATTTAATAAATTTTAGCAATTTTGATTTGACATATCTCCACCTCTCATATGATAGCTGGTAAAAGGATGAGCTGATGCGTATTGATTGTGAACAGGCGCGAATAAACCTACGGGATGCTGTACAAAAGTGGATGCCATCAGCTGGTGACTATTCTTCTCCCATTGAAGGACTTTCATTCTATCGCAGAGATCATACCACCCAGGCGGCTCACAGCTATACGACACCGCGCATCGTCAAACTCGTTCAGGGTAGCAAACATACCTTCATAGGTGAGCGTCTATATATCTACGGTGAGAATGAAATTATTGCTGCCGGTGTTGATATGCTTGGCCGGAGCACAATTACGGATGCATCACCAGAAAAGCCCTGTATGTCACTGGTGCTTGATATTGATGCTGACATTCTGACCCAGCTGATACGGGATATACCACCAATAGGTTTGCCAGATAGCGCACCAACGCAAGGCATGTTTGTCCAGAAGGATGACCCAATGATGCTGGATGCTCTTGTGCGTCTGGTTGAATTACAGGATCAGCCTGAGCATATCCCTGTTCTTGCACCTATGTTGATTAAGGAAATTCACTATCGCATTCTTATCGGGCCGAAGGGGCAATTACTTCGCTCATTCTACACAATGGGTTATCAGAACAACCAGATTTCCAGAGCTATCACCTTGCTGAAACAGAAGTTTAACGAGCCTATCAAAGTTGAGAAACTGGCTGAGCAGGCAAATATGGCTCCTTCAACGTTTCATCGACACTTCAAGGAAGTCACAGCACTCAGCCCTCTTCAGTATCAGAAGCGTCTACGCCTTCACGAAGCGCAGCGTCTGATGCTTCTTGAGGGAATAGATGCCAGCAGTGCCTGCCATTCAGTAGGCTATGAAAACCTGAGCCAGTTCAACCGGGAATATAAAAGACATTTTGGGGAACCACCCCGCCGTGACATCAGGAAACGGCAAAGCAATCCTGTACTCATGTTCTCTTCTGAGTAGTTTTTCAGCCTGCTTTTATCTTCCGCAACTGGTAGAAAATAGCAGGTTCAAATGGTGCCCAGAACGGCATCCGGATACCAGACTTGGCCAGCCCTTTCCGCAACCATTCATTACATGTCAGGAAGGCCGAGTAACTTCCCGTAGCACGATAGAAAGCATCGTGATCAGTATAGATTGCTTTCGCAATAAATTCCGCCTTGCCATCATTATTCCAGATAAAACCTGACTTGATATGTTCAGTCAGTATTGCAAGCTGATCTTTGGTGATACGGATACGAATGATGTGATCTGGAAGAATATCTGGCTGATGCTCTATAAACCGTGGCTCTACGTGCATTGCGGAACCATTTGCTCCGGTTAGCGCACCAAGTGCAAGCCGAACTGTCAGATCGTTCCATGTTGGCATATCAATGAAGATCGCCTTATCGCCCCAGCCAAATGACAGATAATTGGCACGCCTGTCATAAGAACCAAAATCTTCATCCGGGAATATCTGTCGCCAGTCAATGACGGGGGAATTGAGTGGCACCAGAATATCGGCATGAACACCGTTGGAAACCACATAAATGTCAAACCCATCATCCGCCTGACGGAAATCAGTATTGACCGGAATAAGGGCAGAAACAAAAACGCTGCCTGCATATAAAACAAGGCAGAAGATGATGGCTGCAATAGCAGCCATCATAAAACGCAGGATTTTTCTGGTCGTGCTCATGCCTGTGTGGCGCGAACCGTAACCTCGTTCTCGCCACTGATAACAGAGATAGCCATCTTGGAGGCTTGCGCAACCATACCGGCATAGAAGGCCTGAATGCCATGAGCATCAACAGAACCACTCTCGGATTCACCTGACAGGAGTGCTTCCATATCTTTGTTAATCCGGGCATTCGGCCCCTTGGCCGTCAGTGTAAATTCGCAGCTTTCAGGAGTGCCTTCAACGGTCACTTCAAGATGACCACCACGCGGAATGGCAGAGCCTGTAATCATCACAAGGTTCAGAAGAAGCTTGACCTTGTTCTTGGGGAAATAAGCAGCAGGACCATTCCAGCCAACAGTGACCTTGTCTTCAGGAAAGAGACCGCGTGAAACCTGTTCAGCATCACCCAGATCAATCATGGAGCCGGCAGAGCCTGCTGCACCAAATGCGAGACGGGAAAATTGCAGACGGGCAGATGCCTGCTGGGCGCTCTTGCGGATCAGTTCAAAAGCAAAATCACGCATGGAGGTGTCTTTTTCATCCTCAAGAACCTCAAGTCCATTGACGATAGCCCCAACTGGTGAAATCACATCGTGACAGACGCGAGAGCACAATAGAGCTGAAAGATCGAGGGAGTCGAGCGAAATCTTGGGCATGTTATCTCCAGCATAAAGGCAACCCATTCCATAACAGGTAGCCTGAATTCCTTTATTACAAGCAGACATTCCACACCGTGTGAAATGTTGTCTTCATTCTCATTACGCGACAACCATGAAGAAGACCCTAATAAAGGATGTAATATTTGTAAAAACTATCAACCTACTTGCATCCTAATGCAAAACCCCTTTACCATCTGCAAAAGATTGCTTTGTTCTGGAACAGGATTTTCCGTGACCATTTCTTCCTCCTTTGACCAGATATCAAAAGAGCTTGCCCCTATTGCCCAACAGGCAGGGCAACTGCTGATGCAGATTCAGCAACAGCCTCAGAATACCCATAAAAAAGATGATGGCACGCCAACCTGTCAGGCAGACACTGCGGCAGAAGCCGTAATTATTGATGCTTTGCGTCAACGCTTTCCTGATATCCCGATTATTTCAGAAGAACGCGTCAGGGATACCAATATCAGGAGTCTGTTTTTTCTCGTTGATCCACTGGACGGTACGGCAGATTTTATTGATGGCGGCACAGAGTTCTGCGTCAATATTGCACTGATTGAAAATGGGCGACCCGTTGCCTCTGTTATCCATGCGCCGTGTCTTGAAAAAACCTGGCTTGCAGGCGAAACCGTCTGTGAAGTCTGGGGCAAAACAACAGAGCCACATCATATTGCAACGCGCATTGCTCTTCCCGAGCGATTCACTGCTCTGACCAGCAACCGCTATGGCGATGAAACAACCGAGCGTTTCCTCAACAAATTCCCGCTTGCAGAACGGCAGCGCATATCATCTGCAATCAAGTTCTGTCTCATTGCAGAAGGCGCTGCAGATATCTATGTCCGCTACGGCAGAACCATGGAATGGGACACAGCGGCAGGAGATCTCATTCTGACAAAAGCTGGCGGACAGGTCATGAAAGCAGACGGTACGCCACTTCTATATGGCAAGGCAGAAAGCAATTATGCCAACCCGGGTTTCATTGCCATTGGAGATCGCGCCTTGGCTCAAGATATCCTGCCGGAGCTGACCACACGCATATAGAGTTATTTGTTAAGGTTTAAAAAACTATACTTCTCATCATGAGAATCAAAAGGTTGGTTTCATAGCCTTTTATTGGCTTGCTATCACCGAATGAGGATAGATTATGCGTATTACAAAATTCCTTATTGCACTGGGTTTTTCCCTTGTCTTTGGATTATCCTCCCTGACTGCATCAGCTCAGCAGAAATCCCGAAATCAGGATACGTTCGAGCCACATGAAATTGTCGGAGCAGGACACCGTTTCTTCGGACAGGTATCCCGTGGCCTTGCGATGGCTGTTCAGGATGTCACGAAAAAGTGGGGAAAACCAAACGCTTATATCCTTGGACAGGAGGCCTCTGGTGCTTTCTTTGCAGGCCTGCGTTTTGGTGAAGGTACTATCTATACCAAATCTGGAACACAGCGTTATGTATTCTGGCAGGGACCTTCCCTTGGCTTTGATGCAGGTGGCGAAGGCGCCCGGACAATGATGCTGGTCTATAATCTGTCAAACGTTGATACACTTTACCAGCGTTTCGCAGGGATTGACGGCTCGGCCTATTTCATCGGTGGCTTCGGCGTCACTGCAGTTCGTGCCGGTGATACGGTTATTGTCCCAATTCGCTCTGGCGTTGGTGCTCGACTTGGCGTCAATCTGGGGTATTTGAAATTTACCCGCTCCTCAACCTGGAACCCCTTCTAGGCTGAGCACTGAAATAATAGGAGAAAGCCGTGATTTTGCAGATTATGTTATTTGCTCTCGGCTTTCTTACTGCCAGCCTGATTGCGGTGCTTGTTCTGCCTGCCTTGAATGCAAGAGCCAGACGCCTTGCAAAAAAGCGGGTGGAAGCCCTTCTTCCCCTCTCTCTTGAGGAAGTGCATGCGGAGCAGGATTTAATCAGAGCAGAACATGCCGTGGCAGAAAACCTGAAAGATCAGGAAATCGCCCGCAAAAATCAGGCTATACACCAGAAGATGCTTCAAATATCTGACATGCAAAGCACTATAGAAGATCTACAGGCACAGGTTGCCGAGCTCACCAAACGGCTTGATGCTGCACACTCCAAAGATACCTCTGAGGACAATGCAAAGCTCCGTGCACAAATCGAAGAACTTGCAGATCGAATTATGGCAGACAGCAAGGCAAAACAGACAGCCTGATTTTTACCGTTTCTCTGCAAAAAATTCTTTCAGCATTTCAGCAGCTTCCTGTTCTCTTATACCGCCGTAGACCTCAGGCGCATGATGGCAGCTGCTTTGTGAGAAAAACCGCCCGCCATTCTCGACAGCCCCGCCCTTTGCATCAGATGCAGCAAAATAAAGACGCCGTATCCGTGCGAATGAAATAGCGGCAGCACACATCGCGCAAGGCTCAAGCGTTACATAGAGATCACAACCACTCAGGCGCTCATCATCAAGCTTCTCACAAGCGGCCCGAATGGCCAGAACTTCAGCATGAGCTGTCGGATCATGGCGTTCACGAGGCGCATTTCCTGCGCGGGCGATAATTTCACCATCCTTAACAATGACTGCCCCAACCGGGACTTCATCCCGCAGAGCAGCCTGCCTTGCTTCTTCAAAAGCGGCATCAAATGCTTCTGCTTGGGCGATATATTTCATTTCTTGGCCTGTAATACTCGTGTTTGTTCTCGCTTCTGGCACGACTATCTGCTAGAGCATAATTATTGGAAGGGAAAATGCTTCGGGTTTCTCCCATATTCCGCATTTTCCACGCATATACGCTTTGAGATCGTAATAATTTAATCCATGACCGACAATAGAGATAAAAACAAGCGGCCTTCAGACCGAGGTTTCGCATCATCCCGCGACCGTAAGCCTTCTTTCGGTGATAAGCCAGGTTTTAAGGGCAGATCAGACTTTAAAGGTAAGTCAGATTTCAAAGGCAAATCTGATTTTAAAGGAAAATCCGGCTTTGGCGGAAAATCAGACAGGTTCGGTAAAGACCGTGATGATTTTCGCTCAAACAGACCTGCACGCGAAGGCGTTATTCGCCCGGCTGAAACTGAAGAGCGTATTGCCAAGGTTATTGCACGTGCCGGTATTGCTTCACGCCGTGATGCAGAGGCCCTCATTGAAGAAGGTCGCGTCACACTGAATGGTGAAGTTCTGACCTCTCCAGCTATCAACGTCGGCCCGGAAGCACGTATTACGGTTGACGGTATCCCACTGCCAGAACGTGATCGCACAAGGCTGTGGCTCTATCATAAGCCACGCGGTCTGGTAACAACAGCCCGTGATCCTGAAGGCAGACCAACCGTCTTCGAACATCTTACAGAAGATATGCCACGTGTTATTTCCATTGGCCGTCTGGACATCAACACCGAAGGCTTACTGCTGCTCACGAACGACGGCGGTCTTGCCCGCGTGATTGCTCACCCGGATACAGGCTGGCTACGCCGCTATAAGGTGCGCGCCCATGGTGATGTGACACAGGCTGATCTCGATAAACTTTCTGCTGGCATCACCATTGACGGTATTGAATATGGCCCGGTTGAGGCACGCCTTGACCGTGTACAGGGTGACAATGCATGGCTGACACTCGGCTTGCGCGAAGGTAAGAATCGCGAAGTCAAGCGCATTCTCGAACACATTGGTCTCAGTGTGAATCGTTTGATCCGTCTGTCATTTGGCCCCTTCCAGCTTGGAGATCTCGAAGCTGGTCTGACAGAAGAAATCAAGACAAAGGTTCTTCAGGATCAACTTGGAGAAACACTGGCTGCTCAAGCTAATGTCGATTTCGTACGTCCAGTCAGAGAACCTGTTGCAACCCATGCACCACGTAAATATGACGAAGACCTTGAAGAACAGGATGAATTTGATCCTGATCTCATCCGTCATGAACGTGAAATGGCCAATGCAACAGATCGCCGTGAACGTAACCGTGCCGTCTGGCGCGCGAACGACGACAATGACGGTTATGGCGCAAAAAAGAGCCGTAGCCCACGCCGTGGCGAAGATCCAAGACAGGCTCGCGCAGCAATGCTTGAGCGCCCACGTCAACGCCTTGGCAAGATCGAAACAGGCCGTGGCACGAGCGTAAAGATTGAGCGCTTTGTTCCAGAGCAGCGTCGCCCAGTTCGTGAAAAGCAAGGTGATGACAACCATTTCAGCTCCGAAGATCGTCCATTCAGGGGCGATCGTCGGGAGGGCGGACGTTCCTTCTCTGATCGACCAAGATTTGGCGATAGTGGGCCACGCAAGCCATTCGGTGACAGACCTCCGCGTCGTGAGGGTGGTGAAGGCGGACGTGGTGCTCCAAGAGGCGAACGTTCCTTCTCTGATCGGCCAAGATTTGGCGACAGTGGACCACGTAAGCCATTTGGGGACAGGCCTCCGCGTCGCGAAGGTGCGGAAGGCGGACGTGGTGCCCCAAGAGGCGAACGCTCATTCTCTGACCGGCCAAGATTTGGTGACAGCGGGCCACGCAAACCATTTGGGGACAGACCTCCGCGTCGTGAAGGTGCGGAAGGCGGACGTGGTGCCCCAAGAGGCGAACGTTCCTTCTCTGACCGGCCAAGATTTGGTGATAGCGGGCCACGTAAACCATTTGGTGACAGACCACCGCGTCGTGAGGGTGGTGAAGGCGGGCGTGGCGCTCCAAGAGGTAATCGTCCATTTTCACCACGCCCACCAAGATCAGCTGACGGCGGTCCACGTAGAGATGGCCCCGGCGGCGGCCGTCCAATGGGTAGAAAACCTGATGGCGGCGGACGCTCATTTGGTGGAGGCGCAAGCCGTCCAGCTGGCGGTAGGCCCGGTGGTGGTCGACCAAGCGGGGGCCGTCCCGGTGGCGGTCGTCCAGGCGGCAGACCAAGTGGTGGCGGCAGACCTGGTGGCAAAAGGTACTGATCCATGCGGGTTGTTGCTGGCAGCTTGAAAGGCCGTGCATTGGTCGCACCTTCAACCGAAGGCATTCGGCCGACGTCTGATCGTTTGCGCGAAAGCATTTTCAATATTCTTGAACATGCTTATGACAGTCCGCTGAAAGATGCACGGGTACTTGATCTCTTTGCAGGTACGGGTGCCATGGCGATTGAGGCGCTCTCAAGGGGTGCTTCGTTTGCTGTTTTCGTCGACGAAGGTGCACCTGCCAGAAGCGTCATTCGTGAAAACGTCACCGAACTTGGCCTTGCTGGCAAATCCCGTCTGTTCAGACGGGATGCAACCCGAATGGGAGATGCCGGTTCCAACCCACCATTTTCCGTTGTTTTCTGTGACCCGCCTTATAACAAAGGGCTTGCACCACTTGCACTCACCTCCTGCGCAGAAGGTGGCTGGCTGGAAGACGGGGCTATTATCGTTGTTGAAGAAAGCCTGAAAAGCAATACTCAGTTACCAAGTGGCTTTGAGCAGATTGAACGCCGCAGTTATGGAGAAACTGAAATTATCTTCGCCATCTGGCATAAGCACGCCCATTCCTGACCTTGCGGATAAATTCCCGGACAAAATAACTATCATCTATCCTGAACTTATGGGATACCAAGGCACTATCTATCTCATTTAACGAGCATTTCAGGTGGTCTGAATACCACCACGGGTATGGTATGAATAAGCCGCTTAGCATTATCCTTGCAACAATCTGCCTTGATGGCATTGGAATAGGGCTGATTTTTCCCATTCTTCCAAAACTGCTTGAGGATGTTGTACATACGCAAAGCATTGCTCCTTATATCGGGATTATGGCCTCGCTTTACGCCGCAATGCAGTTTGTTTTTGCACCTGTTCTGGGTGCTTTAAGTGATAATCTTGGCAGACGACCCGTCTTGCTTGTTTCTTTGGCCGGTGCTGTCATCAACTATGTTATCATGGCTTTTGCACCGCATCTCTGGATGCTTCTACTTGGGCGCGCAATTGCAGGCTTAACCAGCGCCAATATCTCTGTAGCAACAGCCTATATTACAGATATCTCCCCAGAAGACACCCGGGCCCGTCGTTTTGGGCTTTTCAATGCCATGTTTGGCGCAGGCTTTATTATCGGCCCGGTTCTCGGTGGTTTCTTAGGCGATTACTGGGTACGCCTCCCCTTTATTGCAGCAGCAATCCTCACTGCCTGTAATTTTCTGATGGCTCTGTTCTTTCTGCCTGAAACACGCCCGGCTACGCGCCTCAACATCAATTTGCCAGACCTCAATCCTCTCAAATCCTTACGTTGGGCTTTTTCACGAAAAGAACTACTGCCAATCATCCTCGTGTACTTCATTCTCACAGCAACAGGAGAATCCTACGGAACCTGCTGGGCACTTTGGGGCTTTGATACTTTTCAATGGAGTGGTTTCTGGATCGGGCTTTCACTTGGGGCATTTGGTGTCTGCCAGACATTGGTTCAGATATTTCTGCCCGGACCCGCTACAAGGATTTTTGGTGAACGCAATGCCATCCTTGGCGGCATTAGCTTTAACTGTATTGCACTCGTTATTCTGGCGTTTGTTACACAAAGCTGGATTGTTTTTGCGATTATGCCCTTCTTTGCTCTTGGAGGTGTCGGCGCACCGGCGCTTCAATCACTTGCAACCCGTCAGGTCAATCAGGATCAGCAGGGCCAGTTTCAAGGTGTTCTGGCATCAGCGGTCAGTCTTGCCTCAATTTTCGGCCCCCTGACATTCTCAAGTTTTTATTTCATCTTCCAGAGAGACTGGCCCGGTGCCATCTGGCTAACGGTTACCGCGGTTTATCTCATTGCAATTCCGCTGGTTATCCTCACGACACGTACTGATCGCTCACGACATTCTGAGAGCATCTGACAGGTCTCAAAGTTATTCACAGACCTTGATTTCAAGAAACAAGGTTAATCTCGGTTTTGCCTTAAATTAAGCGCATCTGGTATTTTCCAGAGCAAAAATCCATGTCTTTGCTCTGGAAAGCCCAACTATCATTTCATATGGCTTGCCATGATCGTAAAGCCTAGTTACCAAGTAACCTACAACTCTAACCACCGCCATCCGGCGGGAGATTGAATTTGCAGCTTACCAAGTTTGTCACACGTCTGCTGCTCCTTCTGGGGGCATTTATAGTCTTCACAGCCAATGCGCAGGCAGTTGAAGCTGTACGTGTTGATGCAAACGCACGAGCCATCGATCTCACCCCAATGGTTGAGCATTACAGCTCTGATGGCGATATCATCCAGATTTCCACGGCACCGGACAAAGAAGGTATTGTCCGTCGTATTGCTGTTAAGGCAAGGGATGCCGGATCCCGACCAGACTGGATTGTCTTTGCTCTCACGAATGATTCAGACGAGCAGATAGACCGTTTACTTGTCGCCCCACATTTTCGCCTTTCAGGCTCAGGTGTGATCTGGCCGGATCTTGGTTCTCTTCGCGTTGCCGCGATCACTGCCAGTCAGGGTATCCGTCCTGAGAGGGAAGATAATACGGAGGCGGATGCCTTCGTTATTACGCTAGACCCGGGCACAACAGTCACTTTTGTCGCTGAACTTGGCTCTCCCAACCTGCCACAGATGTATTTATGGGATCCAGCAGCCTATAAAGACTGGCAGAACGGCCATACACTCTATAAAGGCATCATCATCGGCATTGCCGGCCTTCTTGCTCTTTTCCTGACAGTTGTTGTTGTTGTTAAGGGGTCTCTGGTCTTTCCAGCCGTGGCAGCACTTGCATGGGCCGTTTTAGGTTATGCCTGTATTGATTTCGGCTTTCTGCAACGCATCTTTACGATCAGCCAGTCGGCTGAACAGGTCTATCGAGCGAGTGCGGAGGCCATTCTTGCGGCAACCCTGCTGGTTGTCCTGTTTGCCTATCTTAATCTGGGGCGTTGGCATGTCCGCTATAAGCATATGGCATGGGCATGGCTGCTCTTCCTGATTGCGCTGGTTGCCATTGCTTCATTTGACCCGGCCATCGCCGCTGGTGTTGCCCGTATTTCGATTGCGGTTATTGTTGCCGTTGGCTTTATTCTGGTCGTCAATCTTGCAACACACGGTTACGACCGTGCCATCATGCTGATACCGACATGGCTGCTTCTGGTCGCCTGGACAGCCGCCGCCAGCTTTGCTGTCATAGGAGAGCTCAGCACGGATGTTGTTCCATCTGCATTGATTGGTGGCCTTGTCCTCATTGTTATGCTGCTTGGTTTTACCGTCATGCAACAGGCGTTCAGTGGTGGCGGGTTCTCACTTCAGCCAGCCAGTGATGCAGAACGCCGTGCACTCGCTCTTGCCGGTTCTGGTGATATTGTTTTTGACTGGAATGTCATATCTGACAAGATTTCTATCAGCCCAGAACTTGAGCAGATGCTTGGCCTTAAAAAAGGCACCTTAGCTGGCAATCCAGCTTCGGCATGGCTTGAGTGCATTCACCCGTTTGATCGTGACCGTTATCGTATCTCGCTTGATGCAATCACCGAGCAAAGACGCGGACAGCTTCATCAAGACTTCCGTCTGCGTTCATCTGCTGACAGCTATTACTGGTTCCGCCTCAAGGCACGCCCTGTGGTCGGCGGCAACGGTGAAGTGTTGCGCGTTATCGGCACCTTGATTGATGTCACAGAGACAAAGATGGCTGAAGAACGTCTCTTGCATGACGCCATTCATGATAATCTGACACGGCTGCCAAACAAACAACTCTTCTCAGACCGGCTTGGAACTTTCCTGCGGATTGCAACGGCTGATGAAAGCTGGCGTCCAACTGTTCTGACTATTGATCTTGATCACTTCAAAAAGATCAATGAGCTGATTGGCATTTCAGCCGGAGATTCCGTCCTGCTGACCATTTCACGTCGCCTGAGCCGCCTGATGCGGCCACAGGACACCATTGCACGTCTTGGGAGTGATGAGTTCGCCATCATTCTGCTGTCTGAGCGAGAACCTGATCGTGTTGTGGCTTTTGCCGATATGGTTCGCAGAGCCATCACCACACCAATTACATATGCAGATAAGGAAATCTCACTTTCTGCTTCTCTCGGCCTTGTTCTTTATGATCCAAGCACATCCGTGCAGGCAAACGAAGTCATTAAGAGTGCCGAGATTGCCGTTGCCCATGCCAAATCACAAGGCGGTAACCGCATTGAGGTCTTCCGTCCTTCCATGCGGAATGATCTCTCTGACGTCATTGCCATGGAGCATGATCTGAAGCGCGCTCTGGCACAGAATGAGATCAAGTTACTATTCCAGCCAATTGTAAAACTGGAAGACAGAACCGTTGCCGGGTTCGAGACCATTCTGTATTGGGAACATCCGCATCTTGGTAAGCTGGAGCCGAAAGACTTCATTCCTCTGGCTGAAGAATCCGGACATATTATTGAGATCGGTCAGTTACTGCTTGAACAGACAGCTCATGAACTGGCAGCATGGCAACAAGCTCTTGATGTTGATCCGCCAATTTTCGCAACGGTGAAAATGCCAAGCCGTTATCTGCTGCGGCATGAACTTCTGCAGGATGTAAAATCAGTTATCACACGCGCGGGTATCCTGCCGGGTTCTCTCAAGCTTGAGTTTGCCGAAAGTGTTGTGATGGAAAATCCTGAATTCGCAACCCAGCTTTTCCAGCGTCTGCGAGATCTTGGTGCAGGACTGTCACTCGATGACTTTGGTACGGGCTATTCTGCAATGTCCTATCTGCAGAGACTGCCATTTGATACCATCAAGATTGACGAATCTTTTGTTCGCCAGCTCTCAAATGGCCCAAGCCCTGTCATTCTCTCTTCGATCATCAATCTTGCCGCAGCCCTTGGTATGGAGGCAGTTGCAGAAGGGACCGAGACAGAATCCAACGCTATCGTTCTGTATCAGCTGGGATGTGCCTATGCGACTGGTTCCGCCTTCGGCGACCCAATGACGGCGCAGCAGGCACGGCGCCTCATGGGGGCATAAAAGCCCCCTTTTTCACTACAGTTTAAATTATTTACCGACGCCCAAAAAGCTTTTCAATATCACTCAGCTTGAGCTCAATATAAGTCGGACGACCATGGTTACACTGACCGGAGCGTGGCGTTACTTCCATCTCACGCAGCAATGCACTCATCTCTTCCGGGCGTAAACGACGCCCGGCACGGATTGAACCATGACATGACATTCGGGACAGCACGGCATCAAGACGTTCTTCAACCGGAGATGATGCCGAGACCTCAGCCAAACCATCAGCAACGTCTTGCAACAGATTACGGATTGAGCCCTTCACAAGCAAAGCCGGCACTTCCCGAACGAGGATTGCACCGGGGCCAAAACTTTCCAGAACAAGGCCTAGACTTGCAAGGCTTTCCGCTTCTGCCATCACGCGTTCGGCATCAATACTGTCCATCTCCACCACTTCTGGAATAAGCAGCAGCTGACGCTCGATACCGTTTTCAGTCCGTTGCTGCTTCAGACGCTCATAGACAAGGCGCTCATGGGCAGCATGCTGATCGACAATGATAATACCATCATTTGTCTGAGTGATGATGTAAGTCTCGTGAATCTGAGCTCTGGCAGCACCCAGTGGAGCGGAGAGCTCTTCTGCAGCAGGCTCAACATAATTGGCCCGAGCATCTGCTGAGGGCGCTGCAAATGGCTCATACGCAGCCTGTTGCGGTTCCTGAAGTGAAGCTGTCCCACCATCAAGTGGGCTCTGCCAGCCACTGATATTGGCCGATGGCCGTGGTGGCGCAGAATATCCCTGCGTTGAAAAAGACTGCTGCCGGAAAAGAACAGGTGGCGGCCGCAGACTTTCAAGGGTTCTGTCCGCACCCGTTGTTGCTGACTTGAAGCCCGAGCGATGGATGGCATCGCGGATAGCAGAAACCACAAGGTTGCGAACAAGTATGCTATCGCGGAAACGTACTTCCGTCTTGGCCGGATGAACGTTCACATCTACCTGACCGGGTGGCAAGGTAATCTGTAAAGCCAGGACAGGATGTCGATCAGATGCCATTACATCCGAATAGGCACCTCTCACAGCTCCAAGCAGAAGTTTATCACGAACGGGCCGACCATTAATCACGAAATGGATATGGCTTGAGGTCCCACGGTGATAAGTTGGCAGTCCGGCAAAACCAAAAATACGTGTCCCCTCGCGTTCGAGGTCCACTTCCATTGCATTATCGATAAAGTCCTTACCCAAGATCTTGGTCGCGCGACGAATAAAGCCTTCAGCAGTATCTGGTTCACTTGGATAAACAGCCGGATTTCCACCTTCTGTTGCAAAACTGAAGCGGACATCAGGATTGGAGATGGCAATTCGCCGGATGGTCTCTGTAATAGCCTGTGTCTCTGATCTGTCCGACTTCATAAACTTAAGACGGGCCGGCGTTGCATAGAACAGATCACGTACTTCGATACGGGTACCACGTGGCGCTGGAGCTGGCTTTACCGGCCCTTTGGCACCACCTTCAACCAGAATTGAAGAGCCACTTTCAGCATCTATTGTCCGGGTCAGGATATTGAGACGGGCGACAGCAGCAATAGAAGGCAGAGCTTCTCCCCGGAAACCAAGCGTCTCAATGGCAAAAAGATTACCATCCTGGAGCTTTGAAGTGGCGTGACGTTCAACGGCAAGCTCCAGATCTCCCGGCGTCATACCACGCCCGTCATCAACAACCCGGATCAGTTTCTGTCCGCCACCCTCAATCGTAATATCAACCGATTTGGCGCCCGCATCTATCGCATTCTCAACCAGCTCTTTCACAACCGCTGATGGTCGTTCAATAACCTCACCGGCAGCAATCTGGTTGACGAGAATAGGATCAAGATAGCGAACGTTCATTCTTACCCCTCGGCCAGATATTTCTTGGCCAGTATTTTACCTTCTTCAACAGCAGGCTGGTCAAACGGGTCAACACCCAGACCATAACCTGTCAGAATCGTTTCTAGCATGAAATGCATCAGCAGCTCACCTAATGAGCGCTCATCAAGGCTCTCAATATGCATCCGCCGCGTTGGACGACCATTACGCGCAAGAGTATCAGCTGTTGCACGTCCCTGAGCCGCGACCATGTCACCGATGTGCTTGTTCGCAAATTCCGGTTCACTGGCACGGTTGGACAGGGCGGTATCCATGACAGGGCCCTTACCGGAGACACCTGTTGTGATGACCGTAAACAGCTTATCGGATGGACCGGCAAGATAAAGCTGAAGCTGGCTATGCTGATCAACCGGGCCAATGGCAGCGACAGGTGTTGTGCCTTTACCGTCTTTTCCAAGGCTTTCAGCCCATAACTGTACCCACCAACGGGTCATACGTTCGAATTTATCGGCATAAGCCTTGATAACGGCAATATTCTTGCCTTCCATTATGGCGGCAAGATTTAAGGATGCACCAATCGCAGCCGGAAAACTATTGGCAGGAGCGCCACTCACCAAAGCCGCAATTGCATCACCGGCACCTTTCCGGATTGCCTTGATATCAAGGCCAAGGATAGCAGCAGGCAGCAATCCGACATTCGTCAGAACGGAATAGCGCCCACCAACATTCGGATCATGCTCAAGGAAGCCAACACCTTCTGGCTCAAGCAGATCACGCAGGGCATTCTTTCCACCTTGTTTGCGTGGTTCCGACAAACCAAACACCAGCTCACTGATTTTTGCCTTCAGGCCTGACTTTTCAAGCAGAGCAAGAACAGCGATGGACTGCATCAAGGTTTCGCCTGTACCACCTGATTTTGAGACAGCAACAAAACGTGTTGTTGCGAGGGGCAGAACCTGAAGCAGGCGCCCAAATGTCTGCGGATCAAGATTATCCATGAAATGGATGCGCGGATTTTCCTGAAAATGTTCCAGTCCCGGAACCTTGTAGTCACGTAATTGTGCCAATGTCTGCGCACCAAGGCTGGAGCCACCAGTTCCCAGGATCACAACATCTGTTGCATCTTTACGAATTTTAGCCGCCATCTCTTCAATCGCAGCAAGGTCTTCTGTGACTTCAGGCAAAGAGAGCAAAGGCAGCCGATGAGCCTTATAATCATTGCGCAGGCGCTCAACAGCCTTTGCAACCAGTGTTTCTGCTGCAGAAATAGCTGTTCCCGGCAAACCACCATCACCAATCTTTGATGAAAGAGCCAGATCGATTGATTGCTGAAGCGCCATGCGCCTTCTCCTCAAATGAAATTCGTTTCACAGAAACCTGTTATTTCTGTCATGACACAACTCTGCCACGCCAGAGATAGACAGAAAATGAACGGCACTTGTCAGCCGTTCATCTTTCATAAGCCTTCAGGCTTCCCTGCAATGGCAACCAATAGTTTACAGTCACCAAAAATACGCTCTGAAACGCGATTAATATCTTCAAGACTCACAGTATTAACCAGCGCATTGCGACGATCAAGATAATCTATTCCCAGACCCTCAAAAGCAATCTGAACAAGCTGATAGGCAATCTTGGTTGAAGTATCAAAGCCAAGTGCATAGGAGCCTGTAAGATAGTCTTTCGCCTGTTGCAGTTCATTAGCCGATGGACCTTCTGCCTTCAGACGCTTCATTTCTTCAACGATAACATCAAGACACTCTGAAACACGTTCATTCTTCGTTGCCGTGTAACCCCATGAAACAGCAGTCTGACGGTAATTACTCAGTGATGTGCCAACACTATAGGCCAGTCCACGTTTTTCACGAACTTCCTGAAACAGACGTGATGTGAAAGAACCACCGCCATAAATATGGTTCAGAATAAATGAGGCAGTAAAGTCAGGGTCGGTCCATGCAAGGCCTTCATAACCGAAGCGGACAACAGACTGCGGGACATCCAGCTCACGAATAATACGCTTTCCCCGATTCATAATTGTAATCGGGGAAACGGAGATAAGGCGGTTTGCAGCTGGCAGTTCAGCAAAAGCATGATCCAGAAGACGACCAAGCTGAGCTTCATCAAAGGCCCCGACAACAGCAACTTTAAGCTGGGCCTTGGAGACAACCCGCGCATGAGCCTCAATAATGTCAGCACGTGTGATTGCGGTATTGCTTTCAACCGTTCCGCTGACTGGGCGTCCATAAGCATGCCCGGGGAAAGCCTCTGAGGTTAAAGCACGGGAGGACATGAACCCCGGGTCATTCTGCTGATAGCGGAGACCTGCAATAGTCTGTGCTTTAACACGCTCAATGGATGTCTCTTCAAAATGCGGTTCAAGAAGCGCCAGACGCAGAAGTTCAAAAGCTTTATCGGCATTAGATGCCAAGGTCTTTAATGAACCAGAAAAACTATCGTAGCCAACACTGAAGGACATCTCGATAGCACGTGAGGCCAGCTCTTCCTGAAACTGGTCAGAACTATAAGGCCCTGCCCCTTCATCAAGCAGGCGGGCCATCATCTGTGTCACACCTTCCTTGCCTTCAGGGTCTTGCGTTGAGCCACCTTCCATCATGAATGAAAGAGCAATCAACGGAGCGACATCAGAACGAACACTCCAGACTTCAATCCCACCGGGAGAAACATACACGGATGCCCGAGCAGGGGACTTCTTTCCAGAATTCTTATCTGTGGCGTTATTCATTTCTTTGACCTGTCATGGTGTCGAACACAGCTTGCCATTTACATGACAGCGATGGGTGACAATTTCCTCAAGCATTCTTCTTGATCAGATAACCAGTAACCGAGCGCTCAAGCGTCAGAAACTGTTCCAGAGCAGCCTGTAAATCCTCTCGGGTGACGGAGCTGATAGCTTCAGGCCATTTGAGGACATCTTCAATGGTTTCACCAATTGCAAGCGCAGCTCCATAAATCCGCGCCATTGAGCTTTGACTATCTGCTGAATAGACGGTCTCTGCAATCAGCCGGGTTTTGGCCTGTTCAATCATCGCCTCAGTGAATGCTTCGTCACGTGCAGTCAGCAGAACATTATCCAAGGCAGCTTCCAATACTGACGGTTCTATATTTTCAGCTGGTACGCCATAGATTGCAAAACGCGTATCATCAATTGCAGACCCCATATACCAGGCACCGGCATTCACTGCGAGCTGCTGTTCAAGGACAAGTTTGCGATAAAAATAGGATGTTGTGCCGCCACCCAGAATTTCTGCGAGCAGCTCAAGCGCATGACTCTCTTTGCCCTTAGCGGTACAGGATGAAGGTGTCAGGTAAAGTCTCTGAACAGTCGCCTGTTCCACCTTTGGGTCTGCAACGGTGATGTGGCGCGCAGCACGTGGCTCCGGCTCTGCTGGACGGAAGCGGACAGGTGCAACAGGTGGTAACCCACGTGCATTGATCTTGCCATACGTGCGTTCTGCCATTTGCAGAACATTCTCGGGTTCAACATCACCCGCGACAACAAGAATGGCATTTTCCGGGGTATAAAATTTCTGGTAATAGGCCAGCGCTTCATCCCGGCCCAATGTTTCAATCTCATGCATCCAGCCAATGATTGGCGTGCCATAAGGGTGATGGACAAATAAACTGGCCGACATGGCTTCTGACAATTGAGCACCCGGGTCTGTTTCAACCCGCATACGGCGTTCTTCCAGAACAACATCCCGCTCTGGGCCAATTACGGATTCTTCAAGCAGAAGATTGGCCATCCGATCTGACTCGAACTCCATCATTGTTTCAAGATGTTCGCAGGCAATACGCTGGAAATAAGCAGTATAGTCATAGGATGTGAAAGCATTTTCCTGCCCACCCAACCCAGAGACAACCTTTGAAAACTCACCTTCTGGGTGGTTTTTCGTGCCTTTAAACATCAGATGCTCAAGAAAGTGTGCAATTCCTGAGTGTCCGATCGGATCATCAGCAGACCCGTTACGGTACCAGATCATATGTGTTGCAACCGGCACCCGGTGATCAGGAATAACAACGACCTGAAGCCCGTTCTTAAGGACAAAGGAAGAAACTTTCGGTCCAAAACCCATGGCAGCAGTCACCTCGTTCTTTGAATGCGGGTTGATTGATTTATCTGGCATTACACTCTTTTGCCTCTTCTAAGATGAGCACTTATTTCCTGAACCAAAATTTTCTCAGCATCCATGAAAGCAAAGCTTCATCTTATTCAAAATAATGGAATAATCTTTAACACGGAATTGGCAAGTGCGGCATATCTCCTTACTCACATATAGGGGAATAAATGCCTGACCAGTCTTTAAAATGCGAAAAGGCACGATAGTCTAACTATCGTGCCTTTTAAAATTCATACCATAAAATTACTGGTTCTGCTTACGACGCATATGTTCCATGTAATATGGGCTGGATGGATCCATTGTATCCGGCGGATCGTATGTCGGTACAATCTTACCGCCACCGGCAGCTTTACGATAACCCGTTGGCGGATCAGTCAGCGTATTACGCGTTGGCTCTTCGCCAGGTGCCGTTTCATTATTACGGTAATTGGAACCTGCTTCTTTCAGCTGGTCAGGTGACATCCAGCCTGCAGAGTTCATATCTTTAGCTGGTGCGTTGACGGGAGAGCGATCATTCGGGTCGCGTCCAGCAGAACGCTTGGCCTTCAGCTTTTCAGCCGGAAGACGGGCATCACCCTGATTGGCGCGCCATTCGTCTGTCTGTGTCCGAGGGCGAACAGCAGCTTCAGCGCGCTCGCGCTCTGCGCGGACATCCGGATCATCCGGCCAGTTTGACATACGGCGTTCGCCATAACCGCCCTCAACAGGTGGTGGCAGGGCAGCGCCCTTTGGAATAACGAGGGGAGCGCGCTCACGATAATCGATCGGCGGCTTATCTTCTGGAATGAACCCCATCTTGCCGAGAGCATTTTTGAAAAATTCGCCCTCTTCTTGCGCACGTACCTCAGATGTCAGGCCACAGGCAGCAATCGCCAGCAAACTTGCAAATGTGAGGTGCGAAAAGCGCAAACCCTTAAAACCATTCATTGTCATCATCGTCCCGGTTGATCCACCCACACACCCTGCCCTCTTAACGTGGCTATCATAAGGCGGTGACCAGAAGGAAACAAAGTCACTCTATGCTGTACGTCACAAAAGTTGCAACAGACTTCACTTTTCTGCCCGTCTCTTTTCAAGAACGAAGGCATCATACAAAAGCCCGACAACGCCTGCCACGATTGCAGCGTCCGCTATATTAAACACATACCACGAAAACGTGCCAACATGAAAATAAACAAAATCAAATACAGCACCATATGCAATCCGGTCGATCGCATTACCGATAGCACCACCTACAATCAGCCCAAGAGAAACAGCCAATAAATGGGTTTTAACGCGTCCCATCCAAATACTCAGACCAATTGCCGCAATAACGGAAATAACGATCAGCCCCCAGCGACCGACCTCTCCCTCCTGCTGGAACATTCCATAAGAAACGCCGCGGTTCCACTCAACTGTCAGATCAAGCATACGGCTGATCATCAGCGGATACCGCAAAGGCAGTTCATAAATGAACAACAGGTAGAGCTTTGAAGCCTGATCAGCCAACAGGGTCAGAAAAGCCCAAAGAAAACCAGCCCTTGCGGCAGCAGAGAAACCCATCAGGCGCTCTTCCTTTCAGCATCCCACTCTCTTAAGGCAGCAGCATCGCGCAATGTGACATCCGGATAATCCGGGTCAGAGCCAACCTCTTCCAGAATTTTCCAGGAACGCGCACATTTTGTACCAACAGCCGGAGCGAAGACGACAGCCACACCACGAACATCTTCAGCCCGGAAGGCATCTGCAGGGCCTTCACCCTCAAGAACTTCGATACCGGACGTGATGCAGATCTCTGCAAAGTCCAGCCCCTGTACGGACTGAAGCAACTCAGCATCAGAAATGTAAACCTTCGGTGCAGCTTCAAGACTTGCACCAATACGTTTACTGGCACGTTCAATTTCGAGAGCACCGGTCACAACACGACGAACCTTACGGATTTTAGCCCAACGGGCTGCAATCACCTTGTTTTCCCAGTTATCTGGTGTTGGTTCAAATGTTTCAAGATGAACAGAACCGCTCTCTGATGGATAACGATCAAGCCAGGCTTCTTCAGCTGTGAAGCTGAGGATTGGCGATATCCAGCGGACAACGCGACGGAATGTTTCATCAATGACGCTGAGTGTTGCTTTACGGACAAGGCTCGACTTCGGATCGCAATAGAGTGTGTCCTTGCGGATATCAAAGTAGAAGGCAGACAGATCACCTGTCATGAAGTTGGTCAGCAGAGCCACAACACGCTTGTAGTCAAAAGCGGCATAAGCTTCACGGATTTCAACATCCAGCTCGCTCAGACGATGAAGGATAAAGCGCTCAAGCTCTGGCAGCTGATCATAGGCAACACGGTCAGCTTCATTAAAGTGATGCAATGAACCCAGCATCCAGCGAACCGTATTACGCAACTTACGGTAAACTTCGACAAAGTTCTTCAAGATGCCGGGGCCGACTTTCACATCGTCCGAATAATCAGATGCGGCAACCCACAGACGCAGGATATCTGCACCAGAGTCAGCAATCACCTTTTGAGGAGATACGGTATTACCGATTGACTTGGACATCTTCTGGCCCTTCTCGTCGAGAAGGAAGCCGTGGGTCAGCACAACATCATACGGTGCGCGGCCACGTGTGCCGCATGACTCAAGCAGTGATGAGTGGAACCAGCCGCGATGCTGGTCAGAGCCTTCAAGATACATCACGGTATCGGAGCCACCCTCAACCTTACGTTTGGTTTTCAGGTCATCACGTTTTTCGACGACAAATGTATGGGTTGATCCGGAATCGAACCAGACATCGAGAATATCAGTGACCTTCTCAAAGTCTTCAGGGTTATAGCCAAAGGCAGCGAGGAAATCCTTGCCATCCGTATCAAGGTACCAGGCATCTGCACCCTGCTTTTCAAAGGCGGCTGCAATAGCTTCATTAACACGCTCGTCTTTCAGAATTTCACCATCAGACTTGCGGACAAAGACTGTTATTGGCACACCCCATGCGCGCTGGCGCGAGACAACCCAGTCAGGACGGTTTTCAATCATACCCGTGATACGATTTTCACCACTTGCCGGAATCCACTCAACAGTCTTGATCGCTGTCAGAGCGCGCTCACGCAGTGTCTTCTGATCACCTTCAATCGGCTTATCCATCGCAATGAACCACTGTGGTGTATTGCGGAAGATAATCGGAGCCTTTGAACGCCAGGAGTGCGGATAGTCATGCTTGACGCGGCCACGAGCAACAAGCGCTCCAACCTCAACCAGCTTGGCCATCACGGCTTCATTAGTTCCGCCATCTTTACCCTTTTCATCCAGAATACGCAGCCCCTGGAATAACGGGATATGCGGGAAGTAGGATGAATCTTCTGCAACCGTATGCGGAACGGTTTCCAAACCACAGGCGGCGAAAGCTGCCCGGTTCTTCACGAAGAGCATATAGTCATCTGCACCATGGCCTGGTGCCGTATGAACAAAGCCCGTACCTGCATCATCTGTCACATAATCGGCTGGAAGCATCGGAACATTGTAGTCCCAATAACCCTCAGCACCAGCAACACTGCGGAACGGGTGAGCAACCAGTTCAATCACGGCCGGATCAACATCACGCAGACGTTCAAACTTCTCGACACGCGCACTGGCAAAAACGCTTTCAGCCAGAGTATCAGCTAGCACGAAAGTATCGCCAACACGGGCCCAATTATCATCAGCAGCTTCTGTAACTTTATACAGGCCGTATTTGATTTCCGGACCATATGCAATGGCGCGGTTAGCAGGGATGGTCCATGGCGTCGTGGTCCAGATGACAACACGGGCATCTTTCAATTCGGCATCGGTTGTCTTAACCACCGGAAAGGCAACCCAGATTGTTGGTGAAACCTTCTCGGCATAATCAACTTCGGCCTCTGCCAGAGCAGTCTTCTCAACCGGGGACCACATAACAGGCTTGGAACCGCGATAAAGCTGATCGCTCATCGCAAACTTCATCAGCTCACGGGCAATCTGCGCTTCGGCCTTATAGTCCATGGTTTCATATGGGTGATCCCAATCACCAATGATACCAAGACGCTTGAATTCCTCACGCTGGATATCAATCCATTTACGGGCAAAGGCACGGCATTCACGGCGAAACTCAACAACCGGAACTTCATCCTTGTTCTTGCCTTTGGCACGGTATTCTTCTTCGATCTTCCACTCAATTGGCAGACCGTGACAATCCCACCCCGGAACATAGTTAGAGTCAAAGCCCAGCATCTGCTGTGATTTGACGACCATATCCTTCAGAACCTTATTGAGTGCATGCCCGGTGTGGATGTTACCGTTGGCATAGGGAGGGCCATCATGAAGCACAAAGCGGTGACGCCCTTTACCGGTTTCACGAAGCTTCTGATAAAGGCCAATATTATTCCAACGTTCGAGCAGCAAAGGCTCGCGCTGTGGCAGGCCAGCCCGCATCGGGAATTCTGTCTGCGGCAGAAACAGGGTTTCAGAATAATCTCGTGTAGCAGCGTTTTTATCGGTCATTGGTTAAGCCCAAAATGTGCCTCAGTTTTCTTGGTCCTCGAGCAGATCATTATTGCGAGAACAATATTGAGGCGAAGTGTCAGTATACAAGCGAAATACAATATCCCGGACCCTCATCAGATGATGAAGGCCGGGCCAATAATTCGGGGCACATAGGTGTGCGGTTTTTTGCCTGTATATCTCTGTAACACGAACATGCCTTGCTCTTAGCAGTGCCAACTGCAGGAATAAAGAGGATTCCGCGAATTATCCGGCAATCATAGACAATTCATTTGCTTGCGCAATCTGTTCCTGCGCTATTCTGGCATCAGCGTTAATAGCCGCAATCAAAGTCTCCAGACTGTCAAATTTTTCTTCCGGGCGAACCCATCCGATAAATTCAACATCCATAACCTGCCCATATAAATCATTATTGAAATTAAACAGATTGACCTCAAGCAGTGGCTTACCGTTATCAAACATCGGCCGCTTGCCAAAGCTTGCAACGCCATCAATGATCTGACCACCCGAAACTCTGGCCCTGACACTGTAAACGCCGTGACGTAATGTACAGCCCTGTTCCAGCTCAAGATTAGCGGTTGGAAAGCCAAGCTCTCTACCGCGTTTTGCACCATGAACAACCGTACTGCGGATAAACCAGCGATAACCCAGCAGGTTATTCGCAAGCTGCACATTGCCTTCCGTCAGCGCAGTTCGAATGGCACTGGAGGAAACAACCTCAGATTTTTCGAGCAGAGGCTCAACAACCAGACAGTCCATCCCGCGCTCTGCGCAAAGCTGCTTAAGCTTTTCAGGTGTACCTTCCCGCCCTTTGCCAAAATGGAAATCATGGCCGACAACAACACCGCCAATTTTCATATCCTGATGAACCATATCCATAAATTGCGGAGCAGTTTTGGATGCAAGCTGCTGGTTGAAGGCCTTAATGAACAGACCATCAATATTCAGCCTTTTTAAAATCACCTCTTTAACCTCTGGCGCAGTTAGCCGGAAGAAAGTTTCTTCAGGCCGAAAAAATGCCCTTGGATGCGGCTCAAACGTCAGAACGGTCGCAGCTTTTCCAGCATTCCGTGCCCGCTCTTCCATTGTTTTAATCAGATACTGATGCCCACGATGAAGACCATCGAAATTGCCAATTGCAACATAGGCGCCCATGAGATTTTCAGGGGGCAATTCATTATCGCATACAACTGTTAGCCGTTGTTCTGACACGACCGTCTCTTTCAATCTCGTGTAACCGTGAGGCGCGTATGCTTAATACGGCGCGAGCCGTATACATAAAATCATTTTACGAGATTCCCAACCCCTAAAGATACAATTCGTATTCGACTATCCGGCATAGTTACCGGCCGCAGCCACAGAAGTCTTATCTTAAGTTAAATGACCATCTGGCCGAGACATCATGGCAATCCATGCTTCACCCTCAAGAACCGGCGAGTAATCGCGCAGACATTCACAAAACAGTCTTACCCTCTTACGGGCTTCTATTAATTCAATGATCTCGACACGGGCGGTCACCAAATCCCCAACGGAAACTGGCGCAAGATATTGGAATGTCTGAGAAAGATATATACCGCCAACACCCGGTAACTGAGTTGAAATGAGAGCGGTAACCAGATTGGATGTAAAGGCACCATGAGCAACATGCTGCCCGAACCTCAAACGATCCGTATAGAACTCTGACTGACAGAAAGCTGTATTCTCATCGGGAAACTCTGATTTCTCGATATTCTCCAGACTGATAATATCGAGCTCTGACACAGTACTGACAACGCTGGCGAATTGTCCAATTGCCAGATCTTCAAAATATAATGTCGGTAGATTGGCTATTCCAGCCGATCGTTCGACAGTCACAAGATAATCCTCCCATACACCTCTCTTAGAAAGCTAGGTTTATTGGAGGCTTCTGCAATGCGACTTTAGATTCTCAAACTAATAGCTGAAACCGTTTATAGACAAGCTATTCCAAGCCCATCAGATATATCAAAAAGCTGGGCCAACCCTACCATGAAAGGTAATCAATAATCGCCGTTGGCTGTATCGCCTGTTTAGACAGCCATTCTATTGCGCGCTCAGGGATTAAGGCATCTCCGGCATCTACACCAAGCTCGTGCCCATGAATGCCACGTGCAACCATCAGCGCATCTATGCCAAAATTTACAGCACCGGCAATATCAGTACGAATGGCATCACCAATCGCCATAACACGTTTTTTCTCAACAGGATGTTCAAGTATATCAGCGGCTCTGTTGATCGCTTTCTCATAAATTGGACGATGCGGCTTGCCTGCCCAGTAAACATCAGCCCCCATACTTTCATAAGCGGCGGCGATCGAACCAGCACAGACAATGAGCTTGTTGCCCCGATCTACAACCAGATCAGGATTGGCACACAGCATCCAAAGATTACGACGGCGGGCAACATCAAGCGTTTCCCGGTAATTCTCAACGGTTTCCGTCTCATCATTAAAAAGGCCCGTACAAACAATGTAATCGGCCTCTTCCAAAGGAGCCTGTATGGTATCGGTGTCATTGTAGAGAGACAGGTCACGTTCTGGGCCAATATGGTATACCGTCTGGCCAGAGCGTTCCTCAACAGCTTCCCGGCTGATATCGCCAGATGTCATAATCGCATCAAAGGCGTCTTTGGTAACACCCAGCTGCTCGAGCTGTGGCAGTACATAACGGCCCGGACGTGGTGCATTGGAAACCAGAACAACAGTCCCACCTTTTTTGCGAAACCGCACGAGTGCATCAACCGCAGGTGCAAACGAGTGTACGCCATTATGGAGTACGCCCCATACGTCACAAAGAAACACATCATAATTATCTGCCAGCGCCTCAATACCTGAGATAACCGGTGCGGTGTTTTGCGTTGCCATGTCAGATGCCATTCTGTTTCAGTGCGGTGAATAATTATCTGTACGCTTATTAGCCCGAATGCATTGCAAACGGAACCTCACATCACATGATATTACTGGAAAGAGGAAGCTAAACTCAGATTTTCCCAGAATAATGCCCTGCTCCCAACCCAAACAGCCAAGTTTGTAAGACTTAAAGCTTGCTAGGCGGTTCCTGTTTTTTTGGTCAGGCTACGCTCTCTAAGGGAGAGAAACATGTCGACCAATCTGCCCAATAACCTTGATGCTTTCTGGATGCCATTTACGGCAAACCGCTCTTTCAAGAAAAATCCACGGATCATATCTGCGGCCAAGGATATGCATTACACTTCCCATGACGGGAGGCAGATTATTGATGGTACCTCTGGCCTCTGGTGCTGCAATGCCGGACATGCACGCGAGCCCATCGTCTCCGCCATACAAAATGCAGCCCTCACCCTTGATTATGCGCCACCCTTCCAGTTCGGACATCCGGATGCCTTTAAACTAGCCACCAGAATTGTCGAACTGGCGCCCGGCGACCTTAATCAGGTTTTCTTCACCAACTCAGGATCTGAAGCCGTCGATACTGCTCTTAAAATTGCTCTGGCATATTGGCGTGCCAAAGGTGAAGGTCAACGGACACGGTTCATAGGACGGGAGCGTGGTTATCATGGTGTTGGCTTTGGCGGTATTTCTGTTGGCGGTATTGTCAGCAACCGCAAAACCTTCGGCCCAATGCTCAATGGAGTTGACCACCTTCCCCACACTTACAACAGAAGTGAGCAGGCTTTCACCAAAGGCGAGCCGGAGTGGGGTGCTCATCTGGCAGATAATCTTGAGCAGATTATTGCCCTGCATGATGCCTCAACAATTGCAGCCGTCATTATTGAACCAATGGCTGGCTCTACGGGCGTACTTCCGCCACCGAAAGGATATCTTGAGCGCTTGCGCAGCATCTGTGACAAGCACAACATCCTTCTTATTTTCGATGAAGTCATCACAGGTTTCGGGCGTCTGGGAAGTGCCTTTGCAGCCAATCGCTATAACGTGCAGCCCGATATGATCACTTTCGCCAAGGCCGTCAATTCCGGCACGGTTCCCATGGGTGGTGTTATCACGCGAGCCAAACTCTACGATGCACTGATGACAGGACCAGAGCACATGGTAGAGCTGTTTCATGGCTATACCTATTCCGCTCATCCTCTTGCATGTGCTGCCGCTCTGGCAACCCTTTCTCTCTATAAATCCGAAGGGCTTTTCGAAAAGGCAAAAGGTCTTGAGAACACATGGGCCAGTGCCATTATGACATTACAGAATATCCCACAGGTTCAGGATATTCGTGTTGTCGGACTGGCTGCCGGGATTGATCTCCTGCCCAAAGACAAACCCGGTATCAGTGGTTTTGAAGCAATGGAACACAGCTTTAATAAAGCTGATATTCTCATTCGGATTACCGGGGACACCATCGCCCTCTCACCACCACTCATCATGGATGAGAATCATATTGGCGAGATTGTAGACAAAGTCAGCCAGACAATCAGGGCTATCTATTAAACAAAACGCCACTGAAGACAGTGGCGTTTTCATTATTACTTTTCGCGATCAATTGCCCGTCGAATAACCTGCTGGACATCCTTGTTACTCAGGAAGAGATCGTGATTGATAATACCACTGCCAAAAGCGGAAGCATCTGCAACACGGACACCTAATTCCTCAAGCCTGTCACGGTTGGCAGCACCTGCACGGACAATACCGCCAGCCAGCTGGCTGGATAAGGCCAACGCACGATCTTTTGTTGATGAAATGACCGTAATTTTCTTGGCGTCCGGACCGAGCCGCTCAACAGCCTGCGTGAACAGGTCAATATCAATATCTGGAGAGGCCAGAACAATCGCACCAATACGCGACATCAGCAATTCACCGCCTTCCGCCCGGAACATGCGAAGTGTTTCAAGGGTCAGAAGTGTTCCCATGCTATGGGCAACAATATTGATACGCCCGCCACTATTGGATTTGGCAGCCGCAACCAATGCATCCAGCAACGCGTCGCGCGACCACATCGCGCTTTCCCTGTCATAGCCATAATCAAGTGTTGCAGCTGCTGAAGGCCAGGTAAATACAGCCGTTGCACCACGGAATTTAATACCTTGGGACAGTTGAATTGCACTGACTGTGGCACTCTCAAAAGTCTCACGATAACCATGCACATAAAGCAGGATATCTTTACCCATTGCCGCATTGGCAAAAGCCTTCGCAGGTTCTTTACGGTCAACATGATCGACGTTTTCTACGGACCATTCACCGCTGATCGCCGACGCAACCTTACCGATGACCGATTGCCCGGTTGAGGTCATCTCCGCTTCCGCGAATGACAGCCCAATCCCACGCTGGCCGGTAAACCATGGCTTTACGATTGGCTCCCCGTTTTGCAGGCGGGTGGTCAAAACCAGAACTGTCGGGTTAGAGGCAAATGCCGGAGCTTCCTCCTGCGCGAAGGCGGATGATGCCCCGATACAGGCTATGCACAAAGCAATGAATGATTTTAAAAATAACGCCATAATAAAATTTGAAGTGAACCTGATTTCTATTCAGTGTCATCTGACAAAAGCGCTTATCTACCCAGATAATGGCAAGCTGATGGCAGATAATTTGACAACAGTCAGATACATCAGAATGACTGAATTTTATCTTAGAGAAATTCAGAAAACATGTCTGTGTAGTTATCCCAAAGGCACAGATCCGACGCATTACAGCATTTTGTTCTTCGTGGTACATATATCTTATGACGAAGACATCGGCACAACAGAACACAGCTCCAAGACGCCTCCCTTCCGCAGATGACATTTTGCAGGGCAATCGGGCCGCATTAGCACGCGCCATTACGCTCGTCGAGTCACGCCGTTCTGATCACCGTCAGGAGGCACAAACGCTGTTAAGACAGCTGATGCCGCATACGGGCAAAGCAATACGTGTCGGTGTAACGGGAGTCCCCGGTGTCGGGAAGTCAACGACCATCAACAGTCTGGGCGCAATGCTGACGGAAAAAGGGCACAAGGTTGCCGTGCTTGCCGTTGATCCAAGCTCAACCCATAGTGGGGGGGCGATATTGGGTGATAAAACCCGAATGGACAGACTGGCAACCAATGATAATGCTTTCATTCGCCCCTCACCTTCTGCCGGTACACTTGGAGGCGTTGCGGCCAAAACCCGCGAAGCCATGTTGCTCTGTGAAGCGGCTGGCTATGATGTCATTTTGATAGAAACAGTCGGTGTCGGCCAATCAGAAACCAGTGTTGCCAATCTGACAGACTTCTTTCTGGTTCTGATGCTGGCAGGCGCAGGTGATGAACTGCAGGGTATCAAGAAAGGTATCATCGAACTCGCTGATATGATTGCCGTCAATAAAGCGGATGAGAAAGGCAATCAGGATGCGGCGGCAGCAGAATACCGGAGTGCCTTACGCATTCTTTCTCCTGCTTCAACCCAATGGAAACCACCTGTCGTCACCATATCAGGGCTGACAGGCGCGGGTCTTGAAGAGTTGTGGCATCATATTGAAAAGCATCATGAAATAATGACTGCAGCCGGAGAATTATCCACTAAACGCCAAAAACAGGATATTCGCTGGATGTGGGCCATGGTGGAAGAGCGTATTCAGGAGCGCATTGCTGAGAATATTGCAGCGAAAGAACGTATTCCGGATATCGAGAATGCTCTGACCAGTGGCCAGATTTCTCCCATGGCTGGAGCAGAAGAAATTTTCAAGCTATTAAATATCTGAGCATCTTCCAATAGATGCGGCACTGATACTGTTGCCAGTCTTCCGATAGCGAGATAAACCCTATCTTCTTTGTTTACGCATCTGGTGGGAGACCAATATGCATATCACAATGATCGGGGCAGGTTATGTAGGCCTTGTATCTGGTGCCTGTTTTGCTGATTTCGGGCATGATGTCATCTGTGTCGACAACAATCCTGCCAAGATTGAAGCACTGAATAAAGGTGAGATTCCGATCTATGAGCCGGGCCTCTCCGAGCTGGTGCTCAAAAACGTCCGCGAAGGGCGCCTCTCCTTTACGACGAATCTGGGTGAGGCTGTTCAGGAGACAAATGCTGCATTCATTGCAGTTGGGACTCCCTCACGCCGTGGCGACGGCCATGCTGATCTTTCCTACGTTTACGCAGCAGCCAACGAACTCGCTCAGAACCTGAAGGGTTATACGGTTATTGTCGATAAATCGACTGTCCCTGTCGGAACAGGTGACGAAGTTGAAAAGATTATCCGTGAAACAAACCCAGATGCAGATTTTGATGTGGCCTCAAACCCGGAATTCCTGCGTGAAGGTGCCGCCATCTCCGACTTCAAGCGTCCGGACCGCATTGTTATTGGTGTTGAGACAGAGCGCGCAGCAGACGTCATGCGCGAAATCTATCGCCCGCTTTATCTCAATCAGGCCCCTATTCTGATGACAAGCCGCCGCACAGCTGAACTCACGAAGTATGCAGCAAATGCATTTCTCGCAACCAAGATCACCTTCATCAATGAAATGGCTGACCTGTGTGAGAAGGTCGGTGCCAATGTACAGGATGTTGCCCGCGGCATCGGTCTTGATAACCGTATTGGTTCCAAGTTCCTGCACGCAGGCCCGGGTTATGGCGGTTCATGCTTCCCGAAAGATACGCTGGCACTGATCAAGACAGCACAGGAGTATGAAGCTCCCAGCCGGATTGTTGAAGCTGTTGTTGAAGTCAACGAGAGCCGCAAGAGTGCCATGGCGGATAAAATCATTGCCGCCTGTGGCGGCTCAGTAAAAGGCAAAACCATCGCCCTCCTCGGCCTGACATTCAAGCCGAACACAGATGATATGAGAGACGCACCATCAATCGTTATTGCGCAGCGGTTACAGCAGGCAGGTGCCACAATCAAAGCCTATGATCCTGAAGGTGTTGAGCAGGCCAAACAGGTTCTGACCAATATTGATTATGCACCAGACCCATACAGCTGCCTCGAAGGCGCTGATGCGGTTGCAATCATCACCGAGTGGGATGCCTTCCGGGCCCTTGATCTCAAGCGTGTTAAAACATTGCTGAAGAGCCCAACTCTGATTGATCTGAGAAACATCTATCGCCCGGATGAAATGCAGCGTCAGGGCTTCCATTACGTCAGTGTCGGCCGAAGCAATAGCTGATCCTATAAAGGCTGGTAAACATGAAACGCAGGAACATACTGATTGGATTTTTATGCGCCCTCGCGATCAACAGTAGTCTGTTCTTTGTTACAGATGCAAAAGCACTCACTCCAGCCCGTGGATGCACTGTTATTCTGGATGCGCTAACGGGTAAACAACTCGTCCGTAAAGGTGACTGTGATCAGCGTTTCAGCCCAGCTTCAACCTTTAAGATGATCCTTGCTCTTATTGGTTTCGATGCAGGTATCCTTCAAGATCAGGATAAGCCCGTCTTTAAAAAGAAAGGCAAGACTGTTACGCCCGAGATCTGGCTACGAGATTCTATTCTCTGGTATTCATTTGAGGTTACCAAGCAGCTTGGACAGAAACGTTTTACGGACTACATCCGCAAACTCCACTACGGCAATATGGACGTGTCTGGCGACCCGGGTAAGAACAATAGCCTGACCCAGTCATGGATCGATTCCTCACTGAAGATTTCACCGGATGAGCAGGCCGCTTTTGTTCTTAAGCTCTTTAAATGTGACCTCCCGGTCTCAAAAGAAGCCTGCAAAAAACTATGGGCCTCTCTGCCACAGTTTCAGGCTGCTGACAGCTGGTTTGTCAGAGGAAAAACTGGAACAGTTGCCTACAGAAGCGGTGTTGCCAAACAATACAGACTCAGAACAGGCTGGTTTATTGGAGAAGCTGTTCACAAAGACGGTACCGCCGTTGTATTTGCAACGACAGACCATCAACCCAAAAATGACAAGCAACCAGAAGGGCCTCGTGTCCGGGACAAATTTCTGGCTGAGCTGGATAATCTTGTAAGTACTCCCTAGTGACGGCATGTTTTTTGCGTGTCATAAGAGGGTATGATTTTTAAAAGATATCATAAGACAGGTGTATAATGCAGACTTTCTTTGTTGAGATTAAATGCAAGCTTGGCAAAACCTATGAGGTTGCCACAAGTCTGGTTGATCGCGAGATCGCATCCGAAATCTACTCAACGGCTGGTCATTATGACATTCTTGTCAAATTCCATGTCGATGATGATGTCGATATCGGGCACTTCGTTGCCAAGAACGTTCAGACATTACCTGACATTCAGGACACCCATACAATCATTACATTTAAAGCCTTCTGATAAGGTATTTAAAAAGGGCAGCTTTAGCTGCCCTTTTTTGTCTGCTCTTAATCTTGAAGTTTTGCGAGCAGCTCTTTTACAGCCTGTTTAATCTTATCATCAGCAGGCAATGCAGGTGCCAGAACATCTGTTGTAATATCAACACCAGCCTGACGGGCGGCTTCCTTCATTGCGCCATAGAATGGAGGGCCCATTGTATAGAGCTTGGATGCAATACCGACCTTGCGGTTAAGTTTGACGATGCTATCCCAGTCCTTCTTCTGGAAAGCTTCATAAAGGCCAACAGTCAGATGCGGTGCAAAGTTTGCACTGGCCGGGACGCAGCCTTCACCACCCAGCAGTAGGGTATCAAGCAGATATTCATCAAACCCGGAGAAGATTGCAAAGTCAGGACGCTCTGGTTTGATTGTCAACAGCAGTTCCCGCAGATGCCCGAATGTATCGACCGTATCCTTACAGCCAATGATTGAAGGGATTTCCATTGCCAGACGCTTGATGAATGCTGGTGACATCGACTGATTTGTTGCCATCGGCAGATTGTAAATAACAGCCGGAATGGAAACCTTATCCATGATACGGGCGAAGTGCTTGAACAGAGCTTCTTCCGGCATTGCTGAATAATATGGGTTCAGGAGAACCAGACCATCAGCTCCGGCACGTTCAGCAGCCTGCGCATACTCAATAACCGATTGCGTCCCACATCCGATTGCACCAACCAGAACTGGCAAACGCTTATTGGTATGTGCAACTGAAAGCTCAAGGACTTCCTGACGAAGCTTGTCTGTCATATGCATCACTTCAGATGCACTCCCCAAGAAAAACAGACCGTGTACACCCCCGGTGATCAGGGCATCGATCATATTCTGCATTCCTTTGGGATTAAGCGCGCCATCCGCTGTAACAATGGAGGCGACGGGCGGAATGATACCATGCAATTTTATCATGCTGAATACTCCCACTGGCTACTCTGTCAGGATATTGAGCCATCAGGAATGAGCAAGAAAATTCATGATCTTATGGAGTTTAAGGGCTATTTACGAAACGGGCAGGTTCAGCATATTGAACCTTTGCCCAGAGTCAAAATGAATATGCTTAAGCCCCAGCTGCACTGGCTCGTGCAATATAAATGGTAATCACGCTGTCACGGCCGCGAAGTTCAACTTCCTGATGCTCCCAGCCATCCAGAGGAAGGCCGGAGGAGGACAGGGCAGAATCTGAGACAATCAGCTCTGAATTAAATTCCTTATTCAGGTTTTCCAGACGCGCCGCAACATTAACGCTGTCCCCCAATGCAGTCATTGCGCCCGACTTCAGATCTCCGACACGTCCAAGAACAGCACGCCCCGTATGAACACCAATACCCATACGCAGAGATTCACCAATCGCCATGCGGAACTCTTCATTGGTCTGCTCTAATGCTGCAAGCATACCCTGAGCCGCGAGTATGGCATTCTTACTGCCATTACCCATACTGCCACGCATGCCAAACAGAGCCATAAAGCCATCACCCAGATATTTATCGACAATACCATTGTGCCTTTCAACCTGTGCTGCCATCACTTCAAAAAAGCGGTTCAGTAAAAAAATAGAGTCGAAGGGATAAAGCCGTTCAGCCAACGAGGTAAAGCCTCGCAAATCCACAAACATCACAGTGATACGCTGCTCTACACCCCAGCGCATGGCATCAAACTCACTCGCCGGACGCTCCGCTTTACGGACGGGCATGAGAGGACGCACACTCAGCGGCTGAACCGGTTTAATCTGGCAAGCCAGCCGGATGTTTTCCGGGTGATCCATGCGCTCAAGCGCAGCCAGCTCTGCTCCCGTAGGAGCCGGAAGCGTCTCTGCACCGGATGTGATGAGACACCGGCATGTCGTGCAGCGGCCACGTCCGCCACAGACTGCTGCAAAGGATGTTTTGCCAAGACGGCTGATTTCCAGAAGTGTTGCACCAGCAGGCGCTTGCACCTTGCTGCCATCCGCAAAGGAAATAACCGGTCCTGCCTTAATCCAGTCAAGCAGTCGCGCAAAAAGGATCATCAGGACAAAGGCACCAAATATGACCCATATTGTCAGATGTGCCGTGTTGTACATGGCCTCTTTGGCGGTTGCCATCTGGGGCGACAATATTTGCTGCTCTGTCATCCCGTAGGATACCTGTCTCGCACCCTCAACCCAGCCAGAAAGAGCAAGGCTTGGAATAAGCAGAGACAATGTCCAGAAAACAGGAGACCAGTTCGGATATGATACCTTGCTTCGCAACCAGTGGTTAAGGCCAATCGTGCTGTGAACCCAGACAACAATCAGAAAGATCGACTGCTTCCAGCCTGCACCCATTTTGATCGCATTAAGAATGACAGCATAATTGTCATCAAATCCATAGAGCGAATGGACAACCCTTGTATTGAAGACATGCCCGGCTCCCATAATCGGTATCGCCAGACCGGATATAATCTGGACAGCCTCAACGACAGGCATACGCCATGTGCGTCTCTTGGCAATTTTCCATAAGGCAAGACTGATATGCGTGAGAAATGCACCGGCCAGTAAAAATGTTCCTGGCCAGGAACGCCAGAACCCCCGGCGCCAATCCTGCACGTACATCATAACATCCAGCGATATGAGGCCAAGTGCATGATTAAGAAAATGTGTCAGGGCAAAACTGAAAAGAATAAGCCCGGACACCATTCGCCAGAACTCAGGCGTCCACCATTGGTAACGCATTCCCCCTGCCTGAAGCAATGTCGCCCGAAAAGAATTTGTCTGTTTAGAGTTTCGGCGCGAAATCATGGCGTCCAGTTTTAAGCTGTCTGACGTTACTTGGTCAGAAATTCGACAAGACGTGCATTGCTCTGTTCAAGCCGAACTGCCAGCTCAACCATCACAGCCATGCCCATCTGAGGGAAATGGCTTGTCAGTTCAAAAAAGACATCCTTGTTGATGCGCAGAACCGTCATTGGCGAAGCTGCAATAACAGTTGCAGAGCGGGGGTTTCTGGTCAGAATCCCCATTTCACCGACCATCTGATGCTCTGTGAATTGCGCGACCTTGACCATACCCTCATGGCCATTGATGAAGATATCAGCACTGCCTTCTAAAATAACATAGGCAAAATCAGATGGATCACCCTGCGAGAAGAGTTTCTGTCCCACCGAGAAGCTGATACGCTCAGACGCAAAGGCAAGCAGTTTAAGACGCTTGGCATCGACACCCTGAAACATAGGGATACGCTGCAAAGCAGACACCTCAGCTTCAAGAGTCTTTGGCATCCCTTCAGACATGCCGACACGCCCTTTCCAACAAACCACTCAAAACTAACCAGCTATCAGTGGGGCCACATTGTCCAACTGTGTCGCATAGGGAACAGCTTCCACATGCGCTTCATTCGTAGATAGGTTTACAACAAAATCAAACCCTGACAAGCCGCTTTGTTCCGTTATGACCATAATTAGGGTTGCGTTGAATTCCTTGCTTTTCTGTTGCAGGAATGCCCGCAGAATTTCCTGTTGTGGGGATGCGAAGGCACTAAATGCCCGGTCAACAATCAATATTTCAGGACGTTTCACAAGGTTACGGACCAGATCAACACCAACTCTCTGTTGTGCTGTCAGAAGCCGGCCTGATACCCCGACCTGATGATTCAGACCAAGCCGCTCAACAGGATGGCGTAGCTCAAGTTCTTCAATGACAATGTGAATAGCATTGGCAACCAACCGCTGCGCATCCGCAATTACAAGATTGATTTTACCAAAAAGGATATTATCGCGCAGAGGTGCAGCCGAGCAGATCTCATTCCTGTCATAGAACTCAATGCTGTTACTTCCGCTTTCTTCCAAAGTCTCGCGGAAAGCTACTCTGGTCTGAACCAGGCGTTCTTTCAAAGTTTCATCCAGTAAACCAAAACGATGACGTGGCTCAATATAATTCAGGGCCAGCCCGATAAGCTGTGTTCTGGCAGCATTGTTTACATTCCGGCGACGGTTGTTCCAGTGCTGAACAATTGTGGCATATTCCTCTAGTTCATCCGCACTGACAAAAGAAAACTGTTCAAAGAGCGGATGCCCGGGAGGCAGATCACGGAATAGCTCAACCATTGTTTCTGCAATATTGGCTCCCAAATCAACCAATGTGTCGAAAAGCTTTTCTTTACGTAAAACTTTTCGGAAACCATCATCTTCCGCCAGGCCTGCTCCCTGAAGACTATTTTTTGTCGGGACACCAAACAGCACATTCTCAGCAATCGTTGCCTGTGTATTATATTTCTCGCAGTCAAAAAACTCGACCAGATGTGTATTCTGATCCTGTTCAAGCCGTTGGTACAGCAGTTCACGCGCCTTAATCAGTCGATCTGCAAAATTTGGATAACGCTCCGGGTCAAAAGACTGGTACTGACCAAACCGATAGATATCCTCACCCATCCCAATCGCGTGTAGCTGCTCCAGCAATATGCGATCAAGCTCTTCACTGCTTGAAACGCCTGCCAGCTCATAATCAACCCACTCATCATCCGCCTTCACGAGTGGATTTCCTGTTTTTCTGGCCTCTGTCTGGCGTTTTATTTTCAGGCGCTCTGTTTCCTCGCCATCCTTAATCTGCCGTGCTTTCAGACCATAAACAAGATTGTCCCTGATTGTTCCCGGAAAGAGGATTGGATCGGCATTGACACACCCGATTTTCCGGGCACGAATAGCACGCGGCAAACTTGTCAGTTCAACATTACCAGCCATGATCGAACCAATCGCCAGTTGTTCAGGCTGGGAAAGAGCATCAACGAATGCAGACGTCTGCAGAGACTGCCCAGTAACAGCAATCCGCTGATGCAGAGGAACGTCAAAAGATATCTTGCTCAAAATTGGCAGGCTTTGTGCGTCGGATATGCTGAGATCATCGATTTTAAGCGGAGAACCGAATTCAATCTTTGCATCCAGACTTATTGTCGATACCGGCTCTGGCAGAAGATGTTCAGGTGCAAACTGCTGAACAACCTGATCATATTTAACCTGAACATCCAAACGCTGCTGATCCCAGTCAATCAGCTCTTTCAATGGCGGAGGCAGATCACGATAGGCTGCAATAACAGCGACCAGCTGACCGATATCCATACGTCCGGTTACAGCAAAATAACCACCAATTGCATAGAATAGAAATGGGGTCATCTGTGCCAGCAGATTGTTCAGAAATTTGACAACAAATTTGCGCTTGTAAATACGATAACGGATGTCAAACAGTGAATAGAGACGGTCACCGATATCTGCCCGTTCCCAATCCTCGGTATTATGCAGACGAACGGCCTGCTGCCCATCAAAAACCTCACCGATACGGCCCGCAAACCTGCGAGATACCAGCTGTCGCTTCCGTCCAAGAACCAGAAGCTTTCGACGCAACCGCGGAATGATAATAATCTGGATCAAAACTATCCCTGCAGCCATCAGACCAAGCCATGTACTTTGCAGGATGATAAACATCAAAGCCGTTGCAGCCTGAGCCCCAAGAAACATTGGCAGAATAAAAGCATCACCAATAAAACCACCAATTGGCTCAACTTCATCTTTGATAATTGTTGCAGTCTCTGCTGATTTTGCCTGTTTCAGATACTCAGGGCTGAACCGCAAAACAAGGTTGAACAGCTCAAAACGCATTCGCCTGAGCATCCGTTCACCAAGAGCGCCCTTGGCAAGGTTAATCCAGTACTTGAACGCACCGTTGATAAGAACGAAAAAAAGAAATGATAAAGACAGGCCAAGCAGCAGTTCAATACGCCCAACGGTCAGCCCGTCAAAAAGATTGATATGTGCCCCGCCCAGCCATGTCGGCAGATCAAAAGAAATGGCAAGGAATGGAACCGTCTCATTGCCATGTTTAAAGGCTCCGCCCTGTATCGCCTCATTGACAATTCGTCGCGGGAGATCAAGAGACAGGTAGTAGAATGGCAAGGACAGCAAAACAACTGCGCAAATCAACAGCTGTTCGCGTTTAGAATGTTGCCAGATATATTTAAAAAGGCTCTTGTCCATTGCCGTCGAAAATGCCACTCATTAAACGCTCAACAGAATTGCCTGTCAGAATGTTCCTTGCAGATAGAAACATTTATCACCCTGCGCTGGAATCCTCTATATCAATTTCTCTGTTGTTCAAAAAGTAGCTAAGCCGTATGAAGTGGAGTTAAAAGAGCAAAAGCGCACGTTGCCTAACATGGTTGGAAGAAATATCTCCCTGTAACTTGGTATTGCCAAAATCAATTAAATTAGCATCAGGATTTTACGCTTGCGTATCCTTCTTTATAGTCATGATACATTTGGATTAGGCCATTTGAGGCGCTCTCGGGCCATTGCCAATGCACTTGTTCAAAGATGGCCAGATTCATCTATTCTGATTATTTCAGGCTCACCGATTATCGGCAATTTCGAGTTTATGCAGGGTGTGGACTATATCCGTATTCCCGGCGTGACCAAGCTGACAAATGGCAATTACCGCTCCTTACATCTCAACACTTCATTAGAAGATGCAGTTCAGCTACGGCAGTCTTTGATTCTTGAAACGGTTCAGTCTTTTGAACCAGACATTATGATCATCGACAAAGAGCCAACCGGTTTTCATGGCGAGGTTATTCCGGCCCTTAAACAGGCACGTATGCAAGGCTGCCGGCTTGTGCTTGGAATACGCGACATTCTTGATGAGCCTGCACTGCTTATTCCTGAATGGGAGCGGAAAGGTGCCGTTAAAGCACTGGTTGAGTATTACGATGAAATCTGGGTTTACGGTCTGAAGGATATATATGAGCCCCTAGCAGCTCTGAATCTTCCAGAAGATGTTCAGAAGCGCGTATATTATACGGGCTATCTCAACCGGGATATGCCCGAGATCAGAATTCCCAGAAACTATCCGCGCATTGTGAAGCAACCATTCACGCTTGTGACAACCGGCGGCGGGGGTGATGGCGCTGATCTGATTGATTGGGTCATCTCTGCCTATGAAGCCAAGCCTGACCTGAACCTGTCAACTTTGCTCGTATTCGGCCCGTTTATAAACCGAAGCCTGCAAAAAACATTCCTTGAAAGAATTGCAAAATTCCCACGTCTTGATGCCATTCTGTTTGACAACAAGCTTGAAGTTCTGATGCAGCGCGCTGAAGCAGTCGTCGCCATGGGTGGTTATAATACCTTCTGTGAAATTCTCTCTTTCGACAAAAAGGCGCTGATCATTCCACGCACCAAGCCACGACTTGAGCAGCATATCAGAGCAGTTGCCAGTGAGCGTCTTGGCCTTGTCCGTCACCTTAACGATGACGGCATCAGAGACCCGCACATCATGGTTGAGGCTCTTGAGCGGCTCTCAACACAGGGTAAGCCATCAGAAGCCACAATACCGGGGCTCCTTGATGGGCTGGCACGTATTGAGGAACGTGTATCTTCTCTTCTGCCACAGTTAAAACGTGAATCTGCGCAAGACGCAGCAGAGTAACGGACATCCAATGGCGGAGAATACAAAGAAGAAAATCGCAATTGTCCTGAAAGGTTACCCACGGCTTTCAGAAACATTCATTGCACAGGAGATATTAGCTCTCGAACAAAGGGGCTGGCCGCTAGATATATGGTCGTTACGCCACCCGACCGACCCATCCATTCATCCCATGCATAAAGCGATCAAATCTCCGGTCTTCTATTTACCGGAATATTTGTATCAGGCACCCTTCAGAGTCCTTGCAGGCGCTTTCTGGGCTCTGCGCCAACCTGGCTTCGCAAAGCTCATCAAAACCTTCTGGCGTGATTATAAAAGAGAGCCAACAGCAAACCGCATCCGACGCCTTGGGCAGGCCATGGTTATTGGTCGCGAGCTCTCACCATCCGTGGTACATCTTCATGTCCATTTTCTGCATACACCGGGCTCTGTTGTCTATTACACTGCCATTCTGACCAACCGTCAGTGGACATTCTCGGCCCATGCCAAGGATATCTGGACAACGCCGGAATGGGAAAAAAGAGAAAAGATCAAAAGTGCTGCCTGGGGGGTAACCTGCACACAACAGGGCGCAGAGTATCTTAACTCTCTTACTGATGGAGATGACAAGGTTACTCTTGTCTATCACGGCCTCGATCTTTCAAGATTTCCCGACGCGCCGAAAAAACGGGCAGATCGTGATGGTTCAGATGCCAGCAACCCGGTACGTATTATGTCCGTTGGACGTGCCGTTACGAAAAAAGGCTTTGATGATCTCATCAAGGCACTGGCAGCCTTGCCAAAAAATCTTCACTGGCAATTCGTCCATGTTGGCGGAGGGGAGCTGCTGGCAGCTTTAAAGCAGCAGGCTCGCAATAACGGGATCGACAAACGAATTATCTTTATGGGCCCCAAGAACCAGACAGATATCATCACGCTACTTCGTGAAGCCGATATGTTTGTCCTTCCCTCAAAGCAGGCAAAATCCGGTGATCAGGATGGCCTGCCAAATGTATTGATGGAAGCGGCAACGCAGAAACTGGCAATCATCGCCAGTAACTTTGCGGGCATTCCTGAGTTCATCAGAGATGGCAAGGAAGGTGTTCTGACTCCACCTTCGGATTGGGGGAACCTTTCCAATGCCATCAATATGCTGGCACGTGATCCGGCAAGACGTCATAAACTGGGAACAGCTGCCTACAAGCGTCTTCGGAGTGAATTCTCCATGGATGGTGGCATTGATATTATGGAAGATAAATTCCAACAGCTATTTTCAGCCAAACCGTACGACAGTCATTGAGCATAGTAAGATGACTGATATCGCTTTCTATGCTCCCATGAAATCTCCTGATCACCCGGTTCCTTCCGGGGACAGAACAATGGCACAGCTTCTGCTATCAGCTCTCCAGACAACCGGCTTTCAGACGAATATTGTCTCAAAACTTCGCAGTTTTGAGCCGTCGGGCACTCCTGCCCGTCAAGCAGAACTCAAAGAACTCGCTATTCGTGAAGCTGAGGATCTCGTTGCAGCATTTCATAAAAGCGGCAACATTCCGTCACTCTGGTTCAGCTACCACGTCTATTACAAATCTCCGGACTGGATCGGCCCACATGTCGCCCGCGCCCTTAATATTCCCTATGTCATTGCAGAAGGGAGTCGGGCATCAAAACGGGCTAACGGTCCATGGGCATTAGCCCATCAGGGCGCAGAAGAGGCTCTGGATCAGGCCGATATTATCTTTGCTCTGACCCGTCGTGACAGCCTATCGCTAACAGAGCATAAACCTGCTCATCAGCAAGTACTGTATCTCCCTCCATTTCTTGATTTATCTGTATGGCCGAAAGAACCGAAAACACGAGCCTTTACTACGGATAAACCAGCACAACTGCTGACCGTCGCAATGATGCGAAAAGGCGATAAGCTGGCATCTTATCAGCAACTTGCGCATACTCTTCAGAAAGTATCTTTTCCATGGCAGTTGGATGTGGTTGGCGACGGGCCAGCTCATTACGACGTGCATAATCTGTTTGCTCAATTTGGCTCACGGATACACTGGCATGGAGAAATTGAAGACAAGGCTACTCTTGCAAGCCTGTACAGCACATCTGATCTTATGGTCTGGCCGGCTCTGAATGAGGCTTACGGAATGGTCTTTCTTGAAGCGCAGGCCTTTGGCTGTCCGATTGTGGCATTTAACAATGGCGGTGTAGCTGATGCCGTTTTGAATGAAGAAACCGGTATTCTGGTTTCAGGTGATAATATCGATGATTTTGCATCAATAATCACCAGCCTGATAGGCAACCCTGACAAACGCCAGACTCTTTCACAAAACGCACGCGAGTTTATCAGGAGAGAACGCACACTTGAGCAAACTGCCCAGCTCCTGAAAACGGCATTAACACCACTTATCGGGGCAGCCAGATGAACAAGCTGTCCATTACCATTCTGGTCACTCATTTGCTTGGTGCAGGCCATCTGACACGAGCAGCTGCCTTGGCTGAGGCCTGTGCGCAGAAGGGGCATAATGTTACCCTGATTTCAGGAGGCATGCCGAATAAGCTTCTCAAGCATACTGCCTACAAATTTATGCAGCTGCCATCTGTCCGAATTGAAGGAACTGCCTTTACAAAACTGCTGATGTCCGACGGACAACCGGCTACTGAAGCATTTCTTGCACAGCGCACAGCTTTGATCGAAACATCAATCAGGCAAGACGAGCCGGATGTCCTGATCACTGAACTGTTTCCATTTGGACGCCGTGTTCTGGCACATGAATTTATTTCTGCAATCACAACCCTGAAAGCTCAAGACAGACAGGCCGTTATTCTCTCATCAATTCGCGATATCCTCGCCTCACCTTCAAAACCTGAACGCATTGAGGAAACTGAAGAACGGATCTCCTCCCTTTATGATGGCGTACTCATTCACGGCGACGATACCCTTATCCCGCTAGAGGAAAGCTGGCCAGTCAGTAAGAGATTACACCCCTTCCTGCATTACACCGGGTACATTGATAATATTGCCGAAGATAACGAGTCAGAGGCGGAGACCTATGATGTCACTGTATCTGGAGGCTCAAGTGCCGCCGGCCTCAAGCTCTACCATGCGGCCCTGGAATGCGCAGGTGACACCCCATATAGCTGGCACCTTTTAATCGGGAATGCTGTTCCAGAAGATACCTTTAACGCTCTCACCCATAAAGCCGCCGGGAATGTCACCATTGAGCGCGCCCGATCAGATTTCAGAAGCCTTCTCTCAAAAACGCGCCTGTCCATCAGCCAATGCGGATACAATACGGCAATTGATGTTCTGAGTTTCCCTATTGAACGTCTCTTTGTTCCATTTGAGGCAGGCAGTGAAACAGAACAGCTTCTCCGGGCAACAACCCTGCAGAACAGGGGCTATGCTGATCTTCTGCGAGAGACTGAATTATCACCCGAAACCCTGAAACAGCAGGTTCATGAAATTCTGTCACGCGTCACGTCCCCAATACGTCCTTCAATTAATCTTGATGGCACCCGTCAAAGTGTTCTGGTAATTGAGAACCTTGTTAAAGGGCGTTACTGACATGCCTTTCTCACGTCTTGAAAACATACTGGCAGAAGCAGAGGCACAAAAGGTCATCATCCCATTCTGGTGGCGAGATGATGATGCTGTTACGCAATCCCCTGCCCTGGAACACTTGCTATCAATCAGCAAGGCCGCCCGGTTCCCGATTGCCATTGCAGCAATCCCAACGGGTCTTCAAAAATCTCTTATTACACAAGTTAAAAAGCATCCTCAGGCTTCATTACTGGTTCATGGCTTTGCGCATTTTAATCACGCACCGGCAGATGAAAAAAAAGCAGAATTCAAAGCTCACAGACCGCTTGAACTGATGTGCACCGAGCTACAATCTGGTCTTCAACACTTACGAAATATGGCAACGCCAGAGCAGCTCTGCCCTATCTTTGTCCCCCCCTGGAACCGGATTAGTCCGGAATTGACAGATCAGCTCAGAGGCATTGGTTTTCAGGGACTTTCAACTTTTGGAAACAGGCAAGCCCCCCTACGGTCAGATGGTCTCTTTCAGATTAATACACATATTGACCCCATAGCATGGCATGCCGGGCGAAGCCTCTTGCCTATAGATACCATCATTGAGACTATCATCTCAGCAATCCAATATCGTTTGGATGGACACAGTGACGAGCCAATTGGCCTTCTGACCCACCATCTGGTGCATGATGGTGCAATCTGGGAATTTACAGAAAGCCTCGTCAATTATCTTAAGATGTGTGAAGTGATTAATTTCATTGATGTTAGGGATTATCTGTCACAGGCATTATCCAGAACTGACAGGAGTTGTTAACCAGCAGAATACAAGCTGCAAAGAGTAGTTCAGCCCCATTGGGTTTTGGTGTTATATGTATGGGCGTTAGGTATGGATTATGGACAATATGCTGTTGGACATAAAGGATTTAAAGGTCGGCTTTACTTCCGACAGTGGTTCTGCTTACGCGATCAACGGCATATCGTTTTCAATTCCCGCTGGTAAAACAGTTGCTCTTGTTGGAGAGTCGGGCTCCGGTAAATCTGTTACAGCACAAGCCATCCTGCAGATTCTTCCCAAAAAGGCATTTATTGACCGTGGGCAAATACTCTATACGCCCCCGGGGAGTAAGCCCGTTGATATTGTCGAGATCGGTGCACAGTCCCCACAAATGAATGCGTTGCGTGGTGGCAGCATTGCAATGATTTTTCAGGAGCCGATGACATCACTCTCGCCATTACATACGGTTGGAGATCAGGTCAGCGAAGCTCTATTACTGCACTCGAAATGCAGCAAGAAAGAAGCAATTGCCAAAACGCTTGATGTCTTTAAACGGGTTGGATTTTCTGATCCTGAGCGCCTGTTATCAGCATATCCTTTCGAACTCTCCGGCGGATTACGTCAGCGCGCCATGATCGCCATGGCCCTCATTACCCGACCAAGCCTTCTGATTGCCGATGAGCCGACAACAGCTCTTGATGTAACAACACAGGCCCAGATACTTGAGCTGATGCGTGAGTTGCAGGATGAAACCGGTATGGCAATCCTGTTAATCACCCATGACCTCGGCGTTGTTGCCAATATGGCCGATGAAGTTGCCGTCATGTATCGTGGGCGTATTGTTGAATCTGGCGCTCGTGAAGATATCTTCAAAAACCCGGAACATCCCTATCTGAAGGCTTTGTTACGGGCCGTTCCACGTTTCTCAATGAAACCGGGCGAGCGGCTCCAGCCGATCAGGGAAGTCAAGACACTGGACGTCCCGGCCGGTGAGCTTTCTTCTGATGGAAGCAATACCATCCTCAAGGTTGAGAACCTTGTTAAACGGTACACGTCACGATCAGGCTGGTTCAGAGGAAAAGAAAAAACCCTAACGGCCGTGCGTGGTGTCAGTCTCTCTATTCCGGAAGGCCAAACTCTTGGTCTTGTTGGAGAATCCGGCTGCGGTAAAACAACGGTTGCAAAAATGATTGCCCGTGCCCTGCCAAATGATGGCGGCACCATTCTCTATAACGACGGGTTTAATCTGTTTGACGTCAACAGCCTTGAAGGCAAGGATCTGCAATCTTACCGTAAAGCAGTTCAGTTTGTTTTTCAGGATCCCTTCTCTTCACTTAATCCCCGCATGACAGTCAGTGAAATACTGACAGAGCCACTGACCATCAATAGCTGGGGGACTCAGAATGAGCGGCTAGAACGGGCCAAATATCTGCTTGATATTGTCGGCCTGCCAGCTTCAAGCCTTAAGCGCCATCCACACTCTTTCTCAGGAGGCCAAAGACAGCGTATTGGCATCGCCAGAGCCTTAGCTCTTTCACCAAGATTGCTATTGTGTGATGAACCGGTTTCTGCACTCGATGTTTCCGTACAGGCACAGGTTCTCAATCTGCTTAAAGATCTCCAGAAGGCTCTGGGCTTATCCTATCTCTTTGTATCCCATAACCTTGCGGTCGTTGACTATATTGCTGATACCATTGCTGTAATGTATCGTGGTCTGATCGTTGAACAGGCTCCCAAAGAAAAGCTTTTCAGCAATCCGGTTCATCCTTATACGCAAGCCCTGCTGGCAGCTGTCCCGGAACCGGATATCGACCGGCCTCTGGATTTCACTAAATTACGTTCAGAAAACCTGTCTGATCCGAAAAACTGGCCAGAACCATTTTGTCTTCGTGAACAAGAAATCGGTAGCATGCACGAGCTTGAGCACGAACATTTTGTACGTATGAATACGGCAGCCGGGGTGGTTGCAGCATGAGAACATACGCACAGATTATCAGTACCGTTCTGGCAACCCTATCCGCACTGCTTGTCTGCGGCGCACTTCATGCAGCCGAGCATCTTCCTTATCGGGAAGTGCCGTTCTTTCAGGCAAAAGTTGCAGACCACGCCTTGCTTCCTGTTGAGCAGCGTATGCCTAAGGAACCTCTGGTTGTCGACCTCAATGCAAAAGGGCGATTATTCGGTATTCCGGGCGGCGATATTGTTACTATTGTCGCACGTGCACGTGATATTCGTTATCAATCAGCAATCGGCTACACCCGCCTTGTCGGGCTGGATGAGAATTTTGACCTTTATCCTGACATTCTCCAGTCAGTTGATAATCAAAATGACAGGGTTTTCACCTTCCATATTCGTCCGGGACACCGCTGGTCAGACGGGTCTTTCTTCACTGCTGAAGACTTCAGATTCTACTGGGAAGATATAGCCAATAACAGCTCAATCTCCCCGGTTGGCCCTCCAGAGTTTATGCTGATTGACGGAAGGGGCCCACGTTTTGAAGTTATTGATCAATATACAGTCCGCTACACATGGGATAAGCCAAACCCGCGCTTTCTGCCTCAGTTAGCAAGCCCACGCGATCCGTTTATCTACCGCCCGGCACATTATCTGAAACAGTTTCATGCCAGCTATACTGACCAGAAACTTCTGGATGTTGTCGCCCGTCAGCAGAAATTGAAATCCTGGGCGGGGTTATTCAATCGTATGGATACAATGTACGATCTGAGTGATCCGGATATGCCAACGCTTCAGCCATGGAAGCCTGTAACCTACGCTCCAGCCAACCGTTATTACTTTGAGCGCAACCCTTACTATCATCGGGTTGATTATAAGGGTGTACAACTTCCCTATGTCGATCGTCTGATCTTTGACATCTCCGCTCCCGGACTGATGGCAGCAAAGGCCAATGCCGGTGAAGTTGATCTGTTGTTCCGTGGATTGACGATGCGCGACATCCCCGTCCTGAAGGAAGGGGAAAAGGTCAAAGATTACAGAACGAGATTATGGCGTGTTGCGCGAGGCTCTGAGCTGGCACTCTATCCAAACCTCAACTGTTCTGACCCGGTTTTCAGAAAACTTAACCGAGATGTCCGCTTTCGGCGTGCCTTATCACTTGGCATCAAGCGCAAAACGATCAACATGGTTCTGCTCTACGGATTAGGCCGGGAGGGCAATAATACTGTCATCTCAAAATCACCGCTTTATCGGGACGAATTCCGATATCGCAACAGCTCCTATGACCCGGATGAAGCCAACCGGCTTTTGGATGAACTTGGATTAAAACGCTCGGACAGTACAGGATTACGGATATTGCCAGATGGCCGTCCGCTGATCATTACTGTTGAACTTGATGGTGATCAGCTGTTAATGGCCGATGGCCTCGCGTTGATTGGTGAGTTCTGGCAAGATCTTGGCATCAAACTTATCGTCAAACCGCAAGACCGTGCAATTCTGAACAACCGCTCCTACTCAGGGCAAACAATCATGTCTGCCAGTGTTGGCCTCGATAACGCCATCCCCAATGCCCTGACCCCGCCAACCGAGCTTGTGCCTATGCATCAGGATAATCTTGCGTGGCCTAAGTGGGGCCAATATATCGAAACCAAAGGCAACAGTGGCGAACCGATTGATATTCCGGAAGCCAGAGAACTTGCACAACTCTACGAACAATGGATGGCGGCTGAAGATACGCCAAGCCGTCAGGCAATATGGCTCAAGATACTTGAAAACCACGCTGATAACCTTTGGAGCATCGGAACAGTTGCAGGCTCTCTGCACCCTATCGTTGTAAAGAACAACCTCGCCAATGTTCCTGAGAAAGCATTCTATTCATGGGCTCCAACATCCTTTATCGGCGTATACCGTATGGATGAATTTTTCTGGGCAACCGCCGAAAGACGGCAGGGAGGAAACCGATGATCCGTTTTCTCATTCGTCGTCTTCTGACAATGGCCGTTTCACTTCTGATTATCTCAGCTCTTGTCTTCTTCATCATCAAGTTGCCGCCCGGCGATTATCTGACAAACCAGATTGCGGAACTCAGGGCACAGGGTGAAGGGGCATCAGCTGAAAAAGCAGCCTTTCTGATTAAAGAGTATGGGCTGGATAAATCCGTTTGGGAGCAATATCTGATCTGGCTGGGCGCATGGCCGGGGCCTAATGGGTTCTCAGGTCTTTTACAAGGCGACTGGGGGTGGTCATTTGAGTATGAACGTCCCGTTCGTGAAGTTGTTGGTGATGCCTTATGGCTGACGCTTGCGGTCAATCTGGCAGCTGTCGTCTTTGTGCATGTTGTTGCTATTCCTATCGCGATCTATTCAGCAACGCGCCAGTACTCAATAGGTGATTATCTCGCAACCTTCATTGGCTATATTGGTCTCGCAGTTCCCAGTTTCCTGCTGGCACTTATTTTGCTGTTCTATTGTAACCGCTGGCTCGGCATATCCATTGGTGGCCTCTATGATGCCCATTTCTATGGCGAGCCATGGACATGGCCAAAATTTAAATCACTCATCAGTCACCTGATTGTCCCGACAATCGTGATTGGCCTCGGCGGAACAGCTGCAATGATCCGGCGGATGCGCGCCAATCTGCTGGATGAGCTGAACAAGCAATATTACACAACAGCCAAAGCAAAAGGCATGCCACCTGTCCGTGCCCTTCTGAAATATCCTTTCAGAATGTCACTTAATCCATTCATTGCCGATATTGGTAACCTGCTACCCCATCTTGTATCAGGCTCTGTTCTGGTATCTCTTGTGCTGAGCCTGCCAACCGTTGGCCCAATTCTGCTTGCAGCACTGATGAAGCAGGATCAGTATCTTGCCGGCTTCATCCTGCTATTTACAGCTTTCCTCACTGTCGTTGGCATGTTGATATCAGATATCCTGCTGGCATGGCTGGATCCACGCATTCGTCTTGGAGGGCGCTCCAGATGACGGATAGCAAAGCAAAGACACCCCATTTTGTCGACGCAGCTCCTTTTGATCCGGGGCTCAGCGAACCATCACTCAATGACAATGAAACATTGGCAAGCATGTCATCATGGCAGCTGATCTGGCGGAAATTCCGGCGCCATCGGCTTGCAATGATTGCTGTATGGATTCTTGTATTTTTCTACGCGCTTGTGCCTTTTGCAGAAGTCATTGCCCCTTACAATGCGCATAGGTCCAATGATGACTTTATCTATGCCCCACCCCAGAAGCTAAAACTGTTTCATGAGGGTAAATTCGTTGGCCCATTCGTTTACCCCTATACGTACTCCTTTGATGAAAACAAATTTGTCATTGAGTACAAGACTGATAAAAGCCAGCCCCAACCCATCAGATTTTTCTGTCGTGGTGACAGCTATAAATTCTGGGGTCTCGTTAAAACCGATATCCATCTTGTCTGCGGGCCAGAGAATGGGACCATGTTCCTGCTTGGCACCGACCGACGCGGATATGATCTTCTCTCGCGCATAATCTATGGCGCACGTATCTCGCTCACCGTCGGCCTGATTGGTATCACGGTCTCTTTCGCTCTTGGGCTGTTCTTCGGTGGACTGGCTGGCTATCTCGGTGGTTGGGTTGATTATGTCGTCCAGCGCATGATTGAGATATTACGTTCACTACCAGAGCTTCCGCTCTGGCTGGCCCTGTCAGCCGCCCTCCCGCCAAGCTGGAGTCCTCTGCTTATTTTCTTTGGTATTACGATCATTCTGGGAATGCTTGACTGGCCTGGACTGGCAAGACCTGTGCGCTCAAAGCTTTTGGCATTACGGGAAGAGGATTTTGTCAAAGCTGCCGAACTGAATGGCGCATCGAAAAAGCGTATTATCCTGCGTCACCTTATTCCCAACTTCATGAGCCATTTGATTGCCTCGGCAACTCTTTCCATTCCCTCAATGATCCTCGGGGAAACAGCGCTTTCATTTTTGGGACTTGGCTTACGCGACCCCATCATCAGCTGGGGCGTTCTGCTTAAAGATACGCAGAACCTTGCCTCTATCCAGCTTTACCCATGGCTTCTCTTACCCATAGTGCCGATCATTATTGTTGTTCTCGCCTTCAACTTTATGGGCGATGGCTTACGTGATGCGGCAGACCCGTACCATTGATTAAAATACTGACGAAAAAAGAGGTGGTTTGAAAACCACCTCTTCTTTTATGGCTGATTATCGAGAATACCAGATTGATGTTTTGGCTTCGCCAATAGCATGGGCTTTTGTGAAATAGCCAACCATAGCCGGGCTTGTTTCTTCAGTGACTATTTCTGGCAAACGTTCGATATCGAGAGCTGTCAAAGTAAAAATATACTCATGCTTCCGGCCCTGCGGCGGGCATGGCCCACCATACTCGGATTTTCCATAATCAGTTCGTGTCTGCATGGCTCCCTGGGGCAACTTGCTGCGATCTAAAGATATCCCCTCAGGCAGTTCCTTCTGATCCGGTGAAATATTGATCACGACCCAATGCATCCAACCGATACCTGTCGGAGCATCTTTATCATATACCGTCAGAACTAAACTTTTTGTCTCTTTTGGAACCCCGCTCCATGAAATTCTTGGAGACAGATTTCCGCCTGAACAGCCAAAATTATAAGATGAACTGAGTATGTTTTCTTCACCAAAATGCGCATTCTTTTCGCCTTTTACCATCAAGGTAAAATCCTGCGCATATACTGTCTGGCTAACAACAAGGACGGCCAGCATAGAAGAAACGTAAAATAAGATTTTTTTGAACATGTTATGATCCCTTCTTTGTATAGAAGGGATACAGCACTTATCAGCCCGTTACTTATCGCAAGCGCTCAATCAATATGCCATTTCGATCATTCTGAGGCTGTTCTGCTCAAGACGCTGCGCGAACAACTGAAGGACTATAACCAAAACGATCTCGAAACCGTGCTGAAAAACGTGACGGGCTATCGTACCCAATTTCAAATGCAATCTGCGTTATTGGCATATCGGTTGCCTGCAATAAGGTATATGCACGCGACATCCTCACATCAATCAGCGTATTATTGAAGGAGGTCCCCTCCTCGGCAAGTTTTCTGCGTAAGGTTGCTTCGCTGAAACCAAGTTTACTGGCAATATGCTGAGCAGTCCATTGGGATTGGATATCCGCTGAAATATGGAAACGGACGCGCCGCTCTACAGTATGAATTTTATTATTTCTGAAGTACCCACCATTTTTGTCTAGCCATGCCAGTACTTCCTGAACCCGCGCAGATGCGGCGCTTGCGGGAATACTTCTCTCGTCTGCAATAGCTTCAAAAGCACGACTAAAAGCATCTTGAAAAGATATTGAAGGAGCTGTGACCTGATACAAACAGGAGATAGCTTTGCTGGTTGCATCCTGTTCTGAAAACTTGAACACAGCATCGGCGTCTAAAGATATGAGCTTGGCCTCATAAAGCTTACTGTTATCATCCGGCACATTAATGACATCTAACGCCTGACCACTTTCGAGGGCAATTATCTCCCCGGAATGGGCAACCCTTTCCTTCGTGGCCCAACGAACAATCTTTGAACCGCTGATAACCTGAATGAGACTGGGAGCCTCCATAATGACCTGTTTCATCAGAAGCTCACGGTGCTGGATTATGCGTGCAATAGACCCAACACCTTCTTTTCGAACAAACACTCTATTCAATCTCTGACCCCAGCATAATTTCCTGCTGAATTTTGGAAAACACAGCAGGAAAATCTATCTTCAAACGATAGAGATTATCCCTGTAAGACCTGTCTGATCTTCTCGGCATTCGCAGCCAGAACCTCGGCCTTTTCCATATCAGCTCCATGCCCATTCATGACACTTCCCTCTTTGCGTGGGATAATATGAACATGGAGATGATAGACTGTCTGACCAGCAGCAGGCTCATTAAACTGCTGAATTAAGACACCTTCAGCATTAAAGGCCTGTTTGACAGCTTTTGCCAGATACTGAACTTCTTTCATCAGATCAGCTAGAACAGCAGGTTCAACATCAAAAATATTTCTGGCTTTTGACTTCGGCATAACCAGAATATGACCATCAGCCTGTGGCATCAGATCCATAATCGCCAAAACTTTATCAGTCTCATAAACCTTATGACTTGGCAGTTCACCACGCATAATTCTGGCAAAAATATTATTGTCGTCATAACTGGCCATTACTTCAATCCCCTATTCTGCCCAGAGTACTTACCGGGAAGCCATTCAAACTAAGGAACAATCTACTGCATATCTTATCCATCGGGAACCTTCACAGTTCAAAATTGTTGTTTGGACAGAATTGATTTTTGGGAGGAAAGAAATGCCAACGGAGAATGGAACATCTAAACGCGGTTTTGCTTCCATGTCTGCAGAACGTCAACGCGCCATTGCCAGTAAAGGTGGCCGCAGCGTTCCTGCGGAAAAGCGCTCATTTTCCCAAGACCGTGGTCTTGCCTCTTCAGCTGGAAGGAAAGGTGGCCAGACATCAGGGAATCAGCGCTCGGAACACTGAATACATAACTCAATAAATATGCTCATACCTTTTGGTATGACTAGAAAGTCTGAGTTATTTTCTTAAAATTATGCTGGAACAAAATTAGTTTTTCAGCGTTAATGTAGATATCCGACCTATTTCTGCCCCCACGGGTCGGCAACTTTTACGCGGTCCTTTAAGGACCGCGTTTTTTTTGCTTAATTCACTGCATCATTCCGTTTCTTTGCCTTACGTTTGTTTGAGGCAAGTACATTGAAAAACTCAACAATACCGGCAAAAGCCATTGATGAGTAAACATAAGCACGTGGAATATGGACTCCAAAACCATCTGCGACTAATGCAACGCCAATAAGGATCAGAAAGGCGAGAGCCAGCATTTTTGTCGTTGGGTGCTTGGTAATGAAGTCTGAAACCGGGCCTGATGCCATATACATTACGGCAACAGCAACAAGTACGGCAGCAATCATCACACGGATATCCTGCGCCATACCAACAGCCGTAATGATTGAGTCAACGGAGAAGACAAGATCGATAATAATGACCTGCATGATAATGAATGAAAATGCGGCCTTGGCCTTGTCACCAATTGAGACTTCATGATCGTCTTCAATCAAATTATGGATTTCATGAATTGCCTTGGCGATAAGGAACAGACCCCCAACAAGCAGAATAATATCACGCCATGAGAAGTTATAGTCACTGAAACTGATAACAGGTGCCGTCAGTTTCATAATCCAGGACAGGACAAACAACAGTGCGATACGGAAGACCAAGGCAAGCCCCAGACCGATCTGCCGCGCTCTTTTGGCCTGCTCTTCTGGGAGTTTTGAAACAAGAATAGAGATAAAAACAACGTTATCGATGCCTAACACAATCTCAAGGGCAGCGAGTGTTACTAATGCACCGAGAAGTTGAGGATCAGTCAGAAAACTGAAATATTCCAATGTGGTCTCCATTATATATAAATTGCAGCAATTGACCGGCATAAGTTTGATGCGGGCACCAAAACGTACGCCACCATGTATTGCGCATGTAGCGGAGGATGTCTGTTGTGCAAGTAAAAAATACTACTTACTGAGAAAATCCTCAGCAAAGTGACAGGCAACACTGCGTCCATCGACTTCCCGCGAGGCTGGACGCTCTGCCCGGCAGCGGTCTTTTACAAAAGGACAACGTGTTGAGAAGACACAACCGGATGGCGGGTTCAGAGGAGATGGTAATTCACCCTTCAGAATAATCCGCTCGTTCTTTTCATCTGTCACAGTAGGGGTCGATGACAGCAGTGCCTGCGTATAGGGATGCAGCGCATTAGCGTAGATCTTTTCCTTTGGGCCATGCTCGACAACATTCCCCAGATACATGACAAGCACATCATCTGCGATATAGCGAACAACGCCGAGATCGTGCGAGATAAAGAGGTAGGCAAGCCCAAGCTCTTTCTGCAGATCAGCCAGAAGATTCAGCACCTGCGCCTGAATGGAAACGTCGAGCGCAGATACCGGCTCATCCGCAACAACAAGCTTGGGCGAAAGCATCAAGGCCCGGGCGATAGCAATACGCTGGCGTTGCCCACCTGAGAACATATGCGGATAACGGTTATAATAGTCAGGCCGCAAACCAACCTTAACCATCATCTCGCGCACACGCTCCCGACGCTCGGCAGCAGTCAGCTTGGTATTGATAATCAGTGGCTCTTCAAGAATAGCGCCAATCTTCTTACGTGGATTGAGTGAGCCGTAAGGGTTCTGGAACACAAGCTGCACCATCTGACGCAGGGTTTTCTTTTCAGAAGGCTTGGGATGAACCGCATCCATACCATTAAGGATCAGTTCCCCCGATGTCGGGTGCTCAATCAGTGTAACCATACGTGCGAGCGTTGACTTACCGCACCCAGATTCACCAACAACAGCCAATGTCTTACCTGCTTCGATAGCGAAGGAAACACCACCAACAGCCTGAAGATGGTCAGAAGCGCGGAACATACCGCGTTTAATTTCATAAACCTGTTTAAGGTTCTTTGCTTCAACTACGGGAGAACTCACTGATTTGCCTCCGCTCCGATCAGGTGATCGGTCTTAATTTTCTGTTCGCGTTCCGCATCCCCCAATGGGTAGAAACAGCGCAGACTTCCATGCTGCCACAGGGACAGATCAGGCCTTTCAGCAACACAACGATCTGTCGCAAACTGACAACGCGGGCTAAACAGGCATCCCTTTGGCCGGTCAGCAAGACCGGGGACAACACCCGGAATGGTTGCCAGACGTCCGCCAACAGCACGTTCTGGCAGCGCTGCCAGCAATGCATTGGTATAAGGATGCTGAGGCCTGTTAAAGAGATCAGAAGCTGTAGCCTCTTCCATAATCTGCCCGGCATACATCACCATCATTCGGTGCGCAGTCTCTGCAACAACGCCCATGTTATGGGTAATCAGGACCATGGCCATGTTGCGGTCACGCTGCAATGATGTCAGCAGATTGAGAATCTGCGCCTGAATAGTCACATCCAGCGCAGTGGTCGGCTCATCGGCAATTAGAAACTTCGGGTTACAGGCAATTGCCATGGCAATCATGACACGCTGGTTCATACCGCCCGACAGCTGATGGGGGAATGCCTTCAGACGGCCTTCAGGAGCCGGGATACCCACCTGCTCCAGAAGCTCGATCGCACGATTACGGGCCTGCTTGCTGCTCATACCCTCATGGAACTTGAGAGTTTCAGCAAGCTGGAAACCAATCGTGAAGCACGGATTAAGGCTGGTTGTTGGTTCCTGGAAAATCATGGCAACATCCTTGCCAATGATTTTGCGACGTTCACGTTCGGAAATTGTCAGCAAATTGTGACCATTGAACATGAGCTTGTCAGCACGGATTTTTCCGGGGAACGGGACAAGCCCCATCAGGGCCAGCATGGTCATGCTCTTACCCGAACCGGATTCACCGACCACACCAAGGATTTCACCCTGATCAAGCTTCATAGTCATGCCTTCAACAGCATAGACTGTCCCGGCACGGGTTGGAAACTCAACGGAGAGGTTTTCAATTTCAAGAAGGGCCATGGCTCAGCTCTTCAGTTTTGGATCTAGCGCATCGCGCAGACCGTCGCCCAACAGATTAAAGGCAACAACAGTTAAAAGAATAGCGATACCCGGCAAGGTCACAACCCACCAGTAATCAGCACCAATGAACTCGCGGGCATCCGCCAGCATGGTTCCCCATTCGGGCAGTGGTGGCTGTGCACCAAGACCAAGGAAGCCGAGGGCAGCAGTATCAAGAATGGCAGTCGACATACCAAGAGATGCCTGAACGATCAGCGGAGCCAGGCAGTTTGGCAGCACTTCACGAAACATCAGACGCAGCCTACCGGCACCCGCAACACGTGCCGCCGTCACATAATCCTTGGCTGTTTCTGTTATGACAGAAGCACGAACAAGACGCACATAATGCGGCAGGATTACTACAGCGACAGCAATCACTGCATTATATAGACCAGACCCAAGGATTGCGACGATAACAAGTGCCAGCAGTAAGCTTGGAAGTGTCAGAATAATATCCATCACGCGCAGGATAACTGTTTCCACCATGCCACGCGCAAACCCCGCAACAAGCCCAAGAGTTGTGCCAACAATAATTGACAGGGCAACAACCATCGCCCCAATAGCCAATGAATAGCGCGTGCCATAGATCAGCCGTGAAAACATATCACGGCCAATAGCATCCGTTCCCAGAATATGGGCAAACGATCCACCTTCCTGCCAGACAGGAGGCGTCAGTCGGATATCCGTATTACTGCCACTAAAACCATAAGGGGCAATCAGGTCGGCAAACAGAATGCAGAAGACGAGTATGCTGATAAAGACCAGCCCGGCAACAGCACCTTTGTTCGCAGAGAAATATCCCCAAAACTCACGGAATGGGTGTGGCGGAGCAGACATCTGCTCATGTGATTGTGTCGGAGTAGAAGCCTGTACTGTCATCGTGATGACCTGATACGTGGATTGATGAAACTATAGGCGAGGTCAACCAAGAGGTTGATCAGCATGACCATACAGCCAATCAGAAGAATACCACCCTGCAAAACAGGGTAATCACGGCGCATAATGGCCTGAAGCAGCCATGTACCAACGCCCGGCCAGGAGAAGACATATTCTGTCAGAATTGCCCCGGTCATCAGCACACCAATCTGCAGGCCGATGACAGTCACAACCGGAATGAGCGCATTGCGCAGAGCATGAAGGGCAATAACGCGGTACGCAGGCAGGCCTTTGGCACGTGCCGTCCGGATATAATCCTCACCCAAGACTTCAAGCATTGAAGAACGTGTCATACGGGCAATGACAGCCAGCGGCACGGTACCCAGAACAACAGCGGGCAGGACGAGATGGCTGGCAGCTGATGCAAAAGCCCCTTCTTCGCCTGACAATAAGCTGTCAATCAGCATAAAACCGGTTACTGGCTCAAAAAAGTACATTACCGAGATACGACCGTTCACCGGTGTCCATCCCAGCGTGTTTGAGAACAGCATGATCAGTAGCAGACCCCACCAGAAGATTGGCATGGAATAACCAATCAGCGCACCACCCATGACCCCTTGGTCAACAATGGTATTGCGCCGCAAGGCTGCAAAAACACCAGCCGGCAGACCAATAACAAGCGCAAAAATCATAGCGCAGATAGCCAACTCAAGCGTTGCCGGAAACAGTGTTTTGAATTCTGTCCAGACAGATGTGTTGGTTACAATGGACTGACCGAGATCACCATGAAACAGGCGCTGGATATAATAACCGTATTGAACGATCAAAGGCTGATCGAGCCCATATTCCGCCAACAGCTGCGCGTGGCGTTCTGGCGAAATGCCACGTTCACCAGCAAGAGTTTCAATCGGATCGCCGGGGACAAGGCGGATGAGAAAGAATGCGGCCAATGTTAACCCGATGAATGTCGGGATAATCAGGCTAAGGCGTGTGAAGATAAATCGGATCATGAACCAACTAATCACGTAGCTAAAAAAAGCGGGGCGACGCGATATGCCGTCCCGCTGTTACTCAATGCTTACAGAGCCTTACTTGCCCTGAATGTCAACACCATAGAAGTAGTGACGTGAGAACGGGCTAAGCTTATAACCTGTCACCTCCTTGCGGATTGGTCCAATTTGAACCGCATGCGCAATGGTAAACCAAGGAGCTTCTTTTTTGAAGATTTCCTGAGCTTTCTTGTACAGTTCAGTACGCTTTGCCTGATCAGTGATCGTTTTAGCTTCAGAGACGTACTTCTGGAACTCCTGATTACACCACTTAGCAACATTACCGCCACCCTGAACGGCTGCATCACAGCCAAGCAGGTGGTTCAGGAAGTTATCCGGATCACCATTATCACCTGTCCAGCCGAACTGGCCAGCCATGTGCTCACCATTCTGCAAGCGCTTACGATACTCGCCCCATTCATAGGACTTGATCTCAGCCTTAACCCCAACCTTGGCAAGGTCAGCCTGCATCAACTCAGCAACACGACGACCATTCGGGTTGTAAGGACGCTGAACCGGCAGAGCCCACAGATCAATCGTAAGATCTTTCACGCCAGCTTCAGCCAGAAGCTTCTTTGATGCTTCCGGATCATATGGATCATCTTTCAGGTTTTCGTCATATGACCACTGGGTTGGAGGAATTGGATTTACGGCTGCAATACCCGTATCCATATAGACCGTTTCAACAATGGCCTTTTTATTCATAGCCATATTGAGCGCCTTACGCACGCGGACATCATCCAGAGGTTTCTTCTGCGTGTTATAGGCCAGATAACCGATATTCAGACCCGGCTGCTCAAGAATGGTGATATTTGCATTCTTTTTCATGGCTTCGACGTCAGATGGGTTTGGATATGTCATGACATGACATTCACCCTTCTGAAGCTTGGCCCAACGAACTGATGCATCTGGCGTAATGGCAAAGACGAGATCGTCAATTGCCGCTTTGCCAAGATAGTAATCTGGGAAAGCCTTGAAACGCACAATAGCATCCTTCTGGTACTGAACCAGATAGAACGGACCTGTTCCGATTGGATCTTGGTCAATACGCTCTGGCGTACCGGCCTTCATAAGAACATCTGCATATTCCTTGGACTGGATGCCAGCAAACTGCATCGCAATATTGGCAAGGAATGGAGCTTCCGGCTGGTTGAGAACGAAACGAACCGTGTAATCATCAACCTTTTCAATGGACTTCAGGAATTTATCCATGCCCATATCGTTGAAGTAGGTGTGATTGGATGAAGTGACCTTAAAATAAGGATTGTCTTCTTTCCACTGACGCTCGAATGTAAAGATGACGTCATCTGCGTTAAAGTCACGTGTTGGCTTAAACTGTTTGTTTGAATGCCACTTCACACCTTTTCTGAGATGGAACGTATATGTCAGACCATCTTCAGAAACATCCCAGCTCTCAGCAAGGCCTTCATTAACAACCTTTGTGCCACCACGTTCAAACGCTGTCAGGTTTGAATAGATGTGAACCATCACGTCAAATGACGTACCTGTTGTATTGATGCTGGGGCCAAAATTTTCAGGAGACCCTTCAGAGCAGTAAACGAGGGTTTTAGCTGAGGCGGCACTGGCCATCAGGAAAATAGGCAAGCAAATAGTAGCGAGGAGAGAAGACCGTTTCACGTTATATTCCTATGCTAGTTGCTGATCACGGAGAGTTCCGCAGAGAACCATATCAGCATTGAATTTTTTAAACGTCAATGGCGGGACACTGCCATTATCCATTTGAAAACCCTGCAAAATCTTTACTCATAAAAAGAAAAAACAACCAAAAGACAGAATAAAAACCTAAAAATCATTATATTTCAGACTATTACGACCTTAATTCTGCCTGCGGACCGTTAACTAGAGAAAGAAGTTTCTTCTTCAAGTGAGACGATAAGCTAATTTATGCGCCCGCATCAAATCAAGCTCCAGAGCAATGCTTTTATTAAAATAGGTAAATGGCGGAACGCAAAACAGCTCTCTCTGGATAGCCTGAGTTTTTTTTCAAATGCGTTCAAATGTTTATTTCAGGGTTGTCCTCTCAGAAAAATAGGCGCATTTAAACTCTTTCAGAATCACGATGCCCAAATCTTCCCAGCATCTAACGAAGAACAATCAACGGAATAAAACAATGCTTTTCGGTATTGCTGTTATTTTACTCTGCCAGCTTATCGGCAACATCACCTCTCATGCTTTCCAGCTTCCTGTTCCGGGGCCCGTTCTTGGTCTGGTTTTATTACTTGTCTTTTTATGGGCCCGGGATAATTTTGCTCCCGTATCGAGCAGTCCGGCCTATTACTCGGTTGAGAAAACCGGCAAGTATATTCTTGCCAATATGTCGATCCTGTTTGTCCCAGCCAGTGTTGGTATTATTCAGAAACTGGATATTTTTGCACATAATGGCTGGACTATTGCCATCGCCATTATGGCATCGACCATTCTTGCCCTCGCCGCCTCAGCTTATACCTTCATATTTGTTGCCCGCCTTGTCGGCTCCAAGGAGTCGGATAAATGAATACGCCTTCCTTTGATCTTTGGGTCTATCTGTCAAAAACACCTCTGCTGTGGCTAACCGCAACGCTGATTGCCTATGTTATTGCCGACTACATATCAATCAAATCAAACAGACATGCCCTGTTGCATCCTGTCGTCTTCTCAACGGCGGCTCTATGCGCAATTTTAGCTTTGACCAACACCCCTTATGAAACTTACTTTGAGGGTGCCCAATTCGTCCATTTCCTGCTGGGACCAGCAACTGTTGCGCTTGGCATTCCACTTTATGAAAACCGGGGCATTTTGAAACGCTCACTTCTGCCAATTTCGGCAGCACTGGTTGTTGGTGCCATAGTCGCAACTGGTGCAACACTGATTATTGCCAAGATGATGGGAGCCTCAAAAGAGCTGATGATTTCTCTGGCACCAAAATCCATTACAACACCTGTTGCCATGGGCATCAGCCAGACACTGGGCGGCGATGCAACACTGACAGCGACTATTGTCATGATTACCGGAATAACCGGCGTAATGATTATCGGCCCTCTTATGAGCCTCTGTCGTATTGATGACCAGCGCGCACGTGGCATAGCCGCAGGTATTGCTTGCCATGGTCTTGGAACAGCCTATTCTCTATCGCAGAGTCAGGTTGCAGGTTCATTTTCGGGAATTGGCATGGGAATATGTTCTTTGCTGACAACCGTTCTCGTTCCGCTATTCCTGAAAGCCATGGGTGTAATCTGACATAGTGATGAAAGGGGTCACGGGCACATGAATGGTTTAACATCTTTCGCTCAGCAACCTCCGAAGTTTGACGAAGAGTTTCAAGCCCATTTTGCCAATCTGATCGCATGGCGCCGGGATGTCAGGCGCTTTATCGAGAAACCCGTTCCGGAACAGCTGATCAATCATATTCTCGATATGGTTCAGCTCGCGCCATCAGTTGGCAATTCACAGCCATGGCGCTGGGTCAGCATTTCCAAGAAGGCATCACGACAAGCCCTGCGTGAGAACTTTAAGAAGTGCAATTCAGAGGCTCTGGCGAACTATAAAGGTGAAGCTGCTCAGCTTTATGCATCGCTCAAACTGGAGGGGCTGGATAAAGCACCTCTTCAATTCGCAATTTTCTGTGATCATGCAACCCCGCAAGGATCAGGTCTGGGCAGTCAGACAATGCCGGAGACACTTGATTTTTCAGTCAGTGGAATGATCTCGACATTCTGGCTCTACGCAAGGGCATTTGGTCTTGGCGTTGGTTGGGTATCTATTTTGAACCCTGAAGAAATCAAGGCCACACTAAAGGTTCCGGATACGTGGAAGTTAATCGCAGTTCTCTGTGTTGGCTGGCCGGAAGAAGAGCATATTGATCCGGAAATGGAACGATGTGGCTGGCAGTATCGTACAGAGGCGGGCCGTATCGTTCTTGAGCGCTAATAAAAGATAGGCGGGCCGAATACACGGGCCCGCCTTATCATAAAACTCTATAAATTCTCTCGACAGCTTACTTACGTACAGTCAAAGCACTTACAGGATAAGCTGTTGTCTGCTTAAGAGACTGAGATACAAAATTCGTTGTAATATCTTTAATCTGCAGGTCATCAACCAGACGCTTATGGAAGACATCATAGGCAGCACGATCTGGCATAACCAAACGGATTGAATAAGTATCTGCATCATCCAGCTGGAAGAAGTCCAGCACATAGGCTGTCCCGGAGACATCACTCACAAACTTTTTAATCTGGTCGGCTGACAGTCCTGTTGTCTTGACGGTAACAAGCACTGAAACCTTCAGGTTTAGTTTTTCTGGAGACGCAAGAGCCACACGTTTTGTAATATACCCATCGCGCTCAAGTCTTTGAACACGCTTCCAGCACGGTGTTGTCGTCAGATTAATCTGTGCCGCGAGAACCGCCAGAGAAATGCTCGCATCCTTCTGAAGTAAAGTCAGAATCTTTTTATCGATTGCATCCATTGAATTTTCTTTCCGCCGCGTCTGAAAAGAACAACGGCAACAGTGCGTCACTTTAAAAGTGACAATCCAGCAAGACCAAATTTAACGCTTCATTTTGAAGCTGTTTATTTTCACCAGAGGAACTCTTTCTGCCCTCCTGTTCTAAGAAATATATTCCACTCTATTTATTTCAAGTATATTTTTTCATAATTTAGTTGACAACAAGCTAAGCAGTTATCGTTTATATCAATAAATAACCTCCCTTCACCGGATAAGTTAAAGGGAAGTTATATGTAAAATAAAGTTTTAATTATGAATTCTCTGCTGATTTTCTTGCTTTATGGAGATCAAAAAGATTTGGCAAATTTGCAAGAGACATTAGATGCGCAAATACCCATCCAAGCTGGCCGGATTTATTTAATTTCTCCAATTCATCACCTGAGATTTTACTAAAAGCTTCTTCATCAACCATATACAAATCTTGAACCTGGAACAGCTGTCCATCTGCACTACGGATATCAGCAGATTTCTTTATTAATAATTTTAATCTATCAAGCTCTTTCACAAACTCAGCCGTACGCTGCATCTCAGCCGTAAAGCTGTTCATAAACTGCATCATCTCATCCAGAAATGGGCTGTTTGTCCCGTCTTCGTTAAATAGTTCACGCCCTTCTGTCTCACTCCAGCCTGAGTAGGTCGGGTCAATAGCGACAGCAAACTCATTATTCTTGCCATCTGTTTCAGCAAGAACGAATGGATAGCGACGAACGAATGCCGGCAGATAAGTATTGGCTTTCCAGTGGTTGTCTTTATCAACAAACTCATTATGCCCAACTTCCAGTCCAAGCAATAATATCGGCCTGAACTCTTTATTCTCTTCTACGAACACAATGGGATAATTCCGAGCGGCTGCATAAAATTCAGCACCAGCAACAGGCATCCAGTGAACCCCGGCTGCAAACGAAAAATCATTCTCGGTCTTCAGTTTTTTCTTCGCATGTGTTTCGCGGGATAATCCGACTGCTTCCTTATACAGCAACATAATAGTCGACATTTTTCTCTCCTGAGATTTATGGACGCTTCACTGGTGCTTACATCCCGCAAAAAGTTATCTTCTGCATGACGATCAGGATTCTAGGACAGACAATTTGAATATCAACGAACCCTTGAATCTGATTATCTATCTAAAATGATGATTGGCTAAATTGGTTCCTGAGAGGAAAAATTTATTTTTAATCTGTAAAAATATCTGGCTGCCAAATAGGCATGGCTTACAATACTCATAGCTTTTATTACAATGAGATAGCTTTCATAATTTTCAGGGAGAAGCGCAATGCCACTCGTCAGAATTGATCTTCATAAAAGCGCACCAGAAGGACTCGCCAAAATTGTTGGAGATGCCGTCTATGATGCTATGCGGGAGGTGGCGAATGTTCCTGCCGGAGATAAATTCCAGATTATTACGCGTCATGAATCCGGAGAGCTGGTTTACCCATCTGAAGGGTATCTGGGTATTAATTACTCAGAGAACATCATCTTCATCCAGATCATCTGGAATGCCGGACGTTCTGTTGACGTGAAGCAGAGTTTTTACCATTTAGTTGCCGATACAATCCATGCAAAAGGTAATATCCGGAAAGAGGATATTTTTATTAATCTCATCGACATCGCCAAAGAGAACTGGTCATTTGGCAACGGTGAGATGCAATATGCCCCAGAGAAATAAGAATACGACAAGAAAGACAGATCATGCTGTTTAAACCAGATCTCTCCAAAGTTACGTCCATTGATGACTTACGTACCATTGCAAAGAAACGTGTCCCGAAAGCTTTCTTCCAATATGTGGATCACGGCTCCTATACCCAATCAACTTTAAAGGCCAATACCCATGATCTGCAGCAGATACATCTGCGGCAGCGGGTTGCTGTGAATGTCGACAACAGGGATCTTTCAACCGACATTATCGGTGAAAAAGCTGCCTTGCCTCTGGCTCTCTCCCCCGTTGGCTTAAGCGGCATGCAGCATGGCGATGGTGAAATTCTGGCCTGCCGTGCAGCTCAGAAAGCCGGTATCCCGTTTTGCCTCAGCACAATGTCAATCTGCTCTATCGAAGACGTTGCAGCAGCAGTTGAGAAGCCCTTCTGGTTTCAGCTTTACGTCATGAAAGACAGGGATTTTATCCAACGCCTGATTGAGCGCGCTATTGCAGCAAAATGCAGTGCCCTCGTTTTAACACTCGACCTGCAAATTCTTGGGCAGCGGCATTGCGACGTTAAAAACGGCATGACTGTGCCACCCAAGCCAACCCTTGCAAATATTCTTGATATTGCCACCAAACCTGCATGGGCATTGAGCGTTCTCAGAGGAAAACGCAAAACATTTGGTAATCTGGCTGGCCATATCAAGGGCGCCAATAATGTTATCTCGCTTTCAAAATGGACAGCCAGCCAGTTTGACCCGACCCTAAACTGGAATGATGTTGAGTGGATTCGTAAATTATGGCCAGGCAAACTCATTTTAAAGGGCATTGCTGACGCAGAAGACGCAAGGATTGCAGCTGGCCTGGATGTTGCAGCGATTGTTGCTTCCAATCACGGCGGCAGACAGCTGGACGGTGTATCTTCAACGATCTCCCTATTACCTGAAATTGTAAATGCCGTGCAGGGTAAAACCCAAATTCTATTCGATAGCGGCATTCGCTCAGGTCAGGATGTGCTGCGCGCACTGGCACTGGGTGCAGATGCCTGCATGATCGGACGCTCCTTTGCATATGGTCTTGGAGCTGCAGGGGAAGCGGGTGTTTCTAAAGCGATTGACATCATCGCCAAAGAACTCGACACCTCAATGGCACTGACTGGTGTGAGCCGGGTTAAAGACATCACGTCAGATATCATTCGCAAATAAACTCTCAAGCTCCTTCAGGAAAACGATGCTGATACCATCCAGTATACCCACAATCAGGATTACCTCTCCTGAAGGAGATGAAGCTACGGTTAGTTTGTTTGGCGCTCATGTCCTATCATGGAAGACAGCTGATGGCCAAGAAGAGCTTTATCTTTCCGAGCATGCAGATTTTTCCAGGAATAAAGCCATACGTGGGGGCATTCCAATTTGCTTCCCGCAATTTGCAGATCATGGCCCTGGTAACTTCCATGGCTTTGCCCGCACCATGATGTGGCATTACGTTGATGACGGAAAGCCTTCACAGGCCCGGTTCCGTTTATCAGCAACAGAAGAGACCCTTTCTCTCTGGCCCCATCTTTTTCAAGTTGAACTACTTGTTGCTCTTACCGAAAATCAGCTTTCCGTGATGTTACAGGTCACAAATACCGGACAGAAGGATTTTGAGTTCACTGCTGCCTTACATAGCTACTTCCGTATTTCCGATATTGCTCACGCCAAAATAAATAATCTGTCGGGAACGTCTTATTTGGATAAGATCGACAGCCTGACTAACCAGATAGAAACACGACAAGCCATTACCTTTTCCGGAGCGTGTGACCGTATCTACTATGATGCACCCGACACGCTTTATCTTCACGATCAAAAACGCCAGTTGCTTATTCAAAGTAAAAATATGCCAGACACTGTGCTTTGGAATCCCGGCCATGAAGGCAGCATGAAAATGGCTGATATGCCGGATGAAGATTATAAATTCATGGTGTGCGTTGAAGCTGGTCAGATTAAATCTGCAATCACTTTGAAACCAAATGAAACATGGGCCGGATATCAGATCATAACGGCCTTATAACCTGAATAGAAAAGCCCCTGTCAGTTACCTGACAGGGGCTTTTCTAAGATTAAACTAAATCTCTTATTTCTCGCGAGCGAGTGTATCCAGAGCCTGGCTCAGACCCTTTGTAGCAGCATCAAGCTTAACTTCCTGACCAGCCTGATTGGTGTAAACAAGGAAGATTTTCTCGCCAGCTTTCTTGAGAGCGGCAACCTGAGCGTCTGTCAGATCAGCAACAGCAGAACACATCTGTGGCTGGCAAGCTGCATACTGCAGATCAATGAGTGCCTTGTCATCAGCGCCTGCCAGCTTAACTGGCTTGTTGAGCTGAGCTGCGATTGGGAGCTGAACAGCTGCGCGCATTGTCTTTTCTGTCATGGCACGGCCAACAGCGATAACAGCGGCAACGCCCTGCTGCTTTGTCTGCTGATCCTGAACAATCAGAGTGGAGCGAACTTCACAAGCCTTGAGTGTCTTGTTGTCCTTATCCGTCTGAGTGCTGCAGTTCATCAGCCAGTTATCGAAAACTGTTGAGCTGTTTGTCTGCTGCTGAGCAACAGCAGGAGAAGCAAGAACGGCCAGAAGCGAAATTGCAGGCAGAATACGACGATACATAGTTTGTTCCTTATTTAACGCCGTATCCCGGCGCAGAAGATTAACGAATCTAATGGTAAAATATTTAAAGGTTCTTTTTCAGTGATCAAGAGCATGACAGCTAAAATCTGTCATTAGCTGGTGCTTTATGCCCTTAAATCAAGAAATTAAGCATAAAATAGACTCTGCAGATGAACCTTACATGAAAAAATCATTTTTCTAAAACCAAAACCCTCTTCCGTTCGTAACAGATTCAATACGGAGGTTTTAGGAAATGCGCATTGCCATTGTTGGAACAGGTATAGCAGGAAACGGAGCTGCCTGGGCCCTCTCCCATAACAAAAACATTGATCTGACAATCTTCGAGCAAGAAGGACGTCTGGGCGGGCATAGCGCAACGGTTGAGGTTGCCAATGCCAAGACGTCAGTCGCGGTTGACACGGGTTTTATCGTCTATAACGAATTAAACTACCCGCACTTCACCAATCTGATGTCCCATCTTGGTGTCAGAACACAAGATTCTGACATGAGCTTTTCCCTATCAGATGAGGCCAGTGGCCAAGAATGGTGCGGAAGATCGCAAAATGTCTTGAGCGGACTATTCGCGCGCAAGCAAAACCTATTCTCTCCATCCTTTATGAATATGTTGCTGGAAGTCAGGAAGTTTGGAAAGACAGCAATTAAAGATCTGGAAGAAGGCAGGCTGACAGGCCTATCACTTGGTGAATACCTTGATGAAAGTCACTTCTCCAAAGAGCTGCAGGATTATTATCTTATCCCGATGGGAGCCGCTATCTGGTCAATGCCCATCACAAGAATTCCGGATTTTCCGGCGGAAAGTTATGTAGCCTTTTTCAGAAATCATCATCTGTTGCAGTGGGACAGACCTGTCTGGCGTACTGTTTCCGGCGGCAGCCGAGAATATGTTAAAGTGCTGACCCAGCCTTTTGCGGATAGAATTCGGAAAAACACGAAAGTTATCAGTATCCGACGGGATACTGATGGCGTCATCCTCAAAACTGAAGATGGTAAGACAGAAAAATTTGATAAGGCCATCATCGCAACTCACTCAGATCAAGCTCTGATAATGCTTGAGGATTCAAGTGAAGCAGAACAGCTTATCCTTGGTTCAATCAAATACCGCTCCAATGATGTCATCCTGCACAAAGATCAGCGGCTCATGCCACGGCGTAGAGCTGCATGGGCATCTTGGAATGTTCATCAAAGTCTTCAGAGACAAGAAGATCTCTGCGTTACCTACTGGATGAATATCCTGCAGGATATTGACAAGACGTTTCCACTATTCGTTACGTTAAACCCAGACAGAGATATTCCAGAAGAACATGTATTCGGGCGTTTTTCATATGCGCATCCGCAATTTGATGCCGCCGCCATGACAGCCCAGACCAGACTGAATGACATTCAGGGTAAACGGCATATATGGTTTTGTGGTGCCTGGACTGGATATGGTTTCCATGAAGATGGTCTGAAATCAGGCTTTGACGTTGCACGCGCACTTGGCGGAATCATCCCCTGGGAGCAAAGCCCTATGCTGGAGGCCGCAGAATGATGAAACCCGGTTTGAAGAGTAGCCGCAATCCTTTGTTCGATGCCGTATCTCTGTATCCGGGGAAGGTAATGCATGCGCGCCTCAAACCTGTTGGACACCGTTTTAGCTATCGTGTTTTTTATACATTGATTGATCTCGGGCGCCTTGAAGAAGCCAACCGGCAGTGTTGGCTCTTCTCTGTTGATCGCTTTAATCTCATCAGCTTTCATCAAAAAGATCACGGTGATGGCAACCACTCTTCTTTAAGACAATATGCCATAGACGTATTTGCCAAGCAGGGTCTCGACATCGCAGGTGGTCAGGTCTTTCTCCTCGCCTACCCGCGTATCCTTGGCTACACATTCAACCCAATCGCAATCTATTATGCCTATGATTGCGAACATAAGCTCAAGGGTCTGATTTACGAAGTCTCCAATACATTTGGGCAACGTCACAGCTATGTCGTGATAATCCCGGATATTGAAGAATACCCTGACTGGATACGCCATTCCTTTGACAAGAATTTCTATGTTTCTCCGTTTATGGAAATGGGAATGCGTTACAACTTCCGCATTACCCCCCCGGAAAAACATCTGAAAATCCATATTCTTGAAACAGAGAATACAGCCCCAACACTTGTTGCAACATTTTCAGGGGAACGGCAGCCGATGCGCATAAGATATATTCTCTGGCTGACCGCGACACTCCCCCTGATGCCAGTCAAGGTTATATGCGGAATCCATTGGGAAGCTTTGAAGCTGTGGCTCAAAGGTATCCGCTTTCATAAAAAGCCGCCTCCGCCAGTCAGCTCAGTCAGTTACGTCTCTCCACCTCAGGAGAAATCTCGTTCTCCTCAGAAGTTCATAGGGTAGCATCATGGATACCTCAACAACACCTTTCGCAGGAATTGTTTCATCTCCTTCTGACAGTTTCAAACGGGTGACGCTCGAAACTTTTCGAAATGCCACACAGGGGATTCCGCTTACAGCACGCCTTGTCTTGCGTCTTGCCCTCAATATTAAAGCTGGCAAACTGACTGTTGTTCTGCCCAACAGACAAACTCTTTATTTTGAGGGTTCTGAAAGTGGCGTTGAGGCAACTCTGGTCATCCATGATTACAAGTTCGCAAAACGATTGCTGATCGGTGGTGACCCGGGTTTTGCAGAAGCTTACATTCGCGGCGAATGGTCCAGCCCTGACATCACCTCTTTCATCAGATTATTCTGCTCAAATCATGAACTCGTAGGCAGACTTTCCAGCAGCATATCCCCCCTGCACTGGGCACAGAGATTAAGACATTTTCTCAATAAGAATACGAAATCAGGATCGCGGCGGAATATTCACGCCCATTATGATCTCGGCAATCGTTTTTATGAGTCATGGCTGGATCGTTCCATGACATATTCTTCGGCTCTTTTCACCAGTGACACGGAAGACCTCTTATCCGCACAGCATAATAAATATGCCAATCTGGCAAAAATAACGGGAATATCTGCCGGTGATAAAGTACTGGAAATAGGATGTGGCTGGGGCGGCTTCGCTGAACATGCAGCTATGAATTACGGCTGCACTGTTAAGGCGGTTACAATATCACGCGAACAATATGAATTCGCATCCCGGCGAATATTTGAAGCCGGTCTCGCTGATAGGGTCGAAATCGCCCTGTGTGATTACAGGGACATACAGGGTCAGTACGACCGTATTGTTTCAATTGAAATGTTTGAAGCCGTTGGCGAAGAATTCTGGAATAGTTTCTTTGCCAAACTTAATACTCTTCTGCATCAGGGCGGAACAGCCGGAATGCAGGTCATTACGATCAAAGATGATATCTTTGATACCTATAAACAGGAAATAGACTTTATCAGGCACTACATATTCCCGGGCGGTATGCTGCCAACTCCAGATATTATGGAGAAACTGGGAAAAGAAGCAGGCCTTCCGCTTCTCAGGAAACAGGCTTTCGGAACAGACTACGCAAGGACACTTTCCATATGGCGTACACAGTTTCATGAGGCCTGGCTGGATATTGAAAAACTTGGATTTGATGAACGCTTCCGCAGGCTCTGGAACTATTACCTTCATTACTGCGAAGCAGGGTTCTTATCCGGAAACATTGATGTTCATCAGCTTGTCTATCAAAAGTCATAAAGTCACTTTTGGCAGTTTCTCCCGTGAAGGTACCTTAAAGTCTAGACTTAGCAAACTTATCAGACGCCCTATAATTGAGAAGACAGCAACATTATGAATGGATTGATACAGTTCATTTGCTACAGCAAAATACGGGAGTATGCTCTGATCAACCTGCAAGCCCCCGAAAGGCTAAGCCATAACGCAGACTTCTCTTCGGATTTGATTGCCATTGCACGCAATCAGGATCGACAGGCATTTCAACGCATTTTTCTACACTTTGCGCCACGGATTAAAACATATCTTCTTCGCTTAGGCGCCCCGCCATCTCTTGCTGAAGATATTACGCAGGACACATTAGCTACCATCTGGCATAAAGCTCACACATTTGACCCGAATAAAGCAGAACCATCCAGCTGGATTTTCAGAATTGCCAGAAACCGCAGGATCGATCTTGTCCGCCGTGATCGGTATGACGAAATAGATGAGGAAGCTATTGTACGCATAGAAGATGAGGAGATAGATGCAGAGACTGTCATCATTCGCTCACAGCGAAAACATGCGGTTGAAACGGCATTCAAGATTTTAGACAGTGAACAGATCAATCTCATTCACTTATCCTTCTTCGAAGAAGCATCTCATAGCGATATTGCCTCGCAACTAAAACTACCCATCGGGACGGTTAAATCTAAGATCAGAAGAGCAATGCAGATTATTCGTGCACAGCTGGAGGGAGAGGTCTGATGCTTATCAATCACCACCCCAGCGATGCTCTCATTATGGCATATACATCAGGTTCACTTAATATGGCTCTGGCCATAGCCGTTGAAACGCATATAGCACTCTGCCCCGATTGCCTCCAGACAATGCGAAACTGGGAAACTGTTGGCGGAACGTTATTAGAAGACATTGAACCCACAGACTTAGACCCAGATGCTCTTGAGGCAACTTTTGCACGTATCGAGCGGGCGAAAGAAAAAAAACAGATTACGTGTGAGCCTATCGCACGTTCAACCCACCCGGAGAAGCAGGAGTTTGTCTTGCCCGGGCCTTTGGCACGGCGGCTCGGATTTTATACGATTGATGAGAAAAAGTGGCGTTGGTTTGCACCTGGAATTGAATCCATCGCTATTGTTCCTCCGGAAAAAGGCGCAGGCAGAACAGACTTATTCCGCATTCAACCGGGAACAAAGCTCGTTGAGCATGGGCACCATGGAACAGAACTGACACTTGTTCTAAGTGGCAGCTTCAATGATCGAGGAACAACATATAAAGCTGGCGAACTGTCTGAGATTGATGAGGACATCGAGCACCAGCCATATGTTGACAGCGACGTCCCCTGCATCTGTCTGGTCGCTATTGGAGCGCCTATTCGGTACAAAGGTTTTGCTCGACTTCTCCAGCCTTTATTCCGGTATTAATTGCATCCATTCTTCTGATTGGCACGTATCTCTTAGGAGCGCGTTCAAACTTATTGTTTGTGTCATTACCTATCGTGCCATTTAAGGAGTATGTGACGTGAAATACTATCTTTTTATTTATCTCAGCACGTTCATCATATTTCTTGCCATTGATATGATCTGGTTAGGCTTCGTTGCCCGTGACTATTATCAGACCCAGCTTGGCAGCCTCTTGCTTGATAAGCCACGCCTGTTATGGGCCGCTGCATTTTATTTATTATATGCTGTTGGCATTGTCATATTCTGCATCACTCCATCCCTTAAAGATAACAGCTGGCAACATGCCCTGATTATGGGTGCCCTATTCGGTTTCATTGCCTATGCAACATATGACCTCACAAACCTTGCAACTCTGAAAAGCTGGTCTGTTAACCTGTCATTGGTTGATATGATCTGGGGTGCATTCCTGACCGGGATAACGTCGCTCAGTGTTTATGGTCTAGTCAGCTTCTTGTTTGGAGCAAAATGAAGCTCGAACATTCTAAGGGAAAATCATGTCCGACCGCCTTACACCAGAAGATGGACTTGTTTGGATTACAGGTGCAAGCTCGGGGATTGGTCGCGCCTTAGCACTTGATTTCTGCCGCCGCGGCTTCACCGTCATTGCAACAGCCAGAAATGAGAGCATGCTTTCTGAGCTTTCAGCATCGGCTACAACGTCCTCCGGCAGGATTATTCCAGCCGCATGCGACATAACAGAGGCCAAGGCCATCAATCATCTGATACAGGGTATTGAAGCTCAATACGGCCCCATCAATTTAGCAATTCTCAATGCTGGGATATACATACCGGTTAAAGGCTCGGATTTTAAGCCGGACATCTTTCATAAGACATTTTCAATCAATCTTGGCGGTACCGTAAATTGTCTTGCCACGATTTTACCGGGCATGAAACAAAAGGGTAAGGGCCATATTGCAATCACCGCTTCTGTTACGGGTTACGCCGGGCTTCCGTTGTCTTCAGCCTATGGGGCCACAAAAGCCGGACTGATCAACATGGCAGAGAGCCTCAAGTTCGATCTTGATCAAATGGGAATTAAAATTCAGATCATTAATCCCGGCTTCGTTGAAACACCGGCAACTGCTGGTAATGACTTCCCCATGCCATTTATTATTACACCACAAAAGGCGGCAGATTATATCTGGCATGGGCTGCATAGTAATGGCTTCGAGATTACTTTCCCGAAAAGGTTCACCTATCTCCTGAAGCTTTTAAAGCTCCTGCCTTACTGTCTGTATTTTCCGCTTATCAAGAAGAAGACCCTTTAGGCAGACTGGCTGAAAGCTTCATAGTTTTCGGTCAGATGTTTGACAGAAGACGTACCTGTCAAAATGATACCGGATTGCATCTGTTCTCTTATAAAACGGAAAAGATCACTCTTACTAACCTCATCCGCTGCCAGAGCACCCATTGCAAGTGGTCGATTGATTATCGGCTGCATATGGTATTGCTTCAGCAGTGCAAAGATTTCACCAAGCCCAGTTGCAGTCTTGTTAAACGGAAACTGCAGATAGTTATAGAAGCCGGCTTTGCATGCCTGTAGCGCCGTAGTCGTATCACTGACTGAGGCCCCAAAGGTTTTCACACCATAACTGCGCGCCAGTTCAAAGGCTCTGACAACATCATTCGCTGCAACATTCTCGACAGTTGCTTTATGCAGCTGCAGAAGATCGATACGCCCTAATCGCTTCATACTCTGATCAAGACTCCGTGCGAGTGCATCATAGCCATGATCAACATAAGACGTTCCAGTCTCGAAATCCCAATGTTCACCTATCTTTGTTGCAATGGTGATATCATCCTGAGCAATGCTCTTTCCAAACAAGGCTTTTCCAAAAATACTTTCACTGGCTCCATAGGCAGGTGCCGTATCAAAAAAACGAATACCCAACTGAAAGGCCGTCTCTATCAGATTAATCGCCTGCTCTTCTGCAGGAGGTTCAACCTGACGCGCACCCCAGACACGGCCAATAGAAAGCAGCCCTAAACCGAGTTGAATATGATTATCCATAGCTTAGGCCTTCGGGTGGTAGACGGTCTGGAGTTCAAGATTGTCAGATGAGAAACGGCCGTCACCGACAATGACATGACCAACGGGCACAGAAAGTCCGCGCGCAATACCATGACCTTTTAAAAGACCAGCCCGCAAATCAGGGTCTGGCTCACGAAATGACTGCCCGCTTTCAAGCCGACAGCTGTCAGCAGTGAGGGCACCAAGAAGCTGGCTGCCACTGCCCAGAATGGTATTCCCAAAAACAGAAACCCCATTCTGATAACGCCCATAATCCCCGATCAGGATTTCAGCATCAGGCCGGTTGGTTTTTGCCGTAAAACCGCCCTCACCTATCAGATTGTGCGAGCCAATCTGGATAGGGCCAGTCAGCGCTTCAATCTGCGTATTACTGAAGAAGGTATTATCATCTCCGATAGTCAATATTCCATCATTACGACAAATCAGACTGACACAGGGAAAAATCGTATTCCCGCTTCCGATCTCTACTGAACTGGAAATCAGAACTGAGAACGGATCAAAAATAATGTTCCCCCGAGCAACAAGCTCTTCAATTTCAGAAATCATCATCAAGCCATTCTGGCGACGAATCTCATCTAGAAACTTGGGGTACATACGGCGCTCCTCAAAAAAATGCCACCTGAATTCAGGTGGCACTTTATCTATTAGCTTTTGAATATGCTCATAAAAAGATATTTCAGAAGGTTACACGTAACCCCAGATTACCACCATAAGAATTCTTCTTCTCACCACCAATGTTCTTGGAATATGAGGCAGCGGCATAAAGGCTGATGGCTTCAGACAGCTGGGTAGAGAAACCTCCATTAACTTCAACCCATGTTCCCTTAAGATCAACATCCAGATTGGTTGTATTGAAGACCGTTTTACTCTTCGAAGAAAAGCTATGCCACAGGCTCACACCCAGAAACGGTTTTACAGCGAGAGAGCCAAGCACCACATCTCCTTCAAGTCTGGCACCAATACGTCCCGTAAATGAGTTGAAGTTTCTGTAATTGATGACACTGTATGGATCCGTATTTGAATCCATAGAAATACGCTGCCAGATAATCTGGGCCATTGGCTCAAGCACCCAGCTCTGCGAAAGTTTAATCGGATAGCCTGTCTCCAGAGAAGCGGCCCAGCCTGTACCACGGGTATCATCACCAATACCCCTCAAGGATCTGGCTTTACCGCTATACCAGCTGTGCATCAGTACGGCATCAACATACCAGCCAGCGGCCGCAACCCGTGTCCAGTAAGCTCCAAGGCTGTCACTCTTCAGATTTGCCGTACCGGAACGGTTATTGCGTATACCTGAGGTATAACCATAGACATCACCATCCATCTCGGCATGGCTGTAGAAAATACCAAAGCGGTCCCTGCTGCCATCAGAATGATCAATGCCGTAAAGGTCTAGGCCTGCCTGAAGTCCCCATAAGGTTCCATCAAATTTGGGGGCAGCATTAAAACTGTAACCGGGAACCTGTGCTTTCCATTTCTCATCGGTGCTGCCACCAAAAACACGGGCCCATCCAGCCGGCGTTACCCCATTCCCCTTCAGCAACGACTGGTCACCCTGTCTGCGGTGGAATGTATCCAATGTTGCCAGTCCAAGCTGCTGGGCCAGAACAGGTGTCATGACATAGTTTGCAGCCTCTGGTCGAATAAGGAGAATGGCATCTTTTCTGCCACCACCAGACCCCGAGCCACCAACACCTGTTCCGATAGTACCACCGCCAGAGCCACCTGTACCACCGCCCGTGCCGCCTGTACCACCGCCCGTGCCACCTGTACCACCGCCCGTGCCGCCTGTACCGCCACCCGTGCCACCTGTACCGCCGCCTGTACCGCCTGTGCCACCGCCAGAACTTCCACCACTACCTGGGTTCCCACCATCAGGAGGGAATGGTGGTGCTGGCACATTGCCAGGATCTGGTATCTGGAATACTGCATTTCGCAGGAACCAGCTGTCCTGACTGCCAGCACTCGTACCACCACGAAACAGCTGATATTCAAACATACCGGCAGCAACAGTATTTCCTAAAGAGAACGCTCCTGCTGCCGTTGTAGCGCCATTGGCAGCATCAACAACCCTGATACCATCACCAGTTGTGACGCTACCCTGACCACCAACATTGGTAATGTAGAGTTTTGTTGAACCGGTGCCGCTAGCGCCATTGCCACTGATGACCAACTGGTCCGAGGGTGAGTTATCAGCTCCCAGAACTGTCTGGAGATCAATTCGGCCGTTCTGGCCAACATAATTGCCGTATACGACAAAACGGTCGGTCGCATTCGTATTATTGTTTGTCAGGTCAATCGTACCGGCATTGGTGACATTCACCAGCGCCCCATTCGTAAACGGTGCAACACTATGGGTTCCGTTCCCGGCAAAGACGGTACTTGTCGCATCAATAGATAGCTTTCCTGTTCCCGTTTCTGCATCGCCCAGCTTTAAGGTCGCATAATTTGCGAATGTCAGCTCTGAGCCATTGGTCAGATCAAAGACTTCCCAATTGACATAACGATCAACACCATCCGCTTTCGTGTTGTCCCAACGGAGAAAGTCATTACCCAGCCCACCATCGATACGCATTCCTGTTGTCAGGTTCTGGGTCGTAAGATTTTGGAACAGGGCATAATCATCACCCGTATCCATTGTCAGGCCGGCTGAAATATTCCCGCCACTCCATGTCAGTTCATCGTTGCCTGGACCTGCATTGTATGATGTCGAAATGAGCCCTCCGGTAATCTGCGAGACATCATCGCCTGTACCAAGTAAGATCTGCCCGTTGATGACACCGCCAAGCATGTTAAAGGAGTCATTTCCTGCTCCCAGATCAATGGTACCCTGAATTATATCCTGAACCGTTCCCTTTGGCCGGTTGATCAGAATATCAATACCCGATCCCAAAGTAATATTGTTGCTGATCAGGCCGGTATTATCGATGAGATTGGAACCACTACCCGTACTGACGATATCACCATGGATGGTGCCTGTCTCACGGTTGAAAATTGCGTTGCTGCTATTTCCGGTAAAAGATAACCCGTTATTGATGGTGCCGGAGTTATCAATCTGGTTATCGGGTGATGAGAATGCACTTGTCGTACTGATCTGCGCATTCTGGCGATTGATCACTGTATTGGAAACCGTTCCGACCAATGTCAGGCCATTATTGAAAAAGCCTGAGTTATCAATCAGATTTGTGGCACCCGTTATGCTGACAAGCCCGTTTACGCTGAGCCCCTGCCCAATGTAGAGCTCATTATTCCCATTACCTGTAATGGTAATTGGGCCATTGAGCTGCCCATTCTGGCGGATAATGATGGTACCGTCACCACTTCCAACAACACCTCCATTGAGAGTGCCATTATTGTTGAGCGTTTTCGTAAAGCCGGCAACACCAATCATCTCGACAGATGTTGAGCCATCCTGAATGGTACCAAAGTTATTGATTGTGCTGTCACCTGTTCCGGAAACCTGCACGCCAACCCCGGAGCCCTGCACCGTTGTGCCACTCTCAACATTGACAGTCACTGCTGTATTTGTCGGCGCAATATATGGTGTCCCGATATAACCACCACTACAGGTCACGACATTCCCGGCTCCCATTACGCATTGCTGCGCCTGCGCGGTCTGCACACCTCCCATCATGAGAAGTGCAGAAACACCACCCAGCAAAAGAGTTTTTGAATTTGAGAGATGAGATTTACTGGAGAGTCTGAAAGCTCTGAAGAAAGAGCGGGTCATAAATACACCTGACGATTAATATATGAACGCATATAATTAGGGAACTAGAACAGTTTACTTTCACTTCAAGCATAACGGTTAAGATAACTGATTATTTAATTAGATGCGCAATAAATGACATTATTATTGTGTAATTTATAAGATACCTCTCATTAAATAATCTTGTTGCGGTAATCCAAACCCACGCAAGAACCGTAGACACTTTATAGTGATCTATGGAGACAGAACATGCTGATGAGCCATTCATTACGCGCCATATTGAGTTACTTGGTACTCTCAATATTTATTGTAAGTGCCAAAGCTTCTGACTTCACGCTGGAAGGCTATTTTAAGGGAAAAACCTATGCCACCGGCACTTTCAGTGCGATTAACGGGGTGAAACGTAATTTTACAGTAACGCTGCACGGCAGATGGCGACACGAAACTCTGACACTACGAGAAGACTTTGTATTTGGAGATGGAACAAGAGAAACCAAAACCTGGCGCTTCAGAAAAATAGAACCGGGTCTCTACCTTGGTACCCGGGAGGATGTTGTCGGAGAAACGGTTGTCAGAATTGAAGGCCATAAGGCCCGTTTCTCATATCTGGTTAATCTCTCACCGGACAATCAGGTACGGTTCCATGACACAATGGTTTTAAATGGCGATGGTACCATTGAGAATACAGCCTGGGTCACCAAATATGGCTTCCCGGTGGCGCGAACCCGCGTGAACTTTACACGGCTATAGCATTACAAAATGGCATTCAGGGAGAGCCCCAATGCACCGCATATGGAATACCCTTCTTATCGCTGGAATTATCGGAATTGCGGCATCCCAGCCCACAACCGGTAAGGCTCACTCGCTGACAGGCGAGCAGATTAAAAATCTAATCAGCAATAGAACCGTTTCCCTAAGTACTCCCTTTGGGCTGTCGCTGCCTCTCTTTTATAATTCCAACGGAACCGTATCTGGCGATATCTCAGGTTTTTCCCTGGCCTCAGCATTCGCACCAAAAGAGCAAGGCCGATGGTGGATTGACGGCAACACCATGTGCCAGCAATGGCCCACCTGGTACAAAGGCCGCCGCTTCTGTTTCAGGATCAGCAAAATTTCAGACAACAAAATCCAATGGCAGCGCGATGACGGCGCGACAGGAACCGCGGTTGTGCAGAGGTGAGGGCATTATACACATAATGCTTTACAATATATTGCAACAATCAAGAAAAATAATGAAATTGAATAAATTAATTTCTATTATTTATAGAAAGATAATTCCGTATAAATTCAAAATACTTATCACCTTTCCAGCATTCTTCTTTATCATTCAGAATATATTGCAAATCTTCGTTCACTAAATTTCGAATGCGTAAAAAATCAAGTTTGGCAGGCTCAACATTGGGAGTCGTTTTGGCTGTCTCGTGTATTGCAACCATTATAGCATGATGCAGAGTAACCATTACCAGCTCATCTGCCGTACCATAATATGGAGCAATAATATCCTGCTCTAACCATGATAACCCGGAGATATAATGCTTACCCAACGGGCTTACGTCTAAAGGACTGCATTTCAGTAATTTAGGCCACTCTTCTAATGCCCTATTCAGATAGATTTCAAATTTAAGTTCAGGATTATTAATTGGCTCGGCTTTATAGGTATCAGCGTTTTTATCTAAGCCACCCAGCTCCCATATTTCGCCGTTCCTCTTATTTTTCTTTACCCCCTTTGGGCCATTTATAAAATATGTTGGCTCAGTATCAGGTGTATCTCCAATAACCTCATCTGAATTCGCATTTTCAAAATATGACACTTGCCCCTCCAGATAAGATCAGTACCAATAGTTTTTCTCAACGGATTTAATTTCTTTAATTTAAATAATACAAGCGTCCACTATGAAGTGATAGTACCCCAACAAAAAAGGGCTCAGTCGCGTTCGACTAAACCCTTTACAAAATATTGGCGCACCCGACACGATTCGAACGTGTGACCTTTGCCTTCGGAGGGCAACGCTCTATCCAGCTGAGCTACGGGTGCTTTTGAAGTAAGCCGCTCTTCACTAGCTTATTATCAGCAGGCGGGCAACAGGCCCATGCAAGAAATCCAGATACCATTTATACCTTGCATGAAAGATGACCTGACACACCATACTCTCAGCCCACAAGATACTCCGCAAACTTATGAAAATTTGGTAACAGCTACGGAGCGCAGTTGTTGAGGCAGAAATCGAGATATACTCATCTGGACGCAAAGATAATCGCACCTATCTCTCAAACAGATAAGATATTCAGGGCTGTCACCGTAAAGTGACAACGAGCACCGCCAACCGACATTAATTAATGTCGGTAATTATTACCGGAATATAATCGTAAACGGAAACCGAATGCGCATGACTGGCCCAGATATCTGGCCACCATCTCTGCGTCAGACCATTTAACAGGAGGAAACCATGCCTGCATACACCATCAAGCCACTTGTCACCGCAACTGCAATGAGTACCGGAGGCCGTAACGGGCACTCGGAAACGACCGACCACTCGGTCAGCGTCAATCTTTCCGTACGTAAGGAAATGGGTGGACCTGGCTTACCGAATACAACGACACCAGAGCATTTGTTTGCCGCCGGTTATGCAGCCTGTTTCGGCGGTGCACTTGAGTTTGTTGCCAGTCAGCACAAAAAGGATGTTTCAGGGAGTGTTGTTACCTGCGCAACCTCTGTTGGGCCACGTGAAGGTGGTGGTTTCGGCATCGCCGTAAAGATGCATGTAAAAATACCAAACCTGCCTACCGCAGAAGCAAAGGTACTTGTTCAGGAAACCCATGACAATATTTGCCCCTACAGCCATGCGACTCGGGGGAATATTGATTTTGCACTGGAAGTCGAAGGTGCCTGAGAAAGGTATGCACCGGGGGCCTGGCCCCCGGTTTCATATATTATCTAAGCAGCTGTTATCTTCATTCCCAAGCGACGATAACAACCGGAATAACTGGGCATATAAATCTTTCAATCTTCCAATTCTCTCCAACTCGCCTAAGCTGCAGGAATAACAACAGTCTCTGGAATTGGGCTCATGGCAAAGCAAGTTACTAAGAAAAGCAAGGATAGCTGTATCATCAATGCCGCCGTTTATCAGGGTAACGAGCGACTGTGCTCGGTTAATCTGGATGAAGCCGGGGAATGGGCCAAGAAGCCGGATCACATTGTCTGGATCGGGCTATACGAACCAGATGAGAAGATCCTGAAGAAACTTCAGAAGCAGTTCAATCTTAATCCACTTGCGATTGAAGATGCAAACCAGACCCATCAGCGCACCAAGGTAGAGCAATACGGTGACAGCCTGTTCATCGTCGCCCGGACTTTGGAATCGCAAGGCAAATATATCGCGCTGCATGAAACCCATATCTTTGTTGGCAAGGGCTATGTCGTGACAGTCCGCCATGGTGGCTCGGCAAGCTATGGACCTGTGCGGTTACGTTATGAATCTCTCGTGCACCCTTTCAAGGATAATGAGCAGTTTATTACTTACAGCCTGCTCGATTTTATCGTCGACAACTACATTCCGGTTGTTGAGCGCATCCATCATGATGTTGAACAACTGGAAGATCGCATCACCAAAGGCCCGTTTGAAGCAGAAGATGTTGAGGAGTTACATCGGCTACAGCGTAATCTCCTGCGCCTCAGAACGGCCGTCGCACCGATGGTTGAAGTCTGTAAGCGGCTTGAGCATGGTGATCTTTTACCTGTCCCGCCCGATATTCAGGAACTGTTCCGCGACGTGACAGACCATATCCGTCGCGTACAGGATGAAATCGAAGTATTGCGTGAAGTTCTCGTCTTTGCGTTCAATACGAATATGATGCTCGGCCAGGTCGCCCAAGGTGATATCACCCGCAAGCTCGCCGCATGGGCCGCTATTCTGGCCGTACCAACTGCAATTGCCGGTATTTACGGGATGAACTTTCAATTCATGCCCGAAACTCAATGGCAATATGGATATTTTGCGATTCTTGCAGTGATGTTCACGATCTGCACGACATTATATCTTTTGTTCCGCAAGAATGATTGGTTATAGAGCAAAATAATCTCAATATTGCCCTATTTAATAGTCATACACTTCAGACTGCGTTCAGACATATTGTTTTATACAATAATAACAGTAAAAATCGCGACGTAGTGATCTCTATTAACCATTTGTTAACCTTACAGGCGGACAACAAGAGAAAGTGTGAGTGAAAGACTATGCATAACTCCAACCAGACAAGGACGAAAGCAAGGCAATATGCCGCTTTGCCGTTCAGACTGAACGGAGGCAATGCTATTGAAGTTATGCTCATCACGTCCCGCGAAACACGCCGCTGGGTGATCCCGAAGGGCTGGCCGATTAAAGGCCTCAAGCCCCATGAAACAGCTGCCTGCGAAGCTTATGAAGAGGCTGGTCTGACAGGACGCATCACCAAGGAAGCTATTGGCTCCTTCCATTACGAGAAGCGTCTGAAAGCCGGTGACAGCATAACCTGTGAGGTGGAAGTCTACCCTCTCGAAGTTCGCCGCCAGTATGAAACATGGCCAGAGAAACATGAGCGTGACAAACGCTGGTTCAAGCTCTCGGATGCCGCAGCGCTTGTCGCTGAGGTCGATTTATCCGAGACACTTCTGAAGCTGAAGGCAGAGACATTATTGCGCCTGAACACAAAAGGCACCAATAAACTCATTCAGCGGCTTCATCTCAAAGAACCTGCCATTCAGGAGTAAGGATTGGCAAAGTATTTTGCCAATCCGTTGAATACGGCCTTTCCAGCGTAACCCACTCATCATATCAACAAACTTAATAGGCGCGACGCGATGCCGCGTTTTGGTCATTTGTCCAAGATCGTATGAATATATTACTTCAGCAAACAAAAAAATAATATAAAATTCATCATAAAATTCAAATAGATAAAACAGGCACAGCCTTAAAACATTATTCTTCGCCAGAAGTATTTATGTTCCCAGACATGCGCTGAGAACATGACAATGACTAAAATCGCGTATTGACCTGCGATAAGCGCACTGTATGTTGCATTCTGTAATGAGATGACAAGATCATTTCATTACTGCCCATCTGGGCGTTTCCTCCCTAAACTTCGGGCCGTACAGTTTGTGCGGCTCTTTTTTTTGTTAAATAGAAAATCCCGTAAAGATATAAAAAAGCCCTTGTCTCCTTCTGGGAAACAAGGGCAAGTTAGATACAGCCTATCCCCCTGGGGGCAGATAGAGATCGGCATGCATCGAGCAGTCCCCGTTCTGAGCCAGAACGAATACATCAAATACTGTTTACGCTGATATGGGAAAGCACCAAATCCGCCTCAAAAGACCGGTTAAGTCCGGAACGCTTATCATAACTATGCAAGCATTCTTTTCTGCAGACGCAACTCTACTGCCCCAATTTTATAGCTGGAATCAAACTGACATTTTTACTATTGGGCGTCTTGTAGCTTCATACATATATTTTGCCAATATGTTCAAAAACAGTAAAAAACCTTCCTAAAGCATTTATGGGAAGGTTTCTTAAGCCGTAAAAATTCAATGCTAAGATTGTCGGCAGATTACGTAGCTAATTGATCGGCTTAGATTGGTGAAAGCTTTTTCAATGTCACGGTAATAAGACGACTGGCCTGCTTCTGACTGCCATTCAAAACGAGTTTAAAGAAGCTAACCACAGGGCGCTCAATTAGCAAATGCAGAATATGGCCCGCAATGATACACATAACCCCAACACAAAGAACAAATAGGTCCATGGGGATTTTATCAATAATGCGCCACTTGATGAATGGAAAATACGCAAAGAACGGAAACAGGAACATGTGGGTCAGATAGAGAGAATAGGAACTCGCTCCAAGGCTTTGCCAAAACTTCCGCGCCAAAAAGCCCGTGCTGCTTTCATACGAGAGAAACCACAGAACAATTCCTGCTGCGGGAATTCCCCATACAAACCCACGCAAATCCAGAGATATGTCATGGTGCGCCCAAAGAACCAGTATCGCTACTGATAAAACAAGAGAATACCATCCAAGTTTTTTCAGGACTGCGGGGTAACGCAAATAGGCAACCGCAATCAGCATTCCAAAATAAAACTCAAGAATAATTGTGCTTGTTACCCAGCCAAAAATTAATGATGGAGGCGTCCAAAAACTTGGCATCATAAGAGATATCAAGAAAAAGACCCCAACCCCAACTATGAAAGTACGCCGGGCAAAGAGCATTCCAACTGAAACCAAAATGTAAAAATACATTTCGTAAGATAATGTCCAGCCCGCTGCTATTATGGGTGCAGACATGTCCAGTTGAGATTTGTAAGGAATAAAGGAAAGGGAATACAGGAGTTCATCAATAGGAATAGTAACGCCAAACCTTTTTATATAGGCGTACAATACGAACGTATAGATCCAGTAAATTGGTGCGATCCTCGTAATTCTGTCACGCAGAAACGGCAGGATTGAGCCTGCTCCTCTTGAGCATTCCCACGTTATGTATGTCATAACAAAGCCGCTGATAACAAAGAAAAGATCGACGCCGAAGCCGCCAAATTTCTCAAGAAACCAGAAATTTAAAATAAAGGAATCTGCGACTGTATACTGACCAGAGCCCAGAACTGTTAATCCGTGAACATGGTAAAATGTAACCAGTGCGGCAGCGATAGCGCGTAAGGCCTGAATAGAGTAGATGCGAGACATTAGGCAAAACGCTTAAAATTAAGCCTAACGGCACGTTGCAACACCTGCATTATTCCCGCGTTACAGGAATGATTTACGGATAGAACCGATAAAGGTGAATAGACCCTACTCATCAGAATTAATGCCCCCTGCATTAGATATTCTTTTGAATGATTTTAATTTAATTAATAGGCACTTTTTTGCATCTTAAGAAAGCAATGTCCAGTATTATGGTAAAAAAAACTTTACAAAACTTAACAAACCAAGCTTCTCCCTGATACCAGTGCAATAGCATGGAGTTTACAGATTAATAAATTTTATAGGTAAGCATGTAGAGAAAGTATAAATAGAATTTACAAAAAATTCTTATTCAAACAAATCATTATATTAATATAAAAACCGGGAAATTACTTGGCTTATGATATGTAAAAATAGATACTCAGGGAACCAGATGCTCAACCTGCTTTACAAACCAAAATGTATGAGAAGGAAAACAGCCTGTATACTATCAGACTATTTGGTGGAGCCAGGCGGAATCGAACCGCCGACCTCTTGAATGCCATTCAAGCGCTCTCCCAACTGAGCTATGGCCCCACTCTATAGACACCGCGATTTTCGAACCGCGGTGCATCTCTATAATCGGCTCTGAAAATATTCTCAAGTCCTTTTGAAAATATTCTCAGTTATCCTCATCTTCATCGAGATCGTTATCAATAAGGTCGGAGACATCACTGTCACCTTCTTCTTCCTCTTCAAGGAAGGTGTCATCATCATCCAGATCGTCATCAACATCGAGATCATCATCAAGAGAGATGTCACCAGCGCCCTTTTCGGCCTTGGCGACTTCATCAAGAGAGACCATCTCCGGAGCTGTCGGATCCAGTTCAGGATCTTCATCAACGATCGGAGCAATGGATACGACCTCAAAAACCGTTCCGCACTTAGGGCAGACGATTGGGTCTTTGTTTAGATCATAAAACTTAGCGTTGCAGCTTGCGCATTGACGCTTCGTGCCGAGTTCAGGTTTGGCCACAGATAAAGCCTTCAAGATCAGAATTAATTGAGAGAGTTCCGGTTAGTCGGCAACACGCTCATTGTCAAATAAGAATTACGGGTTTCAGAAGAAAATCTATCCCTTCCGTTCAGGAAAAATTCTAAAAATTATTATTTTACAATGAATTAAATAAAAAATTTCTGTTTTATTTTTTTATCGGAATTCTTATCTGAAAACTAATTCACAGCAGCACTTTCCACAAACTCATGCAAAATGGTGACGTGGATGCTCACTCATGCTAACCACTTCTGCTTAAGTTAAAGTGATATAGACGTTTTCTGGAGAACTACTATGGCTCATGCCGGTCATGACCCTAAACCAGCATCAGCCCGCTCGGGCTCCCCGCTTCGTGGCCGCCTGCGCGCTCCCGGAGACAAATCCATCTCCCACCGCTCAATGATCTTTGGTTTACTCTCTATTGGTGAGACAGTCATTGAGGGTCTGCTGGAAGGTGATGACGTTATCCGTACAGCCAAAGCCTGTGAGCAGCTTGGCGCAACATTAATTCATGATGGCCCGGGCAAATGGCGTGTTCATGGTGTCGGGATAGGCGGGCTTAAAGAGCCTAAGGATGTATTGGATTTTGGTAATGCGGGAACCGGCTCACGCCTGATGATGGGTGTTGCAGGTTCTCATCCGATTACATCAACATTTGATGGCGATGCTTCTTTAAGAAGCCGCCCGATGCGCCGTATTCTCGATCCATTAGAGAAAATGGGTATTAATGTTGTTTCCCAGACAGAAGGCGGACGCGTTCCTTTAACAATTAAAGGCCCTCGCGAAACTATTCCTGTAACCTATGAGACACCGGCTCCCTCTGCACAAATCAAATCCGCTGTTCTGCTGGCCGGTCTGAACTCCCCCGGTGAGACGGTTGTTATCGAGCAGGAGGCAACCCGCGATCATACCGAACGTATGATGAAACTGTTTGGTGCGGACATTACTTCTGTTCCGCATGGGCAGTTTGGCCGCAAAATAACCCTTAAGGGTCAGCCAACCCTGCAGGGCCGTAAGGTTATCGTTCCATCAGACCCATCTTCGGCCGCCTTCCCTCTGGTTGCCGCATTAATTGTTCCGGGTTCAGAAGTTGTTCTCGAAGCCGTTATGATGAACCCTCTCCGGATTGGCCTGATCGATACTCTGCTCGAAATGGGGGCTGACATTGAGCAGATGAACATCCGCGAAGAAGGCGGTGAAACGGTTGCAGACCTGAAGGTCAAGCATTCCTCACTGCAAGGGGTCTCGGTTCCGGCAGAACGTGCACCTTCAATGATTGATGAATATCCCATTCTCGCCATTGCCGCGAGCTATGCCCAAGGCACCACCCGGATGAATGGCCTGCATGAACTCCGTGTTAAAGAATGCGATCGCCTTGATGCTGTCGCTGCCGGGCTTGAGATGGCTGGCGTTTCTTTTGAGATTGAAGGTGATGACCTCATCGTTCATGGAACGGGTTCAGTCCGCGGCGGTGGCCCAGTCCAAACTCACCTTGATCATCGTATCGCAATGTCATTTCTGATCATGGGTCTCGCCAGTGAGACACCCATGACGGTTGATGACAGCACAATGATTGCAACAAGCTTTCCCACCTTCGTGCCCATGATGAAAAGTCTTGGAGCCGCAATCGGGGACTGACATGATCATTGCAATTGATGGCCCAGCAGCTTCCGGTAAAGGTACACTCGCAATCAAGATCGCCCAACACTATCAGTTTGCGCATCTTGATACAGGGTTATTGTACCGGGCTGTTGCCTTTCTGCTTTCGCAAAAGGGGCTTGATTTACAGGATGAGCCTCAAGCGATTGCCATGACCCATGAAATTACTGAGGCTGTTCTTGCTGATCCACATTTGCGTGGTCGGGAAATGGGTGAGGGCGCCTCAGTTGTTGCGGCTCTCCCCGGCCTGAGAGCTGCTCTGGTAGATTATCAGAGAAAATTCGCAACAAGCTTTCCGGGAGCTGTTTTAGACGGTCGCGATATTGGCACCGTAATCTGCCCGGATGCTGATGTGAAGCTGTTCGTGACAGCTTCTCTGGAAGAGCGTTCCCAACGTCGCTTCAAGGAACTATCCGCGAAAGGTCAAAGCTACACTTACGAAGATATCCTTGCAGATCTCAAGAAACGCGACGAGCGGGATTCTGGCCGCAGTTCAGCCCCTCTGAAAGCCGCAGATGACGCCTTTCTCATTGATACAACCAATATGACACCGGCTGAGGCGCTTAAAATGGCAATCCGTATCATTAACAGCAAACGGACAAAACCATCTGAATGATCAAGCGTTTCATAAGGCTTTTTGCTTACTCAGAATGATTGCGGCTCTTCATAGATTTCAGTATGTATTACAACAATCTGGCGCTTAGCCAATCATAGTGGAGATGGATATAATGCAGAACTCATTCAAAAGGCAGCTGATGCTCAAAGCAGCAGCAGGACTTCTTGCACTTGCTCCTTTCAGCATGGCCCATGCAGCAGAGCCGTCCTTGGTTGCCATTAGTTCCATCGTTGACCACCCTGCCCTCAATGCAATCCGTGACGGCATTCAAGATGAGCTGAAAGCAAAAGGCTATGACGACAGCAAGGTCAAAATCATCTTCCAGAATGCACAGGGCCAGCCATCAATAGCAACACAGATTGCCCGCAAGTTTGTTGGCGATAATCCGGCAGTCATTGTTGCGATCTCAACTCCATCTGCTCAGGCCGCAATGGCAGCAACCAAAGATATTCCGATTGTATTCTCGGCAGTTACGGATCCGGTTGCAGCCAAACTTATTGACGATGCTGACAAACCAGGTGGCAATGTTACAGGTACCTCGGATCGTGCCCCTCTTGCTGAGCAGATTGACCTGATCAAGGAAATGACACCGCAAGCGAAGACAATCGGTGTTATTTATAATCCAGGCGAGGCAAACTCGGTTGTCAGTATTTCCCAGTTCAAGGAAATTGCAGCACAGAAGGGTTATAAGGTCGTTGATGGTCCTGCAACAAAATCTGCGGATGTTCAGGCTGCTGCCCGCTCACTGGTCGGCAAGGCCGATGTCATTTACGTGCCGACCGACAACACCATTATTTCAGCGCTGGAATCTGCAATCCGCGTAACAAACAACGCAAAAATCCCACTTTACACGGGTGATACAGATAGTGTTATGCGCGGCGCAATCGCCTCCCTCGGTTTCAACTACTATGATATGGGAAAGCAGACAGGCGATCAGGTTATTGCCATTCTTGAGGGGCAGAAAATTTCTGATCTTCCTGTTCGCTATGGCAAAGGCTCAGAGCTTTATCTGAACAGTAAAACAGCAAAAACCATCGGGCTGGTTATACCTGAAGACCTTCTCAAGAAAGCTAAAAAGAACGTCGAGTAAGCACAGGTTGTTTCCCGCATTGGATAAATAGACAGTGCGGGAATTTCTTTTTGAGCAGTTGTTAGAAAATTGCTCTGAGTTCTGGACTCATACGCAATATTCGCGTTAGTTGCTTCAAAAGAATTTTCAGGAAGGCTTACAGGCTTACCTCAACTTCTCTCTAAACGAGGAAACGTGACTATGGAAGTTGCCGGAAAGGGCGGAAAATGAGCTTATTTGCTTTCATTGGAGGCATTGAAGCAGGACTGATCTACGCCTTTGTCGCATTGGCAGTTTATTTGTCTTTCCGAATTCTTGACTTCCCTGATCTCACCGTCGACGGGTCTTTCCCGCTTGGTGCGGCAGTTACTGCAACATTAATCAGCATTTCAGGCTGGAACCCTTGGCTTGCAACCCTGATGGGAATGTTTGCCGGTAGTCTTGGGGGGCTAGCCACGGCCTATTTTTCTGTTCGCTGGGGTATCTTGCACCTTCTGGCATCCATCCTGACCATGACGGCGCTTTACTCCATCAATATCCGCGTCATGCAGGGGGCCGCTACGATGGGCCTGTTGAATGATGAAACTATTCTAACACCCTTTATTCATCTAGCTAATTCAGCTGGGCTCCCAGAGATGTATACTCGGCCTATAGTCTTGGCCGCCTTTGTAATAGCTGCTTTTGTCATCTTGAGTTGGTTCTTAAATAGTGAACTTGGTTTATCAATGCGCGCTACCGGTGCGAACATTAGAATGTCTCGTGCGCAAGGTATCAATACCAGCCGTCAGGTAATTATAGGTATGATGATTTCAAACGCCTTAGTTGGTCTTGGTGGCTCTATATATGCTCAAGCCAACGGCTCCGCTGATGCAAGTCTTGGAACAGGTACTATTGTTGTTGGACTAGCCGCAGTTATCATCAGCGAGACTCTCATCCCTTCACGTAAAATATGGGTACGTTTACTTGCCTGCATTGTAGGCGCGATCGTTTATCGTATGGTTATACAATTAGCTATGGATGTTGATTTCTTAGGCTTTAAAGCTTCTGATCTCAACCTCGTCACGGCATTGATTGTTCTGATCGCCCTTGTCGTACCTAAACTCAAGAAGAAGGTCTTCGCATGATCGAAGTCCAGAACCTCTCCATCACCTTCAATCCCGGCACGCCAAATGAGCGCCGGGCTTTGAAAGATATCTCCCTTCGTCTTGAGAATGGTGAATTTGCCTGCATCATTGGTTCAAACGGCGCGGGTAAATCGACACTTCTTGGCTCTATCGCCGGCGATGTGCCTTTAAGCGGTGGCCGGATCATGGTCTCTAATACAGATGTGACCAAGCTGCCAGCAGAACAGCGCGCAACCTATATTGCCCGCGTCTTTCAGGATCCGTTACTGGGAAGCTGCGGCGATCTCTCCATTGCAGAGAATCTTGCACTTGCCTCAGCACGTGGCAGAAGGCGCACTTTCAGACGTGCCCTGAACCGCCATTATATTGAGACTGTAAAAGGCCGCATCTCAGAACTCGGACTGGGCCTTGAAGATAACCTGAGCCAGCCAATGGGTTCATTATCCGGCGGACAGAGACAGGCTCTATCACTTGTGATGGCAACTCTGTCACCCTCCAGCGTTCTTCTTCTGGACGAGCACACGGCAGCTCTTGATCCACGCAATGCAGAGTTTGTTCTTGATCTGACAAAACGCTTTGCCGAACGCTATGGACTCACGGTTTTAATGGTCACCCACTCCATGCGACAGGCATTGGATATGGGCACACGCACCATCATGTTGCATGAAGGTAATATCATTTTTGATGCATCAGGCAGCCACCGGAAAGATCTCACAATTGAGGATCTGCTCGCCCAGTTTCGCAGGGTCAGAAATGAGGACATTTCGGAAGACCGTCTACTCGTTGGATAACAAAAAGGCCACCTTCTGGTGGCCTTTTTTTAAATCTTAGCCGCGCACGCTTTTCCGTCCGGGAAGGAAAACTGTCAGAAGCCCAATTGCTGGCAGATAAGAGCAGATGTGATAGACGAAACTTATGCTGGTGTGGTCAGCGAGCTCCCCAAGAACAGCGGCTCCTAAACCACCAACACCAAATGAGAGCCCAAAGAACAGACCGGCAATCATCCCGACTTTCCCGGGATTAAGCTCTTGCGCATATACAACAATTGATGAGAAGGCTGATGATATAATCAGGCCAATTACAATGGCGAGAAGACCCGTCCAGAACAGATTTGCGTAAGGCAGCATCAACGTGAAGGGTAGAGCGCCAAGAATTGAGAACCAGATAACAGCCTTGCGTCCGATACGATCTCCTATCGGCCCGCCAACCAGTGTACCAACAGCCACAGCACCAAGGAAGTAGAACAAATAATGCAGAGCTTCACTGTTTGAAACATGGAATGTTTCTTTCAGGTAGAAGGTAAAATAACTGGACATGCTGGCCATATAGAAGGCCTTGGAGAAGACCAGCAAAACCAGAATAGAGAGAATGATCTTGATACGTAGTGAAGAGATGCCAACAGGTGGCTCAACGCTTTTAAGACCTGTTTTCTTGCTGGCCTTGCGCTGGTCACGCATCCACATCCCGATCCATGCCAGAACGCCAATTGCAACAACCGCAACCAGTGAGAACCACAGAAGACTGCTCTGTCCGTATGGAATTATGAAAAGAGCTGCCAGCAGTGGCCCAAAAGCAGAGCCGGCATATCCACCCACCTGAAAGACAGATTGTGCCATTCCGTGGCGCCCACCCGACGCCATACGTGCAACACGTGAAGCTTCAGGATGAAAAATCGAAGACCCCATACCAACGAACGCAACAGCAACCAGTATCTGGGTATATGAAGTGGCATGGGAGAGCAGCAGAATACCGATAAGCGATAATCCCATCCCTACAGCCAGTGAAAAGGGCTGTGGTTTCTTGTCCGTATAGATACCAACAACCGGCTGCAGAATTGAAGCTGTCAACTGGAAAACCAGTTGTATTAAACCAATCTGCCTGAAGCTGAGATGCAGGCTGTCTTTAATCAGTGGATACATTGAGGGAATCAGGGATTGCACAACATCATTCATAAGATGAGATAAGCTGATCGCAATCAGAATGCTCAATGTCACGGTTTCTGTCAGCCTTGCTGATGGCGGCATCAAACTCTGCTCTTCACTACGCACATTCCTATCCTCAGCACATCATAACAGCACATATTCCCTCAATATGCCTGTTTGTTCAGGAAGAAAAGCCATTTGATTTATTCCGTCAATGCTCTGCAACGAAAGTCGATTTTTCCCAATCTGAAATGTGCCTATATCTTCTCTGTACTCCCTTTACGAAACGTATGGGGATTTTGAAACCGAATGGGGTGCCCAACTGGGCTGAGATAATACCCATTGAACCTGATGCAGTTTGTACTGCTGTAGGGACTTCGGATGAGACACCAGCCTGCTATCCTCGCTGCCTGCCCTATCTACCTTTCTGCCATTCAAACTGTTTATGCGGGAAGAGATTATGCAAACAACCCATAGTTATTCATGGTTCTCCCTTGCCCTACTCTGGTTCGGAGCAGCAGTATCCGTTGCAGAAATTATGACGGGAGGCATGATTGCTGCCGCTGGTCTATGGCCGGGTTTATGGGCAATTCTTCTTGGGCATATTGTTGGGGTCATTTTATTGGGGTTGGTTGCACTGATCGGCTTTCGAGAAAAAATGCCATCAATCATGTGTACACGCATCTCATTCGGCCAGAGAGGCTCATGGCTGTTATCAGTCGCCAATGTCATTCAGCTGATTGGCTGGGCAGCGGTGATGGTTCAGCAGAGTGGGCTTGCTCTTGGTGGCATCATCAATAAGCTATGGAATATTGAGGCTACAACAATCGCCATCGTCATCATGGGTGCTCTCATTGGCTTATGGAGCCTTTGGGAGGTTGAGGGACGCCAACGGAAGAATACAATTACGGTTATTCTGCTCTTCCTGTTAACAGTTTTTATAAGCTGGGTATTATGGGGAAAAGCAGGTGATGCATCAGCTATATCTGTGTCTCCAGAACCACCCATGCCATTCAGTAAAGCCTTTGAGCTTTCATTCATTATGCCTTTAAGCTGGCTGCCTCTGGTCGCAGATTATGCATATCGCTCGCGCAGCGCATCTGCAGCTACACTGGCACCAAGCCTTGGATATCTTGTGGGCAGCCTGTGGATGTACGGCATTGGCTTTATAGGTGCACTTTATACGGGCGAGGCAGACCCAACCCCAATGTTACTGGCAGCAGGCCTTGGAATTGTTGCTCTGAGTATCGTTGCCCTTTCAACAATCATGACAACTTTTCTTGATGTTTATTCAGCAGTGGCCTCTGCACGAAATATCGTGCCAGAATTACCTGAGAAAGGTTTGAGTATTGCTGTCATCTCAATCGGTACATTGCTGGCGCTCTACAGCAATATCTATGAAAACTTTCTGATGTTTATCGGAGCCATCTTTGCACCAATGGCCGCAATCCTGCTGACAGATTATTTCCTGTTACGCCATGATGCCCGCAGTAGCAGATTTAACTTTAGTGGCCTTATCTCTCTTGGCCTCGGCTTTGCAGCTTTCTTCATCTGCAGCAGGTTAGGCAGCCCTCTTGGTGGCGGATTAAGCAGTATTGTTCTGACAGCAATCATCCATGTGCTTATCAGGAAATCTGCCCGATCGCACCTCCTGAAAGCATCAACCACAACCAAGTCATAGCTTAGCGGGTGCTTGCTTCTACACAGGCTTCCGCCTCAGCTATTGCTTCAACTGTTCCGACATGCAGCCAGATGCCATCCAGCCTCAGGCCATACAAACGTTCTTTGGCAATAGCCCTGTCAAAAAGCAGGTTCATTGAAACGGGACCAGCCGGGATATCATCAAACAGCTCAGGCTTGGCAATGGCGACACCCGCATAAACAAAGGCAGCCATTTCACCTTCAGGACGCCTTTGCAGACGTCCTAATGTATCCATCAGGAAGTCGCCTTTACCGCTATAGCCGATGCTTGCAACATTGGATGCCAGAAGCAGCAGAATATCCATCTGCTCAGGATTCCAGTGCTCAAGCATCCGCTCAATATTTGGGTGCGCACCCTCAATCCAGAGCTCGTCAGAATTCAGAATGAGAAATGGTTCAGGCTGGCTCTGGCCTGCAACCAGATACGGCATTGCTTTCTTGATCCCACCAGCAGTCTCAAGCAGCTCTCCCCGCTCATCAGAAATGGTAATATGCGGCGCCTTGCGATGAGACAAATGCTCTTCAAGCTGATCAGCCAGATAATGAACATTAACAACAACCTCTGTAATGCCAGCCTCAGCGACACGATCCAGAGAATAATCAATCAACGACTTTCCACAAACGGGAACCAGAGGCTTGGGCATCGTATCGGTCAGAGGCCGCATACGTTTTCCAAGGCCAGCGGCCAATACCATTGCCCGGCTGACTGCCTTATGAGGGCTGATTGTTTCTTTCTTCTTGGAAGCCATTTATGCCTCATCGTTATTTTGCGTATTCTGCGTTTTGGACAGATGCGGCAGATAGGCATCGAACCATTCTTTAAGCTGGGCCAAAGCAGGATGTGCCAGATTACGACGCAGATAATTTTCAATGCGTGGCAGGTGATTAAGATACTGTGGTTTATGATCCCGCTTATCCAGACGTGCAAATATACCGAGTATTTTTGTTGCACGCTGGGCGCCCATGATTGCATAGGCTCGGGCAAAACTGGCCATATCAAAAGTTTCATCCAGTGCACGGCGCTCGCGGATGTAATGGCCAAGGAGTTTCAGTTCCAGATCAGGAGCCACGTCAACACGGGCATCCTGCAAGAGTGATGCAACGTCGTAGCTTGGGTGCCCAAGAACGGCATCCTGAAAATCAATGACACCTAGCCGTTTGACACCTTCACGCTCTGGCAACCAGATCAGATTGGGTGAGTGGAAATCGCGGAGTGTCCAGGTTGGGGTTGCCTCAGTAATTTCCTTAAGTGTTGCAGCCCACAAGTTGGCAAATTCAAATTTAGCAGGTGATGACAGCATGCGGTTGGCGATATGGGGGACATACCATTCCAGCAAGAGATCAACCTCAATAAGCAGTGCCTCCATATCGTATGGTGGCAGAATGTGATCTACGCCATCAGCAACCGGCAATACCTGCGGTAGTACGGTACTATGCAGGCGTGACAGCAATGTCGTAGCTTCAGCATAGCGCTCAGGAATTGGGCCATTGCCATCAACAACAGGCTCACTGCCGAGATCTTCAATCACCAGAAGACCAGCTTCCAAGTCTTCGCCATAAATTTTTGGCGCACTGAAGCCTAAGGCACGCAGGCCTCTGTCCATGGCAACAAAAGCGTTAATGTTCTCTGCCAGCTTTGCAATCGTGCTGTAAGATTTGCCCCGTCGAATAGGCGGGCCATCAGGGCGTGCCGGTGAAATCATCAGAATGGATGTCTCACCATTCGGGCGAACGAGGCGCTCATAAAGACGAGACGATGCATCACCTTGCATTGTCACGCGGCGTGCATCATTCCAGCCGCTCTTTCGCAGAATACTCTGGGTTGCCTCAAGGCGCTCAAGCCTTGGAATCATATCACCTGTTGCCGTGACAATCGCGAGGCGTTTGTTGGAATCCGTAAAATCAAGTTCCATGGTGATATTCAGATAGGAGGCCGGCAAAGCGGAAGGTGCCCGTTCAGCCCATTCTATCAGAACAACCGCACCCTCAACCTGCTCTTCCCAACCGAGTTCAACCAGTTCATCCTCATTGCCCAGACGGTAAAAGTCTGCATGGACAATCGGGCATGGCTCATGACGGGCATAACCCTCGTAATTCTGGATCAGGGTAAAGGTTGGGCTCGGAACCTCAAGCTCTGCATCTTTAACAAGAGCCTGAATTAAAAAGCGTGCCAGAGCTGTTTTACCAGCACCAAGACCGCCGCTCAGGGCAATTGTATCTCCGGCCTTCAGCTCTTCACTGAGGACACGGGCAAAGTCCCTTGTTTCTTCTAGGTTTGCAAGGGTAACACGCCACACTGGGCTGTTATTCGCCGTCTGATACATCACATTGCATCCTGGTTAAAATAAACTTGGGCTTTAGCTGGCAAAAGAGGCTAAACGAAGAACCTAAAGAAACCGTTTTAAAATTATTGAGCCGCTTCATGATACATCTCCCGTCAGATTTGTCGGGAAGAAGCAGGTCATAATGGCACCATTACCTGCCGTTGTCTGAAGCTGAATATGTCCGCCATGAAGTTCCACAAGTTGACGCACGATTGCCAGTTGCAGACCAACCCCACGATGCCCACCGCCATCATAGCTATTGCTTTCTTGTCCTTCGAAGATACGGGCACGGATAGAGGCCGAAACACCCTGCCCTTCATCTGCAACACTCAATGCGATCTGCTCATTCTCCCGGCGTGCAGAAATACGGATAGCCTGCTGGGCAGCTGATGCACCAACAGCCCCGGACAGCATGTGGAACAGAATTTGTCTTATACGTTTGCCGTCAGCGGTAAAGGCTCCAATATCGTCAGGAACATCAAATTCCAGCCGGAGACCGGCCTCTGCAATACGGTCTTCAATACCCCGAACCGCTGTCTCAATCGCTTCACGGATATCAACATTCTCAGGCACCAGCTGTAATGAGCCAGCATCAAGCCCTGCCAGATCAAGAATATCATTGAGCAAGGCAAGCAGTGCCTCAGATGACCGTTCAATATGCCCCGAATACTCGCGCTGTTTTTCATTCAGCGGGCCGATTGTTTCACTGCCAAGCATCTGCGTGAAGCCAACAATATTTGTCAGTGGTGAACGCAATTCATAAGAAACATCATAAACGAACAGATCGCGCAGATTGGAAGCGCGCTCAAGTGCAGCATTTCGTTCAGTCAGTGCTTTGGCAAATTTTTCACTTGCCGTGATGTCACTGAAGGTGAGCAGGGTCGCACCATCCGGTAGCGGCTGAGCCATACATTCAATACTGACTTCATCAGTGCGTTCAATACGACAGGTTGTTCCCAACCGGGTTTCCGGCAAACTGGCAACTGCTGCACGGATATCAACCCATGCTGCACTTTCCGGAGCAAGCTCCCGGCACTTCCCGATAACAACGTCAATATGCGGATGCTCAGCCAGCCGCTCATGCGACAGGTTCCACATTTCAGCAAATGCATGATTAGAGAGGCGCAGTTTACCATCCTGCCCAAATACCGCTACACCTTCGCGCAGGGTATCCAGTGTCTCACCCTGTACACGTACCAGTGCATTGAAATCTGTTTCAAGCTGGAAGCGGTCCGAAACATCATCAAACAGATAGGTCAGGCCACCCTGCGGGTTAGGATTGGCAACAACGCGTAATGTACGTCTGTCCGGAAGGTGCCACCACATTTCCCGCGGCTCAACAGCATGATAAGCTGATAACACTTCCGCCTTCCATGTACGGAAATCAGCCTGTTCGGGAAGCTTCCTGTCAGTCCGGAGATTTTCCAGAATTTCACCATCTGTCGGATGACTGTCCAGCAAGCTTGCTGATATACCCCAAAGGCTTTTATAGGCTGCATTATAGAACGACAGCTTCTGCGTTTTATCAAAAATGGCAACAGCTGTTGGTAGCTGATCAAGGGTTTGCCCATGGGCCTCTGTCTGCCGCCGCAGATCTGAGCGCATCGCTTCAAGATCTGTCACGTCAATGGCAATACCCGCACTTCCACCCGGAGTCAGACGCTCAACAACATCAACGATACGGCGTTTCCCTGCAACAACAGCAGCCACACGGGCTTCATAAGCTTCACCAGCTGTCCGACGTCTGGCAGATTCTTCACGCGCCATCCGGTCAAGAAGCTCAAGAGAACGCTCACGGGCTTCAACAAGTGTGTCAGCCTCAACAGCATCAAGAAATGCCTTATTCGTCCAGATCAGAACATCCTTTGCGTCACGGAACCAGACAGGATGCGCCAATGAATCCAACAGACCAATCACGGCATCCAAATCACACTGAATATCATTCAGCTCTGACTGCACTCTGAGAAAATCAGATCTCTCATCGCCGATATCTTTCAGTCGGAGAACGGCCTGCCCGGCACAGGTTGCGCCAAGTGCTTCAACAAAACCACCATTGAGCCGACGCAGAATAAGACGAAAACCTGTTCCTCTCTGCTTAAGAGCCTCAAGAGCAGCTTCCAGCTTTGCAACATCTGTTGCAGCCACCCAGGAACCGAATGCCAGTGCCCGTTTGACGCTCGTACCCGCACCTGCAACAGATGGGTCACCCTCGAAATGTGGTTCTGCCCGTCCAGACCAGCTGACAATTAATTGCTTTTCAACGCCAAGGATCAGCTGAATACGATCTTCAGCTTCCTTGAGAGCAGCAATTTCAGCCAATAGAGCAGCCTGCTGGCGCTGCCCCTTGCGCCGCTCAAAAACCAGTGCGCTCGCAGCCGCAACAGAGAAAACCGTCAAACCAGCCGCAATCGCAAAGGAGACAATATTTGCGGGGTCTAACCCAGCCATGGACAAGGGTGATATCCGCGTTGTCTGAGCAACTGCATTTCCAGCCAGAAAGGTGCTGCCCAACAGAGATGCAGCAAGACTTAAGGTTCTTGATAACCTGCTGTCTTTCTTCTGCTGTTTCTGCCTATGAGCGAACATTTCATCTTTCCTGGACATCAGATAGCCAATGTGAGCGACCTGCCTTGCGAATCAGTCACTTTAACCCGCCTATGCTAAATGCCAGAAGCGAAAGAAAAGGTCATCCACCTACTCTTCCACCCTTTTCCAGAACAATCTCTGTTTGAAACAAAAAAGCCCGGCAAAACTGCCGGGCCTGTGACTTTTAAAAACTGAAATCAGTAACGGTAGTGGTCTGACTTAAACGGACCTTCAACCTTCACACCGATATAGTCAGCCTGTTCCTTGCTGAGCTTTGTCAGCTTCACACCGATCTTGGCGAGGTGCAGCATGGCAACCTTCTCGTCAAGGAACTTCGGCAGAGTATAGACCTGATTTTCATACTTGTCTGACTTCTGGAACAGCTCAATCTGAGCCAGTGTCTGGTTTGCAAAGGATGCAGACATCACGAAGGATGGATGACCTGTTGCGTTACCCAGATTGACGAGACGACCTTCGGACAGAAGAATGATGCGCTTGCCATCCGGGAATGAAATTTCATCAACCTGAGGTTTGATGTTGTTCCATGTCAGGTTCTGAAGTGAAGCAACCTGAATCTCGTTATCGAAGTGACCGATGTTACAAACAATGGCACGATCCTTCATGGCGCGCATATGTTCGATACGGATGATGTCCTTGTTACCTGTTGCGGTGACAAAGATGTCAGCACGCGGAGCGGCATCTTCCATTGTTGTGACTTCATAGCCTTCCATCGCAGCCTGAAGGGCGCAGATCGGATCAACTTCAGAAACCAGAACGCGGCAACCTGCATTACGCAGAGATGCGGCAGAACCCTTACCAACGTCACCGAAACCAGCAACCATGGCAACCTTACCGGACATCATAACGTCCGTACCACGGCGGATACCGTCAACCAGAGATTCACGGCAGCCATAAAGGTTGTCGAACTTGGACTTTGTGACAGAGTCGTTGACGTTGATGGCAGGGAAGAGCAGCTTGCCTTCCTTGGCCATGGCATAAAGACGATGAACACCTGTTGTTGTTTCTTCGGAAACACCGCGAATGTTCTTGGCAAGTTCAGCGAACCAGCCTGGCTTTTCCGTCAGTGTACGACGGATCAGAGCAAACAGGATCTCTTCTTCTTCAGAGCCTGGCTTGTCGAGGAATGCTGTATCACCCTGCTCAGCGCGCAGACCCAGATGAACCAGCATGGTGACATCGCCACCATCGTCGAGAATCATGTTTGGTGTACCGCCATCACCCCATTCAAGGATTTTGCGGGTGTAGTTCCAGTAATCTGTCAGGCTTTCACCCTTAACGGCAAAAACCGGAATACCGCTAGCTGCGATGGCAGCTGCTGCGTGATCCTGAGTTGAATAGATATTGCATGAAGCCCAGCGGATATCAGCACCAAGAGTTGCCAGTGTCTCAATCAGAACAGCTGTCTGAATGGTCATATGCAGTGAGCCAGTAATGCGAGCGCCTTTAAGTGGCTGGCTTGAAGCATATTCTTCACGAATAGCCATCAGGCCCGGCATTTCTGTTTCAGCGATGGAAATTTCCTTACGGCCCCAATCGGCGAGGCCAATATCCTTCACGACGTAGTCGTTTGACATGTTCTATTCCTGAAATGGTTTGAGCAATAAAATTCACTCACTGTGTAACAGAATGCGGCACACAGTTCAATAAAGACATAAAGATTTCTTTATATCAAAAATTATTCGTCTTCACCAAAACGGTTAGAAACGAGATCAGACAAGGCTTCCAGACAGGCTTCCGCCTGCTCACCGGACGTGACAACCGTAATGGTGGTGCCTTGGGCTGCAGCCAAAGTCAGCAGGCCCATGATGGAAGAACCACCAACAGTCTCACCACAGCGCGTTACCGCGACTGTTGCATTAAAGCTTTCTGAAGTCTGGACAAACTTTGCCGAAGCACGGGCATGCAATCCCTTGCGATTGACAATCTTTAATTCACGGACAAGTGCGCCCTCTGGCACAGTTACCGGAGGGCAGTCACAATCACCCGCGTTATGATTTGCACCATCTGTCATTCTTGTGCCCACCCAGAAAATTCGTTGATTATTTACCCGCTAAAACACGGGACGCAACGTTGATGTACTTGCGCCCTGCTTCCTGCGCATGCAGGACGGCATCTTCCAGTGTTTCATGCTCACGGACGCTTGCAAATTTAATGAGCATTGGCAGGTTTATACCGGCAACGACTTCTACAAGCTTGTTGCTCATGCATGAGAGCGCAAGATTTGAAGGGGTTCCACCGAACATATCTGTCAAAACGACAACACCCTGCCCGGAATTAACGCGGCACACAGCCTCCATAATATCCTTACGACGAGATTCCATATCGTCCTCGGGACCGATCGTAATCGTTTCGAGCTGTTCTTGTGTACCGACCACATGCTCCAACGCTGCTTTAAACTCCAGCGCCAGATGGCCGTGGGTGACGAGCACCATACCTATCATAGCAATCCAAATCCCAACACCCCTTGGGGCGGGCGCTTATTTTCGTCAATGGCGCGCCAAGTTCAAGAGGCTAATTACAATTAATTCTAAAAAAGTATCTTAAAAACCGAAAAAACCTTACTTTTCATATACATATCCTTTTGTATATAGACCTGTTATTTTTGTGTCTATATCGCAGGAATTATAAACTTATACGCTATAAAAGTCTTTTAAAATCAATGTGAACGCCATCAGCACCTGTTGCAGTACCTTTGACGACATCCAGAATATAAGAGGCAATATCGTCATTTTTGAGCCAAACAAGATGCGGCAATTTGACACCAAGCAGATTAACCGTTTCCGCCCCTTCTTCCGGCATACGAGGCGCCTGTTCAGTCAGGTCAATAACCAGTCTGATAACGGCAGCTTCTTCAGAGGGCACTTTAACAATACCAACTCCACGAATTTCAATAAGCCCGCTGATCATCTCTACCGGACGTGCAATCAGACGACCATGCTGAACTTCCAGCCTTGTACGATCATCACTGACAAGACATCCAAACATGCTGCTGGCCTGTGCTGCAGCTATCAGTTTTCTCGAAACTGTTGACTTTCCCGAACCAGTATTCCCCCGGATCAAAACACCAATATCGTCAATAAGAATGCAATTGGCATGTATTGTTGATCGCTCCGGCTTCATTTTTTTGCAGCCTTGGCGTTACGGCTTGGTTTTGGAGCAATATAAACCGGTAATTTGATAATAAACCGTGCCCCTTTTCTATCTTCCGGATCATCCTCCGAGCCGCCTGGTTTTACCAGATTTTCAACGGTAAGCGTTCCACGATATGCCTCAATAATCTGGCGTGAGATTGATAATCCAAGACCCGAATTCTGACCAAAACCCTGATCAGGACGGTCGGTGTAGAAGCGCTCAAAAACGCGCTCAAGTGCATGAGGCGGGATACCGGGCCCTTCATCTTCAACTGTAATCTCAACCATCTGCTCTTTGCGGGAGAGATGAATATCAATTGTCGCATCAGGAGGTGAGAAGGATGTCGCGTTATCTATAAGGTTGCTGACAACCTGCCCAAGACGGCTATCATGGCCAAGAACCTGATACAGATTATTTCCGGATTTATCGGAATCTATTGTCAGTACAATATTAGGCTCATGCTCAGCCCGACGCTCTTGTGCAACACCAACAACAGCCTCAAGAAGCTGCCCGATATCAATCACTTCTGCATCCTGCCGAACAAGCTCTGCATCAAGGCGGGACGCATCAGAAATGTCAGTTATCAGGCGATCCAGACGGCTCACATCATGCTGGATGATTGCCATCAGCCGTTCCCGGGATTCATCATTACGGGCCAGAGGGAGTGTTTCCGTTGCACTGCGTAATGATGTCAGCGGGTTTTTAAGCTCATGCGCGACATCCGCCGCAAAACGCTCAATGGCCTCGATCCGGTTATAAAGCGCATGTGTCATATCTCTCAGCGCACCAGACAAATGCCCGATTTCATCAGAACGGTCTGTAAAGTCTGGAATTTCCTGCCGCAGTCGTACGCCTTTGCGCACGCGTTCTGCCGCCTCGGCAAGCTTGCGAACCGGGCCGACAATTGCACCGGCCAGAACCATCGACAGAACAATCATAACCGCAGCAGCAACAAGGAAGATGCGGACAAGGGCCATACGTTCCGCGCTAATAATGCCGTCAATATCACCACCTTGCGTTGACAGAAGCAAGGCTCCCCTCACAGAGCGATAACGTTGAACAGGAACGGCAACCGAAACTATTGTTTCGCCATGACCATTAACGCGGACTTCATACTGGCGCTTACCTCTTAAAGCGTCGCTGACTTCAGAGAACTTCAGCCCGTCAATCGCCTCAAGGTCATCAACATTCTTTGGCATACCGTTGAACCAGGCACGGATAGCGGACCAGGTCTCCTGAAACCATGAAGGATGTTTACGCCCGTTAACAGGCGGGAGGTTAAAGCTGAAGATATCACCGCGGGAATAAAAAGCCCGCGTATCCAACAACATAACACCATCGCGATCATAAATTCTGGCACGCGTGCGGGTCGGCGTTACCAACCGACGTAATAATGGTGCAACACGCTCAGGATTCAGGGAGAACTCCAGAGGAGAAACGGCATCATCACCAAGCCCCAATGTTTCACCGGCCTGCATCTGCAAAAGCTTGTCTGGATCAATTGTAATGGTATCCGTATCAACAGTTGCGGATGAGGCAATGGCACCGGCAATAATTTCACCTTGGGTCAGCAGGCTCTGAACACGTGCCTCAATCAGGCCTTCTCTGAACTGGTTCAGATAGAGAAAGCCAAGCAGTAATGCGAACAGTCCTGCAAGATTAAGAACAACAATGCGGCGTGTCAGGCTTGAAGAAGCACGCACAACAATGCTGCGCCAAAATTTGCGCAGCTTTACCAGACCACGTGGCGGAATGGCCCGTTGCCCTGCCTCCGTATTACCAGATTGTTCCGCCGCCATATAACAGACCCCATTTACCGGCTATTTTATATACCGGTAATGATACCGCAGAAAAGCTTTCCGCGGTATATTTGAGAACCAGCTTCTATCATGCTTCCTTGAAGCGATAGCCAACACCATACAGTGTCTCAATCATATCAAAATCTTTATCAACCAGACGGAATTTCTTACGCAGACGTTTGATATGACTATCTATTGTGCGGTCATCAACATAGACCTGATCATCATAAGCAGCATCCATCAGGGCATTGCGGCTTTTCACAACACCCGGACGCTGAGCAAGGGCCTGCAGAATCAGGAATTCTGTCACGGTCAGAATCACCGGTTCGCCCTGCCATGTACAAGTATGACGTTCCGGATCCATTTTTAGCTGACCACGCTCTAAGGCCTTGGCATCCGCCTCGCGCACGGCAGCCTGATCACGCGGGGCCGCACGTCTCAAAACAGCTTTGACACGTTCAACCAGAAGTCTTTGAGAGAAAGGTTTGCGAATAAAGTCATCAGCCCCCATTTTGAGGCCGAAGAGCTCATCAATCTCTTCATCCTTCGAGGTCAGGAAGATGACCGGCATGTCTGATTTCTGACGGAACCGGCGCAGAAGCTCCATTCCATCCATGCGTGGCATTTTGATATCAAAAATTGCCAGATCAGGTGGAGACTGTGTCAGACCGTCCAATGCAGATGCACCATCCGTATATGTCTGAATACGATATCCCTCCGCTTCAAGCGCAATGGAAACCGACGTCAGGATATTACGGTCATCATCAACAAGAGCAATGGTTGGCATATAGGCTTCCTCAAAAATCAAACTCACACGAGTTATATATGTATTCTGCCATAAAGTTTTACAGGGGGCGAGATAGATACAGGGAAATAAGTTTTTCTTGTGGCAGTATTTTTCTGTTTTTAAATACCTCCATGCTAGTCGGATGGCTAATACCAAGGCAGTAGCTTTTACCTAACAATTTATACTATAGGGGTGTCAGGGATTAATGCCCGAAAGAAAGGGCTTTTTTCCAGCAAAAGAATAGCGCTATTATAGCAGGGGGTTATTTTAAGCTCCGCAGGTTGCCGGACACCACCCAACAGCTACTGGAGGAAAATATCTTGGAAAATATTGGTATCTTCAACGCTGCGAATGGAGCAGATCGTTCAGGCTTCAAAAACCTGAAGTGTGTCTACTGGAATCATGTCGCCCCACGGCTGTACGAGCACGCCCTCGCCCGTCAGGAAGCCCAACTTGTTGCCGGTGGCGCTCTTATTGCCGACACAGGAGTGCATACAGGCCGCTCTCCAAAAGATAAATTCATTGTCCGCGACCAGAATACTGAAAAGGCAATCTGGTGGGATAACAATGGCGCTATAACCCCGGAACAGTTCGATACGCTGTTCGAAGATTTCATCAAGCATGCCGAAGGCAAAGAGCTGTTTGCTCAAGATCTCTACGGCGGAGCTGACCCGGAATATCGAGTGAAGACACGCGTATTCACGGAATACGCATGGCACTCACTGTTCATTCGCAACCTCCTGATCCGCCCAGATCAGTCAGAGCTGGCAGGTTTTGCACCAGAACTGACAATCATTGACCTGCCATCCTTCAAGGCAGATCCGAAGCGTCATGGTTGCCGCTCTGAAACTGTGATTGCCTGTGATTTTACCCGTAACATCGTCCTGATTGGCGGGTCGTCCTATGCCGGTGAAATCAAGAAATCGGTCTTCACATTCCTGAACTACACCTTGCCGCCAAAGTCTGTCATGCCAATGCATTGCTCAGCGAACGTCGGCAACAATGATGATTCAGCCGTCTTCTTCGGCCTCTCCGGCACAGGTAAAACAACGCTGTCGGCTGATCCTAAACGAACACTGATTGGCGATGACGAGCACGGCTGGAGTAATCGCGGTATCTTCAACTTTGAAGGTGGCTGTTACGCAAAGACCATCAACCTCTCCCGTGAAGCGGAGCCTGAGATTTACGCAACAACCGAGCGTTTTGGTACTGTTCTTGAGAACGTTGTCATTGACCCGGTCACCCGTCGTCCAGACTTCAACGACAATTCAAAAACAGAAAACACCCGTTGCGCCTATCCGCTTGAATTCATCCCGAATGCAAGCCTGACCGGTCAGGCACCTATTCCGAAGAACATCATCATGCTGACATGTGATGCTTTCGGTGTCCTGCCTCCGATCTCGCTTCTGTCACCTGCACAGGCAATGTATCACTTCCTTTCGGGTTATACCGCCAAGGTTGCCGGTACAGAAAAGGGTGTGACAGAGCCCGAAGCAACATTCTCAACCTGCTTTGGCGCACCATTCATTCCGCGCCATCCATCCGTCTACGGCAACCTGCTGCGTGATTACATCGCGAAGTACAATGTTCGCTGCTGGCTGGTGAATACAGGCTGGACCGGTGGTAAATATGGTGTCGGTCACCGTATGCCAATCAAGGTCACACGCGGACTGCTGACAGCAGCTCTTGATGGTTCCCTGACGAAATCGGAATTCCGTAACGATCCATATTTCGGTTTCCAGGTTCCGACTGCGGTTCATGATATTGATACCACAATCCTGAATCCTGCCCTGACATGGGCCGACAAGAGTGATTATGAAGCAACTGCCAAACGACTGGTCGGCATGTTCCGTGAAAACTTCACAACGTTTGAAGCTTATGTTGATGACGAAGTGAAGAACTCAATGCCAAAAATCTGAACAAAGGAATAAAAAACAGAAAGCCCCGGTGTCAAAGCCGGGGCTTTTTTGCATTTTAAAACCCTTTTCAAAGATGAAAATAGGCCTATCTCCTCAAGGAGGAAAGGTTTATCCTACGATCAATACCCCCTAAATGAAACAGGCAGGATATCATGGGCTTAACCCGTCTCTACTGGCGTGTGTTAAAAGAGCTTGGTTCTGATTCTTTTGTCGGAAGTATATTGGCAATCGCCAATATTGCACTGGCACTTGCAGCTTTTGCCGAGCCTGTCCTTTTTGGTCGGATCATCGACGTCATGACCACAGCAGTCGGCAACGCCACCAAGATTACTTTTGGCGAGCTGCTACCACTTGTTCTCGCATGGGCACTATTTGGGCTATTCACGATTGGCGGTGGTGTCACCGTGGCTCTTTTTGCCGATCGCCTTTCTCACAGGCACCGCTGCACGGCCATGGCAAATTACTTTGAGCATGTGCTGGAACTTCCCTTATCATTCCACTCAGAAGCTCACTCCGGTAAAGTTCTGAAAGTCATGCTTGATGGAACCAGTGCCATGGCATGGCTATGGCTTGGCTTTTTCCGAAGCCATCTTGCAGCTCTCATCGCTCTCATCGTTTTACTCCCCCTGACACTATTCATGAACTGGCAGCTTGGGCTTCTGCTGATCATTCTGGTCATTGTGTTTGCTGTCAGTACAACCCTGGTTCTACATAAAACCCTGACCATGCAGGATGAAGTCGAGCAACATCGCTCCAATCTTGCGGGTTATGTTTCAGATGCCTTTGGTAATATTCCGGTCATCCAGTCTTTCACCCGTATTCAGGCTGAAGGCCGGGCTTTAAGAGACATCATTGATTCACTTCTGCGCGTGCAGATGCCGGTTCTGTCATGGTGGGCAGTTGTGACGATCGCCACGCGTGCAGCTTCAACACTCACCGTTATGGCCATCTTTCTTGTTGGTGTCTGGCTGCATATCCGGGATCAGGCAACAATTGGTCAGATCGTTGCCTTCATGAATCTGGCAACCCTTCTGATTGGTTACCTGCAGCAGGTCTCCGGCTTCATCAACCAGCTGTTTCTTGAAGCCCCAAAAATCAAGGAATACTTTGAGATACTCGACACAACACCTCAGGTTAGGGATAAACCTAACGCCAAACAGCTTGATCGTAATATCAGTGCAATCAAATTTGAGAATGTCTCGTTCTCTTATGACGGTAAAAGGCCTGCTGTCGAAGATATCAACCTGACTGTCAAAACAGGAGAGACGGTTGCCCTTGTCGGCTCAACTGGCTCCGGCAAATCGACAACTCTGTCGCTTCTTTACCGCACTTTCGACCCACAGTCAGGACATATTGTTCTGGGCAACGATGATATCCGGAACGTAACCCTGAACTCACTGCGGCATAACATTGGCGTTGTCTTTCAGGAGCCAATGTTATTTGCCCGCTCCATTCGCGACAACATGCTGGTTGGTCGCCCCAATGCAACTGACGCTGAAATCATCGACGCTATGGAACGTGCACAAGCAGGCGACTTTCTTAAGCGACAGTCAGACGGTCTTGATACGATCATCGGCGAAAGAGGGCGCTCACTCTCCGGCGGTGAGAGACAAAGGCTTTCCATCTCCCGTGTCTTGCTGAAGAACCCACCAATCGTCATTCTGGACGAAGCCACCAGCGCTCTTGATGCAACGACAGAGAGAAAGCTGCAAAAAGCGCTGGAAGAGATGACAAAAGGCAGGACAACCTTTGTGATTGCCCACCGTCTTGCAACTATTCGCAATGCTGACCGTATCTTTGTTTTCGATAAGGGAAAGATTGCAGAAAGTGGAAGCTTTGATGCTCTGGTGAAACAGAATGGATTATTTGCCGAGCTGGCAAAGGCTCAATTTCTTGCACCGGAAAGTGGAGAAAAAGCAGAGCAACCATAACACGAGGTGATATCGGTCACGCCCAAAGGGCTTAGGTCGGTTGTACTACGAATATCCAATCACAAGAACTAGAGAACGTTAAAGACTATGGCAACACCAACCGACGGCAATGATCTGGTTTATGCGGTAGCACTGCTTGCAGCAGGTGTCGTAGCCGTCCCGCTTTTTAAACGTCTCGGTCTTGGTGCCGTATTAGGGTATCTCTGCGCCGGTCTGACCATCGGCCCATTCGGGCTTAAACTGTTCTCTAATCCCGATTCCATTCTTCATGTCGCAGAACTTGGCGTTGTCATGTTCCTGTTTCTGATCGGCATTGAAATGCAGCCTTCCCGTCTATGGCGCATGCGTAAAGATATTTTTGGCTTGGGGGCCCTACAGGTTTCATTCTGTGGCTCTTTACTGACCATGGCAGGCTTTACCGCTGGCATACCCCTTACAATTGCCTTCATCGGCAGTATGGGGTTCGTCCTTTCTTCAACTGCTATTGTCATGCAGATACTGGAAGAGAAGGGCAAGGCGGCAACAGCTCCGGGCCAGCGGATTATCTCAACACTACTGCTTGAAGATTTATCGATTGTGCCGTTACTGGCAATTGTTGCATTTCTATCTCCCTTTTCCAGCGGCGAAGGTTTCAACTGGCTCAACGCCCTGATTGCCGTTGGTGCAGTAGCTTCTATGGTTGCTGCAGGTATCTGGCTCCTGAATCCGCTCTTTGCCATTCTCGCCAGTTCTGGTGCCCGTGAGGTCATGACAGCTGCCGCACTTTTGGTTGTACTGGGGGCTGCCTTATTAATGGAGCTCAGTGGGCTATCAATGGCAATGGGCGCATTCATGGCAGGGGTTCTTCTGTCTGAATCAAGTTTCCGTCATCAGCTTGAAATTGATATCGAACCTTTCCGAGGCATTCTGCTGGGCCTGTTCTTTATGGCTGTCGGGATGTCTCTGGATATCAAGCTTGTCCTTGAGAACTGGGTTCTGATTGCCACCGCCGCCCTCAGCTGCATGTTTCTCAAATCTCTCGGTGTCTATCTTGCAGCCCGCAGCTTCGGCATCAACCATCGTGAAGCCTTCTTCCGTGGTGCCCTGCTGACACAAGGCGGCGAGTTTGCATTTGTTCTCTATGCAGCCGCAACAGCCGCCGGCATTTTTGATGCCCGAACTGCAGCCACTCTCAGCGCCACAGTTATCATTTCCATGGCACTGACGCCTGTTGTGCTCATGCTACAGCAGAGAATTATCAAGAAATCCAAGGTTGACCTTAAAGACATTGATCTACCTGAAGAGCTCAGCAACAATATTCTGCTGATCGGCTTTGGCCGTTTTGGCCAGATGGTCAGTCAACCTCTTCTTGCCAAGGGTTACGATCTCTCAATCATAGAGACGGATGCAAAGCTGATCCGTATCGCATCAACATTTGGCGTAAAAGTCTATTACGGCGATGGCACGCGACTTGATGTACTTCAAGCATCCGGCGCAAAAGATGCCAGCATGATACTTGTCTGCGTTACCGGCACGGAGACGACAAACAAGATCGTCAATCTCATCAAAACAGAATTTCCGGCAACCAAGATATTTGCCCGGGCATATGATCGCGGCCACGCCCTTGAGCTTGTCCACGCAGGCGTTGATTACCAGATCAGAGAAACCTTTGAATCCGCAATGGCATTCAGTAAAGAGACTCTATTGGAGCTCGGCGTTGATGCGGAGGAAATTGATGAAATTATCGCAGATACCAGACAGCGTGACAATGAACGTTTCCAGATACAGATGACGGCAGGCATATACGCTGGTAACGATCTCTTGCGTGGAAATACGCCAGTCCCAGCACCACTGGTTAAACCAGAACGCGAAGGTCAGATATTTGATCAATCAGATCAGGATATTGTTACCCCATCAAACGAACAGACAGTTTCGCCTGAGGCAACAACATAAAAACAGCCCTCTTTCTTAAGTTGTTGTCGGCAGTGTCATTATTCGTTATTCATGCGTCTAATTGTCATCTGCGTAGCATGCGGACAAACTATTATCGTCTAGCGGTAGTTTGCAGCGCAGACATCATCTGCCATAAAAGCAAAACTTAAACATTGTTTGAGTTTCAGAACATTAGGGTCGTAATGCAAAATATAGCCGCTATTTCCAACTGGTTCATCCGGATTACTTTTGCGGCAACCTTTTGTATTCTTTTACCTGAGCAGGCTTTTGCCGCAGATTTAAATGGTTCAGAGCTCAGCATTTTATGGGCATTTCCATTTGCCGGCATGCTTCTCTCCATAGCTCTATGCCCTCTGATTTCCCATCAGTTATGGGAATTGCATATGGGCAAAATTGCAGTGTTCTGGGCTCTCCTTGCAATTGTGCCTCTTGCTGTCTTTTTTGGACCTGGAGTAGCGTGGTCTGCACTCGTACATGCAGCCCTGTTGGAATATTTCCCCTTCATTCTCTTGTTACTTGCATTATTTACAGTGTCTGGAGGCATTGTTGTACATGGCAACTTGAAGGGAACACCCGGCCTTAATACTGCAATGCTTGCAATTGGTACCTGCCTTGCAAGCCTTATCGGTACAACCGGCGCCGCGATGGTAATGATCCGCCCACTTATCCGGGCTAATGATGATCGTAAACAGAATGCGCACGTCATTGTGTTTTTCATTTTCCTCGTTGCCAATATTGGCGGTTCCCTTAGCCCGTTAGGTGATCCGCCTCTGTTTCTGGGCTTCCTGCGCGGTGTCAGCTTTTTCTGGACAACCGTTCACCTGCTGCCAGAGACAGCCTTAATCTGCGCTATTCTTCTTATCTTGTTCTATTTGATGGATCGCGCCCTCTTTAAGAAAGAGGGGGTTATGCCACATGACTCAACTCCCGAGAGACCATTGCGGATAACCGGCGGCATTAACTTCATCTTGATTGGTGTGATTATTCTAACCATCATCAGTGGTGCGGCTGTTGATTTCGGTACGGTAACAATTGCCGATAACCAGATTGATATTACCAATCTCATGCGCGATTTCGTTTTGATTATTGTTGCATTTATCTCAATGGCTTTAACTCCTAAGGAAGACCGGGAAACCAATGATTTCAACTGGGGACCTATTACAGAGGTTGCCAAACTGTTTGCTGGTATTTTTACAGCAATCATTCCGGTTATCGCTATCCTGAATGCGGGTAAAGATGGTGCCTTTGCACCACTGGTTGCACTGGTAAGCCATGCTGATGGCCGCCCAAATAATATTGCCTATTTCTGGTTAACGGGCGGATTATCTGCTTTTCTGGATAACGCCCCAACATACATCGTATTCTTTGAACTTGCGGGTGGTAATGCGCAGACACTCATGACTGTTGGCGCTAAAACTCTGGGTGCTATTTCCTGCGGTGCCGTTTTCATGGGCGCACTTACATATATCGGCAATGCACCCAACTTTATGGTTTACGCCATCGCCAGACGTTCCGGCATTAAAATGCCGAACTTCTTCACATACATGATATGGTCATTTGCCATTCTACTGCCAGTCTTCCTGCTCGTAACGCTGCTTTTCTTCATTTAGAACAGCGTTACGCACAAGCTGGCATCAGTGAGCTTCATCCCAGTTCTGGGCAGCACGCGCATCAACAACAAGCGGCACTTTTAGAGAAACAGCCGGTTCGGCAGCCTGCTCCATCACTTTTCGAACAACCGCAAGCGTCTTATCAATTTCATCATCGGAAACTTCGAAGACAAGTTCGTCATGCACCTGCAGAAGCATCTGAGCTGAAAGAGATGCCTCTTTCAAAGCATCATCCATACGGATCATGGCTCGACGGATAATATCTGCAGCACTGCCTTGAATCGGCGCATTGATTGCCTGCCGCTCAACTGCTGCACGCTCCTGTGGTTTACCCGTTAAAATAAGCGGGTAATGACAGACACGACCAAACAATGTCGTAACGTAACCGTTTTCGCGGCAGGTTTTCTTGATGTCTTCGATATAATCGCGAATACCGGGAAAGCGCTCAAAATACTGTTTGATGAAATTGGCAGCTTCACCATTTCCAATTCCAAGTCTCTGAGCCAAACCGAAAGCGGAAATGCCATATATAATTCCGAAGTTAATCGTCTTGGCACTACGGCGCAGATCACTGTTTACTTCATTTACAGGCACACCAAACATGGCAGAGGCCGTTGCCGCGTGGATATCCTGCCCATCTGCAAAAGCCTTTTGCAGCTGCGGGATATCAGCCATATGGGCCAGAACACGCAGCTCAATCTGACTGTAGTCAGCCGATACAATCTTATGTCCGGCTGGTGCAATGAATGCTTTTCGAATTTGTCGACCAGCCTCACTACGCACCGGGATATTCTGCAGGTTCGGCTCAGAAGAGGCCAAACGACCTGTCAGGGTTGAACCTAACGAGAAGCTTGTATGAACCCGATCCGTTTCAGGATTCACATATCCGGGTAGAGCGTCCGTATAGGTCGTTTTAAGCTTGGCAAGCTGGCGCCAGTCAAGCAGTTTGCGTGGGAGCTCATGTCCCGCACTTGCAAGCTCTTCCAAAAGCGAGGCAGGCGTTGCCCATTGGCCTGTCGCCGTTTTCTTGGCACCGGGCAGGCCCAGTTTTCCAAATAGAATATCACCCGTTTGTTTCGGTGAAGAAACAAGGAAACTTTCACCAGCCAGCTCATAAATCTCTGCTTCCAGCGCTGCCATACCCTGCGCAAAGTCACCACTCAACCGACTCAGGATATTACGATCAATGCTGATACCACGCATTTCCATACGGGCAATGACAGCAGCCAATGGCCGCTCAAGCGTTTCATAGACAGTCGTCAGTTTTTCAGCGACGAGCCGAGGTTTCAGCACCATATGAAGGCGCAAGGTCACATCGGCATCTTCAGCTGCGTAAGCTGTGGCCTTATCCAGATCAACACGCTGGAAGCTAATGGCATTTTTGCCCGTTCCGGCAACCTGCGAATAGGGAATGGTTGCATACTCAAGATGCCGCTTGGCCAGTTCATCCATGCCATGAGAACCACGACCGGCATCCAGAACATAAGAAATCAACATCGTGTCATCAAAAGGCGCAATAGTTGCGCCATAGCGCTTCATGATCACCCAGTCATATTTCATGTTCTGCCCGATCTTGAGAACACTTTCATCCTCAAGCAGCGGCTTTAGAACAGCCATGGCATCTTTCAGCGGAATCTGTCCGCCAAGGAAGCCATCACCAAACAGATCAGCATCCTGAGACTTATGCTGCAATGGCACATAGCATGCCTCACCTGGCGTCACCGCAAGTGAAAATCCGACAAGATCTGCCTGCATGACATCAAGCGATGTCGTCTCCGTATCAAATGCAACAACACCAACTTCTCTGGCGCGTTCCACCCATTTCTCGAGCTGTTCAACATCCTGAACAGTCTGATATTTTTTATGATCGAAGGGAAGCTTTCGAATATTTTCTGCGTTCTGGAGAGCAAGAGCCATTGCAGCACTCTGTGCGGCATCAACCTTATTTGATGCGGCTTTTGCATTTGGCTCTGCAGCAGAAACAAACAGGTCAGTAGCAGGTGTTTCTCTGCGGACTGGTGCTTTCCAGACGATGCCCTCGCCACCCGGAAGCATACGTGGGTCCGGCTCAATCTCCGTTGGATCGATATCGTAAACCTGTGATGCCCGACGGGCGATCGTGGTCATATCCATTGCCTTTAGAAAGGCGATCAAGTGCCGCGGATCCGGATCATGGGCAACCAGATCTTCAAGAGGCGTATCAACGGGAACATCCTGCCGCAAGGTCACCAGTTTTTCGGAAATACGGGCCTGTTCGGCAAAATTAATCAGGGCTTCACGACGCTTGGGCTGTTTGATCTCATGAGCATGCGCCAAGAGCGTTTCAAGATCACCATATTCCAAGACCAGCTGAGCAGCAGTTTTTACTCCTATTCCCGGTACACCCGGCACGTTATCGGTTGAATCTCCAGCCAGCGCCTGAACGTAGATTACCTTTTCAGGCGGCACACCAAATTTCTCGATAACAACCGCTTCATCGACGACCCGGTCTTTGACAGAGTCATACATTGAGATGCCGTCACGCACGAGCTGCATAAGGTCTTTATCGGACGCAACGATTGTAACTTTTGCGCCCCGCTCACAAGCCTGTCGGGAATAGGTTGCGATCAGGTCATCAGCTTCAAAACCCTCCTGCTCAATGCAGGCAAGGTCAAAGGCTCGCGTCGCATCACGAATAAGTGCAAACTGAGGCTTCAGATCATCTGGGGCCTCTGGGCGGTGGGCCTTATACTGCGAGTAAATTTCATTGCGGAATGTGATGCGCGAGCTGTCAAAAATAACAGCCAAGTGTGTCGCCTTACCGCCATTGATCTGCTCTCGCAGCAGCTTCAGCATCATGTTACAGAAGCCAGAAACAGCACCAATTGGCAAACCATCAGCCTTACGAATCAAGGCAGGCAAAGCGTGATACGCGCGGAAAATATAAGAAGAACCGTCAACCAGAATAAGATGGTCACCAGAACCGATAGCTTTTTTGAGGTTTTCGGACATAAATTCTTTTCCTGCGACTGAGGCTTCCGCCAAATAGACCTGTAGCTTTATGCATAACGCATGCCCAGTTTTAACAAAAGCCGCAGACAAGAACTAAGGTTGGAAACTTCGAGATAAATACCGATTAGAGCTTCAGGGCCATGGCACAGCGCTGCTCTACAGGTATACCATGTTCTGCTTCGGCTCTAAGCGTATCACGCAAATAAGCATCTGTATTTTCGCTAGAGAGGATTACGAACCCGAGTTTCCCATAAAATGGCCCGTTCCATAAAACATCTCGGAATGTCGTCAGGGTCAAACGTGAGAAGCCCTCTCTCTTTGCTTCCAGCATAACCTGTTTCAGCAAAGCCCGACCAACTCCCTGCCCCTGCCATGGAGCAGCAACAGAAAACTCACCAATATATAAATCAGCACCAATTTGCTCTCCGACCAGAAAGCCTATGATACTGCTGTCGCTGATATTGATGGCAACCCATGACTTTCCCGCATCAATAGCGGCTAGATGGCCTGCAACATCTGTTATCTGATCATCTGCGATGAATGCGAGCTCAGGAATGCTCTTAAAAACCTGACCGGCTGAGCGTTCGACAGGTGGTAGATAAAAGGCATCTCCCACCTCAGTTTTACGAATGCGAAACTCGTTTGAGGACATCGAATTTCTTATTCGCCTTTCTTGCCGCGATGCAGATCAACCAGAAGCGGCAAGTTAGACAGAGACATCAGATGGGCATAAATCCAGCCCATATAATGCTGCCTGTGCAGTTTCCCGACTTCAGCATCACTCAATTCATTAAATTTCTTTTCGTTGACAACCAGAATATCATCAACTTTGAAAAGGCGGCCATTGGAACCACGAACTTCAGCAGAGCGACGTTCCAGCAAGTCCAGTCTACGCAGCTCATCAACGAACTTCTTGGTTTCCGCCAGATCATTCTGAAAACCGTTCATGAACTCCACGACCCCTTCGAGTAATTCACTAGCCGTACCGTCTTCATTGAAAATATGGGCGCCCTCTTCCATATTAAACCCGGCAAAGCTTGCATCAAAACAAACCATAAAGTCGCCTTTTCCGCCCTCATCGTTTGGACCCGGCACAGCAAGAGCAAATGGGTATCGCCGAACAAAAGCTGGCAGATAGGCACCCGGATGCCAATGCTTTTCATTATCAACGTAATCGTTTGAGCCCTGCTGTAGTCCGACAAGCAGAATAGCCGTTATTTTTTCATCTGCCCCACTGCCCTCACTGACAAAAACAATAGGGTAAGAACGGCAGGCCGACGCGAATTCCGTACCAGCAACAGGCAACCAATGGGTATTGGCTGCAAAATCAAACCCCTCGGAACCCTTAAGACGCAGATCCCGATGTTCATCACGGGAAAGAACCTGGACATCTTTGTAAAACAGCATGACGGGAGACATTAATGGTGTCCTTAAACAGATTTTCGAGGATTTGGTTAACTCGTGCCATTTCTACATTTATGCAAAGAAAACGGCAAACTGATTATCGTTTCACGCACGAAATATACTTAATTCGTATTTTTACGCACGAAAACGCCTAAAATTGCAGCAAAAGCACAACATTATTGCACAAGCGTGCATCTGTCGCATACGCATAATGTCTAGATAGTGATTGCAATCGGGTTTTGGTCACCATAAACATACTTTTGTGCAATTCGTCGGGGGTCACAATTCGGCGGTATGGCATCTCTCCCGCGGGGGGTCGCGGTATAACACTATTGGCCCGGTTTAAAAGCCTTTTGGGAGAGCGATCGCTCTATTGACCTAGTAACGCAGTTACAGGCCAGAACCAAAACGGCTACGCCTACTTGTTTTCTGTGCCTGACTATTATGGAAGGACTGAACGCGTGGGCAACGATCAGATTAATGCCTCGGGCAATCCGGCATCTTCAGATGTCGTCGACAGCAAAGCAATGAAAGCCTTATGGGGATCAGCACTGGGTTATGCCATGGATGGCTTCGACCTTATGATCCTTGGCTTTATGCTCACAGCAATCTCAGCAGACCTCGCCTTATCGCCTGCGCAGAGCACATCCCTTGTAACTGCAACACTGATTGGTGCCGTTATCGGTGGCGTTGTTTTCGGTATGCTCTCAGATCGGATCGGCCGTATTCGCGTTCTGACATGGACAATTGTTCTGTTCGCCGTCTTTACCGGTATGTGTGCTCTTGCTCAGGGTTACTGGGATCTCCTTCTTTACCGTACCATTGCAGGCCTTGGGCTCGGTGGTGAGTTTGGTATTGGTATGGCCCTTGTTGCGGAAGCATGGCCAGCCTCAAAGCGTGCCCGTGCATCTTCATACGTCGGTCTTGGCTGGCAGCTTGGTGTTCTGATGGCCGCGATGCTGACACCAATTCTCCTTCCTGCCATTGGCTGGCGCTGGATGTTTGCTATCGGCGTTCTGCCAGCTGTTGCAGCCTACTTCATCCGCTACTCACTGCATGAGCCAGAAGTATTCGTCAAAAATACGAAGAATGCTCCAAAGGAATCTGCTCTTCACCTTCTGGTCAAGGACAAGGAAACAACCAAAATCAGTCTTGGTATGGTTATTCTCTGCTCAGTCCAGAACTTTGGCTATTATGGCGTGATGATCTGGATGCCAAACTATCTGGCTAAAACTTTTGGCTTTGATCTGACGAAATCCGGCATCTGGACTTCTGTCACAATCATCGGCATGGCCATTGGTATCTTCGCATTCGGCCACATTGCTGACCGCGTAGGTCGTCGTCCAGCCTTCTTTGGTTACATGATCATGTCAGCGATCATGATCTTGATCTATTCAACTCTCAGCGACGCAACAGCTCTGCTGATTGTTGGTGCAATCATGGGCTTCTTCGTCAACGGTATGCTTGGCGGCTATGGTGCCCTCATCAGCGAACTCTACCCAACATCTGCTCGCGCAACAGCTCAGAATGTTCTGTTCAATATCGGTCGTGGTGTTGGTGGTTTTGGTCCTGTTGTCGTCGGCTTCATCGCCATGCAGTGGGGCTTCAGCACAGCAATCGCAATGCTATCCGCTCTCTATATCGTTGACCTTATCGCAATGTGGTTCCTTATCCCAGAACGCCGCGGCGCCGAACTGTCATAAGGTAAATCAAAAACATGACCAACTCTGCTGAACACAATAAAAACCCAGCCTGGCAGGCAAGTGTCACAGCAGAGCTGGCTGAAGTTGTATCGAACACCGCAGTCAATGCTGAATATCGTCATATGGTTGTTAACTGTAGCGACATTTCAGCATCGGCTGTTCCGGGGCAGTTTTTCCAGCTTCTTTGTCCAGCTCCTGCAGGTGAACATCCATTCTTGCGTCGTCCTATGAGCCTTTATGGTGTTAGTCCGATCAAGAAACAGGTTGAATTCCTCTACAAGGTCACGGGTGCAGGAACACGCGGACTTGCAACCCTGAAGCATGGCGATAAGCTCGACATCATGGGCCCACTTGGTGTTGGCTTTACCCTTGATCCTTCATGGAAGCATATTGTTGCCGTTGGCCGCGGTGCAGGCCTTGCAACGCTGGCCCCGCTTGCAGAAGCTGCCAAAGCTATGGGCATTGGTGTGACTGCCGTCTTCAGTGCCCGCCGCCCGGAGCTTCTGGTGTCTGTTGATCTGTTCAAACTGCAGGGTGCAGACGTCATTACAGTGACAGATTCTGAATCTACCAGCGGACCAGCCAATGTTGAACGCATTCTGCGCCAGCTTGTTGCAGATGGTCGTTGTGATGCATTCTTCACCTGTGGCTCCAGCCGTCTGATGCGCGTTCAGCAACGTCTTGCCAGTGAGTTTTCACTGCCCGGTCAGGTTGCCATGGAACAACAGATGGCCTGTGGTATTGGCCTTTGCCATTGTTGCGTTCGCGACTTCAACGTCAATGGTGATATTGTCAGTCGTCGGGTCTGCTGGGATGGTCCGGTATTCGATTTGATGGAGGCTCTTCCATGAAGCAGCGCAACAAAGTCGATATGACTGTAAAGGTTGGCGGCCTGACACTACGCAATCCCGTCATGCCCGCCTCCGGCACATTTGCTGAGGGTCTTGAAAAGACCATGGATTTCAACCGCCTCGGCGCCATGGTTACGAAGACAATTACACGGGAACTTCGCACAGGCAATCCGATGCCGCGTGTCGTTGAACGCCCGGGCAGCATGATCAATGCGATTGGTATCCCCTCCAAGGGCGTGGATTATTTTGTCAACGAAACCATGCCGTATTATGCACCCTATGATACCCCACTTGTGGTGAGTATCTCTGCACCTACGGCTGAGGGTTTTGCCAGTCTTGCAAGCGAAATGAGCATGGCAGGTGTCGCGGCCCTTGAAGCCAATATCTCCTGCCCGAACATTGAAGAAGATGGCAAGGCCTTTGCCATGCAGGCGGCATCTGCCGAACGCGTGACCCGTGCCCTGCGTGAAGCAACTGATCTGCCACTTTGGGTCAAGCTGACCCCGAATGTTGGTGACATTGCAGAAATTGCCCGGGCCACTGAAGCTGCCGGTGCAGATGCGGTCGTCGTTGCCAACACCATCCTTTCCATGGCGATTGACCTCCAGACTTTTAAACCATGTCTGGGGAACATCATGGGCGGTCTGTCCGGCCCGGCAATCAAGCCGATCATCCTGCGTCAGGTCTTCCAGTGCGCCAGAACAGTCAAGATACCGGTGATTGGTTGTGGTGGCATATCAACGGCAGATGACGCTGCCGAGTATATGCTGGCAGGTGCCAGTGCCGTGCAGGTTGGAACCGCAACCTTCCTTCAGCCAACGGCGATGATATCTGTCATTGAAGGCTTGGAGACTTTCTGCTTACATCGCGGTATTCCACGGGTGAGTGATCTTATCCATGGTGTTGTCACAGAAGAAGCTGACGAACCCGATCTTGCATGGGTGGATCCCAAGAATGACTGAGAATAAAACAGAGCAGCATAATTACAGGATTGAAGATGAGGGCGACCGCCAGCTTTCTGAAGAACTGTTTGCTGCTTTAAAAGACCTGAGCTTTGACGGTGTCGGCATTACGCGTCTTGCTTTTTCAGAGCTTGAAACAAAAGCGCTGCAGATTATTGAAAAAAAGGCTCAGGAACTCGGCTTTCCAACTGAATATGATGGGGGCCAGAACCTCATCGTCACCCTCGAAGGCTCAGAGCCTGATCTGCCATTTCTTGCATGTGGGTCACACATCGACTCGGTCCCACAAGGTGGTAATTTTGACGGTGGAGCAGGCATTGTTGCTGGTCTGGCTATTCTTGCCCGTTTCAAGGAAGAAGGTTTTAAGCCACGCCGGAATCTCAAGCTCTATGCCCTTCGTGGTGAAGAGAGTGCCCGCTTTGGCAAAGCCTATATGGGGTCATGTGCCCTGTTTGGCATGCTCACCCCTGCTGATCTTGCGATCAAAGATAACACCACTGGCAAGACTATGGGCGAGTGCATGCGCGAAGTTGGCATGGACGTCGACAAAATCGAGAAGGGTATCCCGCTTCTTGATCCTAAGGACGTTGCAGGTTGGGTTGAAATGCATATTGAACAGGGCCCTGTCCTTGTTGCCCGTAACCTGCCAGTCGGAATCGTAACCGGCATCCGTGGCAATATCCGTCATCGCAGTGTTGAGTGTATCGGTGAAGCAGGTCATTCAGGGACTGTTCCACGCTGGTTGCGCCGCGATTCTGTTTTCGCAACAGCCGAGCTCATCACGCACCTTGACCGCCACTGGCGCACATTGCTGGAACGTGGGCGTGATATCGTCGTCACATCCGGCGTCATGGGAACAGACCCAAGCGAACACGCCCTTGCCCGTATACCGGGACTGGTGCGTTTTGCCTTTGAAGTCAGGAGTCAGAACACAGAAACTCTTGAAGCTTTCTATGATCTGTTTGTCTCCGAATGCCAGCTGATTGGTGAAGAACGTGGCGTTGAATTCAAGCTTGATCGGCGCGTATTTTCAGCACCGGCTGTCCTTGACCCGGAATGGATTGATCGTCTAAAACGTGCCGCCGTTAATCTTGGTATTCCTCCTGAGGAAACCCCAAGTGGCGCGGGACACGATGCGGCTATCTTTTCTAATGCAGGTGTGCCGAGCGCTATGGTCTTTGTACGCAATGAGCATGGCTCACATAATCCGTACGAGGCCATGGAGATTGACGACTTCCTGGTTGGTATTGCTGTCATGCGCGCTGCAATGAGGGAAGCATTACAATAACACCCTACTAATGGATTATCCCTTTCAGAGGTTGTTGTTCTCTCATTCTGCGTGTATCTAAGCACGATGGCTCTGCCCATCGATTCTTTGGGCCGCTCGGTCAACCGCAAATGGATGATGAACGACAATCCCTCTGGGAGTATAAAGCCATGACAAGATCTGAAATCGGTAGCGAAATCGCACAGCTCCTGCTCCAAACAGGAGCTATTTTTATAAGTAAAAAACAACCTTTCATTCTGGCTGCAGGCTGGGCGAGCCCCGTCTATATTGATGTCCGCCTTCTGGTAGGTGAGTCAGAAACTCGAAAAGCAGTGACAAGACTTGCCACTGAATTCATCAAATCCGAATTAGGCTCACAGAACTTCGATGCCATCATCGGAGCTGAAACAGCAGGTATTCCGTTTAGTGCCTGGCTTGCTGACAGCCTCAATATCAAAATGCGTTATGTCCGTAAGCACTCTCTTGGCTTTGGACAGAATGCTCAGGTTGAAGGTGGTTCAGTAGAGGGCATGCGTGTTCTGATGATGGATGACCTGACAACTGACGGAAACAGTAAGCTGGCGTTTGCCCGCGGTATACGCGCAGCAGGTGCCGAGCTAGAAGATATTCTGACAATCTTCTATCACGATGTCTTTAAAAGTGCCGGCCCACGCCTGCAGGACGTTGGCCTCAAGCTGCATGCCATGGTTACCTGGGATGATGTTCTGCGCGCTGATAACGGCAAATTTATCTCTCCTGAAGATCGCACAGAAATTGAAAAATTCCTGAGTGATCCGGTAGATTGGTCAACACGCCATGGTGGACGCAGCCGGTAAAATAAAAAACGCGCCGCAAATAATGACGGCGCGTTGTATAATCCGTTGTAAAAAGCTTATTTGAAGAACTTACGACGATCTTCAACTGGCTGCTTTTCAGGAGCTGTTTCCGGCTTCTGAACAATACCACCAAATACCATCTGTGATGTCAGGTGCCACTTCTTATCAAGGCCCCATGTTTCCTTGACCTGATCATCAATGATTGGATTGTAATGCTGGAGAGATGCGCCAAGGCCAGCCTCTTCAAGCAATGTCCAGATTGTCAGCTGGTGCATGGCTGATGTGTCGCGTGCCCATAATGGGAAGTTATCAGCATAGGCGGCAAACTTGGACTGCAGACCTTCAACAACAGCATTATCTTCAAAGAAGAGTACTGTGCCATAACCGGCAGCAAAAGAATTGATCTTTGCTTCGGTTGGACCAAAGTTTTCAGCAGGAACGATGGCACGCAGCGTATCCATCACGATTCCATTCCAGAGCTTCTTGTGCTGTTCACCAAGCAGGAGAACCAGACGTGTTGACTGAGAGTTGAACGCAGATGGAACATTCATCAGTGCGAAATCAACGATTTCCTGAATCTGCTCATCAGAAATCGGGCTCTTGTCATTGATAGCATAAACGCTGCGTCTGCTCTGAAGAGCGTGCTTGAAAGAATTACTCATTCGTTTTCCTGCCTAGTGAAAGTGTTTACAAAACTGATGATTAAAAACGGGGCTATTGACCGAACATTTTTAATTGCCATATATCTATGCGCATGCATATAATATTTGTCAATTAGCTGAAATGCATGAAAGGTGAGCAACAGCACATGGAAACAACCAAACAACATTACGAGGGTTGTACACGTGCATTCCGCGCTCTCGCTGAAGCTCATACCATTATTGCAACAGAGATTGAGCGCGCACTGTCATATAATTTCAGACTCAGCCTCAATGAGTTTGATACGCTCGTCTGTCTTGATAACCAGCCTCAGAAATCGGCACCTCTATCATCCCTTGCCCAGCGTATTCACTTGAGCCAGCCGGCAATCAGTCGACTTGTTGATCGATTGGACAAACGTAATCTTATCGCCAAGATAGGTTGCACGGAAGATAAACGCAGCCTCACAATTCAGCTGACTGAGGAGGGCTGCAATCTACTCGTACAGGCTATCCCTATTCATGATCAGTGCATACGCGAGAAACTTCTCAAGCATCTCAGCCATGAAGAGAACGAAATTTTGAGGCTGGCCCTGATCAGAGTGATAGAAGAGAACGCTGCCCAAACAGAACGTTAAGACAGTATTTTTGGCTATTGCGTATTATCAGGATAATACCAACAAGCGTATCAAGTCCTGACGTTGCGCCGTGCCTGAGAAGCGCATCAATATTACGCTCAATCTTGCGACGATCCCCTGACATGATCCCTTCCATAAGGCGGATAATATCGCTTGAGAAAACCCGGTGCAGGGCCCAGTGCAGATAAACCTCACTGGTACTTGTTGTCAGAACCGGAAACTTACTTTCCAACGCCCGAATGGTATTGAAGAATGTTTTATGTGCCAGTGCTTTCTCATTGACAGCAATATAAGCCATAGCACCCACCAGCATATCATCTCCAGCCGGCGTTGACCCGTGGCCACGACCGATCAGACGCTGTAGCAGAACACTGCGACGCTCTTCGGTTTCCCAGCTTGGTAGTTTATCCCAATCACAGCGGAAAACCTCACTCCATTCCCAGGCATCATCCAGTACTTCACCGCAAGGAATATTAAGACCTGTCATTCCATTTGACGGAACAAACTGTTCCAAGAGCTTCAGGCTTTCATCAATTGTCTGAGCACTCGCAGACAGAGAAGGCATTTCCATGCGGAAGCGATGGCGCTTCGTGAAGAAAACCGTGTCACCCGGACGACCATGGGCCAGAATGGCTTCACAGTCTTTTTTGGTGACGACAACGTGTTCCGGCAGCAACCCCTCGCCCGGACAGGAAACAAAGATTGGGCGACCGTTATGATCATTCAGGGGAGCAATCGTAATACCACGGCGAAATACAGACAGAATCTCAGCAGCGCCATCAACAGCAAGCCTGCGCCAAGCTTCATCGCTGACGCCGAGAGCCTTTAAGTGAAACACGATATTTTTCTGCTGCAAACGCATACCTTATAACTTCCCCTTGCGAATGTGCGCACTGCCATGCGCACATCTGTTTTCCTGCATAATAAACTTTTTATGCTTTCTTCGGAATGGTGCTTTTACCATCACGACCTGTGACAACACCATTTTTAAGAACCAGTTTTCTTTCCGGAACATAAAGAACAGCTGCCGGTACATCCGTTGCCTCAACAACAACCAGATTGGCAATAGCCCCTTCTTTCAGATATTCCAGCCCGTGGTTTTTAAGTCCTATATGCTGAGCCGGAATATTTGTGACCATCTCAAATGGACGCATCAACGGCTCATCAGCACGATAGTTGTTTTTATATGCCAGGAACATAGCACGCTGGAGCATATCGCCATTACCCCATGGTGACCACATATCCTGAATATTGTCATTGGCACCAGCATAGAGAATACCAGCATCCAACAACGCATCCACTGGCGGGAAAGTCACATGTCCCGGTGCGCTACCTATCACGCGAACACCCATATCCACCATCTCTGGCAGAAGAGCCTTCAGTTCATCCTGAGATATCTGGCCAAGAGCAAACCCGTGCGAGATTGTAATCTTGTCCTTCATCCCAAGGGCCTTACCGCGAGCGATAATATCCTTGATGGTTGCCAGACCAACCTGACCGGGCTCATGCAGATGGATGTCAATCGGCTTGCCTGTCTTCTCAGCAAGGGCAAACAGGACATCAAGATGGCCCTTACGGTCATTATCGAACACTTCCGGATCGAGACCACCAATATATTCAACACCCATATCAAGGGCCTGTGCCATCAGATCGGCAACCCCTTCAGCTTTCACGATACCCGACTGAGGGAAAGCAACAAATTCGATATCCATATACCCCTTAAAGTCTTCACGGATACGCATCAGCGCCTCTACGCCAGAGAGCTTTGTCAGAGGATCAATATCAATATGACTGCGAATATGGGTCGTACCCATCGCGGCCATCTGGTGAACGAGGTTTGAGCCAAACTTGTATGGGTCGTGTTTCAGATCAACACGCAGTTGGCGTTCATTGGCAGCACGCTGAGCAACGGTTGCTGTTGCCTGATGGTGCAGTCGTTGAGGCGCACCAATTCTTGTCTTGTCCAGATGAACGTGAGCATCAATGAAAGAAGGAAGCAGAAGGCATCCCATGCAAGCAATTTTTTCTGCATCAGCCTGCTGAAGATTAGTACCAATCTTGGCAATCTTTCCGTCGGCAATCAAAACATCCGCATTCTTACCTGTTGCACCAACAGTAATATCCTGAAGGAGTATCGACTTTCCTTGCACTGGTGCTGTCATGTTCGGTCCCTTGGTTGAAGAAGGATCACTTTTGGCATAAGCAGTACCGCCTGTTGCTGCAATCATTGTTCCTGCAACAACTGCACGCTCCATAAAAGCTCTGCGAGACATTGTCATTAGGCTATTCCTTTTTGATACATGACGTCTAGAATATGGACCCCACATTCCGACAAAGGCACCTGAAACGTTACTCCCGTCTTCGTAGTATTTAACTGAGCTCTTTGAAGGCTGGCCCAGAAATAAATAATCCCGGGAAACCCGGGATTATTCTCACACAAATCAGAAGTTGAGCATGTTTTCCCGGATCGACTGCGAAACGATGCGGCCGTTCTTGATGACGAACAGACGCTCAGGCAGATCGATGACCGCGGTTGTTGTGCTCTTTGTATCCAGCAGAACCAGATCGGCAACACAGCCCTTGGCAACGCCATAACCTTTAAGAGCGATAGCCTTAGCTGGATTGGTTGTAATCATATCCAGAACTGTCGCCTGATCATCAGCACCACCAAGGTGGGCAGCAGGTATAGCTGTCATGGCTGTCTGCATCAGATCGCCTGTACCATAAGGTGTGAAGGCGTTACGGATGTTGTTTGTTGCCAGACACATATTCACCCCACCATCACGCAGCGCACGGACAGGTGTCAGTGTACGGCGAACATTGTAGGTATCTTTACGGGCACCAAGATGCAGATCGGTCATTGGCAGACACATGATGCTGATACCAGCATCTGCGATCAACTTGACCATATCCTTGAGCTTCTCAGGCGGAACGGCACCAAGAGCAGTGACGTGACCTGTTGAGACGCGGCCTTCATAACCTTCTTCAATTGTCTTGCGAGCAAGATAGTCGATGCAGGTATCCTGATCGTAATCGTCCTTGAAGTCCTGGTGAAGGTCGATGTCCTTATCGAACTCTTTAGCGAGCTTGAACAGGAAGTCGATGTGCTCCTTATAATCACGATCGTTGTAAGGAATACCACCGACAATGTCAGCACCACGCTTCATGGATTCATACATCATCTCTTCAGTGCCTGGAGCCTTGAAGATACCTTCCTGAGGGAAAGCGACAACCTGAATGTCGATGATGCCTTTGTACTGATCACGCAGATCACAAACAGCATCAAAGCCGGTGAAGCCCTGTGTCGGGTCGAACTCTGCATGCGCACGGATATGGGTTGTACCATAGCGGACAACCTGACGGATCACACGGTGAGAGCGTTCCATGATATCTTCACGGGTGAAGGTTGGTTTCAGCTCTTTTGTGATCTCAATGGCTTCCCAAACCGTACCTGAGCGGTTCGGCTTACGATCCATGATGTAAGCTTTTTCAAGGTGAAGATGACTCTCAATGAGCCCTGGTATCAGAACACGACCACCAGCATCAATTTCTCTAGCTGCAGTTGCTTCTACCTTGGGAGCAATGTCGGCAATTTTTCCTTCTTTGATGGCGACATCAACGAGAGGCGTGCCGTCTTTCAAACACGCATTGCGAATGATGATATCCATATTACTCTCCTTATTTGCAACTTAACCGTTGCCGCTGGCGACCCCCGCCAGCGGGATTCTTAAAAAGATCTATCAGACGAAGAATGCTGCGATCATCAGCAGGGCCAGACATCCCAGAACATACGGTGCGTTACCGCGTGCAACCTGAAGAACAGGAATCTGGAAGCCCGCAGACAGAGCCTGCATCGTGATATTGACCGGGCTCATCTGTGAACCAAGACCAACACCCATCACAACAAGACCAGTCTGAACAGGTGAGAAGCCAAGTGTCACGGTAACCGGGAGGATCAGAGCCAGAATAGAACCGACATAGGCACCGGCAGGAACACCGATGAGGTAACCTGCAAGGACAGCAACCGGCACATAGAATGCGCTTGGAGCAGCCTGAACGACGTGAGCGATTACATCAAAGGCACCCGTCATTTCAATGATACGAACGAAGGCAACAAAGATACCAACCGCAAACAGACGGGTCAGAATGTATGTACCACCATCAACCATGGCATTAGCAGACTGGTTCAGTGTGAAACGGCTGCAGGCATAAACCAGGAAGATTGTGATGATCGAATACATCATAGGGCCAAGAACCGGGCTACCAACTGCCTTGTTGACAGCAGGGCCGGCGATAACAGCAAAGAGCAGGAAGATAGCAGGAAGAGTAAGCTTCCAGAGTTCACCATTGGTGAGCTTCTTCATCTCTTCGTTTTCTTCACCCTTGAACATGCCCTTCTTGCGCTTCGTATCAATGAAGGCAATGGCAATCGCGATGATCACGAATGTCAGCGTATAAGGCTGCATTGTTGCAACATAATGCGCTGCATCAATACCTGTCTGTTTGGCAACAACGGTTGTTTCCAAAGATGCAGGCGATGTCGTAAACGACACGGCAGCGGCAATGGACATACCAGCGATAACACCGGGAACAACACCAACGGCAGCAAATGCAAGCGGCGCAATAACCATGGCACTGGCGCCACCGATACCCGACATATAGGTTGCAGCAGCAAGCAGGATAACCACGAAGGCACCGAGGAACTCTGTTCTGTCACCAATAGCACGGCGTACGAGAGTCAGAGCAGCAGTATAACCACCGGCCTTGAACACGGCAGTTGCAATTGCTGAGTTGATAATCGGCACTGTCACGCTGAGCATGCCCGGAATTTCCTTGAGCATGGTCTGGTTGGCAGTGGTAATTCCGATACCCCCAAGGATCATTGCCATGGTACCGCCAGCGAGAGCGGCAACAAGCATATCAACCTGCAAGAACAGCAGTGTCAGAATAAGAAGAAGCGGCACAATCGAAGCGACTTGATAGAACATCATGTCTTTCGGTTGTCCCGCTGCAAAAAAGGCCAACAGCATGCAAAGTGCTACCGCACCTAACATGCCCATATTCTTCTTGGTCATTGTCATATTGTATTTCCCAACTTAATCGGGACTGTGGCCATGTACCCCAGAGCCCTAATGTCTCCTCAACCCCCGACTCCAGCGGCTTCGAGGAGAAGGAGCCGCTGGATTTTTATCAAACGGAATTCTTACTTTCCGTATTTTTTATCAAGTGCGAGCAGAGCCTGCTCAAAACAAGCCATTGGTGCACGAACAGTACCTGCACCAACCTGACCAACGCCTGGATCCTTATGCGCAATACCAGTGTTGATGACCGGAGTAATGCCGGACTCAACAACCATGCGTACATCGATACCTAGGCAAGCGCCGCGGAAATTCCAGGTCGGAATTGGCAGAGCTGGGTTCTGAGCCAGACAAATTTCAGCCATTTCATTGCTGATCTCGAGCGCATCATCAAAACCACCAGCACCCACGAAGCGTGTCACACCCGGAGCTGCGATCATCGCCATAGCGCCAACACCAAATGTTTCAGTAATGGCACTGTCACCGATATCCGGATTGGCATCTTCCTGCGAGTAACCAGTAAAGAACAGACCAACAGGTGTATTAACCGGAGCTGTAAACCACTGGTCACCAAGACCGGAAACACGAACACCGAACATCTTACCGTTACGGGTCATTGCTGTAACGATTGTACCTTCGCCAACAGAGTGAGCAGCATCCATGACGGCCTTGCAGTAAGCCATGGCGATATTGAGGAAGAACTGATCAGTACGGCCAAGGAAGTCCGTAACTTCTGCGCGCTTCTCATTGCTGATCTCGATACGGGACAGAGCCGGAGCAACGGAACGCAGGAACAGGGCAGAGGCTGCAATGTTACGCTGGTGGAACTCGTCACCCATTGTGATGGCCTGAGCCATCATGGCTGTAAGATCAATGCCCTGAGGCATGGTTGCCAGAGCAGCAGACAGAGCTGGGGCAAGTGTATCACGCATCCAGCGCAGACGTGTCTGAACTTCGTCGCCGTAAGCACCGAAGCGCATAACCTTACCAATGCCTTCGTTCATGTTGCAGTAGGCAAAGTTACCATCTGTATCGTTCTTAACGACCAGAACCGGCATATTTGGAGATGTGATGCCACCCATTGGGCCAACGGCATCAACGCTGTGACACATGGCAAACTCGATTTCGCCAGCCTTCAGCATCTTGTCGGCTTCAGCTTCATCCTTTGCCCAGCCTTCAAACAACAGAGCACCAAGACAAGCACCACGCATCGGGCCAGTCATCTCTTCGTACTTGATTGGCGGGCCAGCATGCAGCAGCAGCTTACGACCGGCAAAAGCCGAGATAACTTCTGCAGCAGGCTTAACATCAATGAGATACGGACGGGCTGCCTTGATTTTTTCGACAACCTTTTCGTTGGCTTCTTTCAGAAAATTAGACATCTTTTTATTCCACTTCGTCGAGATTGTTCAGGCAAGCCGATCCAAGGCGGCTATGAGTGTTTCATCTCCACCAGCTGGTGGGGCCCAGTTCACGTGAACAACTTCACCACCTGACTTATGAATATCGTCGGCAAATGACCGAAGACCGAGATTAACGACCTTGGGGCGATGATTAAGAAGCTTTGGCGCCTCTTTGCCGTTGGCCGGTGAAGACAGATCCTTACCTTCACTGATGATGCTCAGAGAAAACTCAACAGCTTCACGATTGCTATCAGCAACAATGACGCCAGCCTCAATCAGCTTGGCCTTCTGTGCTTCCAGATTCTGCGGATCATTCTTGGCACCACAGACATAGGCAACATATGTAACGTCGCCACCGCATGTGCGGGCCTTGCGGGCAGCTTCAACCATTTCAGCTGCCTGACCTGCAGGGTCTTCATGCGCACCGTAACCAATCACGACGTCCATCAGGACAACCGCAACAGCTGAATCTTTACCAGCTTCAACAATCATTTCCCCGCGCAATGTCGGGTCAATCATCGGGTGCGCACGACCAACCGTGTAGACGTCATCACCAAGATCGATAACCGTACTGCCATCAGCACTGAACATGATACCTTCGTCATGTGCACCTGTGAAAGGCACATTCAGACCACGCCCCATAAGCAGCGCAGCTTCAGAGGCGAGCGTACCACCACAATAAAGACCACGAATCTGTCTTTGCTGCGGCGTCAGAGCAGCGCGGCACTTGGAAGCCTGAACACTTTTCAGTGCCTGAACAGCCAGAAAAGCCGCTTCATCAAGCGTACCGGCAAAGGTTAACCCCTTACCTTCATCTGCCTTACCTTCTTCACCCAGGAAGATGGCAACAGCAGGCTTTGGCTGTGCTTCAAGTGCAGAAACGATCTTGTCACGGATAGCTTTTGCTGGCGGCTTGGAAATGAAACCGATGACTTCTGTCTTCGGATCGCGCGCAAGGAAATCAATAGCATCCAATGCGCTGGTGCCACCGATTTCTGATGAGAGGTCACGACCACCGAGACCGATGGCGTGGGAGAGACCTTCATCATAAAAATCGATGCCAGCCATAACTGCCTGAAGACCGGTACCGGAGGCACCAATCAGACCAATTGTGCCGTCTTTATTGACGTTAGCAAAAGCAAGAGGCTGCCCACCAATCATACTGGTACCGCAGTCCGGTCCCATAACGAGCAAACCTTTTTCATGAGCGCGTTTCTTGAGAGCAGCCTCATCTTCTGTACTGACGTTATCACTGAACATCATGACATTGAGGCCGCGATCAAGAGCCTGACCTGCAAGCCTTGCTGCATAACGACCAGCAACAGAGATGAGGGCAATATCAGCATCTGGAATCTGGGAAAGCGCCCCATCCAGTGTCTTTGTCTGGGAATAGTCAGCCCCTTTGCGGCGCACTGACTGGTCAGACAGAAAGGCTTCAATGCCCTTCATAACTTCATCGACGACATCTGCGCTTGCAGCATCGACAACCACGCAAAGATCACTCGGCTTTGCAGCCTCAACCTCTGGTGTAGATAAACCTGTATTCTGGAAAATTTCCTTATTGGCAGGCGTACCCATCATAACGGACAGACGGTCAACCCCAGGAAGTGTAGAAACTTTCTTTGTCAGCAGCATAAGACTGACAGAGTCCTGAAAGACACCAGTCTTGATGACGGAAAACAGCATTATTCTTCTCCCGCTGCACTTTCGTTGCCTTAACGACCACGAACAGCCCACTCATCAGCTTGAAGCGCTGCGAAGGGAAGAGAGCCTGTCGACTGCCTGCCCCACTCAGCTGCTAGCAGAACCGCCTGCGAGCTGGAGCTATTATTAGTCGAAAGTCATATTATGTGCTTTAAGCTTTCCCGACCATTAAATTATCGATTTTACAGTTTCACTTCATAATAACGCTACGATCGGTAAATCACTCAAAATTATCTTGAAAAATAAAGCCACCGCACTCACTCAAGAATGCGGCAGCCCCATATAAAAATTATATGTTTTAATTATATAATTATGCAGGGTTTGGTACAATCCATGTACCTGTTTCCCGCTTCAGCGCTGACTTCACCTTATCAAGGCTGGTCACGAGGCCCTGACCGCCCGGACGGCCCTTCATATATTCAATAATCGCCTCAACTTTTGGGCCCATACTGCCGGCACCAAAATGGCCTTCTTCAAGATATTCATTGGCTTCAGACAATGTAATTTCTTCAAGCCATTTCTGGTCAGGCTTACCAAAGTTCAGTGCGATTTTCTCGACGCCTGTCGGAATCAGAAGAAGCTCGGCATTCAATGTTTCAGCAAGAACGGCGGAAACGCGATCTTTATCAATCACGGCTTCAACACCAGATAATGCGCCCTGTGTACCTTCAACAACCGGAACCCCACCGCCGCCACAGCAAACGACAAGAACTCCCTGCTGAACAAGATGCTTAATCGCATCAAGCTCAACAATACGAACAGGCTTTGGAGATGCAATCACGCGGCGCCAGCCACGGCCAGAATCTTCCTGCACAACCCAGCCTTCCTTCTCGGCAAGACCTTTGGCTTCACTCTCTTCCATGAAAGCGCCAATGGGTTTATCAGGGTTTGCGAAAGCCGGATCTTTTTCGTCGATAACGACCTGTGTCACAACACTGACAACCGGAATATCAAGCTTACGACGTTTGATTTCGTTACCCAGAGCATTCTGGAGCATATAGCCAATTTCACCCTGCGTATCACCAACAGCAAGATCAACAGGAGTGACTGGAAGACTGTCGCGCAAAACTTCTGAACGACGCAGGATCAGACCAACCTGTGGGCCATTGCCATGGGTCAGTACAACACCCCAGCCTTCTTCAATCATGTCTACGACATGTTTGGCTGCCAGTTCTGCATTCTGCCGCTGCATCTCAGGACGCAGGCTATCATTATCCGGAACCAGTGCATTACCGCCTACGGCCACCACAACTACCGGACGTTTTGTCGTCTCTGTTTTCACTTGAAACTCCAGCTTTAAAACTGTCTGACCAATCGCTCAACGGTGACCCAGCCACCTGAGTTGGTCAGAGCATACTGTTATTATTTATGGTTACCCCATTTATCGACAGGCTTCAGCCAATATCCAAATTGCTAAGAAAAACCTATCTATCTGCCTTATATTGTTGAAGGTATTTTAAAAATCCCAAGGATTTCATGTATCATTTTGTTATATTTTCTTCATAAAGCGATTTGTCTCATTGCTCACTTCAGACATACAGCGCTATATTTCAAGTATATGGTTTCATAAAAAATGCGAAGGACCAACACCTTCTAGTATGTAAACGACATATATCTAAGATGTTCAAACAAGGTCATACCCGTGAAAGCATCCGTCTTCGTCGAAGAAAATATGAAAACCTTCAGCACAGTTGCCCGGCTGGCAAGCTTCAGCGAGGCGGCTGATGAACTCGGGCTGACCACATCAGGCGTCAGTTACATTATTAAGAGGCTGGAAGAATCGCTTGGCATCAAACTCTTCCATCGCTCGACCCGCAAAGTTGAGCTGACAGAAGCGGGCAAATATTTTCATGCAAAGGTTCAGGCTCTCCTGGAAGAGTTCAGGAGCATCGAAGAAGGGATGATCAGCATCGACAAGGGTGTTGAAGCAAAACTGACAATATGCGTCAACAATCTGCTCCACACACCTTACCACACAACAATGCTGACAAAATATATCAAGAACCGTTTTCCCTCATGCCAACTCCGTATCACAACAGAAGTTTATGGTGGCGTATGGGATGCCATCAGCAATCAGGGTATTGATGTCGCCATCGGCGCACCCGGTATCCTGATTGATGGAGGGGGTATTAATTACAAGGAACTCAGCAGCATTCACTGGCAGTTTGCTGTTGCACCTCATCATCCTGTCGCTAAGTTACAGGAACCAATTCCCGACAGCCAGCTGAGACAATATCCAGCAATCTGCGTCGATGATACCGCCTCACAGATGATCAAGAAGATTGGCTGGCTGCTCTATGGTCAGGAAGCCATATTCGTACCCGATATGGACACCAAACTTTACGCACAGCAGGCTGGCAGTGGCATCGGCTTTTTGCCAGACTATCTCGTCCGCGACAGTCTTGCTGACGGTAAGCTTGTTACCAAAACACTGCAAAACCCACGCCAGCCTTCACTAATGCTTCTGGCTTGGAAATCCTCACTCAAAGGTCGTGTCACCGAATGGATCAGGGATGCCTTTGAACCCGGCGAAGTTCTCTCCAAACTTTATTCAGACCTGATGCACTGATTAAACTTACAGGAAAACTGGTCAAGAACGGGCTCCTTAATCTCCCTCGGCAGTCTGACATTGAAAACCTAAATGCCAGAAATAGTTCACGCGATCTGATCAGTGTACATCTGAGCAAACATAAAATATGTCCGAAACAGCATAGGCCTTCCGGATTACAATCTGGTATCTGACATTCAGCCCTAAGGAAAATATAACAGCCGTAGCAGATATATATCGAAACAACGTGGCCCTATTCAAACCGGGGCGAACTGTAGTAAGATTGGTACAGACATTGCTGTTCAGACTTTGAATAATGTCTTCCCGTCTGTAACAGTTACCAATAACCCATTTAAGAATAAAAAGTTTAAAACCTTAAATGCCAGAAGTATCACTTTCATCAGGTGGTAAAATTTATCACAATACTGCTTACAAAAAACAGCTTTCAGCTTCTATCTGCCCCGCTAAAGCTCCGCGAAGAGAGATCATGTCAGCATTAGTTTGAGCCAGCTCTTCCGCAAGTCTGCACTCTACATGCGTGGCCAAAGTCTTACTCTTCCCGTAGCGCTCAAGTATTGCAACCGCCTCAGAAGAGAGGGGTTCTTCATTACCATGATTTGCAATCTTGGCAGCGAGCAGCATTTGTACCATTGAAACGGCACGGTCCATTGATGCATCATTATTATTAATAATCTGCCATATGGTTGCGCCCTCTATGATTGTAAGAGCATCTTCTGCAAGTTGGTCTGCATTGTCTGCATCCAGACCATTATGAAGAATTCTGACTAAATGGTTTTTTATGCCTTTGAAAAATTGCCTGACATGAACTGCATCCGCACAGGTATTCAGATCATATAAAAAATGCAAACCAATGCAGCGTTTTTCTATCTTGAGATACTCTGTCAGAACCCTGACACTTTCAAGAAAATCCTTCTGCCAGTTTCCTGTCGGCTTATAACGGTCCGTTAATCTGCATAGCGTTAATTCCAGAGCTGCATTGGCGAGTTCATCCTTGCCAGAAAAATGACTGTAAAGAGAGCCTTTCTGCAAGCCAGAAGCCATCGCAACATCGCCCATTGACGCCCCATGATATCCGTTTTCCTGGAATAGTTTGCGGGCAATATCAACAATCTCACTCTTTTTGATCTTTGTCATATCAGCCTCACTAATGCACAACTTGACAATTAACGAACGGTCGGTAGTAATTCATAGAAGAGGTTAGAAGTCAAGGTAAAGCACTATGTCCGACAAGAAAGGTATAACTGATATTATTCCTGACCCTGTATTAGGCAATGAAGGCGAAAAGCAAATGCGCAAACAGTTTCCTTCACGCTATCAGTGGGATGAACATACCTTGCCCGGCATGCTACGATCGACGATTCCACGTGGACTGGCCAAATTTATTGAGGAACAGGCGTTCTTTTTCATAGCTACATCAAGCAGTGATGGTCATTGCGATGCAAGCTTCAGAGGAAGAGAGTTTTCGGTTGATGGGGAGTCACAACCAGCCTGTCTGGTTATAAATGAAAAAACCATTATTTTTCCGGATTTCAGTGGGAACGGCCTTTACAATAGTCTGGGCAATATTTTGACTAATCCGCATATTGGTATGCTGTTCATCGACTTTCAGCGACAGCGCAGAGCACGGGTTAATGGACGGGCAACGATACGTAAAGCTGATACTGCAATTTTGGAAATATGGCCTATGGCACAGGCCGTTATTGAAGTTGAGGTTGAACAGGCATACGGAAATTGCCCGGCCCGGATTCCCCGCATGCTGTTCATAGAAGGAAGTGATGATGTATTTTTCTGACTCTATACCGATTAATTCCATATGAATGTAATTAAAGTTCAGCAATAAGCTATATAGCCCTGAAGTTCCGGGTACTAATTCTTACAGGAAACCAATACTACGGAGCTGATACAGATAAGAAAACGGGCTGCATTAACAGCAGCCCGCCTCGGAACATCAAAATATATCCATACTATCAGCTGACTTTCTGATGCGCGGTTTCTTTCACAAAGAGCATTGCGATAAGCCCAAGCATCAGAAGCCCGGCTGCAATGTAGAAATTTGGTACAAGGCTGCCAGTATGATCTGCAATCAGCCCTGTCAGGGTTGATGCGATAATTGATGAGCTCATTCCGACAAAATTGTAGCATCCGAAAACCGTTGAGTAATTCTCCTTCGGCGTATTATCAGCCACGAATGACAGCAACACCGGATCAATCGCCAGTTTACCAAACAGCCCATAGATCACGAGCGCAATGACAAGCCCAGTCATGCTTGTTGTATAGACGACAGCCACCATCGCAACGGCTGCTATCGGAACCATGAAATAGGCGAAAGGTGCGCGTCGCCCCCACCGATCTGATAGCACACTGAACAACAGCGCTCCCGGAATAGACATCCATGCAATCAGTGATGAGATGAACCCGATTTCAGAGCCTGGAATGCCACGTTCTGTCTGCAGGTAATAAGGTAACCATGTCAGCAGAACAAAGAACCCGTAAAGACTGCAAAATTCCATGAAGAAAGCGAGCACCAGATTTCTGTTCTTGAGAATCTTTATCGCGTCAGTCCAGACATCCTTACGGCTTTTACTCCCGCGTGTTGGCTTATAATCTTCCTTCACGATAAACATGATGGCGATAGCCACAAGAATAGTCGGTACAGCAAAAACAAAGAACGGTATGTGCCAGCTGAAATTATGGGTATAGACCAGATAACTGGCCCCCATTAACCCGATGGCCATACCAAAGGCCATACCACTGTTGATCAGCGCAGTACCAAAACTGCGGTATTTAACCGGAATGGCTTCATTTGAAATCGCAAACTGCGGGCCGTAATAACTACCCTCACCAATACCAACCGCAGCACGCGCCAGAAACAGCATAAAGAAACTGCCAGCAAGCCCCGTTGCAGCTGTCGCAAGCCCAAAAAAGATAAAGCCCGGCACCAATACAAGCTTACGCCCGTAAGCATCGCCCAGCATACCTGCCGGAATTTGCGAAAGCGCATAGGTTGTAAAGAAAACGCTGTTCAGCAAACCAAGCTGGGTTTTCGTCAGGCCGAACTCACGTTCCAGCTCGCCCATAATCGGGTTCAGGATCGTTCTGTCCGCATACATGAATATCCAGCCAAGGAAGAACAGGCCAATAGCCACAATCCATGCAGGAACACCCAAGATTTTCCTGTCCCAGTTTGAGACACGTGCCTGCGTATTCGTCGTTTGACCTGCTGCTTCAACCACATCAGCAGGCTTATTGTTTACTTGTGCAACAATTGCTTCATTCAAAGCCAAGGTCATGCCTCCATTCTAGATGGGAGGGTCTCGACCAACCCCATGGCGGCATTGTGCCTATTTAGACTAAAGGCACATAACATTATCTTCTTCTGTCAGATTTTCTGGACAAAAAAGCCCATATTGTTGAAACGCAATTAATAATAGCGGTATTATTTACTCATATTTCAGCAAATTTTTCTCTAAATTGCGTATCGAGGCCATTAGAAAGCCAACCAACAAATTACTGTGGAGCCGGACGGACATAGTCTGTAGATTTCATCTTACATCCTGCTAACTATATATTCTTCCAAAGCCAAATATCCTTGGCGATTCTAAAATGACGGACGACCATGGGTATTCAACTGAATTTCAAGAGCTACAAGGGAATACGTCTTTCCGAAACTCACCCGTTCGCCCAGATCGTTCTCGCCCTTGAAGGCGGACTTGAGCTTGAGGCAAACGGCAAGGGCGGACGACTGGATAAAGGACAGGGCGCTTTCATCGCACCGGGCATCCGTCACTCGCAGCAGGCCCGCGACAATAACAGGTTTCTCGTACTTGATTGCGACTGGTCGGCAATTGATGCACCATTGGCTGAACATCTGGCGCAGCACATCTTTATCAGCATCTCACCAGCAACAAGGCAGCTGATCGGCTTTGCGGAAGCCTTGCAGCAGGAAGAAACCCTTCCTTTTGATACACTTTCCAGTCAATGGACCCAGCTGCTCATGACATCTCTGGCCGGAAGTGTTCCTTACTCACGGCTCGCCAGACTGGCGACCCGGATAGAAGCATCCCTTGACCAGCCCTGGACCGTTCAGGATATGGCAGAATACGCCTGTCTGAGCCCCAGCAGGCTCCATGCCGTCTTCAAAACCGAATTGAACATGTCGCCACAGGAATGGCTGACGATGGCACGCCTTAGGAAAGCCCAGTACTGGCTTACCCATACCAACATGCCGGTTGCAGAGCTGTCTCAGCGGGCCGGATATTCCGACCAGAGTGCGCTGACGAGAGCAATGCGCCACATGACGGATGAAACACCAGCAGCCTACCGGCGGCGACAACGCGAGTTACGGTCAAAAATTCAGGAGGTCTGAACAAGACAGCTTCCTGAAATACGTATAAACGCATTGCTCATCACTCATAATCGACATTCTTCTAAGCCTGATCATGCACGCCAACCATCCCGATATACACTCACGCCGCAAGACTATTTCAGGTTATCTCTATGCGGCCCTTGCCGCTGTTCTGTGGTCACTGATCGCCCCTCTGTCCAAGAATGCACTGGCGGCCGGGATATCTCCCGTCGAGACTTCTTTCTGGCGCGCCCTGCTGGGGTGCCTATGTTTTGCCGTGCAAACCTCCCTTACCGGCGGTCTGCGCGTTCCGGTTCGGCACGCACTCATCTTCATCCTGTTTGGGGGCTGGGGCGTCAGTATCCTGTTCAGTGCCCTGCAGCTATCAATTCAGCTGAGCGGTGCCGCAACGGCCATGGTTCTGCTTTATACGGCCCCGGCATGGGTTGCGGTTGCATCTTATTTTCTGTTCCGAGAAGCTATTTCCGCAAAAAAGATTATTGCCATATGCGTTGCCCTGACCGGCGCGATACTGGTCAGCTTTTCAGGCGGCAGCTTGCCAACAGGCTATTCGACCCTCGGCATCATCTGCGGCCTGATCTCCGGCCTAGCCTATGCCTCTCACTTCCCCTTCTACGTCTGGTGGTACGGTCGTTACTCCACCGCAACAATCTATACCTATATGCTGTTCGGCGGCGCGCTCTTCCTGTTACCGTTCGTTGATTTCGCCCCCGCAAAATCATGGGATACCTGGGGCAATCTGGTAGCCCTGGCCTTCCTGACAAACTATCTGGCCTATCTTGCCATCGCCAAGAGCCTTCAGCTCATCTCACAGGTCCAGTCCGCCGTTATCGGCAACATCGAACCGGTTCTCGCCACCCTGCTGGTCTGGGCGTTCTTCGGCGAAAACTTCAATATCTACGGCTGGATTGGCTGCACCCTTGTCATTTGTGCGGTATTTCTGCTGACGCTTGAGCGGAAGCCGTCAGAAACGAAAAGATAACAGAAATTACAACATACAATAAGCATGTTGTGCTTGAATATTATTCAATTTTTAGTTTGAGAATAGAAAGCGATTTGCTTTTAGGCTGAAGTGGCGGAGAGAGAGGGATTCGAACCCTCGATAGAGTTGCCCCTATACACGCGTTCCAGGCGTGCGCCTTCAACCACTCGGCCACCTCTCCGCAATATCAGCGAACTGACGTGCTTCACTTACGCGATGATAGACAAAAGCGCAACCCGTCACACACAGATAAGTTGCGTAAAGGTGTCCCCTATTGGGCAAGAACTGCGTATTATCAGACTTTCCAAGCTGAGAATCAGAGTTATATGATTCATTGAACCAGTGTGTTCATGGATCTATTGGGTGTTAAATATTAGGAATTTAATGTGTTGCGTAGCTTAGTTAGAGCACTGGGGCTTATTATTCTGGCTTTAGGTTTTATTGGCATCATCATTGATGGTACCCGAATAATTGCGAATGAAACCCTTGTATTTGTATCTTTGCAAGAAATCTGCGACTCATTCTCTCCTGATTTTCTGAACAGTATAAAGGCAAACCTGATAACCTATAATGTTGTCTGGATATGGGATAACGTTGTCAATTATCTTATTCAGATACCGGCTTCCATTTTCTGTTTTATCTTAGGGGCTTTTCTTCTGAAACTAACCCAAAAAAACCAAAACGATATTGGGACGTACGATATAATCAGTCACAGATAAGCGAGCTACGCTTGTTTTTTATGTTCTCCTGCATATCTCAGAAGTAGGAGGCTTTATTGCTATGAAACCACGTGAACTCCCCCACTTCATCAATGGACATATTTTAGGCGGTCCCTACCCTGAGGGCTCAGAGAAAGCTTTATTTGCAATGGGCTGTTTTTGGGGTGCAGAACGTCTTTTCTGGCAACTGCACCAAGGTATCTGGGTTACCGCCGTTGGCTACACGGGTGGCAGGACAATCAATCCCACCTACCAGCAGGTCTGTAGTGGAGAGACAGGTCATGCAGAAGCAGTCCTTGTTGTCTTTGACCCCAAACTCATCAGTTATGAAGATTTACTCCAGACATTCTGGACGAACCATGACCCGACACAAGGTAACCGACAGGGCAATGATATCGGCACACAGTACCGCTCTGCCATTTTCACTTTTGACGGGGCGCAAAAAGAAGCCGCTCTACGGAGCCGGGAAGTTTATGGTAAAGTGCTTGCAGAACGTGGCTTTGGCCCGATAACAACGGAAATAGTAGACAGTAGCGCATTCTATTTTGCTGAAGACTACCACCAGCAGTATCTTGGTAAAAACCCGAATGGCTATTGCGGCCTGCAAGGCACCGGCGTGAGCTGCCCTCTACCTACTACAGCATGACATTAAAATGACAAGTGAAGTAGAAGCATAACTAAGAAAGTCCATGGAATTGTTTTTCATGGGCTTTTTTTTCCATTGAAACCCTGATTTTTATTTCCATCAGGAAGACTTCTTGACCTTTAAACCCACGCCAAATGCATAAATAGCAAGGGGAAGGAAAGCCCATAGACTGCTAGACGTTGGATACCACTTTAGTGGAGGAGAGTTTGCTAAAGTTACAATATAATATAATGTTACAAACAGATACAAATAATAACAGAGCTTATCCTTTATTATAAATTATTCTTTATATGGATAAATACTATTATAAGCGCGAATTGCATCAAAATTAATAATATAGAACCGATAATAAAAAGCACCGTATATTCAGAATATTTAAAATATGAATGAATATAAATAAATATTCCAAAAACAATAATAGGTATTATGATATTTACAATTTTTTTGCTTTCTCTGTCACCCATTTATCCCCATTTACATTATTATTGTCTAGACCATCGACATAAACAGGAAAATCAGCACCATAATAGCCGGAAGGCTGAAACCAAACCATATAGCAAACAGCTTATGATATTAAAGACGGAAGATAGCACTATAGGTTAGACACCTATATATCCATTTAATGTCAGGCATCTACCGCTAGGGTGTATAAAAAACAGCCCCGCCTTCAATACCTCACAACAGAGTTCATCCAGAACTTATGCTAATGCTGCAAGCCAGACCATAAGCTCCGGGTACCAGTATTCGCATCAGGCGGCCTTCTTAACTTTCACCCGGACCTTGAAAGCATGAGCGGTTGTTGCCCGGACAGTCTCATAACGTTTTTGTGCAGTTTTCATATCGAGAGAGCCTATTTTCTTTTAGTTTGCATCCAGCACTGTTCGGCAGGCTGGTGGGAGTTTAGCCATTGTCATTGGTGGGCGTCGTTTGCCCGGCTTGGGGTTCAGCATTTCAGGAGTGAACCACTTATCAAGTTCTGCCCCACATTGATCAGCGGCCGGCACAGGATCCTGCGGCTGGCAGTAGCCTGAACCTGATGGGCAGCTCAAACGAATATGGAAGTGATAATTATGCCCCCACATTGGGCGTACTTTATTCAACCAGCTCCGATCATTACCAGCTGTACGGCAGAGAGCCCGTTTGATTGCAGGATTGACAAAGATACGCTCAACTTCACGCTCTTTAGCAGCAGCGCGGATCAGGGCATAATGCGCATCTGTCCAGACAGATGGATCAATATCAAGACGATCTTTACGAACCATATTAACGGCAGACATATTTTCACGCTCTGCGCGCGACAATGTACGGTTTGGCATTGGTATCAGCCAGATATCAGCATCAATCCCAATCTGGTGCGACGCGTGTCCCGTGATCATCGGGCCACCACGCGGCTGGGACATATCGCCGACAAGAAGCCCCGGCCATCCATTAATACCCGGCACACGATCAGCAAACCGTTCCAGAAATGAAACAAGACGGGGATGACCCCAATTACGATTCCGGGAAAGCCGCATAACCTGCCAGCTGTTACCATTGATCGGCAAGGCAACGCCGCCAGAAAGACAACCTGCTGAATAAAAACCGATAGCTTCCGGACTCAGACTTGATGCAGGCCTGGTTTTGCGACCGAAGAGCTCTTTTGCAGGCGTGCTCGGATCATTAGGGTTTGTCAAAGGCGGCAAAGGCTTTGGATTAACACTTCCCTTGTCCTGCGCATAAGCACCCTGACCTGCAATAGCAAGCGTACCAATGCTCAAGGCAAAGATCAGCGATGTCAGTCGAATCGTTTTCATACTCCTGTTTACCACAGGAGCTCTGTTCAAAACGTCATGAAAAAGGAATACCCACTTCTTTTCAAAAAGAGCACTGCCATCAAGAAGCGTAATCCATTATTTGAATTTTTTACCAAATGCCTAAAAATAAACAAATTTTACAGAGATATATATTAAGAACTGTATATTCTAATATATTTTAGATAACTTTTGGTATAAACTTCCGCATATTTTAAATAGATTATAGCATACAAAGAAAATCAAGGAAAAAAGCAAATGGGGCATCAATTGAGATTTCGTACGCTCTCTCGCAAACTGCTAACGGCTGGAAGCCTTGCCGCACTACTGGCTGGAACAGCATCCCTTGCATTTTCTGCAAATGCTCAGTCAGTCTGGACAGGTAATACGTCTAATGATTGGTTTGTTGGTACAAACTGGTCAACCGGAAGTTCACCAACAGATGCTGATATTGTTATTATCAATGGCGGTACAAATAATGCAGCTATAATTTCAAATCCATCTACGCCTGCCATGACCGGGAACCTTTACATAGGTTCAACAGTTGCTGGAAATGGTATTGGTACAGGCTCCGGATATCTTAATATTCAGGCCAATAGTTCACTTATTTCCGATGGCAATCTGGTTATTGGTCAAGGCCAGGGAGCCGAAGGCACTCTGGTAACAGAGAATGATGTTTCCATATCTGTAGCAGACTCACTGCTCATCGGGACAGAAGGCGGAACCGGCCATTTCACGCTTAATAATGCCGGCAATCTGTATGTTGCTAACCAGACAATAATTGGCGATGGGGCAGGCTCTAATGGAACACTGACGTTAAATTCAAGTTCCGCTTCTATATCAGGAATGGGCCCTGATCCAGAACATCCAATAGCAAGTGTCTCTGTGGGAACCAATGGCGGCACTGGGACACTTGAGATCACCGCAGACGATTCGGAGGCATATTCCGCAGATATCTCAATATCAGAGAATATGATAATGGGAGATGGGAGCGGATCAAAAGGTACCCTGACCTTAAAAGGTAGTACAGCCTATTTATATGTTGGGGGCCTCCTGAGTGCTGGAACAAACTCTGGCACAGCAGAAATCAACCTGTCTAATGAGGACGCACCTTATCTCAGCCAAATGTATCAGGCTCATGCTAGTAATTTTCTTCTAGGAGCGGATGGCGGAACAGGTATTCTGAATATCAGCGCGAATGCCAACTTCTTGACAATGATCTATGGTATATTGGGACGGGGCACCGGAAGTTCAGCCATAGCCAATATTACCGGTGGAGGTTCTCTGGTTTTCTCATCCAGCGATGGGGGAGGCGTATATAATCCGACCTCAACTATTGCTCTTGATGGCGGGACTGCAACACTCAACGTATCTGGAATTGGCAGCTTTACTCAAAACAGTGCCCTGGTTTTTCAAAATGGAATGAGCCTTGGGCAGGGAACAGACAGCGTTGGCACAATCAATGTCTTCAGTTCCGGAAAGCTGACCACGCAGACAGGGATGTTCAATCAGTTCGAAGGTAATCATCAAATTCTTCTTGGCGTTGATGGAGGAACCGGCAATATCAATGTCTCAGGGAATGACTCTGTCTGGTATGTCGGCAGTGATTCATATGCCATGAACCGAGATGATCCGGACAATAACCCACCCGCAAATCTTTACATCGGTTATACGGGGACAGGTAATGTAACGATTTCAGATAATGCATTACTTTCCGTTGGCTGGCTCCAAAGAGATTCGAACTGTGGTGATACTGGCTGTTACTTCATCGTTTCCGATTACGGTGGAACGGGCACGATCCATATCGCTGATCAGGCTGGCTCCACCGGAAATCTGAACATTGGTGCTGCACCAGGCAATGCACCGGCAGCATCCGGCACCATTTTAGCTGCCAGCATCCAGTTTGGTGACGGGAATGGTGCTCTTAATTTCAATCTTACCGATACAGACTTTCAGTTTACTATTCCGGTATCCGGCAACGGTACGATTGCAAATTATGCCGGAACGACATGGCTGGCCGCTGACAATTCCGGTTTCTCCGGTGCAACCAATCTCTATGGCGGAACCCTCGGCCTAGAGAATAGCAATTCGCTTGGAACAAGCCTTGTGTCTGTTCTTGGAAATGCAGTTCTCGCCTACAATGATGCTGTTTCAATTGATAATGGTATCAAGATTACTGAAAATTACACGCTGACAGCACTAACGAGTGGTGGTTTCTCAGCATCCCAGAATGGTGTCATTTCCGGAACAGGCAACTTCAGTAAAACCGGAACTGGAACACTCATGCTGACCGGTACAAATACCTACACTGGAAAGACAACGGTTTCAGAAGGTGTGTTAGCCCTTAGCGGAACCGGCTCGATCTCTGAATCAAGTGTTGTACAGGTAGACAGTATTTTTGATATCACGGCCGTTACAAGCGGTTCCTCAGAAATCAAATCCTTAAGTGGCGGTGGTCAGGTTCTACTTGGTGAGAATGATCTGGTTATCACCTCTGCAAATGACACCTTCTCAGGCGTTATTTCAGGCAATGGCGGCCTTCAGGTTACGGGAGGAACAGAAACCCTCAGTGGTGCGAATACTTATCTTGGTGATACGATTGTCTCCGGCGGCACACTACGAGCCGGTGCACAGAATACATTCAGTTCAAGCTCTGCAGTAACAACCTCTACAGGCGGAATGCTTGATCTGAATGGATACAGCCAAAGCATTGCAGCCCTGACCAATGGTGGTGTCGTCCGGACAGGAGGAACACCTCCGGGAACAGTTCTGACTGTCAATGGCAATTACATCGGAACAGGCGGAACCCTGATCCTGAACACCATGCTGGGAGCAGACAGCTCACCAACAGACCAATTGGTTGTAAGCGGAGCGGGCAATACCGCCTCTGGCACAACGAACCTCGTCATTAACAATGTTAATGGTTCCGGCGCCCTTACAACTGGGAATGGTATCCCGGTTGTCGTCGGCACCAATGGCGGTTCGGTAGCAGATGCTACCTTTGTTCAGTCAAGCCGTATTGCTGCAGGAGCGTATGAATATACCCTTTATCAGAACGGCATTAACGGCGACAGCAATGATGGCAACTGGTATCTGCGCAACGTTCTTGCCACAGATGGGAACAACGGAGGCACAGATGGTGGCGATAATGGCAGCGGAAATGGTGGCGGGGCAGGAACTGATACAGGTTCAAGCGGAACCACCAATACATTCATGCCGGATTACCGCGTTGAAGTCCCACTAGCGACTTCAATTCTACCTATTGCGGTTGAATATGGTTACAGCATGTTGGGTACCCTGCATGAACGCAATGGTGGTGCAGTTCCTCAGGGAAGAATGTCGTCTTATGATGAGCTTACTGTTCGCGGAAAGAGTGGCAAGCCAGCAGTCATCCGGACACATCGGGCGGCACCGCAGCAATGGTTCAGCGGAGCCTGGGGACGCCTGATTGGTGACCGTGGTTTACGTGACACCAATAACTTTAGCAAGAATGGTCCGAAATATGACTATACCTTTGCGGGGTTACAGGCTGGTCTTGATATTTACAGTCGTGAAACGGCTCAGGGTGTAGATAAGGCTGGTGTTTACGTTGGCTATGGCAATATTTCAGCAAACGTAAAGGGCGCCTACGGCAACAAAGCCGGTACCATTGATATGGATGCCTATACTGTCGGTGCTTACTGGACTCATATTGCAACACAGGGCTGGTACACTGATGCTGTTATTCAGGGTACCTGGTATTCCGCCGATGCAACTTCTGTTTACGGGCAGAAGCTGAAACCTGATGGCTTTGGTTTTATTGCTTCGCTTGAAGGCGGGTACAGTTTTTATCTTGGCAATGGCCTGACCTTTGAGCCACAGGCTCAGATTGCCTATCAGCATACGTCCTTTGATAAATTCTCGGATGCTTACGGCCGCTTCTCGATTGAGGATGGCAAGAGCTTACGCGGACGTATTGGTGCCCGTCTCAGCAAAACGTGGAATATGTCTGAAACAGGCAAGCCACGTGCAATTACAACCTGGGTGCGGGCCAACATCTGGCATGAGTTTATGGGTAACACCAAAACGACCACAACCAATCTTTACGGGTTAAATGGCGTGACAATCCCATCAGACCTTGGCGGCACATGGGCTGAAATTGGTGCAGGTGTTTCAGCGCAGGTATCGGATAATGTTTCCCTATTTACAACGGGATCCTATAACCACTCGCTCGATAACAAGGGCCGTCAGTCATGGAACGGCAGGCTGGGTGCAACCATCCGCTGGTAACAAATACAGGCGCTCCTGTTAAAGGAGCGCCTGACCAATATAAATCCATTTGCCCATTATCGAAAATACTCTATTTAAAAGACAGAGTTAACTGCACGCCTGCGTGAAGCTGTTATAGGGCCTCATAGCGTTCTTGATGCCTGCATGGACAGAGACAATACAAGGAAGTTTCCAGATGAGCTCTCCGGTTAAGATAGAGACTGAAAATTTCTGGATACGCAGCCTGACGATACAGGATGCCGATTCTCGCCTTGTACAATGGCTCAATGATCAGGAAATGCAAGATGCTCTGAATCTACCCAAACTTGACATGACGCCTGAAAAGCTTCGGCAGTTCATTGTCTCATTTAATAATCGGAACAACTATATTCTGGGTATCTTCAGTAAAGCCGAAGATACTATCATTGGCTTTTACACCATTGATGTGAATCTCCAGCATCAGGTTGGGCACCTGACAACTGCCATTGGTGACAAGAATTTCTGGGGCAAGAATATTATGCCGGAAATCATTCTGGCTATCCGCGATTATTTCTTTGCCAATACGCAGGTTGAGAAACTGTCAGCCCGTGTTCTGGCGAAGAACCGGCGGGTTTTATTTAATTTTATTGGCTCTCCAGATTTTCCATTTGAAGCACGGCTCGTAAAGGAATGCCGGGCTCCTGATGGAAAGCGTCTTGATCTCCTGATTTTCTCGGCAATTAAGAATAGCTAATAACTCAATAGACAATATCCGTTTTCTCAGACCGCATCCGTAGCAAGAGCAATCTCTTTCTGTTGCTCCAGAGAGCTCAGCCGATCATTCAATGTCTTTTGAATATTCTTATAGGCATCAGATCCCAAAACCAGCCGTTGAGGCGGGTTTTCCTGACTGGCTGCAGCAATGACAGCTTTTGCAATTTTCTCGCCATCACCCGGGCATGGAAAACGATTGGCTGCCAGAAGCCTGCGGAAGTTACCGACTGTCGATTGCTGGTAGGCCTTGATAACCTTGTTCTCAACACGGGAACTATGGCTTAATCCGGTTTGTGCAAATCCGGGTTCAACAATCGTGATCTTGATATGGAAGGGGGCCACTTCCAGCCGAACAGCTTCCAGAAAACCTTCGATACCCCACTTTGAAGCCTGATAGGCACTCAAAGCCGGCAACCCAATCTGGCCGCACATGGATGAGTGCTGGATAATATGTCCCCCGCCCTGCTGACGCATATATGGCAGAACAGCACGAACCATCTGTATCGAACCGATAAGGTTTGTATTGATTTGATCTGTGATTTCTTCATCTGCCAGTTCTTCTGCTGCACCAAAAAGCAGATAGCCGGCGTTATTGATCAGCACGTCGATTGAACCAAACAGACCGAAGGCCTGATCAACAACCTGACGTATCCCTGCTGTATCTGTGACATCCAGTTCAAATACCCGGAGATGTTCCGGATATAACCGAACAAGATCATCAAGCTCATCAGGTTTACGGGTTGTCGCGATAACACGATCACCCTGCTGCAGAATCAGCTCTGTCAGTGAGCGGCCAAAGCCCCGGTTGCTGCCGGTAATCAGCCATGTACGTCCAGACATAAAACACTACCCTTAAATTATGCATCAATCGGAATAACGCTTACTGGTTGACCTCCAGCATGCAGCATCTGTGATTTCCAACGGAATTTCGGTTCTTTATCTGATGTCAGTACAAAACGGGCTTTACTCAGGAAAAATGCCAGAAAGGTTGCAACTTCGACGAGCGCAAAATGCTTGCCGCCACAAACGCGGGGCCCAATACTGAATGATGTTGTACGACCAGCGGCTGGGCATGAGGTGGCGGTATCTTCCAGATCCAGCTTCCACGGATCAGGCCGCAAACGCTTATCATGTTGCACGCCAACAAATGAAATCAATACATTCTGCCCGGCAGAAACCTTGATATCACCAATGACATCATCCTCAACAGCAAGCTTGGCAATAACAGGCGTTGGTGGATAAAGCCTGAGTACTTCGGAAACAAAATTATTGAGGCGTCCAAGTTTACTGAGGCATCCCCAGGTGCCTTTTTCAGCACTGAAAAGACTTTGAACATCCTGCCGTAACGCATCCTGAACCTCAGGATGTTTTGCCAAGAGATAACAGGCCCAGCCAACACTTGCAGCGGTTGCCTCGGTCCCAGCAGCAAAAAGCATAACCAGCTCATGCTCCTGCACAAAGCTCATCCGGCCTTCTGCGTCCGCTGCCTGCAGATCGCCAAGCAATGTGTTGGGTTCAGCCTTTTCTTTGCGAAAGCTCTCCAGCTCTTTTAACATTTCACGACGCAAATCTGGCAGATGTGCGAGCGTTTCCTGATAACGGGCACTTGTTTCTCCTTCAGGAACAAAGGCGTACTCAGAACCGTACTCCATCATCCTCGCGAGCTTTTCCATATCAACGCCGGTCTCCGAAAGAGACTTACCAAAGAAGTTCTGTAGGAAAACCTCAACAGTCATGCGACGCAACAGGGCATCATCAAGCACATGCGCACCCTTTGCGCTGTCCTTAATCATTTGCTCAACCGCTTCCTCAGCAGCCTTTTGAGCAAAAGAGAATGTCTTTTCACGATCAAATTTGGAAAAATAAGGCTGGCTTAACTGCATCCGGAACCGCCAGTCCTCACCATCTTCCGAGATGCGGGAAGGGCCCATGACCTGACGGAACCAGTCCATATTCTTATGATAATTATCGGCATTCAGACGGAGAACATAATCTGCATCCTCCAGTCTTTGAATGATCAGGATCGGAACATTATTGACCGTTGTCTCAACATTCTCACCGTTGTGATCCCTGCAAGTTCGTACAAAACATTGCAGAACTCATCAGACCTGCTCATCTTGCTCTCTCAAGTAACCGGGCAAGATCTTTAACAGAATTCATCTGCAGCAGTTCAACAGGGTCAACTTCCCGGCCTGTCCGACGCTCAATTTCAAGAATGATGGTCTCAAAACTCAGGCTATCCAGACCTTTAACGGAATGGATGTCTGCATCATCACTGATTTTCTCTTTAGGGATAAACAGGCATCCGGAAAGGATATCCTTGGCTTCGTCAATATAATCAACCATTTTCTGTCAACTGCCTTATATTTCAGAATAAGCTTTATGAAGCGCTATATGTCATATATTTTTGTATAAATTTATTCCATGCGTTCATATGTTGCATGTTTATAATCTAGCTCCCATTACGCATACTTCAACAACATGAAATTCTGCGTAAATCATAATCGTAAGTTATTTTACAGGTATTTCAGATATATCGCAAAAATCGAGACTTTTATTCCAGATAACAACACAAGAAGCCTCTCCCAATAGCTGTTTTCCCCTTTCCAAAAAGCTTATAACCAGCTAGAACGGAACAGGAACAATTTTCTAACAGGGTCACACGTAAATGGCATGGTCGCCACAACAGGAACAGGCACTGAAAGAAGTGAATGATTGGCTCAAGAATGGAGAGAATCAGGTCTTTCGGCTGTTTGGTTATGCCGGAACGGGTAAAACCACGCTGGCCGTGCATTTTGCTGACCATATTGATGGCGATGTTGTTTTCGGAGCTTTTACGGGCAAAGCAGCATCCGTCATGCGTTCAAAAGGTTGCCGGGACGCTTCCACCATTCATTCCATGATCTATCGTTCCCGTGAAGATACCGACGGGGATCCGCTGTTTGTTCTGAACCAGAAAAGTCCGGCCTCTACGGCAGATCTGATCATTATTGATGAATGCTCGATGGTTGATGAAGAGTTGGGACGTGATCTCCTGTCTTTTGGGGCAAAAGTTCTGGTACTTGGGGACCCGGCACAGCTCCCCCCTGTTCGTGGTGGTGGTTTCTTTACGGAAGCAGAACCGGACATGATGCTTTCAGAGGTGCATCGGCAAGCTCAGGATAACCCCATCATTCATCTCTCCATGGCTGTTCGTGAAGGGCAGCCCCTTCAACCGGGAAGTTACGGTGATAGTACGATTATCCGACGTCGCGAGATTGATGCGGCCCGGATTATGGAGGCAGACCAGGTTCTGGTTGGTCTCAATAAAACCCGCAGGCTGTATAACAATCGCATTCGCCAAATTCTTGGTTTCCGGGATGCCTTTCCTGCTGCCGGTGAAAAGCTGGTCTGTCTGAAAAATGACAAGACCAAAGGCCTCCTCAATGGTGGCATCTGGAAGATTGAGGCTGTCAGGCAGGGTAAGGTTGGCCTCATCCGCATGGATGTTTCACCAGAGGATGATATCAAACATAAGGTTGTCGATGTCTCTGTCCTTCAGGAATTTTTTGAAGGTCGGGAAGATGAAATTCAGCCTTTTGTCCGCAGGGAAACTGATGAGTTCACTTACGGTTATGCCCTGACAGTTCATAAATCCCAAGGTTCACAGTGGGATGATATCGTCCTATTCGATGAGTCTTACGCTTTCAGAGAACATCGTGCCCGCTGGCTCTATACCGGGCTGACACGTGCAGCTGAGAAAATCACTGTCGTGATGTAAGCTTTTTCCCTGAAAACAAACAGTCTTTAGATGACGCACGCAAGGAGCATACAGCCTCCCTGCGAAAGATCACTTGACACTTTTAAAATGTAATATAATTTTCATCTTTAATTTAAATGTGATTTATTTTAATTCACATTTAATAGTGTAAATAATAATCACGGATGACGATTATGCTTCATATGATTATCAGTGGCCTGCTTTGCGGTGCCGTCCTCGGGTTTGTTCTCCAACGCGGGCGCTTCTGCCTGACAGGCGGTTTCCGGGATATGTACGTCGCGAAAGACAATCGCATCTTCACGGCCCTGCTTATCGCCATCACTATTCAGAGCATTGGTGTCTATGCATTGATTGCCTTTGGTCTAGTGCAGTTTACACCCGGAACATTCCCATGGCTTGCAACGGCTTTTGGTTCCTTCATCTTCGGAATTGGCATTGTCTATGCCAGCGGTTGCGCCACTGGCACATGGTATCGTGCAGCTGAAGGTCTGGTTGGCAGCTGGATTGCCCTCTTTACGTATATGCTGATGAGCGCAGTTATGCGTTCCAGCCATTTTGCCGGGTTTAATACCGAGATCAAATCTTTCCAGACACCAGCCAACTCAATTGCAGAGACTTTTGGTTTACCTGTCTGGGTATTCATCGGGCTTCTCGTTGTTGTCACAACCTTCTTCGTGACCCGTGAACTACGCAAGCCCAAGCTGGCTGTTGCCTCTCTGCCCCAAAAGAGAACCGGCCTTTCTCATGTCTTGTTTGAAAAGCGCTGGCATCCCTTTGTAACAGCAAGCCTGATTGGCGTAATCGCTCTGGCCGCATGGCCCCTTTCAGAAGCAACCGGGCGTATGGCTGGTCTTGGTATCACGACACCAAGTGCCAATATTCTTCAGTTCCTTGTTACCGGTGATTATAAGTTTGTGAACTGGGGTGTCTTTCTGGTTCTCGGCATTTTCATTGGTGCCCATATCGCGGCCCGTGGCAGCCGTGAATTTCGCCTGCGGGCAGCTGATGGCGCCACATCAGTACGCAGCGTCGGCGGCGGTCTTCTCATGGGCTTGGGCGCAAGCCTTGCCGGTGGCTGCACCATCGGTAACAGTCTGGTCATGACAGCCATGATGACATGGCAGGGTTGGGTTGCCATGCTGTTCACCATTCTTGGTGTCTGGACCGCCTCATACTTCCTTTATGTCCGCCGTCCGGCCAAGGCCAGACTTGTTACGCAGACAGCTTAATCTCTTGAGGAGTATAAAATGAGTTTAATTAAACTGGACGTCGTCAATCAGGTTTGCCCTTTCCCCCTCATTGAAGCCAAAGAGAAAATGGCGGATTTGCAAAGCGGTGATGAGCTTCTGATTGAATTCGATTGTACTCAGGCTACAGAAAGCCTGCCCCGTTGGGCTGCTGAAGAAGGCTACAAAGTCACTGATTTCCAACAGATTGATGATGCGTCATGGAGCATCACAATCCAGAAGTCTTAAATCCCTCCTTCCAGAAGAAGCTAATGCCTAACGAAAAAGGGTGGAACCAGTGGTTCCACCCTTTTTATTTTTGAATATGAGAAAAACTCATTCATCCATCTTAAGCGCTGCAATGAAGGCTTCCTGCGGAATCTCCACCTTACCGAACTGGCGCATGCGCTTTTTACCTTCCTTCTGCTTATCAAGCAGTTTGCGCTTACGGGAAATATCACCACCATAACATTTTGCAGTGACGTCCTTACGCAGGGCGCGGATGGTTTCGCGGGCAATGATCTTGCCGCCGATTGCTGCCTGAATTGGAATCTGGAACATGTGCTGCGGAATGAGATCTTTCAGCTTCTCACACATCACACGGCCACGGGCCTCTGCACGGGTACGGTGTACCAGCATCGACAGAGCGTCAACCGGTTCAGCATTTACGAGGATCGACATCTTCACCAGATCGCCATCACGATAATCAGAGATGTGATAATCGAAGGATGCATAGCCCTTGGAGATTGATTTCAGACGATCATAGAAATCAAAGACCACTTCATTCAGCGGCAGATCATAGACCAGCATGGCACGGGAGCCGACATAGTTGAGATCAATCTGGATACCACGACGATCCTGACAGAGCTTAATGACAGAGCCCAGATATTCATCCGGTGTCATGATGGTTGCCCTGATCCATGGTTCAGCAATAGACTCGATCTTCATAACGTCTGGCATATCTGCCGGGTTATGAAGTTCTTTCATCTCACCACCTGTCATATGCAGCTGGTAGACCACGCTTGGAGCAGTGGAGATCAGGTCGAGATTGAACTCGCGCTCAAGACGTTCCTGAATGATTTCGAGATGCAGAAGGCCGAGGAAGCCACAACGGAAACCGAAGCCAAGGGCTGCCGATGTTTCCATTTCAAATGAGAATGATGCGTCGTTCAGACGAAGCTTACCCATCGCGCTACGCAGACTTTCAAAGTCAGCTGCATCAACCGGGAAGAGACCGCAGAACACAACCGGCTGTACTGGCTGGAAGCCTGTCATTGCTTCAGCCGTCGGGCGCTTGTCTTCCGTGATCGTATCACCAACGCGGGTATCAGCAACTTCTTTGATCGACGCGGTCAGAAACCCGATTTCACCCGGACCAAGCTGGGCAACTTCATTCATCTTTGGACGGAAGACACCAACACGGTCGATACCGTAAGTTGCGCCCGTGCCCATCATGCGGATGTTCATCCCCTTCTTGAGGATACCATCGACGATACGCACAAGAACAACAACGCCAAGGTAGGAATCGTACCAGCTATCAACCAGCAGTGCTTTCAGAGGAGCGGTTTCATCACCTTCCGGTGGTGGCAGCCGTGTAACAATAGCCTCAAGCACTGCTTCGATGTTCAGTCCAGTCTTGGCAGAAATCTGGACAGCATCTTCGGCTGAGATACCAATCACTTCTTCGATCTGGGCTTTAATACGCTCTGGTTCAGCGGCCGGCAGATCAACCTTGTTCAGAACGGGGACAATTTCGTGATCTGCTTCAATGGCATGATAGACGTTGGCAAGCGTCTGAGCTTCAACGCCCTGACTGGCGTCAACGACCAGCAGCGACCCTTCACAAGCAGCCAGACACCGCGAGACTTCATAAGCAAAGTCGACGTGACCGGGGGTGTCCATCAGGTTGAGAATATAGGTCTTGCCATCGTTTGCCGGGTATTCGAGACGAACGGTCTGAGCCTTGATGGTAATACCGCGCTCACGCTCGATATCCATATTATCGAGCACCTGTTCCATCATCTCACGATCAGCCAGTGCACCGGTTTTCTGGATCAGACGATCAGCCAGTGTCGACTTACCATGGTCGATATGCGCCACGATGGAAAAATTGCGGATATTATCAATCTTATGTTTTGTCATTCTTGCGTTTGCCGTTCCTGCCGCCTGTCAGCTGCTGCGCGGAAATGAAATCTCTATACGGCACATAGCAGTGTCGTTCAGTTTCGCCAAGAGCTACCTTACATTTCAGCTAAAAAGACTTCTGAATCACTCTTTACTCAGCAGTCTCGATACAACCTGTGCCGTATAATCCACCATAGGCACGATACGTGAATAGTTCAGACGTGTCGGACCAATGATTCCGACAACACCAACAATCTTCTGCGCCGTGTCGCGGAATGGAGCCGCAATCAGAGATGAGCCGGATAGTGAAAAAAGCTTATTTTCCGAACCAATAAAAATACGAACACCTTCGCCTTTTTCTGCCCGGCTTAACAGATCAATCACATCTGTCTTGCTTTCAAGATCTGAGAAAAGGAGCCGAACACGTTCCAGATCTTCAGCAGCATGCAGGTCTTCAAGAAGATTGGCCTGTCCGCGCACAATCAGCTGACGCTCACCGGTTGTGCCAACCGTTTCAGCTAATCCCATACGCACAAGCTTGGCTGTCAGTTCATCAAGCTCTTTCTCAATTTCACTCTGACTGCTTTCAAGCTCTGTCCGCAGCTCAGCCAGTGTCCGGCCCCGGATATGGGCATTGAGATAATTGGCGGCCTCAATGAGCGCAGAAGATGGCAAACCTTTCGGCAACCCGAGAATACGGTTCTCGACGCTTCCATCTTCATTAACAAGAATAACCAGTGCCCGCTCGGGCTCCAGCCGCACAAACTCAACATGTTTCAGCGGAGCGTTGGCCTTTGTTGTAACGACAACGCCAGCACCACGGGATAGCCCGGATAAAAGCGAAGATGCTTCAGATAGAGCCGTCTCAAAAGTATGCCCGGAAGCCGCAGCACGCATCTGTGCTTCAATATGCTTGCGTTCATCAGCGGAGACATCGCCAATCTCCAGCATTGAATCGACGAAGAAGCGTAATCCTGTTTCCGTTGGCAGACGCCCGGCACTTGTATGCGGTGAATAGATCAGCCCGGCCAGTTCCAGATCAGACATCACATTGCGGATGGAGGCAGGCGACAATGACATCGGCAGAATACGCGACAGATTGCGTGAACCAACTGGCTCACCTGTCGAGATATATGTCTCAACAAGCCTTTTAAATATTTCACGGGAGCGATCACTCAGATCACTTGCGCCTGTTGCAGTCTGGCCGAGAATAGGATGTACGGACTTCATATTTCTAAACTAGCACCAAGTAGGCACTGTTTGAAGTAGTCAGACAATAATTACCTGAAATTTGATTGCGAAATTATCAGGCAATGCTTGCCCCAGGGGTCTAGGCCCGCTATGACCCTATGGTTCTATTCAGCCAGCCAAAGGTAACCAGATAATGCGCCCATCCAACCGCACGCCAGATCAGATGCGCCCCGTTACTATTGAACGTAATGTTGTTCGCTATGCAGAAGGCTCATGCCTGATTTCTTTTGGTGATACAAAAGTGCTCTGCACAGCCTCACTCGAAGAAAAGACACCACCATGGCTGCGCGGCTCTGGCAAAGGCTGGGTCACTGCGGAATATGCAATGCTTCCACGTGCCACGCATGAACGCACCCGCCGTGAAGTCAACAGTGGCAAGCCGTCTGGCCGTACGCAGGAAATCCAGCGCCTTATCGGCCGTTCCCTCCGTGCAGTCACCAATCTGCCAGCTATTGGAGAACGCCAGATTACACTCGACTGCGATGTGCTTCAGGCTGATGGCGGCACACGTACAGCTTCCATCACAGGCGCATGGGTTGCCCTGCATGATTGTTTCAGCTGGATGCAGGAGCGTTCTATTATCTCAGTCAATCCGCTACGCGAACATATCGCTGCCATTTCCTGCGGCATCTATAAGGGCACGCCGGTTCTTGATCTTGATTATGCTGAAGATTCAAACGCTCAGACAGATTCCAACTTTGTTATTACCGGCTCTGGCGGTCTCGTTGAAATTCAGGGAACGGCAGAAGGCGCCCCTTTCTCAGAAGAAGAGTTTCTTGAACTCCTGAAGCTGGCAAAATCCGGTGTCTCCCAGCTTGTTGATCTCCAGAAAAAAGCCATTGCTGGCTAAGGCGAGAATATCATGTCCGAGACAAAACCACGCCGCCTGACAGGCGATATTGTCATTGCAACCCATAATGCTGGCAAGCTTCGTGAGATTAACGAAATTCTTGCACCATTCGGCCTCTCAGCCAAGTCTGCTGCAGACTATGGCCTGCCTGAGCCGGTTGAAAATGGTTTCATGTTCTCGGACAATGCCGCGATTAAGGCGCATGCTGCAGCAAAAGCCACAGGTCTTCCAGCAATTGCCGATGATTCCGGGCTTTGCCTTGATGCTCTGGATGGTGCCCCTGGGCTCTTCACGGCTGACTGGTGTGGTAACCCGCGCAATTATCAGGCAGCCATGAAACGTGTTGAGTATGAGCTCAACCGTCGCAAGGCGACAGACCGGACAGCTCATTTTACCTCAACGATTATTGTTGCATGGCCAGATGGGCATGAAGAGCTGTTCGAAGGACGGGTATTTGGTCAATTCGTTTATCCGCCGCGTGGCGAGGACGGCTTCGGTTACGACCCCTGTTTCCTGCCAGACGGATATGATAAAACATTTGCAGAAATGACGACGGCAGAAAAGAACGGCATTAACTGGGAGGCAACCCCTCCCACAGGCCTCTCTCATCGCGCGCGTGCATTAATTGCATTTGTAGAAGGATGCCTCAAAGGCAAACCATAATTGTTGATTGAACATCCGACATTTGATGCTGGCTTTGGTATCTATGTGCATTGGCCGTTTTGCGCGGCCAAATGCCCATACTGCGACTTCAACAGCCATGTCCGGCATAAACCTGTCGATCAACAACGCTTTGCCAGTGCGCTTCGGCGGGAGCTGACGCATATGGCCGACATCGGCCAGAAGCGTCAGGCAACAAGTATCTTTTTTGGTGGCGGCACGCCTTCGTTGATGTTGCCGGAAACGCTTGAGGACATACTCAACAGTATCGCCTCTATTTACGGCATTGCCGACAATGCCGAGATTACTCTCGAAGCTAACCCAACCAGTGTTGAGGCAGAGCGTTTTAAAGGTTATCGAGCCGCAGGGGTCAACCGTGTCTCAATGGGCATTCAGGCTCTGAATGACAAGGATCTTAAGCGCCTTGGCCGCATGCACAGCGCAGATGAAGCAAAGGCCGCAATCAAGGTTGCCGCTGAGAATTTTGACAGATTCTCATTCGACCTCATTTATGCACGCCCCAATCATGAACCCGCAGCATGGCGGGCAGAACTTCTGGAAGCTTTATCCCTTGCAGTTGAACACCTGTCTCTCTATCAGCTTACGATTGAACCCGGCACCTGGTATCAACGGCTCTTTGATGCAGGCAAAATCACAATTCCGGATGATGAGACGGCACGCATCCTCTACGACATAACACAAGAGGTTTGTGATAAGGCTGGGTTGCCCGCTTACGAAATTTCCAACCATGCCCGGCCCGGTGCAGAATCCCGTCATAACCAGATTTACTGGCGCTATGGCGAATATGTCGGTGTGGGCGCCGGTGCTCATGGCCGCATGATGACACCTGATGGACGCCTTGCAACAGCCACAGAGAAATCACCGGAAGAATGGCTTGAACGTGTTGAGCAATACGGACACGGGATTATTGAAACCGAGCTTCTGGATCAGACAGCACAGGGCGATGAGTATCTCCTGATGGGTCTGCGTCTCAGCGAAGGTATTGATGTCATCCGCCATTCAGAGCTCAGCGGCAAAATGATTTCAAGCACTCGGATTGATCGTCTGGTTGAAGACGGCCTGCTGGAGCGTCGTGGAAACCGCGGCATTGCCGTTCCCACGAAGCATTTTGCTATTTTAAATTCAATTATTGCCGATCTGGCCTCGGATTAACCGAGCGTCCCGATCTTCGATTCAATTGAATCCCAGATTGAGACGGCAAGATCAGGACCACCAAGCTTCTTGATTGCACGGATACCGGTTGGTGAGGTCACGTTGATCTCTGTCAGATGACCATCAATCACGTCAATACCAACGAATATCTGACCCATTTCCTTCAATGCTGGCCCAATCGCCTCACAGATTTCCATTTCGCGAGCCGATAGGTCTGTTGGCAGAGCTGCACCACCACGCACCATGTTGGAACGGATATCATGGGCTGCAGGCACACGATTGATAGCGCCCATCGGCTCACCATCAACGAGAATAATCCGCTTATCACCCTTTGTGATATTTGGCAGAAACTTCTGGACAACCCACTGTTCACGGAACGTAACGGAGAACAGATCAAATAATGAACCGAAGTTCGGGTCTTCCTTGGAAACTTTGAATACGGCCGCACCACCATTGCCATAAAGGGGCTTCATGACAACGTCACCATATTCCCGGCGGAAAGCTTCAATTTCCGAACGGTCACGTGTAATCAGTGTTTCCGGCATCAGCTCCGGATAAGCCGTAACAAACAGTTTCTCTGGTGCATTACGAACATGGAATGGGTCATTCACCACTAGTGTCTCAGGATGAATACGCTCCAAAAGATGGGTCGTGGTGATATAGGAGAGATCGAATGGCGGATCCTGACGCAGCAGTACGACATCCATCGTAGAGAGATCTGTCCGTACAGCCTCGCCAAGGATTGCATGGTTACCCTCTTCATCCCTAACCTGTAAGGGTTCAATAGCCGCGTAGACTTTACCATCCCGCATGGACAGGCGATCTGGCGTGTAATGGAATATGCGGTGGCCACGCCGTTGCGCCTCTAACAGAAGGGCAAAGCTCGAATCTCCGCCAATACGGATGTGCTTAATTGAATCCATCTGGATTGCGACCGAAAGAGCCATTGTCTTACCTTCTGTTCAAAATTAGGCGCCATCTTGCCATAAGATTGCAGATCAATCGAATTGAAATGCATCCTCTATATAGTGCATACGCCAGCCATTGATAATATAGGCCGCATCACACCGAAGTGAGTACTCGCACGCCCAGGGGTTCCGTTGCAACCAGACACGAACTGTCCGGGCAAATTTCCGCCATTTACGATGATCAATCGCATGGATGGCAGACTGCAAATCCCTTCTTGCTTTCACCTCAATGAAAACAACAAGCTGTCCGCGGCGCATGATCAGATCAATTTCTCCACCCTGCACCGCATAGCGTCGTGCCAGAAGGCGGTATCCTTTCAACATCAACAACAAGAGAACAAGCCACTCTGCAAAATACCCATAGCGATGTGCTTTGCGTTTTTGCTTAAGCTCCAGATCAATCTTTTTTCTGTGCCAGGGCCACTGCTCGTGCATAAACTTCCCGCTTTGGTTGCCCTGTCTCCTTGGCAACGATTGCTGCTGCATCCTTAATGGAATGCCTCTGCAATTCTTGCGTAAGCTGCGCGTCGATTAAAGATAGACTTTCTTCTGGCGAGGTCTCTTTCTGGCTTTGCCCGATCAGAACAACAATCTCACCTTTAGGAGCACTCTCTGATGCATAAAGATCAGCAAGCTCCTGCAGCGTCCCGCGCCGTACAGTCTCATAAAGTTTGGTCAACTCACGTGCAACGGCGGCTGGACGGTCACCTAAAACTTCAGCGGCATCCTTCAACATTTCCGTTAACCGGTGCGGAGATTCAAACAGCATCAAGGTTGCCGGAATACTTGCAATTTCCGCTAGTCTGTTGCGACGCGCCCCAGTCTTTGCAGGCAAAAATCCTTCAAAGAAAAAGCGATCACTCGGGAGGCCGGAAACGACCAGAGCTGTCAAAATAGCTGATGGCCCGGGGATAGGCGTAACAGGTAAGCCTTCTTCGATTGCAGCCTGAACAAGTTTATAACCGGGGTCAGAAACAAGCGGCGTTCCGGCATCTGAGACCAGAGCCAGAACCTGCCCTTCTCTCAATCGCTGCAACATCCGCTCGCGAACTGCATCATTGGAATACTCATGATAAGCAACCAACGGCGTTGTAATGCCATAATGAGCCAGAAGAACTTTTGTAACACGCGTATCTTCCGCCAGAACAGCATCAGCTGCCGCCAATACGTTTAAGGCACGAAACGAAATATCTTTCAGGTTACCGATTGGTGTTGCAACCACATACAGCCCGGAGGTCAGGGGCGAAGCCTCAGCTGCAAGTCCGAATGCTGTAAAGGAATTGGTATTTTTGCTACTGCGCGTGCTCTTCAGGCGATTATCGATCCGATTCATATACTTGTCCCTATCCCACATGCAGAGCCAATCGGCAGGTCACCCTGCCGATCATTGTTATAATCATGTACGGAATTATGAATTCCCGAAAACGTTATTAAGCTGAGCACCAACCATAACAAAAGTTGTCCGCTTGGACACTTCTTTCAGAGATGTTGCCCCAATATAGGTCATCATTGAGCGGACACCGCCCATGATTTCCTGCATGGTTGCTTCAGCTGCACCACGATATGGAACTTCAACAGTCTTACCTTCAGATGCACGGTATTTTGCGACGCCGCCGGCATATTTATTCATGGCCGTATCAGAAGACATGCCATAAAATACCATAGAAGTTGGAACCTGCTCGCCATCTCTTTCTTCATAGCGAAGTTCACCTTCACATTCGTCGTGCCCGGCAAGCATACCACCCAGCATAACGAAGTCAGCACCACCACCATAAGCTTTGGCAATATCACCCGCGACGGTACAACCACCATCGGCACAAACCTGCCCCTTCAGGCCATGTGCTGCATCTGCACACTCAATAACGGCTGATAGCTGAGGATAGCCAACGCCTGTCATCTTACGGGTCGTGCAAACAGAACCCGGTCCAATGCCGACTTTAACAATATCAGCACCTGCCAGAATAAGAGCTTCTGTCATATCGCCGGTTACAACGTTGCCAGCCATGATAACAGCATCTTTATTCTGCTCACGGGCACGCGAAACCATCTCAACGAACTTCTCGGTGTAGCCATTGGCAACATCAAGACAGATCATCTTGACGGGAGCCTGCTTCTTCACAAGAGCCAGCTTTTCCCAGTCAGCTTCATTGGTACCAATGGTGTAAAATGTATTCTTAGATTCTTCAGAGTTGAAGAAAGCAACCAGCTGTTCCGGTGAATAGTATTTATGCAGGGCAACCATAGCGCCCATGCGCGCCAAAGTCTTGGCCATCGGAATTGTCCCGGTCACATCCATATTGGCTGCAATCAGCGGGAATCCTGACCATGTACGACCTGTATGTACAAAATTGAATTGACGGTTGATATCAACATTGGATCTGGAAGCCAACGTCGAACGTTTTGGCCGTATCAGGACATCCTTGAAATCAAGCTTAGGATCGCTCTCGATGCGCATATTGGGGGTCTCTTCAAAACGCCGCGAAAACCGCGGTTCGATAAACCATAGTACCCTCGGGTACCAGCAACCCCAACCAACGAAGTTGCAACATCTCCTAGCAGAGATTGCATCAAAAAGCGAGCCTCTCTCAATTATTGAATTCCCAACATTATAAATCTAGCCCAAATAAAAAGCCGGAAACCCGGCTTTTTGTTAAAACATAACTGGAATAACCCGATACTAGTGGCTAACCCCGTTCGCTTCTGCTGGAACTTTGCGTGGTCGACCCTTCGTTGACTTTCTGGCGCGTGGATAGATTTCTTCATCATCCGCAGACAGAATTGAACTGATATCAAAGGTTGTTTCTGGGCTATTATACTGCATCGTCGCTTCAATAAGAGCGAGGTGATTCATCATGATACTGATAGCTTTTTCTGCATCACCCTCAAGAATCGCCTCATTAATCTGCTTATTGCTGTCAGCTGGACGCCAGCCTGTAACTGTATCCTGATACAGTGTCATTGCCATACTTGTACGGACAATGACCTTTTCAATAAGAGAAGAGAGAATTGGATTGCCATATAGATCAGCGATAAGCACGTAATGTTCATGTGCCAGTCGACGAAGGATACGTACTTCTTGAGAAAGGTCATGCTCTTCTGTGATATTGAAGTGGCTCTCAAGTCTTTCACGCATACTGTCGTCAAGATTATTGCATAGCCAAGTAATCAGATAAGGCATCACAAGTCTTATCGTTTCAAGCAAAGGCTTGATTTCATCTGGGGCAGGCGATGCAACAAATGCTCCGCGGTTCAGCGGAAGGGCAATAACACCTTCCTGCTCCATGATAAGGAAGACCTTACGCACGATTGTACGGCTAACGCCAAAGGCATTTCCCACCATATCTTCGTGCAGTTTGGCTCCTGGTCTAAGCTTCCGATCTAAAATTGCATTCCAGATACGGTCATGAATTTCAGTCTCTACAGAAGTAAGATTCTCAGTAACGCCGTGCGACCGGAGATTATTTCTTAGAGATATTGATGTATAACGCTCTGGCATGATTTCACTTTTAAATATTAAACAGCCCCCGATCAGGCTTATAATTATTTAAATGATATTTTATTGTGATAAATATCATACAATAAAAGTTATAATCTTCAATAATTCTTTAGTTGTGCGACAAAATTACATAGTAAAAAATACAATTGAAATAAAGTCGTATACAAGAAGGTATAGTTATCAGATAGTACCCTTAGCCGTTTAGGGGTAGAGTCTGCTGTAACAACAATGTATCCTGACACTGATTTGCCGCGAATAAGCCCTATGTGGAGATAAGCAAGCTGTGCGCTCTGCCCTGAAACTCATCTGGACAATTACTGCTACCGTAACCTTTCTCCAGGCTGCAAATGGGCTTTGGCAGGCTCTTCTGCCCCTTCGCATGCAGGCCGAAGGCATTTCAACTGTTGTTATCGGTTATGTGGCAACATCTTATGGACTTGGCTTCACGATTGGATGTCTTTTCACTCCAATTCTTATTAGGCGAGTTGGCCATATTCGCGCTTTTGCAAGTCTTGCAGCTATATCAGCGATTGTTGCGATCTTCTTTACGCAGGCCTCCGGTACAGAATCATGGATATTGCTGCGCTGTATTTCAGGTATTTCCATGGCGGGGCTATTCACGGTTTCAGATAGCTGGACCAGCTCTTGCGCTACCTCTGAAAATCGTGGTCGTGTCTTATCTATCTATATGATTTTCAATAAGATTGCCCTTGTCATATCGCCTTTGGGCATTGCGCTTGGCTCCGTCAAGAGTGACGGGTTGTTTATGGCGGTGTCTGTATTGATGAGTCTGTCATTGCTCCCTATCTGCGCTGCGAATGCGCAGGAGCCGCCTTCCCCAACAACAGTCCGCATCAATATCCGCAGAATATTCACGCTCGCACCTTCAGCTGCTATTGGCTCTTTTGTTGTTGGTTTGATGAATGGCCCCATCACAAATCTTGTAACGGTTTATGGTACCAGCCTAGGCATGACCGCAGCCGTTGCCGCAGCACTGCTCTTTGCAATTCAGGGCGGCAGCCTGATTATGCAATGGCCGCTTGGGATTATATCTGACAAATATGACAGGCGTTATGTTATTGCTGGCCTGGGTGGCGGCACATTTCTGGTCTGCATGCTAACGATAGGAGCTACTTTTATCGGCTCAATCCCGCTTGTTTTTCTATCGGTATTCTTGTGGGGTGGTATCGCCCTATGCATTTACGCAGTATGTGTTGCGCATGTTTGTGACGTTGTCCCCGCCGAAGAGATTGTACCATCTGTCTCAGGACTACTGATGCTTTGGGCGATAGGTATGGCAATTGGCCCTGCTCCTGCAGCATATATCATGGAACGGTTTGCGCCATGGGCCCTGTTCTTTTACTCAGGCTGTGTTTCACTGTTGATGGCTCTTTTTGTATTATGGCGTATTCATTACAAGAAGCGCGAACCAGTTCAGGGCGGGTTTGTTATTATGACACCGACAACACCGGCAACCGCACCGCTCAATCCAAGAGCTGAACCCATCGAAGATATGGAAACAGCAGACACACAAACAGAAACTTCCACGACAGGGAGTTAGATCGTGGAAGTCATCTGCCAGCTTTCCGATTAGACCCTATTCCTGTTCGGGAATATCTGCCTGTGCAACAACAGCTGTTTCCAATTTTGCATATTTTTCAAAACGGTATTTCATCATCCCCTCCAGCCGCTGGTGAAATTCAGCAACTGTAATCGCCCGCGTTTTTTTACCCTTTCGACTTACAAACAAAGACTTGTTGGCGCGAGCTGCTTTAGGCAACAGCTTTGATGCCGCTGTAGAGGGTTTACTCGCCTTTGCTCTCATCAGCTTTGAAGCGCTGGAAGCTCCGAGGAAATGTGTAAAATAATACTCAGAACGGAAAAGTTCTCTTCCAAGGCGCTCTTCTACACGAGCAGCATCACGCTTGAGAAGTTCAGCCGCCATGACAGCAGCAACATAAGGATTATACCGCAGATTCATAACCCGCTCAGACATAACCTTATCTTCAATCATCAGCTTACCGCCTTTAGAAACAATAGCTGCTGCTTCTTCTTCAAGATTATGCTGTGCTCCATAATCTTTAATAACTTCAAGCCACGTTCCATTCAGAAACTGAAACAATCCGCGAGCTGTAGATGTGGATGCCTTTGCATCCCATCGAAAACTGGATTCTTTATCGGCCAGGGCTAACAGGTAGACCGCATCCGTATCTGTCTCATAAGCAGCCTGAACAATTGTCTCAACAAGCCAGCACGGGACAGCTCGACTGCCAAAACTGATCATATCTTCAGATGAGCATGTGAGTTTTCGTTGCAACGCAAGATCAGAAAAAGTTCTTGGCGGTTCAATATCTGCCGGAAAAGCCTCTCTCACCTGCTCCATAGCTTCTTCCCAGGCGGAAAGGCTTTGGTCATCGTAAGACGTATTGACCACAACATTGGCAGGCTGGGCCGGCAAACCTGTAGCCGTTGCAACCTTAATAGACAAGCCAATTGTCAGTATACCTAAAGACAAACATACTGATGCAAAAAATAAATTTATGCTTCTTATATTATTCCCCAGTTTACTTTTAATATTACTTAAAGAAAAATTTGATTCATGCGCGCATAAAACATGCGACGCCCCCTCAGTTTTTTTCATTGTTCTTCCAACCAGCTTTATTTATTAATATTTACACTTAACTGCCGGGAAATATGTCAGACACTTATGGCAAGAATCGGTCAGCTTGGCGGTAAGAAGCGGGCAAAATCCTATAAATTTTCATAGAATTCAAAAATTCTTATAAAATCAATGCGTTGAAGAATGCAGAAAATAAAAGCTTAATGAGTTTCCAAATATCAGTCGGATAAATCTACATACAATAAGGCCTCCCAATCATCTTGGGAGGCCTTATTTCAGAGTAATTTACCAGCTGGCTCTCAGGCCGCCATAAACAGAGCGCCCGGGGGTCCCGTAATTCAGAACTTCCTGATAGTGGGCGTTGGTCAAATTCTCTCCACGAACATAAACCGTGAAAATATCATCGATTTTATATTCAACATGCGCGTCCAGTCTGGCGTATGGCGCAAGTTTGCCAACCTCATTAGCAGAAGAGAAACGCTCACCGACAAAGACAATAGACGGTTCAATCGTCAGCTGACGGGTTGGTGTAATCGTGAAAGCAATCCGCCCCTCATGCTCAGGTCTGCGGGCGAGCTTTTGATGCGTCTCGGCATTTATTGAGCGCATATAAGTATAATTTGCTTTCACACTCAGCAAATCAGGAACAATCTCAAACGTACCGGAAAGCTCAAGACCATGGGTTCTGGCACGGTTAACATTAAGATAGCATCCATAATAACTGCTTGTCGGGCATGTATCCGGATCGAAAGTGAAATCAATCAGATTGCGGAAGCGGTTAGCAAAATAAGTGGCAGAAAGCTTCACGCGACGATCAAACAGATATTGATCAATACCGGCATCAAAGCCCAGAGAGTACTCAGGCCGCAAATCAGGATTACCGTATAATGGATCATTCAACTGGAACAGCGTTGGTGCCTTGGCACCTGTGCCAATACTGGCCCGAACGATTGTATCCGTTGCTGTGATGTCATATGCCGCGGTTGCGCGCCATGTATTAAACTGCTTGCCATCTTCTACCGCATCAATACGCCCACCCAAAGACAAGCTGAGATTCTTTATCGGAGAGATCTGGTGAATGGCATATACTGAATTGGTAACCTGATCATAGCTCGCTGTTTTCTTGCGCGCAGAAGGATAGGGCAGCACATCTTCGTGATGTGTCGTCATAAACTCTTTTTCAGTTTTGGCGCCAAAAGTGAAAGTCCCAAACTGGTCAAGTTTCAGGTCACCCTGATATTCCGCAGCAATACGCTTTCCGCGATAATAATCTTTAGCCCAGGATTTTTCAGGCGCGCCATACCCGTAGGAATAGAAGTCAATCGCTCTGTACCGACGATCGGTCACATTTCCTGAAATAGTGATCTGATTGGTCAGGCGCCCATTGAACATCAGATTTTTCAATCGCACATAGCCATCAAGCAGCCCTTGACGGGAACGTGATGGTGTATCCGGAAAATCGCCCCAGCCGGAATCATAATCGGATACGTTAAGTGAAGAATATCCGCCGATTTCCAGCTCTGTCGTATCATTTAAAGCGAAAACCAGACGACCATTCAGGCCGAGCTGTTTTGATGGGTCGCGCTCCAGCTTACGTGGAAAATCCTTTGTAATTCTTTTTATCCGGTAACCATAGCGGGAATAACCATCAGTGTCATACCCGCTCACGGAGAAAGCGTAGGATACAGGGCCATTGCTCCCAGAAACACTCGCCTTCAGACCTTTAGAGCCATAACTGCCACCTTCGGCAGAAACCGTTACGCGAGGTTTACCCTTACCGCGTTTGGTAATGATATTAATAACACCACCCATGGCATCGGAACCATAAAGTGCCGATTGCGGACCACGCAGAACCTCAATCCGTTCGATATCAACCGGCACAATACCGGAAAAGTCAAAACCACCACCTGTATCGGCCGGGTCGTTCATCCGGATACCGTCAATCAGAACAAGGGTATTCTTTGATTCCGCACCTCGGATACGAACAGATGTAACTGAACCCGGACCACCGGATGTATTGACATCAAGACCAGGTACACTGCGCAGAACACCCGATATGTCGTTCGAGACGTTTTTTGCGATTTCATCGGCTGTAATAACCGAAATAGCACTGCCAGAGTCTGAAATAGCAGTCGGAGAACGGGTCGCCGTAATTACGATTTCCGGCAACCTGTCATCAGCTAAAGCCGATTGCAAAGGAACGGATACGACAATTGTGGAGAGAGAAGCCGCCAGCAGGCGACGGGAAAAAGAAACCATCAAAGCCTCCAGCCCGCCCCGCCGGCGGACAATTCGAGTTGCATTTGACAATTGGCCGGTCTCCTGGCTTGCGGGTCATCATGAACATTCGCCTTCCAGACTTGCATACAGCATAATGCCGTCAGCCCGTGGCTTCTTGAATGTCATTCACCGCTTACAGTTGCGGGGGCAGCTGTGGAATTGGAAAAATCCGTACCACATTCCCGTTTCACCCCTATGCGATGGGGCACCAACGTCTGCCCCTCCAGTACAGACTGCGCCCAAGCTTGGCAAGTCTCGCCCACTATCATTTAAGACAACAAGCCATTTTTATGTGTAATCCTGAAGCTACTCCAGTTGTTATGATGACTGAAAATAAAGAGTCTCAGCAAAACAACTGCGGCACTTTCACCGCTTCTCACACAGGCATACGCGCAATTTCGAGAATCGCATCAAGATCAAGATGTGTTTCAAGATGCATCGCGAGCTCATCCAACGTCTGCTCGACAAGTGGCTCATAGGCAATGCCCGTCCAGGAAGACATATCACCTAGACGTGTCAGAAAACCTTGCCGGAAGGCATCCTGCGAGAACAGACCATGGATATATGTCCCCATGACCCGGCCTGTTGCAGAGGTTGCCCCTTCAGGGTCACCGGCAATCTGTAACATTGGACGTACGCAGTCTTCACCATCTGTACGGCCAAGGTGGATTTCATAACCGGTGACACTTTCACTAGAGGTACAGCAGAAACCGGAAACAGGCCGCACCGCTTTCTCAGAACCAAGCCATGTTTCAACCGCCAGAAGACCAAGACCATCGCAGGCTTTCAGATGGCTCTCAACACCATCCGGATCATGAATTTTCTGACCAAGCATCTGGTAGCCACCGCAAATGCCAAGTACATGACCTCCACGCCGGACATGAGCAAGCAGGTCGATATCCCATCCCTGCTCCCGGAAAAACGTCATATCGGCAATGGTTGCTTTGGTACCCGGCAGGATGACCAAGGTTGCATCCGCTGGCAGTGGCTGGCCCGGCGGTACCATTTGTAAAGAAACGGAAGGCTCAAGCTTCAATGGATCCAGATCATCAAAATTGGCAATGCGTGAGAGCATCGGCACGACAATCTTAATTGTAGCCTTTGCATCCTTACCCTGCTGTTCAAGATCAACGGCATCTTCAGCAGGTAGTTTACCTGCAGCATTAAACCACGGCACAACGCCAAGGGCTTTCCAGCCTGTTCTCTCTGCAATTGTCTGCTCCCCGGGTGAGAACAGTGAAACATCACCCCGAAATTTATTAATCAGAAACCCTTTGATCAGACGTCGATCAGTCTCATCCAGAACAGTATGCGTCCCAACAAGGCTGGCAATGACACCCCCACGATCAATATCACCAGCCAGAATAACCGGCACGCCCGCAGCAACCGCAAATCCCATATTGGCAATGTCTCGTTCTCGCAGGTTAGTTTCTGCCGGGCTTCCAGCTCCTTCAACCACTACAATATCCGCCACGTGAGACAATCTTTCAAAGCTCTCAAGCACAATCGGCAACAAGTCATCTCTACGCGACTGGAAAGAACGGGCTTCAAGGTTTCCGGCTCTTTGCCCATGGACAATAATCTGCGAACGTGAATCTGTTTCAGGCTTCAATAGAACCGGATTCATATCAACAGTTGCCGGTACTCTGGCAGCACGAGCCTGCAAAGCCTGCGCCCGGCCTATTTCACCACCCTCAACAGCCGCAGCATTATTAGACATATTCTGCGGTTTGAAAGGTCGAACGGTCAGTCCGCGTCGGACAAATGCACGACAGAGCCCGGCAACCAGAAGGGATTTGCCAACATTAGAGCCCGTTCCCTGCACTATGATTGCCATAGTATTTGATGTACACTTGCCGATAGACATTATGGGACTTTTCAATTCTGTTTATTTCAGCCGGATATCTGGCAGAGCGGATGGCTTCAGCAATAAGGGGAAGCCCGAAACCATCACAGCAGTACCATCACAGACTTGAGCAATTCTCTGGTTAAGCCAGCCCTGCCAATCACGGAAATCACGACCCATTGCTGTTTCGGGAACAATACCCAGTCCAACCTCATTTGACACCAGAACCAGTGAACATTGCGCCATCTGAACAGCAGACACCAACTCTGTAATAGCAACTTCCATATCTCTGTCAGCCAGCATGACATTCGTCAGCCAAAGCGTCAGGCAATCAACCATTACAACGTTTTGTGCCTGACTTTGTAAAATAGCCTGCGCCAGTTCCAGAGGGGCTTCAACCGTTTCCCAGTTCGCATCACGATCTGCCTGATGCGCGAGAATACGCTGCTGCATGTCTGCATCACGTGCTTCAGCTGTCACGATAATTGTTTTTGCTCTGCCACTCTCATCGGCTAATTTCTGGGCAAAACGACTCTTCCCGGAGCGGGCGCCACCTATAACCAGAAATTTCTGAAATTCCATATCTGTAACACCAACTATAAATCAGACTCAGAGAATGCTTATAGACTAATCCTGAAAAATTTTAGCCTCAATTTATCCTTCTTGTAAGAATAGATAACGCCTTTATCACATCCCCCTATTGGAACAGGCATCAAATAGCATTAAGTCATTATCTGAAATCACAGAGTATTATCTGCGACAGAAAACTGATAGCGAGTAAACACCGTATTGCATGACCGATCGTAATTCAGAACTCCCACCGCAAAAGAGTCATGCTCCCCATTCAAAGGCCGGCGTATGGCGCAAGAAATTGGCCTGGCTTGGTCCAATTGCCAGCACAGTTTTATTCGTCGTAGCTCTGGGCGTGCTCTGGCACATTATTGCCGGAATGGATTATGCCAAGCTGAAAGAAGCGTTCTTTTCTGTTGGCTTGGAATACATCGGTATTGCGCTTGCTTTTACGATTGTCAGCTATTGCCTTCTGACATGTTATGACGCTTTGGCCCTTTGGCAGCTGAAAGTTAAAGTACCTTACAGAACAACGGCTCTTGCATCTTTCACCTCTTATGCCATCAGTTTCACACTTGGTTTCCCGCTTTTAACTGCCGGAACTGTTCGCTACTGGATTTACTCTGGTCGCGGTGTCCGCCCAAGTATCATTGCCAGTTTGACCGTTATTGCCGGTTTCACATTCTGGATTGGCATGGGAACGGTTCTGGCCTGGTGCCTGCTACGCAAGGCCGTTGTCCTTAGTAATCTTGTCTATACAGAGCTAGGATTTGTCTATGCAGTAGGATATGGCGCAGCCATTGCTATTGCAGGATATTTCATCTGGGTTTCACTGAAACGCCGTTCCATTCGCGTTAAAAACTGGCAGCTGGAATTACCGGGCTTTCGGGTTTCACTGGGGCAGATGCTTATTGGTGCGGCAGATACCTGTGCAGGGGCCGCTGTCTTTTATGCACTCATGCCACATGTTAATCTTGGGTTTGAGACATTTCTCGCAGTCTATGTCTTTGCGGTGATGATCGGCATGTTCAGCAACATCCCCGGCGGCGCAGGTGTCTTTGAAACCATCATGCTTCTGGCCCTAAGCCGTTACCCGCGTGAAGAGGTTTTTGGTGCTCTTATTCTCTACCGGATCATCTATTATCTCATCCCGTTTGTCATTGCTCTATCGATACTTGGCGCCTACGAGATATTTTCCCGGATGAGGCCGATTATTCAGGCTCAGACAAAACGCCCTAAAATGGATTAGGTTATGTCAGATCATGCCCCTTCCTCCCGCAGAGCAGACCGCCATAACCAGCGCTGGCAGTATCTGCTACAAGGGGCTGGTATTGCACTTCTGATATTCCTGTTATGGGCAGGTCTCAAAGGGGATATAGATTTCCGGCTGGCGCTTGCTGCCATCATCCTGCTCGGTGCGTTACTCGGTGCATCCTTCTTACAGGATATTCAGGCCCATCAGCGGAATAAGGCGGAACAGGAAAGTACCGGCTCTTCACTTCCTCTTGCAGATACCCTGCTGGCCAATATTCCAGACCCGATTATCCTGATTGACCGCCGTATGATTGTTTATGAAACAAATGCTGCTGCACAGGAGTTACTGCCGACCTTAAAAAAGGGATTACCCTTATCTTTCTCACTCAGAAATCCGGATGTGCTGGCCGGGATTGATCTGGTTTTAAAGAACGGGACATCCATCAAGGTCGAGCATAACGAGAAATCACCAACTGAACGGGCATATGAACTTCAAATCAGTCTGCTGCGGGGAAATGAGCAATGGGTGTTACTATTCTTCCGTGATCTCACATCCGCCAGACGTCTGGAAAAAATGCGCGTCGACTTCATCGCCAATGTCAGTCATGAACTTCGCACGCCGCTGGCCTCTGTCATTGGTTTTATAGAAACAATACAGGGCCCGGCACGTAACGACGAAGCTTCACGCGAGAAGTTCCTTGATGTGATGCTGACCCAATCACGACGTATGGCGCGGTTGATCGATGACCTCTTATCCCTATCACGTGTGGAACTCCACGTTCATATGGCTCCGGATACACCGCTTGATCTGGAAAGCACAGTTCGACAAATCATTTCAGCGCTTGCTCCCCGGGCAAAAGAAAACGGCTTTAAGCTGAACCTGATCACAGAGGGTGGCCCCTTTATGATCAATGGGGACCACGACGAAATGCTCCGTGTCGCAGAGAATCTGATCGAAAATGCCATTAAATACGGCGGAGATGGCGGGCAGATTGATATTACACTCAGGAACCATCGTGCCGTAGAAGATAAACGTGCCGAGGTTGAATTTTCGGTTCGTGATCATGGTGTTGGTATTGCGGCTAAGTATCTGCCGCGCCTGACCGAGCGTTTTTATCGCCCCGACACGGAAATAGGCCGTCGCAAAGGCGGAACAGGTCTCGGGCTTGCTATTGTTAAACACATTATCATCCGCCATCGCGGGAAATTGGGTATTGAGAGTGATCTTGGCAAAGGATCTCTTTTTACAGTCAGGTTACCTGCCCGCCTTTCAGACAATCAGAAAACCTGAAACACGGAGACTGTCACACAACTGTCATGCAAGTGTCATACAACAGTAATGCTTCGGGCTTATGGCTTCTGCCGACGCAGCCAAGAAGGCTGCGGACCGAAGTCAACTCAAGGAGTATGGTTCGTGAAATTGTTTTCCTACGCACTTGCTGCCACTCTTTCTTTCTCAGGTATGGCACTCACCGGGTCTGCATCCGCTGCTGAAATTACCGGTGCAGGCGCAACCTTTCCTTACCCCGTTTACTCAAAATGGGCTGAAGCCTACCGCAAAGAAACCGGAACCAACATTAATTACCAATCCATTGGCTCAGGTGGTGGCATCCGCCAGATTACAGCCAAAACCGTTGACTTTGGTGCAACTGATGCACCCTTGAAAGCTGAAGATCTTGAGAAAAACGGCCTGTCACAATTCCCGACCGTCATGGGCGGTGTTGTAACCATCGTCAATATTGAAGGCCTGAAGTCCGGGGAGCTGAAGCTGACAGGTGAAATTGTCGCCGATATTTATGCCGGCAAGATCACCCGCTGGAATGATCAGAAGATTACAGCTCTGAATAGTGATGTGAAGCTCCCTGATGCCCGCATCACCCCGCTCTATCGCTCAGATGGATCAGGCACCACAAACGTTTTTACGACATATCTTTCTCAGGTTTCTGAAAACTGGAAGAATGGCCCGGGCGTCGGGACTTCCGTAGAATGGCCTGTTGGTCAGGGCGGCAAGGGCAATGAGGGTGTTGCAGCCCTCGTTAAACAGGTGCCAAATTCCATTGGTTATGTCGAATATGCGTATGCCAAGCAGAATGGCGTTCCTTATGCCTCTTTGCAAAACAAGGCTGGCAAATTCGTAAAGCCTGAAGTGAAAACATTTCAGGCCGCTGCAGCGAATGCCGACTGGTCATCTACACCGGGCTTTGGCATCTCTTTGACTAATCAGGCTGGTGATGATGCATGGCCAATTACAGCGCCAACATTCATTCTGGTTCATAAGAAGTCAGATAAACCTGAGCAGGTTGCTGAAACGGTAAAATTCTTCACCTGGGCCTTTGATCAGGGTGACAAAATGGCTGATGAGCTGGATTACGTTCCTCTCCCGGCCAAAGTCAAAGAGATGGTCAAAGCCGAATGGAAGACCCTCAACACTGCCGGCACAAAATAAGGCTAACCCTCGTGGCGGCTCCCCAGCCGCCACAGATCTGATGCTGATTAAAACGTCAACTGAACAGGGTTATCATGCAGCACAGCACATCGTCCCCAACTGTCGCTTACCGTACCCGCCCCAGATCTTTTCTGAGGTTTGATAACCTGTTTCGTTCTGCAGCTCTGGCTTCTGCCTGCATTGTACTACTCGTGCTGACAGGTATTATCGGCGCCATGATTTATGGAGCCATTCCTGCTTTTCACGAGTTTGGCCTTGGCTTCCTGACCTCAACCAGCTGGAATGTCCCCAAAGAACAATACGGTGCTCTTGTTGCCATTATCGGCACTCTCGCCTCATCGTTCATTGCACTCCTGATTGGTGTGCCCGTTTCAATTGGCATTGCAATTTTCCTGACACAGTTGTGTCCGAGATGGCTGAAGCGTCCGATTGCAACTGTTATTGAGCTTTTGGCGGCTGTACCGAGTATCATTTACGGAATGTGGGGTCTCTTTGTTTTTGCCCCTCTCTTTGCACATTATGTCGAGATACCACTGTCATCTCTAATAGATGGTCTGCCGATTGTAGGGACCTTTCTTTATGCAACAGTCCCCTCCGGTCAGGGTATTATGACAGCTGGTATTATTCTGGCGATTATGATCATTCCGTTCATCGCTTCTATCGCCCGCGATATTCTTGATCAGCTGCCTGTCTTGTTGCGGGAAAGCGCTTTCGGTATGGGCTGTACAACTTACGAAGTTGTACGTCATGTTCTGATGCCTCAGGCAGCTGTCAGTATGATCGGGGCCATTATGCTTGGGCTTGGCCGAGCTCTTGGAGAGACAATGGCCGTGACATTCGTCATCGGCAACTCCAACCGTCTTTCCGCATCCATATTTGACCCCGGCTCAACGATTGCCTCCCGTATTGCCAATGCATTTGACGAGGCACAGGGCATGCAGCTGAATTCCCTTCTTGCTCTCGGGTGTATTCTGTTTCTGGTCACCTTCTCGGTTCTCATACTGGCACGCGTTCTCGTTGCCCGTGTGAAAACCTATTGAGGAAATGGGTCATGACATCAAACGATACAATACTCGCAGGACAATCCGTCATGAGCTCCGGCCCACACATTACAACAGCCCACCGGAAAAGAATGCGCCCTCAACGCAAGATTGCTGACCTTACTCTTAAGGCCATCTGTATTGGCTGCACCATTCTCGGGGTTTTCATCCTCGGTTCTATTCTTTTGATGCTTCTGATCAAGGGCTTTTCAGCACTTTCTGCCAATGTGTTCACTGAGGTTACACCCGGTCCCAATTCACTGGGTGGCGGTATCGCAAATGCTATCGTTGGCAGCCTCGTACTCACGGTAATCGGCATTGGTGTCGCAACACCTATTGGCGTACTTGCAGGTACTTATCTTGCGGAATATGGCCGTACTTCCAGACTCGCGACAGTCATTCGCTTCGTCAATGACATTCTGCTGTCTGCTCCGTCCATTTTGATCGGCCTGTTTGTCTATACCTTCATGGTAAAGCCATTTGGATATAATGGATGGGCTGGCGGAATTGCGCTGGCAATCATTGCAACGCCGGTTATCGTACGCACAACCGAGGACATGTTACGCCTTGTGCCCGGCTCACTGAGGGAGGCAGGCGTAGCCCTTGGTGCGCCAATGTCGACAGTCATTACCGGGATTACATGGCGAGCTGCCCGTTCCGGAATGGTCACCGGCATTTTGCTGGCAACCGCTCGCATCACTGGCGAAACAGCGCCTCTCCTGTTTACCGCCTTTAATAACAACTACTGGTTCCGGAGTGATCTGATGGGCGGCATCCCGAACTTACCCGTCATGATCTACAAGTTTGCTCTCTCACCCTATGAAAACTGGCAGGAGCTGGCATGGGCTGGTGCCCTGCTGATTACACTTACCATTCTTGCCCTCTCGATCATTGCAAGACTATTGCTGAAGAAGGAAAAAGCATGATGCTGTCCACTGCTGTAAATACATCATCCGTTCACTTCAGCATGAATGCGAATTCATACGCTGCCTCTGCGGAGCAGATGGCACCAGAAGTCAGGATATCCGTGACGGACCTGAACTTCTATTATGGAGACTTTCATAGCCTGAAGAATGTCTCGATTGATTTTCATGATCGTCAGGTAACTGCCCTGATTGGCCCTTCGGGATGCGGGAAATCAACGCTTCTGCGCACTTTCAATCGCATCTACAGCCTTTATCCTGAACAGCGGGCAGAAGGTCTTATTATGATGGACGGACAGAATATTCTGGACCGTTCAGTGGATGTAAACGAACTACGGTCACGCATTGGCATGGTTTTTCAGAAACCAACCCCGTTTCCCATGTCAATTTATGACAACATCGCTTTTGGTATCCGACTGACAGAAAAGCCCCCACGATCAGAACTTGACGGTCGTGTCGAGGAAGCCCTTAAGAAAGCGGCGCTGTGGAATGAGGTGAAAGACAAGCTGAAGCAATCAGGCACCAGCCTTTCTGGCGGTCAACAGCAACGGCTTTGTATTGCCAGAACCATTGCCCAGCGCCCTGACGTTATTCTGCTAGATGAGCCAACTTCTGCACTCGACCCCATTTCAACTGGGCGTATTGAAGAACTGATTGATCAGTTACGCGCTGATTTCACGATCGTAATTGTCACACACAATATGCAGCAGGCGGCACGTATCTCGCAATATACAGCCTTCATGTATCTAGGAGAGCTTGTCGAGTTTAACCCAACCGACAAGATATTCATGAACCCGGCAAAGAAGCAGACACAGGACTATATCACCGGCCGGTTCGGCTGATTGACCAGTTGAGAGCGGAAAGGACGAAGCAATGGCCGAACATATCGTAAGCTCTTATGATATCGAACTGCAAAACCTCAGAAAATCCATTTCAGAAATGGGTGGCAAGGCCGAGCAGATGCTTGATTTTGCAACTCTCGCCCTGATTAACGCTGACACTATCCTGGCTAATAAAGTTATTGCCATGGATAAGCAGCTTGATCTGTTGCAGAAAGATATTGATGAGCAGGCAATTGTCATGATTGCCCGCAGACAACCCATCGCGGTTGATCTGCGTACTGCAATTTCTGCAATCCGTATTTCCAATGATATTGAACGTATCGGTGATCTTGCTAAGAATATTGCAAAGCGCAGCATCGTTATTGCCGGGCAGTTTGAAGAAAAGACAATCGTCTCAGGCATTGAGCATATGAGCAACCTTGCCCAGCACCAGCTGAAAACTGTTCTGGACGCCTATGGGCAGCTTGATGCCAGAGCGGCATCAGAAGTTTGGCTCAAAGATGATGAAGTTGATGCATTGCATAATTCCATCTTCCGGGAACTTCTGACCTATATGATGGAAGATCCCAGAAACATTTCATTTTGCGCACATCTGCTGTTTTGCGCTAAGAATATTGAGCGCATCGGAGATCATTGCACAAATATAGCAGAAACTATCTATTATCTTGTGACAAGTGAAACCATGCCAACAGAGCGCCCGAAAAGTGAGACTGTAAATTTATAAATCACCACGGCTAGCCATAGGATAGTTTTCTACGTTATATGATTTGGTCTCAAATTAAGAGGTAACAATGGCAACCAGAATTATGCTTGTTGAGGACGAAGAGGCCCTGACCCTGCTCCTCCGTTATAATCTGGAAGTTGAGGGCTATGAAGTCGATTGCATTGCCCGTGGAGATGAGGCCGATATCAGGATACAGGAACATGCACCTGATCTCGCCATTCTAGACTGGATGCTGCCCGGATTATCGGGAATAGAATTATGCCGCCGGATCAGGGCCAGGAAAGCAACCGAAACTCTTCCCATCATAATGTTAACGGCCCGAGGTGAAGAAGGCGATAAGGTCAGGGGTCTTGCAACAGGTGCCGATGACTACATCGTTAAGCCATTTTCAGTGCCGGAGCTGCTCGCACGGGTTCGTGCTCTTCTCAGAAGATCAAGCCCCGGTCATGTTACAGAAGTGCTCAAGGCGGGAAATATTGAGGTTGACCGTGCGACCCATCGTGTCCGAAGCAATGGCAAAGAATTACATCTGGGCCCAACCGAATACCGTCTTCTTGAATTCCTGATGCAATCTCCGGGCCGGGTTTTTACGCGAGAAAGCCTGCTGAATGCAGTATGGGGTCATGACGTCTATATTGATGAGCGTACAGTGGATGTACATGTCGGGCGTCTGCGCAAGGCTCTGGCTGGACGCACAGAAAAAGAGCGCAACCCAATCAGAACTGTTCGTGGTGCCGGATATTCTTTTGATGAAACATTCAGCTGAGTAAAAAATAACGGCGGAAAATCCGCCGTTGAAATATTTATTAATCACCAGATACTGAAATTATGAAGCGCGGCGCTCGCGGCGACGATCAGCAACTGGTTGATATGCAATCTGGCAGTGATGGGCGCAATAAGGTAAACCAGCAACGGCACCGCCACCACAGAAACCGAAATCTGATGTCATTGGGTCTCCGATTGGCCAACGGCACATGGATTCACGCAGATCAACAAGAGCAACACGCTCTGATGGTGGAATAGCAACTTCATTGATTGAAGGAAGCACAACATCTGTTGGCTCAGCGTCTGCAACCATTGAAATTGGAGCAACTTTAATTGGGCGCTGTGCACGAGGCTGAGCAGGAGCGGCCTCTGTCTTTGCGCGGCGCGGACGTGACGTGCTTGCAGATTTTACCTTGCCGCGTCCAGAAAGACCAAGACGATGGACCTTGCCGATTACAGCATTACGGGTAACCCCGCCAATCTGCGCGGCAATCTGGCTGGCGCTTTTCCCGCTCGCCCAGAGCTTTTTGAGAAGCTCCACCCGTTCATCTGTCCAGGTACTTGTCACGTCCATAGTTTAAATCTCCGCTGTTCACCCACTGCCCAGAATCCATCCATTTCACGGAAGTATGACCTCCGCGCCACCACTCAGACTTGGCAGGAAACGGATCCAGATGCCGGGGGAACACGACATCTCGTATCTGATTGATAGGAACCTACTAGATCGGCTGACTCGGGCGCAAGAGTCTTAACGACTCCTTTACTGTTTTCCCCAAGAACAAGCTGGGGATATTTTTTATTTGAGAACTTTTTGGGTTTATCCGTTCATCAGCGAATAATTTTTTAAAACCGCTGCATCTGTAAAATTGTTTCATCCTTAAGAAAAATACCGTAAAAGGACACATCCTGTTACTTCTTGTTCCAAGGAGTAATGACAATAGAAAGGACATATCGTGAATTCGCCTCTTCTTCCAACCTATGCGCGTGCCGACGTTCTCTTTGAGCGGGGTGAAGGCCCCTGGCTGTTTGCGCGAGGAGGAGAGCGATATCTCGATTTTGGCGCTGGCGTTGCAGTTAATGCCCTTGGACATGCCCACCCGCATCTTGTCAAAGCTCTCAATGAACAGGGCTCCAAGTTATGGCATACATCCAACCTTTTCCGCATTCCGGAAGGGGAACGACTTGCCCAGCGGCTCGTCGACAATACGTTTGCGGATGTGGTTTTCTTCACCAATTCCGGCGCAGAAGCCAATGAATGTGCCATCAAGATGGCCCGCAAATATCATGCATCCAATGGTCAGCCAGAACGCTTTCGAATTATTACGATTGAGGGCGCCTTCCATGGACGGACTCTGGCAACAATTGCAGCTGGTGGTCAGCAAAAATATATTGATGGCTTTGGCCCTAAGGTCGAAGGCTTTGACCAGGTTCCCTTCAATGATGAGAAGGCCCTGCTGGCAGCGATTACACCAGAAACAGCCGCTATTATGATTGAGCCTATTCAGGGCGAAAGTGGTATCCGTTCATTTACAACGCAAATGATCAAACAGTTCCGTGAGCTTTGTGACAAAAACGGCATGCTGCTGATTTTTGACGAAGTACAGACTGGCGTTGGTCGCACAGGCAAGCTGTTTGCCCATGAATGGGCTAATGTCACACCTGATATTATGAGTATTGCCAAAGGTATTGGTGGGGGCTTCCCATTGGGAGCATGTCTCGCAACCTCTGAGGCTGCGAAAGGTATGACTCTTGGTACCCACGGCTCCACATTTGGCGGCAATCCACTCGCGATGGCCATTGGGAATGCGGTTCTTGATATCATTCTGGAGCCCGGCTTCCTTGAGCATGTCCGTCAGACCGGCATCAACCTCAAGCAGAAACTTGCCGCCCTGAAAGACAGTCACCCCGATATCATTGAAGATATCCGCGGTGAAGGTCTGATGATAGGGCTTAAAGTAAAGCCACTTAATACAGATTTTATCTCACGCGCCTTGAAGAACGGCCTTGTCGTCCTTGGGGCCGGAGATAATGTCGTTCGCCTGCTTCCTCCATTGATCATTGGCGATAATGAAATCAATAAAGCACTGTCTCGTCTGGATCAGACATGTTCTGAAATGGAAACGAAATAAACCAGAAGCTTTAAATCAGGCACTGGCGTAACAATATATCGGTCAGGCCAGCCTGTTTAAGCAAACAGAAAAATATACGGAGTAATCATGGCTAAGCAGAATATCCGCCATTTCATTGATCTTTGCGACTTCTCCGGGGAAGAGCTGCGCCACATTCTGAATGTGGCTGTCGCAATCAAGGCAAAACGCAAACGCGGTATTCCGGCAGATATTCGACCATTGGCCGGGCAAACCCTCGCTATGATTTTTGACAAACCCTCAACCAGAACCCGCATCTCCTTCGATCTGGGGATGCGGGAGCTTGGCGGGGAAACCCTCATGCTGACGGGTGCGGAAATGCAGCTTGGCCGTGGTGAGAGCACCTACGATACGGCTCAGGTTATGTCACGCTTTGTCGATGCCATCATGATCCGGACACTTGACCATCAGATGGTAACGGAAATGGCTGAATTTGCGGATGTTCCGGTGATCAATGCCCTGACCAAACTGAGCCACCCTTGCCAGATCATGGCAGACATCATGACCTATGAAGAACATCGCGGCCCGATTACCGGCAAGAAAATTGCATGGGTTGGTGATGCGTCCAACGTTTTGACATCACTTATCCACGCGGCTGCGCGCTTCAAGTTCTCCATTGCTATTGCCACACCCCCAACATTTGCGCCTCGTGCTGAAATTATGGAATGGGCGAAAGCAGAAGGAGCTGACGTCACTTGGTCAACAGATGCCAGTGCAGCTGTCTCCGGTGCGCATGCCGTCTTTACAGACTGCTGGGTCTCCATGGGCGATGAAGAAGAAACCTACCGTCGCCAACGCTTGCTACAGCCTTATCAGGTCAATAATGCCCTGATGGCGAAAGCTGACCCGAAAGCTGTTTTCCTTCACTGTCTTCCAGCCCATCGCGGCGAAGAAGTCACTGATGAAGTGATGGATGGCCCGCAATCAGTTGTCTTCGACGAAGCTGAAAACCGCCTGCATGCTCAAAAGGGTATTCTGGCCTGGTGCCTGCACGTCGACACTGCCTGGAAGTAAAAATGAGCGACAACGCTAAAGACGATATTGTTATTCCATTTTCCGTCGAACCACTGGCCGTCCGCGGCCGGGTGGTTCGTCTTGGCGATACCATCAGCGCCATCCTTGATCGACATCATTACCCTGATGCTGTGTCACGGGTGGTCGGCGAAGCAGCGGCTTTGACAGTTCTTCTCGGCTCTGCCCTCAAATTTGAAGGCCAGTTCCAGCTTCAGACCAAAACAGATGGCCCCGTGGATATGATTGTCATCGACTTCCATACCCCAGATTGCATCCGCGCCTATGCCCGTTTTGATAAAGAGGCAATCGCTAAACTAGGCAATGGCCCCCATACAACGGCAGATGTTATCGGCCGTGGCATCCTTGGCATGACCGTTGATCAGGGTTCTGACATGAACCGTTATCAAGGCATTGTCTCTCTACAGGGTACCGGTTTTGAAGAAGCCGCTCAGGAATATTTTGATAAGTCAGAACAGCTCCAGACCAAAGTCCGTCTGGCAGTTGCAGAATCCGTAACAGGTGGCGCACGTCAATTTTGTGCTGGCGGCCTGATGGTTCAATACCTTCCATCTTCAACGGACAAACTGCGTCTGGAAGATCCTGAAGCTTTGGCTGCTGGTGAAGGTGCTGAGCTTTGGGATGAGGCGAATGCCCTTGTCTCAACAATTGAAGACCATGAGCTGGTTGATCCGAACCTGCCAAGCGAGCAGCTGCTCTACCGTCTCTTTCATGAGCGCGGAGTTGTTGCATTTCCTGGACAAACCATTCGGGAAGCCTGCACCTGTTCAGAAGAGCGTGTTCTGTCAATGATCCAGCAGTTTTCAGCAACTGACGCAGAAACACTGCTTGATGATGATGGACAGATTAACGTGAGCTGTGAGTTCTGTTCTCGCCAGTACCACTTCAAGCCTGAGGATATCGGAATTTCAATTCCCAAGGCATAAATCTATGATGCTATAAATTATAAAGGCAGCCACTTCTGGCTGCCTTTTTCTTACTTGAAGCCCTTTATCAGACAGAGCCTTCAACGCATTTCTTCAGCAGGCCCTGCATGAAGGCCTCACCGGCATCGAGCTGTTCCAACGTGATGAACTCATCAGGCTGGTGAGCCGGATCAATTGAGCCCGGACCACAAACGATGGTTGGAATACCAGCCTTCTGGAAGTGTCCGGCTTCCGTTGCATAAGGAACCGAGATGGTCTTGGTATTTCCTGTCAGTTCAAGACAAAGTTTTTCGACGACTGAACCCGGCTCAGGGCGCAATCCCGGAATGGAAACCGGGCAGGTTGTTTCAATACGCCCAAAATCACCATATCTGTTCAGACGAGAACGGGAAATTTCATCCGTTGCAACGGCAAGCTTCTTGAGAATTTCTTCAGGGTCCTGATCGGGCAGACCACGGATTTCCCAGTTAATCATGCATTCCTTGGCCAGAATGTTACGGGCCGTGCCGCCATGAACCTCACCGATATGGACAGAGGTATAAGGTGGATCAAAGCGACCACTGGCATCGCCTTTCTCAATCATTTCATCACTCAGGCGGTTAATCGCAGCCATAACATCACCACCAGCCATCACGGCGCTGGCACCAAGATATGGCTTAGATGAATGAGCAGGAGAGCCGTAAACCATTGTGGTCAGAACGGTGCAGCCCTTATGGGCATCCGTCACCTGCAACTCTGTTGGCTCACCAATGATTGCAGCGATTGGCATTGCCAGATCTTTGCCAAATTGCGCGATGGCATCATTACTGCCAAGGCAGGTTGTTTCCTCATCATATGAAAGTACCATATGCAACGGAACTTTCAGATCATGCTGCGCCGCATGCGCCAAAGCCAGAATTGACAGGGCGTCAAAAGACTTCATGTCAACCGCACCACGTCCGTACGCCCGCCCATCAGCAACACGCAACTTGTACGGGTCGCTTGTCCATGCCTGCCCTGTGACAGGGACAACGTCACTATGTCCAGAAAGGACGACGCCACCACGATCTTTTGGGCCAACACTGGCGTAGAGAGCGGCTTTATTACCCTCTGCATTCGGGAAACGGCGGCAGAAAACGCCGGCATTTTTCAAATAGGTCTCGACAAAATCGATCAGCGGTAAGTTCGAATTTGAACTTTCTGTATTAAAGGAAACCAGCTTCTCAAGCATCTCAAGCGGTTTCATGAGGGGGGACTGCGAGCCCATTTTACTCTCCTTATGAGTTTTGCCCATTTAAGAGCGCGCCTTACCCTTTTCGTCAATGGCAGCGTTCAAGATTCAGGTGAATTTATCGTGTGAGAGCCATAAAGATGTAAGCAAATCCCTCCTGATGGGGAGAACTTTGATAGAAGCACTGGTTCAGACGCGCCCTTTCGGTTAAAGACAGCATAGCTATATTCAGGAACGAAAGAACCATGTCTGCTTTCAAGAACGGAATCCAATCCGCCGAAGCCATCCGGAAACTGGCGGATGCTGGCGTAATCAAGCCAATGTCTCCCTTTGCTGCGGATCAGGTCCAGCCAGCAAGTCTTGACCTGCGCCTTGGCAAGAAAGCATACCGCGTCCGCGCAAGCTTCCTTCCCGGCCCCAACCGCACTGTCAGCGCACGTCTGAAGGATATGAGCCTTCATGAAATTGACCTGACAGATGGTGCCGTTCTCGAAACCGGTTGCGTCTATATTGCAGAATTACAGGAAGAGCTTCATCTCACAGACGAGATTGCAGCTTCTGCAAACCCGAAGAGCTCAACAGGTCGTATCGATGTCTTCACCCGTGTCATCACCGATGGCGCCCGTGAGTTTGAAGATGTGCCATCAGGCTATAAAGGCCCGCTCTACGCAGAAATTTCACCACGTACATTCCCGGTTCTGGTACGCACAGGCTCCCGCCTGTCTCAGCTCCGCTTCAGAAAAGGTCAGGTGCGCCTCTCCGATGATGAGCTCCTTCAGCTCCATCAGGCTGAAAGCGTCGTAACCTCTGAAGAGCCATCCATTCAGGAAGGTGTTGCAGTCAGCGTTGATCTTGCAGGCTTTGGCCCGGATAACCTGATTGGCTACCGCGCAAAACGCCACACTGGCCTTGTTGATGTCGATAAGCCCGGTTCATGCGCGATTGCTGATTACTGGGAGCCAATCTACGCAGACAGCAGCAAAAGCCTGATCCTTGATCCGGGCCAGTTCTATATTCTGGCTTCCAAGGAAGCGGTTCATGTTCCACCAGATTATGCGGCAGAAATGGTTCCGTTTGATCCATTGGTCGGTGAGTTCCGCGTCCATTACGCCGGTTTCTTTGACCCGGGGTTTGGCCACAGCGCTGCTGGCGGCACCGGCTCACGCGCCGTTCTGGAAGTCCGCTCACGCGATGTTCCATTTATTCTTGAACATGGACAGGTTGTTGGACGTCTTGTTTATGAGCGGATGGCAGAGCGCCCGGCAGCCCTATATGGTAAGGATCTTGGCTCAAACTATCAGGCCCAGAACCTGAAACTGTCAAAACATTTCCGCTAATTTGAAAAAAGATACCCTGTCTGCGCTTGCCTAGACAGGGTCAAAACAGCTAAGAATTAATCTCAATGCGGGTGTAGTTCAGAGGTAGAACGTCAGCTTCCCAAGCTGAATGTCGAGGGTTCGATTCCCTTCGCCCGCTCCAATATTTTCCTTGAAATGTAATTTAATCCTTCAAATTCCAAGCATTTTCAGAAGTTTATGTAGAATTTCTACAAACATATTTATAAATCAGAATACTCAGGACATGAGCCTGCGCAACTTTTTTAAGAGCGGCTGGAATCTGCTTCGTTATCTAAAGTATAAAATGTTTATAATTCAATTATAAATTTTCCTAAAAACTTGCGTTAATTTATAATTATTACAAATATATATACATAAAATTTAAGTAAATAAACAAATCATTTCACCTCTTAAATTTAAATATTTAATTTTAATTAAAAAAATTTACTAATCTTATACTTACCAATACAAAATATCTGGTTTATGACAGTGTCCCCTGTCGAATTTACATTTGACAAAACCAAACGAATAGTTCCATAAGTATGCATCCGACCTTTCTTATACCCCCACATTGGGTCGGCTCCTTAGCGTGGTCATCAACGGCCACGTTTTTTTTTGAAATCTCCCAACTTTTATCAGCCCTATTATGAATCAATACCCGTCATATTTGCCATTTGATTCAATACGAAAAGAAAGGCAGATTAATAGCGACCCCAGAGGTGCTCCAGCGAGACCCTCTTTACTTAAAGCGTGGCTACGGCCACGCTTTTTTTTATTCATTTTTGTCTTCACCGAAGGAACGATTTCAATAGCTTTGCCGTTTCCATACTACAGTGCCCCTCTGGAGGAATGGAAATGACTAACGACCATCTGGCAGATATTAAAAAATACGCAAAATCACCTATTGATGAGGCAGCGGTTGCGTATTTGGAGAAAACCTACAAGCTGGTTATTAGTAAGGCCGACGCCCGATATGTAGCCTGCTCCGATCCTGAAGAGCGGGCCCGGGTTCGAGACAGCTTTCTCATAAAGAAACTGGCTCTCCCAACAGAGGGCTTAGATGATGCAATCAAACTCGTCTGCCAAACAATGAAAGCTGAGCACAATAAGTCTCGACTGACATTCTATTATCTGCTGGCAGAGCATTTTAACAAGCTTGGAACGTTACGCTAAACGGCAGGTCAAAGTGTGTGGTGCTCATTTAACGTATCGGGGGACCACACAGAACCTTCGAGCCAAGTCGCTTAATTTCCTGCGCATTACCGGCTGAGATACCTGGGTCCGTAATTACGGCTTCAAAAGATTTAAGATCTGCAAAATGCGCTAGCTTAACTTTTCCAAATTTACTTGAATCAACAATAACATATTTCTTCAAAGCATTGGTAATTGCAGCCTGTTTAATTGTCACTTCATGAAAATGTGAGCAGCTGATACCCTTTTCCATATGAATGCCACCTGCCGTTATGAAGGCCTTTCCAATATGAATCTTTCCCAGAGATTTTAAGGCTTCATCACTTGAAAACGTTGCGGATGCAGCATGATAGTACCCGCCAAGCAGAACAAGACGCACATTATTTTTACGGCTTAAAATATCTGCGATATTCAAAGAATAACAAACAACCGTAAGCCGTTTATCATTAGGAATGAGGCGTGCAAGATAAGGCGTTGTTGTTCCGCAATCGATAAACAGAACGTCATCTTCTTCAATAAGCTTTATCGCTTCAAGACAGGCCTGCTCCTTCTGAACAGCTTGTCGATCAGCTTCTTTTCTGAAGTTGTAATTGACGTTCGCGGTGACTGCATCCGCTGCGACAATATACCCGCCAAGATAAGCCAGGTCGGCATCAGTATCAACAAGGTCACGTCTAACCGTCATTTCTGAAACGTCTAATAAACGTGCCGCATCTTTTAAATGAACAGGCCCCTTTTGAGCCACAGCCCATGCGAGAGTTTGCAGACGCTTTCTTTTTTTCTCTAAAGACAGCTTCACCTGTTCTTCTCCCCTGACATTCGACAGCTTTATTCCTGTTTAGCAGACCATAAAGCCTTGACATAACCTCATAAAGTATGAAACTTTCATAACAAATAATGTTATTATTGTAACATTTTTATAACAGCAACTCTTTTTTGTGTGTGGAAGGAAGGACGAAATGTCCAACAGTGCTACCGAGTTTTCGCCAAGCGAGCTTGCTTCTTACATTGACCACACGATTTTGCGTGCAGACGCCAGAAAAGAAGAGGTTGAGCGCTATTGTCATGAAGCAATCGAATATGGCTTCTTCTCTGTTTGCGTTAATCCTTTCTATGTGCCTCTTGTTGCCAAAAACCTGAAGGGCAGCACCGTAAAAACATGTTCTGTTATCGGCTTTCCTCTCGGCACCATTCCAACAGAGCTGAAAGCAAATGAAGCAGCATGGGCCGTCTCGGCGGGTGCCAACGAAATTGATATGGTCATTGAGGTTGGTGCATTGAAAGACGGCGATTATGACTTCATCCGGTCAGATATCGCCCAAGTTAAAAAAGCCTGTGGCACTGCCCTTCTAAAAGTGATCATCGAAACATGCCTTCTCTCAGACGAAGAGAAGAAAATTGCATGCGCCCTCTCAAAAGAAGCTGGTGCGGATTATGTAAAGACATCCACCGGCTTCAGTACAGGCGGCGCAACAGCAAGCGATGTTGCTCTCATGCGGGCAACTGTTGGCCCTGAAATGGGTGTAAAAGCCTCTGGCGGTGTCAGAACCTATCAGGACGCCATAACAATGATTAAGGCAGGCGCCTCTCGCATCGGAGCAAGCTCCAGCATTGCGATTGTCACCTCGAACTGATTGATATCAATACAGGAAGCTTTTAGAAAAAGAGCCGGACAACGGTATCAGTAAACAAACCCAAGCAATTTCTCCAAGCGGATCTCGGAGTAGGATCATGAAGAAAATTCTAACGTTGCTATCAATGGCCCTCACACTTGGGGCTGCACCTGCTATAGCAGCAGAAAACGGCCCTGTTGATGTCAGCAAGGTCAGCCCTGCAATTTCTGCCCAGACAACTGGCAAGAAATATGTCATTGCCACAGTTGTTAAGGTTGATGGTATTGCCTGGTTTGACCGGATGCGTGCCGGTGTTGATCAGTTTGGTAAAGATACAGGCCATGACACATGGATGGTTGGCCCAAGTCAGGCTGATGCTGCGGCACAGGTTCAACTGGTCGAAAACCTCATTGCTCAGGGCGTTGATGCTATCACAATCGTTCCATTCTCTGTTGAAGCTGTTGAGCCTGTGCTCAAGAAGGCCCGTGATCGTGGCATTGTTGTCATCGCCCACGAAGCTTCAAACATCAAGAATGCCGACTACATCCTCGAAGCTTTTGATAACAAGGCTTATGGCGCCAAGCTCATGGAAGTTCTCGGTAAGCAGACAGGCGGTGAAGGCAAATATGCGACAACCGTTGGTAGCCTGACGTCCAAATCCCAGATGGAATGGATTGATGGTGCCGTCGAGTACCAGAAGAAGAACTTCCCAAAAATGGAACAGGTTGCCGGTCGTCTTGAAACTTATGACGATGCCAATACTGACTACACCAAACTCAAGGAAGTTCTCACAGCACATCCTGATCTGAAGGGTATCATTGGTGGTCCAATGCCAACATCCGCAGGTGCAGGCCGCCTGATCGCAGAACGTGGCCTGCAGGGCAAGCTGTTCTTCTCCGGTACAGGTCTTGTTTCTGTTGCTGGCGAATACCTCAAGAAGGGTGACATCCAGTACATTCAGTTCTGGGATCCTGCTGTTGCCGGTTATGCCATGAACGTTCTGGCTGTTATGGCTCTGGAAAAGAAAACAGCTGAGTTCAAGCCAGGTCTTGATCTTGGATTGCCAGGTTATACCAGCCTGTCAGCTCCGGAAGGTGCTGCAACCAATATCCTTTATGGACAGGGTTGGGTTGGCGTTACAAAAGAAAACATGGACGAATATAACTTCTGATTTTAAAAGGCGGTGGGAGGCCCGCAAGGCCTCCCTTTCGCATAGAATAGCAATGCTTGCTGAAAAGTAAGCCAGGCGAGACTGGGGTTGCATGTCTGACGTCTTTATTGAACTGAAAAATATCGAGAAACATTTCTCGGGAGTTCGGGCTCTCGACGGTGTTTCATTGACTTTGCGCAAAGGTGAAATTCACTGCCTTGCGGGTGAAAACGGCTCAGGCAAGTCAACGATTATTAAAGTCATGTCCGGCATCTATACACCGGATGCTGGCGAAATCTTCATTGATGGAGAACCAATTTCCCAGCTGACGCCAATTATGGCAATCCGCAAGGGCATTCAGGTTATTTATCAGGATTTCTCCCTCTTCGGTAATCTGACCGTAGCTGAAAACCTGACAATGAACGTCTCCCTGCGTGAAAACAGGAAACTGGTCAACTGGCGCCGCTCCCGCGAGCTGGCCCGTCAGGTTCTTGAAAGACTGAATGTTGATATTGATCTCGACGCAGAAGTCTCCAGTCTTCCAACTTCTGGCAAGCAGCTTGTTGCTATTGCCCGTGCTCTCTTATCAGATGCACGCCTCATCATTATGGATGAGCCAACAACAGCCTTGACCAGCAAGGAAGTTGAAACCCTTTTCCGCATTGTGAAAGACATTCAGGCACGTGGTATTACGGTTCTGTTCGTCAGTCACAAAATGCGTGAGATGCTCGAAATCAGCGAGCACATTACAATTTTACGCAACGGCAAGAAAGTTGCTGAAGGCGAAGCCAAAGACTTTGATGAATTCGCCATCATCCGACACATGACCGGGCAGGATGTGCATTTCGAAGGCTACCAGTGGCAGCACCAGGAAGGCGTTCAGCCACGTCTCAAAGTTGAAAAGCTCTGCCTGCCGGGTTATCTCGACAATGTTGATCTGGAAATAGGCCCGGGCGAAATCGTTGGCCTTTCCGGATTACTCGGTTCAGGCCGTACAGCTCTTGCCCTGTCACTGTTCGGTATGGTTCCGAATATTTCGGGCAACGTCTTTATTGACGGCAAGAAAGCTGATCTCGGTTCAATACAGAAAGCCATTGCTGAAGGCATTGCCTATGTTCCGGAAGATCGCCTGACGGAAGGTCTGTTCCTCACCCAGTCCATTAACCGGAATATTCTCGCCACTTCCTATGAAGAACTGGCAAAGAACATTGTCATTGATCAGAATAAAGCCGCTGGCTGGACCGAGGACATGATCAAAACCCTGCAGATTGCAACACCAACCGGCGAGAAAATCGTTGGGCAGCTCTCAGGAGGCAATCAGCAGCGCGTGGTTCTTTCACGCTGGTTCCTCACAGGTGCCAAGGTGCTGATCCTCAATGGTCCGACAGTTGGCGTCGATATTGGTTCAAAGGCAGAAATTCATAAGAAAATCAGAGAGCTCGCCGTCAATAATGGCTTGGCTGTATTGATGATTTCTGATGATGTTCTGGAGCTTGTCCAGAACTGCAACCGCATCATTCTCATGCATAAGGGTCAATTCGTTGATTGTTTCCAGACAGAGGAAACATCCGAAGACCACATCAACGATAAGCTGAAGGAACTGCAATGAAGACTGCGTCTTTCAGGCTCCTGCGCCGCTCTGAGACGGCCATTGCCCTCATTCTCATTCTTGCAATGCTGGTAATCGGATTTATCAATCCTGCCTTCTGGCAGCTCGATAATCTGTTCAGCCTGCTCCGGTCAAATATCATTCTTGGTATCATGGCTCTTGGCGTCTTGCTGGTCATGATCTCAGGAGGCATTGATGTCTCCTTCCCGGCTTTTGCCGTCGCTGGAATGTACCTGACCATCAAAAGCATGTCAGACCCGAACTTCATCATCTATATTGGTGATGTTCCGGTCTTTGTCGCCTTCGCACTCTCAGCCGGTATTGGCCTGATCTGTGGCGCGGCCAATGCATTCGTCATTCATACCTTTAAAGCCATTCCACTGATTGTTACCCTTGGTATGGCAAGCGTTGTTCGCGGACTTCTGCTTGGTATTGTCGGCACCAGCATCGTTAACATTGGCGAGATGCCGAAATCACTGATGAATTTTGCCAGTGCCAATATGCTCACTCTGACCAAAGCCGATGGCACAACATCAAGCCTGACAGCAATGGTTCTGATCTATGCACTACTCGCAGTCGTAATTCATTGCGTCCTGAAATATACCATGATGGGCCGCAGTGTTTATGCACTCGGTGGTGATGGGGAAGCCGCAAAACGTGTCGGGTTCAATACCCGTCGCACAACCTACTTCATTTATTGCACCGCCGGCGCTCTCGCAGGTTTTGCAGGTTTACTCTATGCCGCCATGAACTGGCAGGCCGACCCGCGCGTCTTCGGCGGATATGACATGCAGGTTATTGCTGCAGTCGTCCTTGGCGGCGCAAGCATCTTCGGTGGCTATGGTTCTGTTCTTGGTACTGTTCTTGGCGTTTTCATGTTTGTTATGGTTCAGAACTCTCTCATCATCATGGGCATCCCAACCACATGGCAACGTGTTGTCATTGGTGTGATCGTCTTACTTGCGGCAGCCATTTCAGCATGGCGTGATTATAAGAGCCGCGCAGGCATTGGGAGATTGTCATGACATCCAAATTCGACATGCGGCGCTTCATGGACCGCAACGACAATATCCTGATGCTGCTTCTGCTGACGGTTCTGATTATCGTTACAATGGCCTATGCCACCGATTACCGATTCCTACGCCCGGGTAATATTGAATCCATTACATTCATGTTCCCGGAACTGGGCCTGTTATCCATCGCCATGATGATCGCGATGCTGACCGGGGGCATTGACCTCTCGGTTATTGCTGTTGCCAATCTGGCGGGCATTCTAGCAGGTGTCTATTTCCAGCGTACAGCGCCTATGCCGGGTGAGGCTGTCACTTTTGGGGCAGAGCTCTTCCGTGTCTCTATTGGTATTCTGATCGCACTGACAACGGGTGTATGCGCCGGTGCTTTCAACGGCCTGCTCATTACACGCCTGAAGATCACTCCAATCCTGACAACACTTGGCTCCGGCTATCTTATGACGGGTCTCGCTGTCGTATTGACAGGTGGCCCGGCTATTATTGGCTTCCCAGCTCTGTGGGGTGCAATCGGCAACGGCAAGATTCCTCTTGGGTCGCTCGTTGGCCTGCCGGATTATTATGACCTGGCCATCCCCTTCGCCATCTTCCTTGTTATTGCCTGCCTCGTCGCCTTCATGCTCTCCCGCACGGCAATTGGTGTCAGCCTGATGCTGATCGGAAGTAATCCGAAAGCGGCTGTATTTGCGGGGCTTCGGACAGTGCGTATGACGTTCTATTCCTACATGCTGACTGGTGTTCTGGCTTCGATTGCCGGGATTATGCTCTCAGCCCGTGTCAGCGCAGCCAAATCTGACTATGGCGTCTCCTATCTGTTACAGGCTGTCCTGATTGCGGTTCTTGGTGGCACAAACCCGGCCGGTGGTCGCGGAACAGTTCTTGGTGTCAGTATTGCCGTTGTCGCTTTGATGTTCCTGTCGAGCGGTTTCCAGATGCTTCGCTTCAGTAACCACCTGATTGACTTTATCTGGGGTGCCTTTCTGCTATTGGTCATTGCATTGAACGCATTACGCAACCACAAGCGGTAAGGCATCATTCCATAAGGAGGCAGATATGCAGATTGTTGATATTGCATTGCTGAAATCATTCTTCTGCGAAAAGGAACGCCGGGTTGCTTCCTTTGCGGGAATGACAGCCGATGTCTTCCGTTATGATACGGGGATCGAAGCCATCCGCATATCGAATAACCGCGGCCATCTCGTTGTACTGCCATACTACGGGCAGATGATTTGGGATGCCGTTTTCGATGGTGTTGATCTGACAATGGCAAACATCTTTCCGATGCCGCGCCCTGCCTCAGACATTGCCGGAACCTATGGCTGTTTTGCTTTCCATAGTGGTCTGCTTGCCAACGGTACTCCAACTCCGGAAGATACGCACCCACTTCATGGTGAAATGCCATGCGCGGCTCTCCAGAAAGCCGGACTGAGTTTTGGCGAAGATGCGCAAGGGCCATGGATGGCCATTACGGGTGAATATGAATATGCCATGGGCTTTGGCGCTCATTATCTGGCAAAGCCCCGGGTCATCCTTCGTCCAGACAACACTTTGTTTGATATTGGTATCGGCGTCACCAACCTGTCAGCTGCTCCCATGAGCCTGATGTACATGTGTCATGTCAATTTCGCTTTCTGTGAAGGCGCAAAGATCATTCAGCCGACATCTTATTCCAGCACAGATACTGTTGTCCGGCAGGCCATTCCAGGCCACGTTGTCCCGACACCTGAGCTTCTGGAATTTATTGACCAGCTGGCAAATTCGCCTGATGCCATGGAAGTTCTGGATGAACCAGAGCGGTATGATCCCGAGCAGGTGTTTTATATTCGTAATCTCAAGACAGATACTAAAGGTCTGACACACTTGATGATGCGCAGAAAAGAAGGGGATGCTTTCGCAATCTCGTATGATACGAAAGCCTTCTCTCATACTGTCCGCTGGGTGTTAGCCAATAGTGACCAGAAGGTTGCGGCTTTTGCACTGCCCTCAACCTGTGAGCCGGAAGGCTATGTCAGGGAGAAGAAAAAGGGCAATGTACGTACCCTTGCAGGGCATCAAACAGCCTCTTTCAATGTTAATTTAGGATATCTCACCAGTGAAGAAGCCGAAAATAAAGAGCGCTTCATTCACGGTCTTTAATAGCCACGATCCGGGGAATAATAATGTCTGGAAAAATCGCCGTTATCGGTAGCAACATGGTCGATCTCATCACCTATATGGATCGCATGCCAGAGGCAGGCGAGACACTTGAGGCGCCTAATTTTCAGATTGGCCATGGTGGCAAAGGCGCCAATCAGGCTATCGCAGCTGCCCGTCTTGGCGCCAAGGTCGTAATGGTTACAAAAGTTGGCGACGATCTGTTTGCCGACAATACCATCAAGAATTTTGAGAACCATGGCATTGATACGCGCTTTGTCAAAAAAGTTGCCGGGAAATCAAGTGGTGTCGCGCCAATCTTTGTCGACCCGACAGGTGAAAACCGTATCCTGATTATCAAAGGTGCAAACGCTGATCTCTGCCCTCAGGATATTGATGAAGCAGCAGAAGAATTAAAGACCTGCAGCCTTATCCTGTTACAGCTTGAGGTTTCTCTTGAGACTATCTATTACGCCATCGAGTTTGGTGCGAAGCACGGTATCAAAACAATTCTCAATCCGGCTCCGGCTGACCCAAGGCTCGATATTGAACGTATTCGTAAAGTAACCTTCTTCACACCGAATGAATCTGAACTTGCCCTCTTGACTGGCCTGCCAGTCGAGACACAGGAGGATGTCGAGAAAGCTGCACGGACACTCATTCAGAAGGGTATTGAGACAGTTGTTGTCACTATGGGGTCACGCGGGGCCCTGCTGATTACAGCAGAGACAAGCGAGCTGATCCCGTCATCCAAGGTCAAAGCTGTCGATACGACAGGGGCAGGTGATGCCTTCATCGGAAGCTTCGCCCGTTTCTACAGCACCAGTAATGATGTTTCTGCATCTTTGAAAACAGCAGCGCTTTATGCCGCAGATTCCATCACTAAGCGCGGTACCCAGACATCATACGCAACCCCAGCTGAATTTGAAGAATTTAGAAAATCCCTAGGTTGACAGCCAACTAAAAAGGCCGCCTTAAAGGCGGCCTTTTTATTATCTGTAATATTCTCAGTTATGCAGATGGGCCTCAATAAACCAGAGAGCCTTATCAAGTGAGCGTGAGTAAGCTGTAAAAATATCAGCGGTATCAGCGTCCCCTGCTTCATCTGTTGCATCAATTGCATCACGGACATCATTTGCAGCCTGGCCAAAACGTGTGGAGAGGGCTTCAAGATGTGCCTGAATTGAATAAATATCGGTTGGGTAAGCAGGCAGAGTTGTCTTAACAGCAACATCCTGAATTGTCCCGAAAGCAGTTCCACCGAGCTGAACAACGCGTTCTGCCATTGTATCAACATGCTCATCAACTTCAGAACGGAAACCATCAAGCATTTCGTGAACTGCGATAAACTGAATGCCGCGAAGATTCCAATGGGCCTGTTTTATCTGTAAAGCCAGATCGATACCATCAGCCAACCGGGCATTAAGAACATCAATGGAAACGTTCTTAGCATTCGATTTAACACCATTGAGGGTCTTATGCTGTACCATAACAACGATCTCCTTTTTATGAAAAACAACGGCAGATAAGCCTAAATAATATACGCTAACTTTATATGGTGACCTGTTTCAATTGAACAATGAAATTTTCATAAAAAATGCCAGTAAGTGAGTGATGGCACCTGGCAGCCTGAGATTATCAGAAACAAAAACTTCTACCCTTCACAACAGCAGCAAGGCTGCTAGAATATATAATAGTGTATTTTTAAAGTGCTCGGTTTGTTTTGAGATTTATACGCACCCTGACTTGTGCAGCGATTACAGCAGCAATCTTAATGTTCGGCCTCCTCGAGGCCCGAGCTCAGCAAGTATTTATTCCAGGTTTCTGGGATCCAAACAACCAGATAGAGCGCCCACAACTGACTGGACAAGGAACTGTTCATTTTCTGACAGACAGCAGTTTTCCGCCTCTGCACTTTAATGGAATTGATAATAATCTGACCGGTTTTTCCGTAGAATTGGCACGTGCTGCCTGTGAAAAGCTTGGACTAACATGTACAATCCAGAGCAGGCGTTTTGTTAATCTACTGGATACCCTGAAAAGTGGACAGGGTGATGCCATCGCTGCAGCTATCCCCATAACGGGTGATCTGCGCCAGTCCTTCGCTGTGACAGGCCCTTATTTCAAAAACCCTGCACGATTTGTTCAAAAGCTGAAGCAAGATACCTTTGATAATAAGACACTCATAAAAAAACTGGCTGGAAAGAGAATAGCCGTTGTTTCCAGCACAACTCATGAAGCGTTTCTGCAACGTTACATACCAGCAGCTGACCTGAAATCTTTCCCGGATATTGCGCAAGCTGAACAAGCCCTCAAAGAAGGCACAACAGACTATATTTTTGCAGATGGTATCAGTTTAGCTCTCTGGCTCAATGGAACAGCCTCCAGCAACTGCTGTACCTTTGTGGGCGGCCCTTTTCTTGAAAGCAAATATTTTGGAGAAGGAATAGGCTTTATCTTCCGTCAGGAAGACAGTTCGTTGCAACGTGCTTTCGATTATGCATTGTACCAGCTATGGAAAGAGGGAAAATATGCCGAGCTCTACTTACGCTTTTTTCCGGTCAGCCCATATTGAATTTGAGATACAAGGAACTTCTCAAGATGCCTAAAACATTTGCTCTCATTGCCCATGACGACAAAAAAGCCGCTATGGCCGAGTTTGCTGCGGCACATGAAGATGTTCTGTCACGCTTCGAGCTGGTCGCCACAGGCACAACGGGTGGACGAATTATGGAGGCCTGCCCCAAGCTCAAGGTAAAGCGGCTAAAAAGTGGGCCGCTGGGCGGAGATCAGCAGATTGGTGCCATGATTGCAGAAGGTCATATTGATGCACTCTTCTTCTTCGTTGATCCGCTGTCTCCTCACCCACATGACGTTGATGTCAAAGCGCTAACACGTCTTGCCCTCGTTTATGACATTCCAATGGCTTGTAATCGGGCTACGGCTGAGCGCCTGATTGGTACATTTTGAACCTTGAATCTGTAAAACCATCCAGATAACGAAAGGGCCCCCTTTTTGATTGCGAATTTTTTTGCAAACTACTGGCCTCATATCGTTTTTGTACTGACGATTGTCTGCGGTGTGACAGCTGCCATTCACGCAGCGATGACCAAGGATGATGTCAGGGCAGCCATCGGGTGGGTCGGTATTGTTCTGCTCAGTCCGCTGCTTGGGGCAGTCATTTATGCTATCGCCGGCATCAATCGTTTTCGGCAGAAAACAACCGGCCGCAAACATGCTGCAACAGCCATTCGCCATGGCTTTACGCCAGTTCATTCTGTTGATATTGCCCTGTTGGTCGGATCTCAGTTCGCCTCGCTCAAAACCCTTGTCGACAGCGTCTCTGTTTTTCCCCTGACACTGGGTAACAGGATTAAAATTCTGAATGGCGGGGATGAAACTTACCCGGCGATGATTGATGCCATTGAGAGTGCTCAGAAAACCATCGCAATCCAGAGCTATATCTTTGACAATGATGCCATCGGCAAACGCATTGTTGAGGCGTTAGCAGCCGCTAAAAAACGCGGCGTCGAAGTACGTGTTCTGGTTGATGGCATTGGCATAAGATACTCACGCCCCAGAATATCACGACTGCTAAAAGCCGAGGGTATTCCCTATGCACTCTTTAACAGTGGCATTCTCGGCATGCGCCTTCCCTATGCCAATCTGCGCAGTCACCGTAAGGTTATGGTTGTCGACGGCATCGTTGGGCTCACAGGCGGAATGAATATCCGGCAGGGGTTTTCTTCAGAGTTTTCGCCTAATCATCTTTTCAAAGACAAGCATTTTCAGGTTAGCGGCCCAATAGTGTCTCAGCTTCTGTCAAGCTTTATGCATGATTGGCAGGTAACGACAAATGAGGAGCTTTCAATCAGCCAGTGGTTTACGAGTATCAAGTCTCTTGAAACACAGCTGGCTGAAGATACTGGCCTTCCTGCCCGGATTGTCCCATCGGGACCGGATCAGAATCTCGCAAATACACATCGGGTACTGATGGGGGCCATTACAGTGGCCCAGAAGCATATCCGCATCTGCTCACCCTATTTCATCCCCGATCAGCAACTCATTGGTGCCTTGGCTGTTGCAGCGCGGCGCGGTATTATCGTTGATATTGTTATTCCCTCTTCAAACAACCTCAAGCTTGTTGATTATGCCATGACGGCTCAGCTTGATCAGGTTATCCATCCGGGATGCCGGGTCTGGCGCGCTTCAGGAGATTTTGATCACTCCAAGCTGATGACGGTTGATGGGGCGTGGAGTTATGTCGGGTCATCAAATTTTGACCCGCGCAGCCTGCGACTGAACTTCGAACTGGATATGGAAGTTTATGACCGCCCTATCGCTCAGGCCATTGAAGCGGTCATTGATGATCACATCAAGAATGCAATACCGGAAACACTACAGACCCTGAACAACCGCTCATTCGTGACACGGTTGCGCAATCGGGCAATATGGCTGGCAACGCCTTATCTCTAATTAGACTTTGTTGGCCAGCTTACGACGTTCCCGCATATCTTCAAACTCACCAGCTTTACGGAAGCGTTCAAGATAGGACGGAATAATGCCTTCATAAGCTGTTGGTTCAATACCGATGCCTGAAAGGGTACGTCCTTCCTTTTCAGCATCGGATGATACAACGTTGTCAGCTTTCAGAAGTTCAACCTGATCACGCGTAAAAACAAGATCACGCGGGATAACGAGCCCAAGCGTCAGCCGATCCGCCAAGTGAATGCACGATGCAGCAAATGAAGCAAAACCGGATGAAAGCGCGAATATCTTTTTTGAACGCTCGGTCACCTGCAGGACTTTTGCAGAAATATCCCGCATGGTGACACAAGCTGGGCCACCCAGTTCATAAATACGACCGCCTTCAACCTTGCCTTCAACGGCCAAAGCAATCGCTTCTGCAACATCTCCAGCATATACTGGCTGCATATGTGTATCGGGGCCAATTACCGGCATCACCGGCAGCAGGCGAGCCAACTCACCCAAACGGTTAAACAAGCCATCACCCGGGCCAAACAGAACGGATGGACGGAAGATCACAGCATCCTTGCGGGCTGCAAGCACAGCGGCCTCACCCTCACCTTTAGTCTTGGCATAAACAGATTTGGAACCGGCGTTAGCACCGATGGCAGATACATGGATCAGCTTAGTATCTGCAGGTGTCACTTCAGCGAGAGCCTTTGGGCCATCAACATGCACAGACTGGAATGTCTGGGCACCACGCTGGTACATAATGCCGGTAAGATTGATAACGGCATGGGAACCGCGAACCGCCTGCTCCAGTGAAGCGCGGTTACGCATATTGGCCTGCACAATAACAACCTGACCAACGTTGCCAAAAGGCAGAACGGCAACAGCCTGATTAGGATTACGGACAGCAACGCGAACACGGTATCCGCGCTTGGTCAGGGAGCGCACGACATAACGCCCAAGGAAACCACCACCGCCAAAAACTGTCACAACCTGCTGAGATGCCGGATTGCCAATAATCGGGCTGATAGCGGGCTGGGAAGCGGTTTTGTTTCGAGCCATGACATTGTCTCCTGTACGAGCTGCATAACCGATATACTCTGCGCAATTTTGTCGCGCCTATAGCCGCCTTGTAGCGCTACCTGAGCCCTTTGGAAACCCCGAAAATAAATTCTAAGAGAGAAATGTCATATCGTTAAACAACAGCCATTCATCTTCAAGACTAACAGAGTTGGCAGAGGCAGACTAGCAGCCAGAAACGGGACAAGGTTATTAGAATAATTCATTAATTTACACGTTTCTTTTGTATTACCCTGCCTGCTGAAAACCTTCGTAGTGAAGTGTTTGTCAAACACTTGATCAGTCACAGAGATAAGGAATCAGGATGAGATTACTTTCAGCAGCACTATTGTCGATTGCAACATCAATAACTGTATTTCCCAGTGGTTTATACGCTCAGGAAAAAGCAGCTTCAGGTCAAATCATCATACGTGCAGAAACCCAAAACATTTCCAAAGGTTCAGGTGATTATTTTACCGGCGATGTCAAAATCAGAATTATGTTCCCTGATAATGCCTCTGCACCCTATTCTGGCGGGGAAGTCACATTTGCAGCGGGCGCGCGTTCTCACTGGCATACGCATCCAACAGGGCAGCATCTCATTGTTACCTCAGGCCGGGGTTTGACAGGTACGGCTGACGGCAAGATTGAACAGATAAACGCTGGCGACGCCGTTTGGTGTCCGCCTGATATCAAACACTGGCATGGCGCAGCACCCGATTCTGAAATGACCCATATCGCAATTACAGGCGTTGCTGATGGCAAAAATGTCGACTGGATGGAGCCTGTGACGGACCAGCAATATAACGGCAAATAATAAAAAGCCCGCCACAAAGGCGGGCTTTATTACTTTAAATCTTCAATGACCCGAACGGACTCTGACTGGAACAGCCTGAAACCCGGGTGCATCATCTGCACGGCTTCCCAGACCACCGCCCTTGTCATCATCGTCATCACCTCTATCCCAGTGCAGCATAACGGCTGTCGCCATAGCCAGCCCGGCAAAGGTACAGGCAAAAACATAGCTCAGCATGGCCCATCCGGCGATCACACCTATTGAGCGCTGCATAGTCTGATAAAGACCAAAGAAGTCACCAAAAATGAAAATGGAAGCCAGAACCATACCAATAACGGCACCCATGACCCCATTGATCACAAACAGGCGCAGAACGGGACGCTCGGGGAATATCCTCATGGCAACCTCCCTTGGTAGCTCCGGATTTATCTTGTTATCCTAGTATATGGGACACCGAAGAACAAACACAATACAGCAAAAAATATTTTAAATTACCGACATGTTGTCTCTGATAATTGTGAAGGGCACGCTTACACGTTGGATATTTTTAATCATTTTCCACTATTGAAGCTTGGCAATATATATTCCGCAGACCGATGTGTCGGTTTTACCCTCATAGGAGGCCCTAATGGCTGTAAAAAATTCCGCATCTTCTGACACAATCAATGAACCAGCAACAAATATCTCAAGGCGCTCTGCAATCAAAAGCCTTGTTGGTACAGTTACAACCGTCGGATTATTAGGAACCTATACCGGAGCTAATGCGAAACAGGCCAAAACGGCTGTTCAGGCGACGACAGCACCATCTGGCGCTACTTCAATTGTCGATATGCCAGCATGGGAATTATCTCTCAATATCCATAATAAAAAGCTGTCAGTCAAAGAAGTCATGACCGCCTATCTCGACCAGATCGACAAGGTCAATGGCAAGGTCAATGCGATCGTTGCCCTTCAGGACCGTGACGGTCTCCTGAAACAGGCAGAAGAAAAAGATAAGGCTCTTGCTTCCGGAAACAGCATGGGCTGGATGCATGGCTTCCCTCAGGCCATCAAGGACCTTGAAGAAACAAAGGGTATTGTAACGGCACAAGGCAGCCCGGCCTATAAGGATTGGGTACCGGATTATGACAGCTTCATGGTTAAACGCATGAAGGCCCATGGAGCACTTATTACCGGCAAGACCAATACACCGGAATTCGGTTATGGTTCTCACACCTACAACCCGGTTTATGGTGCGACAGGCAACCCCTATGACCCGAGCAAATCTGCTGGTGGCAGCAGTGGTGGTGCAGCCTGCTCGGTCGCCATGCGCATGCAGCCTGTTGCTGATGGCAGTGACTTCATGGGCTCACTGCGCAACCCGGCTGGCTGGTGTAACGTTTTCGGTTTCCGTCCATCTTGGGGCCTCGTTCCCGATACGGTTGATGAGTTATTTATCAACCAGTTCAGCATCAACGGACCGATGGGCCGTTCCATTCCGGATATGGCATTGCTGCTCAATACAATCTCCGGCTACTCAAATCTCGTGCCGCAGTCTCTTGAAGATGATGCCCGCTTGAAAGCTCTGACACCTGCCAATGTCCGTGACAGGATGAAGGCAGATCAGAAGGGCAAGCGTATGGCATGGCTCGGTGACTGGGATGGTTATCTTGCCATGGAGCCTGATGTACTTGAGGTCTGTCAGGGGGCTCTTGATGCCATAACAGCCATGGGCCTCAAGGTGGAAACGATCAAGGCACCCACTGATGGACAGAAACTTTGGGACGGCTGCTGGTTGCCTCATCGCCATATCTGCGCAAGCGGCTTAAAATCTCTTGCTGAGAACCCGGAAAAACGCAAGCTTCTGAAGCCGGAAGCTATTTTTGAGTATGAAGGCTCCAAAAACTACTCAGGTCAGCAGATTTATGAAGCTTCTGTCATGCGCGGCCAATGGTACAATAAGGTTCAGGAACTATTTGAAGAGTTTGACTATATCGCAGTTCCTACAGCCCAAATGTTCCCATTTGACAAGGAAATGCATTGGCCAAAAGAGGTCGCAGGCCGAAAGATGGATACCTACCATCGCTGGATGGAAATTGTGACACCATGGACACTCTGTGGCAGCCCGGTTGTTGCGATTCCCGCAGGTTTCAACAAGGCCGGCCTGTCAATGGGAATCCAGGTTATCGGTAAGCCACGCAACGATTTTGAAGTCCTGCAGTTTGCTTATATGTACGAACTGGCAACTGATATCGTTCGTAAGAATCCACCGAAAATCGTCTGATTTAAACAATCATTCAAATATATTACCAAAGGCGCCCTTTCGTGGGCGCCTTAATTTTTATGGCTTACAGCAGCACAGCAAGTCTCTGATAATAGCGTTGCGACAATTTTGCGCAAACCATGACAAATTTTTCTGCTATACCCGGATGGCGAATAATCTGAAACGAGAATTTGCCAACAAATCGTATTAAAGCTTCGTAATTAAAGTTATCAGCAATTGATGAGAAGAGTGACAACCTAAAACAATAAATGAGCCATGTTTCATGGCAGGGAGGAGTTCAATACAACAATAAAATCAATTGATTGTATTGGTTCTGAAGAAGTCAGAGCGAAATAATTCCAGTGACTTTTTCTATTATTTTCAACGTACAGGAGATGTACTATGAAAGATAAGACAACTGAAAACTCCGAAGTCTCTACTCCATCATCAAAAGCGCTTTCACGGCGCGCGGCCCTCAAAGGCCTTGTCGGAACAGTAACCGCTGTCGGTTTTATGGGTAAGTATAGTATGGCGCAAGCACAGACTGGAAAAGCCGCTTCTGGCGCAGCAGCCTCATCTGGCGCAACCTCAATTATTGAGATGCCAGCATGGGAACTGTCCCAGAGCATTCATGCCAAAAAGGTTTCGGTCAAAGAAGTTATGACCGCCTACCTCGACCAGATCGATAAGGTCAATAGCAAGGTCAACGCGATCGTTGCTCTTCAGGACCGTGATGGTCTGATGAAGCAGGCAGAAGAAAGCGACAAGGCCCTTGCTGCCGGTAAGAGCGGTGGCTGGATGCACGGCTTCCCGCAGGCCATTAAAGACCTCGAAGATACAAAGGGTATCGTCAGCTCGAAGGGCTGCCCAATCTTCAAGGATTATGTGCCAACTCAGGACAGCTTCATGGTCCAGCGCATGAAGGCTGCTGGTATCATCATTACAGGTAAGACCAATACACCGGAATTCGGTTATGGTTCTCACACCTATAATCCGGTTTATGGCGCCACAGGCAACCCATATGACCCAAGCAAGTCTGCTGGTGGCAGCAGCGGCGGTGCAGCCTGTTCGCTGGCTATGCGTCTGCAGCCTGTCGCTGACGGCAGTGACTTCATGGGCTCACTCCGTAACCCAGCTGGCTGGTGTAACGTTTTCGGTTTCCGTCCATCATGGGGCCGCGTTCCTGCACCGGGTGGTGAGCTGTTCATGAACCAGTTCGGTATTAACGGCCCAATGGGACGTTCCATCCCGGATATGGCTCTCCTGCTCAATACACAGTCTGGCTATACAAGCAGCGCTCCTCAGTCTCTGGCTGATGATTCCCGCCTGCGGGCTCTGACACCGGCTAACGTCCGTGATCAGATGAAGGCAGACCAGAAGGGCAAGCGCATTGCATGGCTTGGCGACTGGGATGGCTACCTTGCTATGGAACCAGAAGTTCTTGAAGTTTGTAAGAACGGTCTGGACGCATTTACGGCTATGGGCCTCAAAGTCGAAACCATTAAGCCTCCGATTGATGGTCAGAAGCTTTGGGATGGTTGCTGGCTTCCACACCGCCACTTCTGTGCCACAAGCCTGAAGGCTCTGGCAGAAGATCCGGAAAAGCGCAAGCTGCTGAAGCCAGAAGCAATCTTCGAATACGAAGGTGGCAAGAACTACACCGGCCAGCAGATGTACGAAGCCAGTGCTATGCGCAGTGACTGGTACCGCAAGGTTCAGGAACTGTTCGAGAAGTACGACTACATCGCGGTTCCAACAGCCCAGATGTTCCCATTCGACAAAGAATGGCATTGGCCGAAGGAAGTTGCAGGTCGCAAGATGGACACCTACCATCGCTGGATGGAAATCGTCACACCTTGGACACTGTGCGGTAGCCCGGTTGTTGCTGTTCCTGTTGGCTTCAGCAAGGCTGGCCTGTCAATGGGTATCCAGATCATTGGCAAGCCACGCAATGACTTCGAAGTCCTGCAGTTTGCCTATATGTACGAACTGGCAACAGACATCGTTCGTAAGAACCCACCAAAGATCATCTGATCTTTCGGTTCAAGCAAACAACAGCGGCGCTACCCTTGGTAGCGCCGTTTTTCATTAAACAGGCCATCTGCCAAATATTGGTCACTTCTTCAAATGACGATTGAAGAAACCATCTACCTCAGTCAAAAACTCTTTGGCCTCAGGCATATTGGCATCAAAAAGATATTGCGCATGAGACATGCCTTCAAAGACAATCAGGTCGGAGGAAATATTGGCATTGCGGAGCTTGCGATGCACACGAACCGTATTGCTCAGAAAGAGATCACGCGTACCACTTACCAGAATGGTTGGCGGGAAGACTGAAAAGTCACCATAGACAGGCGAAAGTTGCGGGTCCTTCAGGTCATGACCATTGGCATAGAGCTTCGCTGCATCCCCCAGCCAGCCTTCATAACGTACCAGAACATTATCAACCGTATCATTGCTGTAGTAGCTGTCGCCTGTCTTTGTAAGGTCAGACCAGGGCGTCCCGGCTGCAACAGCACCGGGTAAGAGTAAGCCTTCAGTCTTGATACGATGGATAAGGGCAAGTGCCATACCACCACCCGTTGATGTACCAAAAACACCAATACGTGCTGGCTCATTCTGCGTGACAAGTTGCCTGTAGACAGCAAGAGCATCATCCATAGCAGCCGGATACGGAAAATCCGGCGGCATGCGATAATCAACAGAGATCACTTTAATCCTGCTGTGCCCGGCCACCATAATGGCCTCTGACGTTGCGGCCTCACCGGGATTGAGGACATAACCGCCACCATGGAAATGCAACAGGACACGGTTCGCATTTTCAGGTGCAATCTCATCAGGGGTGACAATAAAAACCTTCACATCTGCGATGGTTGCCTGTGTAACCTTCACCTTCATGGCTTCACGCAACGCCGGGAGCTCTTTGATCACCTGTGATGCAAGCTCATTAACCCAAGCCTTCCATTCCTGTGCGCTTGCAGGATGATCATTCCAGAATGGCGCTGAACCAGCCGCAATCATTGCTTTCAATTCCGAACTGACCGTTTCAGGTACTGGTAAAATACGTTCCGGGATATTTCGTTCCTGCGCTGTCAAAGCTGTCAGGTTAAAGATGCTGAAAGCTAACGCTAGAAGATATATGGCTGGTCTGTTTTTCATCTCAAATCCAGAATGCTGATACGATTGTCAGAGATCAGTTTATACTTATACGGCCAGAAACAATTAATGAAAAAAATGCATATCTATTTTTCTGATTTATATATATTTTCATAAATAACCTCTATTCGGCTCAGACTTTAAAAATATATGGATATCATCAATGCCGCGGGAAAATTTAAACGATCTGGCAGCCTTTGTTCTGGTTGCGCGTGAGAGAAATTTTACACGGGCCGCCGCCCAGATTGGCGTCTCCCAGTCTGCCCTCAGCCACACAATTCGTGGCCTCGAAACCCGCCTCGGGGTCAGGCTTCTTTCACGAACCACGCGCAATGTTTCACTCACGGAAATTGGTGAGAAGGTACTGGATTCTCTTGGGCCACGGATTGACGACATTAATGAGCAGCTTGAGCTGCTGTGGGATCTGAAGGAAGAAATTGCGGGCAATATCCGCATTTCGACAACGGACTTCGCAATCAACACGATCCTCTGGCCAAAACTAAAACCGGTTCTTGAACAATATCCTGATATTCATCTTGAACTGTTTGATGATTATGCCCTGACAGATATTGTGGCCGATCGATTTGATGCAGGTGTCAGACTCGGTGAGCAGCTCCAGGATGGTATGATCTCAGTAAGGATTGGCCCGGATATCCGCTTTGCTGTCGTTGGATCACCGTCTTATTTTGCGAAACACCCCAAGCCACAGACACCTCAGGATTTAATTGATCACGTATGCATCAACATACGCTTTCCAACCCACGGAAATGTTTATGCCTGGGAGTTTGAAAAAGATGGCAAGGAACTGAAAGTTCGCGTCAAAGGTCAGCTTACCTTCAACCGTACTTACCAGAGTATAGAAGCAGCTCTTGAAGGCTTTGGCCTTGCTCATGTCCCTCTTGATACGGTTGAATCCTATATTAAATCCGGCAGACTCATCAGCGTATTGGAAGACTGGTTTCCGCCATGGGATGGTCACTATCTTTACTACCCAAGCAAGAAGAACCATTCCAAGGCGTTTAAAATCATCATTGATGCCCTGCGTCACAAAAGCTGACAACGGGGTTAGTACAGAGCCTTTTCCGTGTCAGAATTTCACACTTGCATTCGACATCCCAGCGATAGCCTGAAACATCGCCATTCTGACACACGGCAGAATATCCTGCCCACTACCCAAGCATTACAACCGGGAAGCATTTCCCGGTTGTTCTTTTTCTTAGCAGCACACAATGCCCGTCAGAATATTCGTTTCAGAAATTGAATAATAAATATAGTATTCATTATTTTCATTCTTGAAAATAAATAGAAAAAAGCGATTTAAAAATAATTTTTAGACATTTGACCAAAATATTATTCCGATTTTATTTTCTAAATTATCAGCAATTTATTGACAGATTTTCATCAATGATTATACTAAAGTCATAATAAAAATATAAATACATAGCGGGGTCAGAATATGTTTTCAAAAAAATATTCCTCCAATGCTCATCGGCATATTTCACATAATTTATATGTCAATAATCAAGGGCTGTGTGGAAGACAAAAAAAGAATAAAGGATTTGCAACAGAATTATCTGCATGGCGCAAAATTCAGCGAACATCCTTGCTGGCATCAATTGCTATCTGCGCACTTCTGACAACAGCAAACGCTGCATGTGTCAGTACATCTGACAACAAATACACCTGCAGCGGAAATCTTACTGCACCGATTACGATTAATAACGTCGCCGAAGATATTGAAGTTACAACCCAGAATGGTTTCAGCCTCAACACATCCAGCAGCGATCCTGCATTGTATTTATTCGGTGCAGGAGATGTTTCGTATATTGATAATTATTTCTCTGACATCAGTAACAATTCTGATTTTATCGCCCTACAGGTACATAATATTGCATCCCAATCAGCAACAAAAAATGCCTATACAACAATAGAGACGGGAGGCAACATTAACGGCAGCGTATTTATCATTTCCAATGCGACGAATGCCTCTGCAAAACTCAACCTCACCTTGTCAGGCAATATAACTAATAATTATCCCTCCTCATATGGATACGCTGTCCAAATTCAGAATACCACGAACATTGGCAATGCCGTTCAAGCCATATCTCTGAATAGTATTAATTCATACGGAGGCGGGCTTTATTTCTTTAATTCTGTATCAACTAGCGGGGATGCATTTGCATCGGCCACTTTTACCGGCGACCTTATTAGTCAAAGCGCCATTGGTCTTATGGTCAGCAGCTTCACACAGTCAGGTACTGCAACAGCAAATATTACTGCCAGAGATATTACGGCACACACGGACGGTATTTATATTAATAATGTCAGCCATTCCGGCAATGCTGTTACAGTTATTTCAGCAAATGATATTACTTCAACTGCAGCCAATTATCATGCCATCTACTTTCAACAGAACTACGCTTTAAACGGAGACTCTGTTGCAATAATCAATGCCAACTCTCTGCATGCAGTGAATGGTACCGGTATCTACATCACAAGCACAGCCGGTAACGGGCGGGCTTATACGATTATCAAAACCACGGGTGATATCACAGCTGGGGCTGAAGGTATTGTCAGTCGTACCTTTGGTGGCGATAACTATATGGAAGTGTGGATCGACGTTAACAACATCTCCTCCAATGGTGATGCAATTCATATTCTTGATATCGGCAATAAAAGCCCGAACCTGCCAGGCTCACTTGTCGACATTATTACCCGTGGCAATGTCTATTCACATAATGGGACAGCCATCTATACCTCAACGGATGATACAGATACCCATATTACAGTTCAGGGCCTTGTTCACGGCAATACCACAGCTATTGATATTATAAGGGAAAGAGAAACCGGCCGGACAGCCACTCTCGAACTTCACCCCGGGTACGCCCTTGAAGGTTTAACACGCGCTGTTGTAACCGATGCAAATTCAACGGCTTACCTTGACCTTCCGAACAGTCATCTGGTTCTGGGTGGTGAAGGAACAGGCCGCTTTGACCTGACAATTCTCGATAACAGTGCAGATGCTGATACAACAGGTGATGCCAACCGGATAAGCGGCTTCGGCTCCCTGACCAAATCCGGTAACAGCACATGGTTTCTGGAAAACACAAACAATGCAGATCCGGATAACCAGTTCCTCTATGTCAATGTCAATGAAGGCACACTTGTTCTCGACAATGCACGCCTCCTCCTCGCAGATACGGCAACCAATATTCACGCAACTGGCATACTGACGATTGCACCTCAGGGAACACTTTCCGGGACAGGTGCCTCTGTTGTTCAGGGTAATGTCATCAACTCCGGAACCATCTCGCTGGCAAATAACTATACCGGAGGCATTGAGGCCTTTGCGGGAGACACACTGACCATTACCGGAAACTACACCGGCAATAATGGCAGACTGGTCATTAACACCATGCTGGGTGATGATGACTTTCCCACTGAACGCCTGATTATCAATGGAGCAGCCTCGGGACAGACACAGGTAACCGTCGTCAACATCGGCGGGGATGGTGACCAGACCATGGGCAATGGCATCATGATTGTACAGGCAACCGAGAGCACACCTGATGCTTTCGTTCTGGCCAACCGAGTCGCAGCGGGAGCCTATGAATACTCTCTCTATCGTGGCGGGCTAATCCCGTCTGACCAAAACTGGTATCTGCGCAGCACCTATACGCCGTTACCGACACCCGACAATCCGAACCCTCAACCAGAACCAGCTATCCGCTCGGAAGTGGCGGTTGCGATGACCATCGCACCACTCGCCCTTGAGTATGGCTACACAATGCTTGGCACACTGCATGAGCGGGTTGGCGAAACCGGCATGAAGACGCTTACTCCGGTCAAGGATGCACGGCTGGTCAACTGCAACGATCCGGCCCAGAACTTCAGATGTATTATTTATAGTCCAGTTCAGGAAAACCAGACAAAATGGGCTTCCTCCGGCTGGGCACGTCTGTTCGGGGACCGCGGTCTGCACCGTCCCGATAACTTCATGCGGCGTGGCCCGAATTACAGCTATACTTTCAGCGGCATTCAGGCCGGACTTGATATTTACGCCCGTGAACAGACCGATGGTACTCTGGATAAGGCAGGTATCTATATCGGTTACGGCCAGATAAGTGCAGACATCACCGGCCAGCGTGGCACAAAGGCAGGCACCGTCGACATGGACGCCTATACCCTCGGTGCTTACTGGACACATATCTCGGCCATGGGCTGGTACACCGATGCCGTTGTTCAGGGCACATGGTATTCCGCTGATGCCAGATCCACGGACAACCAGCGTATCAAGCCAAACGGCTTCAGTATTCTGGCTTCACTGGAAGCAGGCTATTCCTTCAGATTGAACAATGGCTGGGCCATCGAGCCACAGGCACAGATCGTTTACCAGAACATCAGCTTCAACAACGCCCGCGATGCCTATGGCCTTGTCCGCTTCTCTAACAATGACAGCCTGCGCGGCCGCTTAGGTATTCGTGTCACCAAGACATGGAACATGGGCGACGAAGCAACCCCACGCCTCCTTACCACATGGCTGCGGGCCAATATCTGGCATGAGTTCCTTGGCAAAACCAGAACCTCCTACGGCTCCCTCGACGGCAGCGACTTCACTCCCTTCCACAGTTACCTGAAGGGAACATGGGCAGAGGTCGGGGCTGGAGCCAGCATGCAGATGACAGAAGCCGTTAACCTGTTCGCGACAGGATCGTACAACCGGGCCCTGGACAACAAGGGCCGCGAAGGCTGGAACGGGCGACTTGGGGTAACTGTCAAGTGGTAAGCCAAAAACGAGGGTTCTGGCAATGCTCCCGGCCTGTCCATTATTTGCCTTGGACCCTCAACTGTGCGGCTGAATTTGAAAGAGTATTTCAATGGGACTGCAACGATAATCATCACGTTTCATTGATACCCTGCTTATAATCCCAGTTATTCTGGCAAGATTATCTGCATGATTTTGAAACTGATATATATATCTATGATTTATTTGGTATTCATATTTATCTTAAAAACAGGAGCGAAGAATGTTTCATCATAATTTAGCAATATAGAACATTTTTATATATTGAAATATTATTACAAATCTACAATAACAAAAATAAATTTATGAAAATAGGGCTTGATGCATGTTAATAAGCAAAACCAAAAGCTTATCAATACTACATTTCCTGTCAGTTATGGCTGTGGGAATTGGGGTACCACATCATGCTGATGCCCAGACATATCCTCCAGTCATTGTATCAAACGGCTCAACTGTTACTTTACCAGGCGGCGACAGTACACCTTACATCAATTCCGGGGCTTTCGGGTATGCTCTGGCAGCTCTCAGTTCCGGCTCAACCATCCTGATAACGGGTGGTGGCGGAATTCGTGCAGAAAGCACGAACCTCACACAAACGGGAGTTGTGTACGTACAAAGTGGCGGGCGAATTGATCTGGGTACTGGTAGCTATATCAAAGGTGAGGGCTATAATGCGCCTGCCGGCTGGACAGGAGCCGTTGGCCTTAGCGCAAAAGACACCAACAGCTATATCACCGCACGTGATGTCACCATTGAGTTAAAATCTGATAATCCTCTGGGGGCCTACGTCCAGAATAACGGCGTCATGAAGCTGACGGGGCTAACGACCCTGTCTATTTATAATGCGGGAAGTGCTAATAATGCGAGCTATGCTCTTGCCGCAATTTCCGGCGCAACTCTGACAGCTGAAAATGTCCGGCTGGTAATGGATGGAACAAACAACCTGTACAGCACCTATGCTTACGGTGCTTATGCAGTCGCAGACACATCAAGTTCAACAATAACCTCAGTAACGGTCACCGGCCATTTTGATGTCGATATAACAAGTCAGCTTTCACGTGTTGCTTTTGCCAACGGCTTTAACAGTCTTGGCAACGCGGCGCAGATCACCCTGAACTCCATTTCCGGCAATATTACCGGAACATCAAATGCGGCTTATGCCCTTCAGGCACAAACCTCCGGTCAGATCAAAGTAACAGGAGACATTGATCTGACCGCAACAGCCTCTGGCTGGAGCATTGGTGCCATTGCCCTAAGTGCAGGACAGATTTCGTTATCCAATACGGGCCTGTCCAAGTGGACAATCGTCAGCAATACCGCTTCAGCCGCCGGAATTTATGCATCAGGTACCGGCTCAACGATCAACATGGACGGGCAATCCCGATGGGATATCAGTTCTCTTGGAACAAGTGGTTTCGTTTACGGTATCTATTCCGGCGCAGCGGCTGATGTCACGTTGACCGGAAACTCAACATGGACACTCAACAATACGAACAATACAGCAGCAGCTTTTTATGTCTCTTCCGGGGGCTCCATAATACAGACCGGCAGCATGGCCATGAACGCAGCTGGAAATGAGGTCAGCGGCATTGTTCTGCTTGGGGCAAACTCATCAATCCGTGGTGAAAATATTCAGCTGATAACAACAGGGGTCACCGCTTCATCCTATGCCATTTACGCATCCGGCGGCACTGCGGCTCAACCGGGAAAGATCACACTGTCAGACAGTATTCTGCAAAGTAATATGCAGGGCATTGCCGTTGAAGACGGATACCTTGACTTAAACCTGATCCGGACAAGGCTGACCAACGACAGTGGTATTGCTTTCAATGTCTCCGCAACATCTGCCGGTAGTACATCCCTGTCTCTAAATGCGGATGCATCTCAGTTCACGGGCATTGCCATGACAGATGCCCTGAGCCAGTTTGACTTGTTACTGAAAAATAACAGTTCCTGGGTTGTGACGGGAGATTCAACGCTGAGCACTCTGAGGAATGAGAACAGTACGGTTGCTTTCTCTTCTCCTGAGAATAACGTCTTCAAGACCCTGACAGTGACCAACTATACGGGTAATAACGGAACACTGGTTCTGAACACGGTTCTGGGAACAGACGCTTCCCCGTCTGATCTTCTGGTGATTGATGGCGGTACGGCAACCGGTACAACAAATCTTGTTGTGATGAATGCCGGTGGTCTTGGTGCCCTGACGACAGGTGACGGTATTATGGTTGTTGAGGCCATCAACGGCGGCACGACCGACGCAGGGGCTTTCGTCCAATCCAGCCGTATTGCAGCCGGTGCCTATGACTACACGCTGGTTCGTGGTGGCAGCCTGTCAGCAGATAACTGGTACCTGACCAGCGCTTATATGCCCCCGGATGAGCCAGGCGGTGGCGAAGTTCCTACCGACAACGGAACAGTGATCATTCCCCTGCCCAACTATCGTCCTGAGATTGCACTTGCTTCTGCCATTCAGCCGATTGCCGCTGAATATGGTTATGCCATGCTTGATACATTGCATGAGCGGGTCGGTGATACTTTTGCCATCAGACCATTTGAGAAGGCTTATGAAGAACGTGTTGTCCGTGGCAAGAATGGCAAACGCCAGATTGTCCGTGTCCCGGTTCAGCCGTCAGCTGAGAGCCAGAAATGGTTTGCCGGAGCGTGGGGCCGTCTGTTCGGTAACCGCGGTTTTCAGGATCGTGGTGGCAGCTTCCTCAAAAACGGCCCGAAGTATGATTACACCTTCGGTGGCATTCAGGCAGGTCTGGACATCTATGGTCGTGAGACTTCAGCCGGTACGGACAAGGCCGGTCTCTATGTCGGCTATGGCAATATCTGGGCGAATGTGAAGGGTGCCTACGGTGGCAAGGCCGGTTCCATTGATATGGATGCCTATACGATTGGTGCTTACTGGACACATAAGGCAACGCAGGGCTGGTATACGGATGCCGTTGTGCAGGGTACCTGGTACACGACGGATGCAACTTCTGTGTATGGTCAGAAGCTGAAGCCTGATGGTTTCGGTTTCATCGCGTCGCTTGAAGGTGGTTACAGCTTCGATCTTGGTAATGGCCTGATGCTTGAGCCACAGGTTCAGCTTGCTTACCAGCATCTATCGTTCGACAGCTTCTCGGACGCATATGGTCATTTCTCGATAGCTGATGGAGACAGCCTGCGTGGTCGCATCGGTGCCCGTCTGGTCAAGAACTGGGATATGTCTGAGACAGGTAACGGCCCCCGTCAGCTGACCACATGGCTTCGTGCCAACATCTGGCATGAGTTCATGGGGAAGAGCAAGACGACTGTGACGGACACCTATGGCCTTAATGGCGTGACGATCCCGTCTAATCTTGGTGGAACCTGGGGCGAGATTGGCGCAGGTGCCTCAATGCTTGTCAGTGAGAATGTGACCATGTTTGCCACGGGTGCCTACAGCCGCTCGCTGGATAACAAAGGCCGTGAGGCATGGGATGGCCGCCTCGGTATGACCGTCAAGTGGTAACTTTCTTTTCCGAATATTTCGGAATGTTGTGAAATGATACCCCGTACTTTGACAAGTACGGGGTATTTTCGTTTATTGATGAACAAGTTGATATCATAATTGCGCAGAGTGACAGAGGGCACAGGATGAGTGAGCAGTATTTTGCAGGTGTTGATGTCGGATCTGCGAGTGTTCGTGCCGGTATTTTTGCAAATGACGGAACGCGGGTTGGCTTTGCAACGCGCCCGATCACTCAGTTTCATCCTAAAGCCAATTTTGTTGAGCAGTCTTCCCGTGAAATCTGGCAGATGATCTGTGAAGCCATGAATGAGGCTGTTGCCAGCTCGGGTATTGCAAAAGATCAGATTATCTCGCTCGGCTTTGATGCGACCTGTTCTCTGGTGGCTATTGACCAGAATGGGCAGGGTGTTTCCATATCAGAAAGTGGTGAGCCAGAGCGTGATATCATCATGTGGATGGACCACCGCGCGACTGCTGAAGCCTCGGAAATCAATAAAACAGGTGATGAGGCTCTCAGGTATGTTGGCGGTGAAGTCAGCGTTGAGATGGAGCTGCCAAAGGTCCTCTGGCTGAAACGTAACCTTCCAGAACGTTATAAGACCATCTGGCGATTATTTGATCTGGCAGACTTTCTGGTCTGGAAGGCGACGGATTCTGACAGCGCCAGCGTCTGCACCCTGACCTGTAAATGGAACTATCTGGCCCACGAGAACCGCTTCAGCCAGTCATTGCTGCAAGCCGTGAAGCTGGATGATCTGACGGAGAAAGTACCTCCAGCCATTCTGCGGCTTGGTGAAAAAGCGGGAAAACTGAGTGCGCAGGCCGCGGAAGCACTGGGGCTGAGTACAGACGTTATTGTTGCCAGTGGTATTATTGATGCCCATGCGGGCGGTCTGGCACTTGTGGGTTCCTCTCCTGAACAAAGCCTCGCCCTGATCAGTGGAACATCCAACTGTCACATGGTTGTCAGCCGGGAACCTGTGATGGTGCCGGGTGTCTGGGGGCCTTACTGGGATGCGATGCTGCCGGACTGGTGGCTTAATGAAGGTGGGCAGAGCGCTGCCGGAGCTCTTGTTGAGTGGGCTGTACGCCAGAATGCAAGTTGGCCCGAGCTTCAGAATGAGGCTGAAAAAAGCGGCAAAAATCCTTTTGCGGTTCTCAATGAATGGGTTGCAGATCTCGAACTGAGAGAAGAACTGCCAACCCGTCATCTTCATGTTCTGGGTGACCACCATGGTAATCGCTCTCCCCGTGCAAACCCGCATGCAAAGGGCGCTGTATATGGTCTGACACTTGAGCAGGGCCGGGATGCGCTGGCCCGTATTTATCTGGCAACCCTGCAGGCTGTTGCCTATGGTACACGCCATATTATTGAGACCATACATCAGGCAGGCAGTGAAATCACCAGTCTGAAAGTTTGCGGCGGCGCGACCAAGAATCCGCTGTGGCTCAGGGAATATGCCGATATTACCGGCTGTGATCTGCATCTTGCCCGGGATGAGGACGTGGTCACACTTGGTGCAGCGCTGCTTGGTGCCGTTGCCTGTGATGGTTTCAGCTCTTTACCGGATGCTGCTGTCTCGATGGTTGGTATTGGTAAAACTGTTAAGGCAAACCCCGATAAAAAAGCTTTCCATGATGCCAAATACAAGGTTTATCTGCAGATGTATGATGACCAGCAAAGGGCACAAAAGGAAATGCAGACATTTCTCTGAAAGGGATAAGGGGCAATGACACGACCGGATATTCTCTATGTCATGGCGGCAGAGGCTGAATATGGCCCGCACCTGAAAGCGCTGATCAAACCACTCATGACAGGGGTTGGCCCGGTTGAAGCAGCGATTGCGCTGACGAAGGCTTTATGTGAGGCAAAGGCTGATAATCATCTGCCAAAGGCAGTTGTTTCGCTCGGCTCATCCGGTTCTGCAAGGCTGGCTCAGACAGAGCTCTATCAGGCAACATCTGTCAGCTATCGCGATATGGATGCCACCTACCTTGGCGTTGAGAAGGGCAAAACCCCTTTTCTTGACCTCCCGGCCGTTTTACCACTTCCAATCCATATTCCCGGCATTCCCGCGGCAAGCCTGTCAACGGGTGCTGATATCGTGTCTGGTACGCGCTATGACGAGATTGCCGAGGATATGGTCGATATGGAATGCTACGCCCTGATGCGCGTTTGCCAGACCTTTGGAGTACCATTCATTGCTATCCGCGGTATTTCTGATGGTGCCTCAGAGCTGCACCATGTCGATGACTGGACACGTTATCTTGATATTATTGACAAAAAGCTTGCTGATATCATCCCGGTTGTTGAGCATACCGTGCTTGGAAAAGCCTGAAATATCATTCTTACAGACTTTCCTGATAACTTTTGTAAGAAAAACGCAGGAATGTGTTTTTCCCCGATTGACGTCAGCGGGAAATCACCGTAAACGTCCTTCACCTTCGCTTTAAGCGAACCGCATCTGTGCCCAGGTGGCGGAATTGGTAGACGCGCTGGCTTCAGGTGCCAGTGGCCGAAAGGTCGTGGAGGTTCGAGTCCTCTCCTGGGCACCATCATCTCCAAAAGCATATTGAATATAGTTTTTAACCAAGCCTGTTGCTTGAGAGCATGCTTTGAAATTTCATATTGCAATAGTTCAACAATTATTGTATCATTAAAAAATGAAAAAGAATACTGCTACAACAATCTTTGAATCCCTTTCTTCCGGCATTCGCTTGGATATTTTCAAGTTGCTTGTGAAGAAGGGCTTGTCAGGTATGGTTGCGGGAGAAATTTCTTCTGCTTTAGAGGTTCCTCCCACAAATCTGTCATTTCACCTTAAGGCTTTGACGCAGGCCGGAATGCTCTCTGTAGAGCAGGAAGGTCGGTATCAGAGATATCGGGCTAATATACCATTGATGCTTGATCTGATCGCGTACCTTACAGAAGAATGCTGTTCAGAGGATCCGCAGCAGTGTTTGGATATGCGAACATCTGCTCGTTGTTCGGAAAAAGTTTTACCACCTTTAAAGAGCGCCTGAAAAGGCTCTCTTTTTTAAACTATATTTCAATATTTATTGGAGGATTGAAATAATGAAAATACAAGTTTATGATCCGGCATTGTGCTGCAGTACAGGTGCATGCGGTCCCAATCCCGATGAGGCTTTGATAGTTTTTGCAAGTGACATCGATTGGGCCAAACAGCAAGGTATAACTATTGAACGCTATAACCTTGCACAACAACCGGTTGAGTTCGCGAATAATCCGACAGTTAAAGCATTTCTGGAGCGCTCAGGTGCAGATTCCCTGCCGCTTGTACTGATAGATGGTGAGATTGCCATGGCTGGTCGTTATCCATCCCGGGCAGAATTGGCATCATGGGCCAAGATAAAAATTGATGAAACTTCATCAAATGGTTCGAGTTCCTGTTGTGGCAACTCCAATAACAGTCAGTGTTGTTAAGGTAATCTATCATGAAATTCTTGGAAAAGAGCCCACCATTCCTTTTCTTTACGGGAAAAGGCGGAGTGGGAAAGACTTCGCTTGCTTGCGCTACAGCAATTCACCTTGCCGAATTGGGACGAAAAGTTCTACTCGTCAGTACTGATCCTGCTTCTAACGTAGCCCAGGTATTTGAGCAGAAGATAGGCTATGAAATAACGCCCGTTACGTCTGTGCCCGGACTAAAAGGTCTGGAAGTTGATCCACAAAAAGCAGCGCAACAGTACCGTGATCGGGTGATTGATCCGGTAAAAGGGTTACTTCCACCAGATGTTATTGCGGGTATTGAAGAGCAATTATCAGGTGCATGTACGACAGAGATCGCTGCATTTGATGAGTTCACAGCCTTGTTGACCAACACTCAACTGCGCGAGGAATATGATCATATTGTATTTGATACAGCGCCAACTGGGCACACAATCAGAATGCTTCAGCTACCCGGTGCCTGGAGCAGTTTTCTTGACGATAGCCCTGAAGGTGCAACATGTCTTGGGCCATTAGCTGGACTTGAAAAACAGAGAAACCAGTATCGTGCTGCTGTTGAAGCCTTGGCAGATGGCAAACAGACAAGAATGGTGCTCGTTGCCAGGGCGCAGGCTTCCACCCTGAAAGAAGTTTCACGCACGCATGATGAGCTTGCCGAACTTGGATTAAATCAGCAATACCTTGTAATTAACGGTATGTTGCCTGAAAGCGAAGCTGCAAAAGATATGCTGGCCAGAGCTGTTTATCAGAGGGAACAAAAAGCTTTATCTGATATACCAGAGAATTTGCGAAAGCTCCCGGTTGATAGCTTAACTCTTAAGCCATTTAATATGTTTGGGCTGGAGGCACTTAAATTATTACTGAAGCCTGATACTCCGACGATAACAGGTGAAGACCTACCCCTTAAGCATATTGCCGTATCACCCTTATCTGTAATGATTGATGAGCTGACGGAAAAAGATCATGGCCTGATTATGCTGATGGGCAAAGGCGGTGTCGGGAAAACAACAATGGCAGCCACTATTGCAGTTGAATTGGCAAAACGTGGCTTTCCCGTTCATCTTTCAACTTCAGATCCGGCGGCACATTTAACAGATACTCTGAACGGTTCTATGGATAATCTGATTGTCAGCAGAATTGATCCCGAGGCAGAAACAGAGCGTTATCGCCAGCATGTACTGGAACAGCAAGGAGCAAAGCTTGATGAGCAGGGCAGAGCTGTTCTTGAAGAGGACCTGAGGTCTCCTTGTACTGAAGAGATTGCTGTTTTTCAGGCTTTCTCAAGAGTTATTCGGGATGCAGGCTGCAAGTTTGTCGTTATGGATACTGCACCTACCGGTCATACATTACTGTTGTTAGATGCAACAGGTGCTTATCATCGAGAGATTGTTCGTCAGATGGGTGAGACGGGTATGTCGGTAACTACGCCATTGATGCAATTGCAAGATCCAGAGCAGACTAAGGTGATTGTTGTTACCTTGCCGGAAACAACACCTGTTCTCGAAGCAGCACATTTGCAGGATGATTTAAGCAGAGCGGATATCCATCCGTGGGGCTGGATTATCAATAACAGCCTGATCAATTCTGAAACAGAATCTCCTTTGCTCAGGAAGAGAACTCAGCAGGAGTATTATCAGATAGATGCTGTATTAAATAAATATGCTAAACGTACGGCTCTTGTGTCATTACAGGCAGAAGAACCTATTGGTGTCGAGCGTTTGCTAAAGCTCTCAGAAGCATAATAAGAATGTAACAGGAGGCCTGAATATTCAGGCTTCCTGATCTGTTTAGTAGGACAATAAAATATGACCAATAAGACCGTTCAGTCAGATTCATCACCCCTGGGTTTGTTTGAACGCTACCTGACAGCTTGGGTCGCGATTTGTATTGTTGTTGGAATATTGCTTGGGCAGACTATGCCAAGCGTCTTTCAGGTGATTGGTGGTTTAGAGATTGCCAAGGTTAACTTACCTGTTGGTGTTCTCATCTGGGTTATGATTATTCCGATGCTGCTGAAAATTGACTTTGGGGCTTTGGCTCAGGTTAAACAGCACTGGCGTGGAATTGGTGTAACGCTTTTTATAAACTGGGCAGTCAAGCCATTTTCTATGGCTTTTCTAGCATGGCTTTTCATTCGCTACGTGTTTGCAAGCTATCTTCCTGCCGATCAGCTCGATAGTTATGTTGCAGGTTTGATATTATTAGCTGCGGCCCCTTGTACAGCCATGGTGTTTGTATGGAGCCGACTGACAAATGGGGATCCCTATTTTACGCTATCTCAGGTTGCTGTGAATGACGTGATTATGATTTTTGCCTTTGCGCCTGTGGTAGGCTTATTGCTTGGCCTTTCTGCAATAACAGTACCATGGGATACGCTGCTGACATCTGTTGTTCTGTATATTGTTGTTCCGGTTATCGCAGCTCAGGTAATTAGAAAATCTCTCCTTTCAAAAGGGCCTGAAAAGTTTGATGCGGTTTTGGCAAAAATCGGACCATGGTCGATGATTGCATTGCTCTTGACCTTGGTTTTGTTGTTCGCATTTCAGGGTGAGGCAATCATTAATCAGCCGCTGATTATTGCAATGCTGGCAGTGCCTATTCTCATACAGGTGTTCTTTAACTCAGGGCTGGCTTACTGGTTGAATAAAGTTGTTGGTGAGAAGCACAATATTGCCTGTCCTTCAGCACTGATTGGCGCTTCCAATTTCTTTGAGCTTGCTGTCGCTGCTGCTATCAGTTTGTTTGGTTTTCAGTCTGGTGCGGCGTTAGCAACAGTTGTTGGGGTGCTGATAGAAGTTCCCGTGATGCTTCTGATTGTCAGAATAGTGAATGGGACCAAAAATTGGTACGGAGAAAATCAATAAACATATGATCAATTTAAAATGCCGCAGTAAAACTGCGGCATTACGTTATTCTATTAGATAACAGGCTCACTTCGCAGCCGGAACGCCCTTCTGCCATTCGCTCCAGTTCTTGAGGATGTGGTCAACAACTTTGGAGCCAACGAGCTCAATATTCTCGACGGTTTCGGCAAAGCCACCAGCTGTCTGGCCCGGGGCCGGGTCGAGGTGCTGGAGGGTTGTTTCACTTGGGTTGCCCTGATCGAAATTCACGGCGCCGCGCAGGGCCAGAATACGGTCTGTACCGTGAGTGCGTTTGATAACCAGAGCGATGGCTGTGGTTTCCATTTCAGTCATCACGTAATCATCAGCACCATAGAGCTTGGCGATGTATTGGGCTTCTTTGGAAAGGCCTGGGCCGTGGAAGAATGTGTCGCCGGCAATGAATGTACCGGTTCCGACTGATGGAGCTGCACGGGCGGCAGTATCAGGGTATTTCAGGCGGTAAGCCTTGGCACTGTCTGAATCTTTCAGTGTTACATCCTTGCTGAGATCAACTGCCCATTTCACGAGGTCTTTATTCAGCTGGTAAACACGGTATTCCTCATAGCCCTTGCGCGGCATGAAGACAGGCTTACCGGGGTCACCCTCTTCCGGGGCCCAGCGATGGCCGAGATCATAGTCAACAAGCCATGTGGCCCATTTCACATCAGCAATGGTGCCTTGTGATGGCGGCGTACCGGCAACGCCTGACATGATGTAATAGGCTTCCGAGAAATCGAATTGCGGGTTCAGGATAATGGCCTGCATGGAGGCGGAAGAATTGACCTTGCCCATTCCAAGAACAGAGCCGCAAACACCATCATCGTTACAGAACACGGGGTTCATTGCACCCGGGACTTCCTTGGCTGCGGATTTCATCCAGTAACGTTCATACCAATGCTGAAACTCACCGGCTCTGTCGCCTGTATTTTTGCCAATTTCAAACATGGCACCAATAAATACTTTAACTTTTACGGGCGCAGGAGCCTCTGTTGCGCTGGCCATGCCGCTGAGCATCATTATTGATAATCCAAGGGCACACGATATCCGGGAGAATTTAAACACTGGTTTTTCCTGTAAAGAATAAGGGTGGGACTGCGATAAATACTTTAAAGAACGCCTCACAAAAATTCCAGAGCAAGAAACGGAGTGTTCCATTTTTTTATATGCGTCATTTTCGTTATCAACACAGGTAATGAAAGACAAAGAGATGCGTTTTCTGGATTCAACATTTAAAAGAATTTCATGGTCAAATTTATTTGCTCATTTTTCAGAGCAGGTGGCATTGGCAGCGGCACCACTGGTGGCTGTTTTAGTGCTGGGAGCCAGTGCCAGTGATACGGCTTTTCTGCAGACAAGCCAGACCTTGCCGTTTTTACTTCTGTCTATTCCGATTGGTTTGATTGTTGACCGGTTCTCGCGTCGTAATCTGATTATTGGTGCTGAGGTTTTGCGAGCCCTGTCACTAAGCATCATCTTTTTGATGCTATATGTTGGCGGGCTTTCTCTCCCGCTGTTGGCTGTGCTGGGATTTATCGGAACTATGGGCACTGTCTCTTACAGCGTAGCACTGCCTGCTTATGTTCCCACAATTATCCCAAAAGAAGGGCTTATGCGGGCCAATCAGTGGCTGGAACTTGCGCGAAGCATTGCGTTTTCAGGTGGCCCTGCTCTTGGTGGCATGCTGGTTGGCTACATGGGGGCATCTTCTGCTTATGTTTTTGCAACAGTATTATCGGTATTCGCAGCGGTTCTGCTCGTTTCATTGCCGGAAGAAGCCCAGCGTCCGGTTGTGCAAAAGCGGGTTTTACACGACCTGATGGAAGGAGCGACCTTCATTATACGGCATGAACTGCTGCGCCCGATTTTGCTGACGGCCATTTTCTTCAATACATCATGGTTCGTGGTGCAGGGTGTTTATGTCGCCTATGCTGCAACCAATCTTTCTCTTTCTGGCAGCCAGATTGGATTGACGATTGGTATTTATGGTATTGGTATGGTCGTTGGTGCCATGAGCCTGAAGTATCTGGAGCAAAAACTCTCTTACGGAACAATGGTTGTGCTTGGCCCGCTCAGTGGGTTGTTAGCTGCGGTACTTCTGCTCGCGACAGTCTGGTTTCCAAGTGTTACTCTGGCGGCTGCAGCTTATTTCTTCTTTGGTGCAGGGCCAACGATCTGGTCGATTACCACAATGGCAATCCGGCAGGTTGTGACACCGGGGCAGATGATGGGGCGGGTATCTGCGCTCATTCTGACCGTTACTTTTGGGGCAAGACCACTGGGCTCTGTCATTGCTGCGATGCTGGCTTTGCAGTTTGGCGTTGAGAGCTGCCTCTGGCTTGCCGTTGCAGGGTTTATTGTGCAGTTTGTGATTATTCTGCTGTCGACCGTGCCCTCTCTGAAGGCACTGCCAGCGACTGCGTGAGCGGTATGATAAAGGTTTAAGATTATGACAGACGATATCAATACAATCCGCTGGCAGGCTCTGCAGAACAAAGACAGGCAGGCAGATGGTACCTTCATATATGCCGTTAAAACAACAGGCATATATTGCCGCCCATCCTGCCCGTCCAAGTTGCCTAAAGCCGAGAATGTCACATTTTTCGATAGCTGGCAGGAGGCCGAACAGGCAGGATATCGAGCCTGTATGCGGTGTAAGCCAAATCAGGAATCCGTTGCGGAACGGAATGGTCGACTGGTTGCCAAAGCCTGTCGTCTTCTTGAAGAGAGTGCCGGAGATTTAAAGCTGGATGATCTGGCTGCTGCCGTGGGGTTAAGTCCTTATTTCTTTCACAAGCAGTTCCGCCAGATAACAGGTGTCACTCCTAAGGAATACAGCACGCAAATTCGGATGAAGATCATGCAGGAAAATCTCAGTGAGAATAAAAGCCGGATTACCGATGCGATTTATGATGCAGGTTACGGGTCCAGCAGCCGCTTTTACGAGAAATCAGATTCTGCCCTTGGCATGACGCCAACGGAATTTCGAAAGGGCGGTAAAGATAAGCAGATATTCTTTGCGCTGGCCGAGTGCTCATTAGGCAGTGTACTTGTGGCACAGTCACAAAAAGGCATTGTGTCTATCGCCCTTGGTGATGACCCTGATGCACTTTTGCAGGAGTTGCAGGATCGTTTCCCGCAGGCAGAACTGATCGGCGATAATAAGGATTTTGATCAGGTTGTTGCGTCTGTCATCGGGATGATCGAGCGTCCGGGAACAAGCCTGTCACTGCCGCTGGATATCCGGGGAACGGCATTCCAGAAACGGGTCTGGTCAGCCTTGCAGAAAATCCCTCCGGGAACGACATTCAGCTATAGCCAACTCGCCGAAGCAATTGGTCAGCCTTCAGCCAGCCGTGCTGTTGCCAGAGCCTGTGCGCAGAATACACTGGCAATTGCCGTCCCATGTCATCGTGTTGTGCGCCAGAATGGCGATATTTCAGGCTATCGCTGGGGGGTGGAGCGCAAGCGTGAAATTCTGACGCGGGAAGGCGCAGTTGTTCATTGATTATAAAAAATGGCGCTGTCAAAGACAGCGCCATTCTGTTTAGAGTGAGCGGTTCCTCACCACTTGACGGTCATACCGAGGCGGCCATCCCATGCCTCACGGCCTTTGTTATCCAGCGAGCGGCTGTAGGCACCCGTGGCAAACATGGTCACATTCTCACTGACAAGCATTGAGGCACCTGCGCCAATCTCGCCCCAGGTTCCACCAAGATTGGACGGGATCGTCACGCCATTAAGGCCATAGGTGTCCGTCACAGTCGTCTTGGTCTTACCCATGAACTCATGCCAGATGTTGGCGCGAAGCCATGTGGTCAGCTGACGGGGACCGTTACCTGTGTCAGACATATCACAGTTCTTGACCAGACGGGCACCGATACGACCACGCAGGCTGTCTCCATCAGCTATCGAGAAGCGACCATATGCATCCGAGAAGCTGTCGAAGGACAGATGCTGGTAAGCAAGCTGAACCTGTGGCTCAAGCATCAGGCCATCACCAAGATCGAAGCTGTAACCACCTTCAAGCGAGGCGATGAAACCGAAACCATCAGGCTTAAGCTTCTGACCATAGATGGAAGTTGCATCCGTCGTGTACCAGGTACCCTGTACAACGGCATCCGTATACCAGCCCTGCGTTGCCTTATGCGTCCAGTAAGCACCGATCGTATAGGCATCCATATCAATGGAACCGGCCTTGCCACCGTAAGCACCCTTCACATTCGCCGAGATATTGCCATAGCCGACATAGATACCGGCCTTGTCCGTACCGGCTGTAGTCTCACGACCATAGATGTCCAGACCTGCCTGAATGCCACCGAAGGTGTAATCATACTTCGGGCCGTTTTTGAGGAAGCTGCCACCACGATCCTGAAAACCGCGGTTACCGAACAGACGGCCCCACGCTCCGGCAAACCATTTCTGGCTCTCAGCTGACGGCTGAACCGGGACACGGACAATCTGGCGTTTGCCATTCTTGCCACGGACAACACGTTCTTCATAAGCCTTCTCAAATGGTCTGATGGCAAAAGTATCACCGACCCGCTCATGCAATGTATCAAGCATGGCATAACCATATTCCGCGGCAATCGGCTGTATTGCAGAAGCAAGTGCAATTTCAGGGCGATAGTTGGGCCGGGGAATGATCACTGTTCCGTTGTCTGTAGCCTCTTCGCTGCCGCCTGGTTCATCCGGGGGCATATAAGCGCTGGTCAGGTACCAGTTATCGTCTGACATGCTGCCACCACGAACCAGCGTATAGTCATAGGCACCGGCAGCAATACGGCTGGATTGGACGAAAGCCCCTGCATCCGTTGTACCGCCGTTTACGGTTTCAATAACCAGAATACCGTCACCTGTCGTCAGGGCGCCAAGACCACCGGCATTCATCACAACAAGATTTGTTGTACCGGTTGCCGTACCGCCATCAATCACCAGAAGATCAGACGGGGAAGCGTCTGTTCCCAGAACCGTGTTCAGAATGAGCGTTCCGTTATTACCCGTATAGTTGGTCACTGTCAGGGTTTTGAAGACGTTATTCGCAGGAGAAGAGAAAGCAACCGTACTGTTCTCATTCCTCAGAGAGCTCAGTGTTGAATCACCCGTTACAGTCCAGGAACTGTTATTTTTCAGTAACAAGTCAAACTGACTCAGGGCATCTGTCATGGCAATGCCCGTGAACTGAGACGCATCCGCGTTCAGAGACAGGGATGTACTACCGGCATAGGTACCGGTAGCATTTGCCCCAACTTTAAAGGCAATGCCTGAATCATTGGTCAGAGTGACGTTATTGAGTGTGGCATTCAGTGTACCACCATCAACAACAACACCATCCATACTGCTGTGCAGAGTACCTGTATTGATTGTGACATCATTGGTCGCAGCGGCCACATTTGTGGTATTATAGATAACAGCTGCACTGGTTGTGCCGACAACATCTGCCGTCATATTATTGACTGTGACAGTACTGCCATTTGATATCGTCTCAATACCGTAAGCGACAGGCGCAGTTATGAAGAAGTGTGCAGACGGACCACTTAATGTTGCTTCACCTGCTTCACTTCTGATCCCGCTTGCCTCTCCCTCACTGCTGATATCTAGCTTGGAGGTTCCTGTAACATTTACAATACCGCGTGTCGGTTCAATACCGACACCGATACTGTAACCTGCACTCCCCTGGGATGCTGTCAGTTCAACATCCAGATTATTTATATTAACAATCCCACCCGGATTTGCACTTGTCACGTTGGTTGTTATGGCACGCCCAACACTAAGGTTAGCTCTGATATCCGTACTTCCCGTTATATCAATACACGCACCTTCACCCAAAGCCGAAATTATCATGGCAGACTCTGAAAGCGTACCATTATAATCTGCAAAAATAACCTTTACGTTCTCTGCCGTGATTGTTGTCGCAACACCTGTCGTGCTGTAGGCCGTCAGGGCATAACTACTTGCGGTAGGGATGCTACTGTCAAAAATATTGATGTCGTCTGACCGGTTAAATTAACGGCACCACCAGCTCGTGAGTAAATCCCATAAGACTTGTCTGACTGAACATTAACCGTCAGATCACGGGCCGTAATGATTGATCCCGCCCCATTTGCAAAAAGACCTGTTGGCCCCATGGAACCTGGAGGCCTCAAAGTCCCGCCAACATTAATGACCGAACCGGTTCCCAGATTAATATTGCCACCCGAATCAGCGGTTACCAAGCCTGATCCACCACTAAAGGACCAGTTGGTCAGCGTCACACCACCATTCTCAACAACGATGGCTTCAGTATTCCAGTATGCATACATCGCCCGCTTCATATAACCACTAACAGTTACAGTGTCTCCACCCTGAAGAACTGTAGCAGGCGATGAACCGTCTATTGTCACAGTATAATCTATTGCCTGAGCCGGTGTGTATATGTATCCCAGACATCCAATTGATATACCCGCAAGCATAATATATTTCCTTACAGCCCCAGTACACCAATGTTTAGTTTCTTGTTTCAGAAAACAATTCACAGATGTGCCCACTAAAAATACCCCTCGTTGTCTTGCTCTTGATTGGCAGCGTTTTATTTTTATATTTTCACAATAAAATATAATACTTTATATAATTAAATTTAATCGCCTTATAAATAATTTTATATTCTAAAAATTATAAATATAATTCAAACAAAAATATTTATATGAAATAATTAAATTTAATAATTTTTATTATTAAAAATAAACATTAAAATTTTAAAACCTAATATACTTTTTAATTTTCTTTGTTTATTTAAATCGAGAGCAGAAACAGAGCGTTTTTATATTTTACATTTTAATTTGGTAATAAATGTCTTCTCAACTACCGGAAAAACACGTCCAGAATGCAACACGCGTATCTTTTCTCATTGCCGGACTCGCAACAGCAGCCTGGGCTCCTCTGGTACCATATGCCAAAAACCGTCTGAACCTTGATGAGCATACACTTGGGATGTTGCTGCTGTGCCTTGGAGCCGGATCTATCATTTCCATGCCTCTGGCCGGCATCCTGACAGCCCGATTCGGGTGTCGCAGGCTGATTATCATTTCATCGCTCATGCTCTGCCTTGTCCTGCCATGGCTTGCACTGGCGCCTACCTTATGGGGCATGGTTGCAGGCTTGCTTTTCTTCGGTGTCAGCATCGGCATTCTGGATGTGGTCATCAACGTTCAGGCTATTATCGTTGAAAGAGACTCCGGGAAAAAGATGATGTCAGGCTTCCATGGCCTGTTCAGCCTTGGCGGCATACTCGGCGCAAGTGGCCTGGCTCTGGCTCTCTGGTCAGGCCTGTCATCCGTTAAGGCAACCTTGATTGTATGCGTCATTATCATCGCACTGCTGATTATATATGGCAGGCATCTTCTGCCGAATGCCGTTGAACAGCAAGGACCCATATTCGTATTGCCACATGGATCCATCATTCTTATTGGTGCCCTCTGCTTCATCAGCTTTCTGGCAGAAGGTGCCATGTTAGACTGGAGTGCCGTCTTTCTCACGTCAAACAGGGGGCTTGATACATCTTATGGAGGCTTGGGATATGCCGCCTTCGCAGCCACAATGACCGTTGGCCGCCTCACGGGTGACTTTTTTGTAAGAGCCTTTGGTGGTGTTGTTATTCTGGCATTTGGTGGCCTATGCGCGGCCTGCGGATTTATTATTGCTGTTATCTTCCCACACCCGGCTGCTGCCTTTCTCGGATTTGCACTGGTCGGGCTTGGCGCATCAAATATTGTACCCGTTCTCTATTCAGCAACGGGACGGCAAAGAATCATGCCAGCCAACCTTGCCGTGGCTGCCGTGACCATGATTGGCTACTCAGGTATCCTCACCGGCCCTGCGGCAATTGGTTTCATCGCACATGCAACCAGCCTTCCAACTGCTTTGCTGTTTATTGCCGCTTTACTGGTGCTTCTGTCCATGTCATGTCGCATCGCAAAGTAATAAAAAACAACACAATTTCCCATAATTGCAAGTGAATCATCAGATAACTGCTAGCACGATTTTTCATTGATATGGTCAACTATTGTTATCAGCTTAAACTTACAGCGCTATTAAACAAAGCTTGACGATATAAAATGGCCCGTCCTACAACTTGGGTAGTATTTTTTGGAGGGGTCACACATGATAAAGAAAGTTTCGACAGCCATCATTGCAACTGCGATGATCTTCGGCGTATCGAGCTCTGCTTATGCAGCAGAGAAGCTGATTATCTACACATCCATGAAAGAATCGCTGATTGGCAAACTCAAAGACGGGTTTGTCAAAAAGAATCCTGGTATTGACGTTGACTATCAATCAGCCGGTGCAGGTAAGCTTATGGCTAAGCTTGCTGCAGAACGTGAATCCGGTTCTATTCAGGCAGACGTCCTCTGGACCAGTGAAGTTCCTGACTTCTACAAAATGAAAGATGAAGGGCTTTTTGAGAAGTATATTTCTCCTGAAGTTGCCAGCATCATCAACCCGCTCGAAGACTATGATGGCAGCTTTACGCCAGCTCGTCTCGGCACATTGGGTATTGCCTATAACACACGCTTCATCAAGACAGCCCCTGTAACATGGGATGATCTCAAGAAGAAAGACTATAACGGCGCTTATGGCATCGCAAACCCGGCTCTTTCCGGTACGTCTTATATGAGTGTCGCCCTTCTTGTCGAGAAATTCGGCTGGGAATATTTTGAAGATCTGAAGAAGAACAAAGCCAAGATGGGTAAGGGCTCTGGACAGGTCGTCGATGACACGGCATCAGGTGAACTGGTTGCAAGTCTTGCTGTTGATTACATTACCAATGACAAGATTGATAAAGGCGCAACCCTTGCTCTGGTTTACCCCCCAGAAATGCTTGTTATCCCAAGCCCTATCGCTCTAATGAAGGGTTCCAAGAATACAGAAGCAGCCAAGAAGTTCATTGATTACGTTCTTTCAAAAGAAGGTCAGACAATCATTGCCGGTGAAGGCACGCTGCCAGTTCGCAATGATGTAGAACTTCCAAAAACCTCTCTTCCTTCCCCGGAAGAGGCTGTTAAGCGCGCGATCAAAGTCGACTATCCGAAGCTGATCCAGCAGAAGGAAGAGACGATTAAAAAATTCACCAGCATCATGCAGGGTCGTTAATTTAAACAATACGGCTGGGGAGCCGGAGAGAGGAGATAACCTCCTCTCTCTCTTAATGTTTAAAATAACGCATCAGGGGGCAGTTCTTCAAAATGTTGAGCTGTTGAGGGAATAATGGCTACCATTACTCTAAACAATATCCGCAAGAGCTACGGTAAACACGTCGTTCTTGATAATCTCTCGCTGAAGATAAACCATGGGGAATGTTTTACACTTCTGGGGCCGTCAGGCTGCGGAAAGTCCGTTCTTCTGCGCCTCATCGCGGGGTTTGAAACGCCGGATACCGGCACTATTGCTATCGGAGACCAGGTTGTTACCGATAGCGACAAAGGTCAGGAATTACCTCCAAATGACCGCGGCCTAGGCGTCGTCTTTCAGGAATATGCCGTCTGGCCTCACATGACCGTATTTGACAATATCGGTTATCCGCTGAAGCTCCAGAAGCTGCCAGCAAACGAGATTAAAGACCGCGTCATGGAAGCCGTGGCTCAGGTCAATCTCACAGGTATGGAACAGCGTCTTCCTTCTCAGCTTTCAGGTGGCCAGCAGCAGCGTGTGGCTCTTGCCCGTGCTCTGATTGCCCGCCCACCGCTGATGCTGCTGGACGAACCACTCAATAACCTTGATGCCAATCTCAGAGAAGAGATGCGCTTTGAAATCAAGGAATTGCAGCGTGCACTGGATATCACGATCCTTTATGTCACCCATGATCAGGAAATCGGCCTCGCCATTTCCGACAGACTCGCAATCATGGATGAAAAGGGTGCGATCCGTCAGATTGGAACACCGGAAGACATCTTTGAACGGCCTGCGGATGACTACATCTTCCGCTTTATGGGCGTGGCAAACTTCCTGCCTTCCCTTTATCAGGATGGCAAAGTCAAAATCGCCAATCAGATTCTAAGCGCAAGCTCCACTCCCGAAACAACGGGCGACTGGATGCTTGGGTGTCGTCCTTCTGAAATTGATCTCAACCGCGATGGTCAGGGCCTGCAAGGACTTGTCAAACGTGCCAGCTTCCTTGGTGCAACCATGGATTATCTGGTTGATATCGGTGGCGTTGAAGTGCGTGTCCTACAAGATACCTATGAAGCAATTGATGGCGGCAAACTGTTCAAAGAGAACGAGAATTGTCATGTCACTTTCCATAATCTGCACTGGTTCAAACCAGATGCGGAGCTTCTGTCCAATAATAACGCAAATATGGTTGGGGGGCACAATTAATGAGCGCCGTAGCTGTTAAAAAACGTAGTTCCTTTGGTGTCGCCGAAATACTTCTCTGGCTTTCGGTTGCCATTCTTGTCATCGTTGTTGTTGTCCCTGTTGCACTGATCTTCTTCAATGCATTCTGGGTCAATGGCAGCTTCAACGCAGCAGATACATTACGTATTCTGACAGAAGGCGAAACTTATGAGGCGCTGATCAATTCATTGATTATTGCTGCCGGTGTGACAATCATGAGTACGATTGTCGGTACCTTCTTCGCCTGGCTCGTGACTCGTACTGACCTTCCCTACAAGGGATTTATGAAGATCCTCTTCCTTGTACCATTCATGCTGCCATCATTTATTGGCGCATTGGCATGGAAGATTCTGTTGTCACCACGCGCTGGTTACATCAATAACTTCCTGCGTGATATCTACGACTTCATTGGCATTGATGGTCCTGTTTTCAATATCTACTCCTATCTTGGGATCATGTGTATTGAGACAATGTACCTCTTCCCGTTTGTCTTTATTCAGGTCAGTGGCGCTCTTGAGCGCATGGATCCGACTCTGGAAGAATCCGCTCGTATCTCTGGTGCAAGCCTCTTCACGATTACACGCAAGATTACCATTCCGCTGGTTATGCCAAGCATTCTCTCAGGTGCGCTGCTGATCATGCTCTACTCCATGGCTCACTTCGGCACTGTTGCCGTTCTGGGTATTGAAGTCGGCATCTTCAACATTCCAACCCTGATTTATGAACGCATTCACCAGAGTGCCGGTAACTTTGCATCCATCCGTGCGGGTACCGTTCTAGCCTCCGTTCTGGTTGTAACAGCTGCCCTCATCATGTGGCTTCAGAACCGTGTGCTGAGCAAAGGCCGTTATCAGATTATTGGTGGTAAAAGCTTCCGTCCTGTTGAAGTTAAACTGCGCGGGCTGCGTGTTCCGCTGTTTATCTTCTGTCTTGCATATATTGCTTTCACAATCGTCCTGCCGACAGTCACGATCTTCCTCGTTGGTGGCCTGAAAACTTATGGCCTGCCAATCATCTGGGAAAACATGACCATCAGCAACTATTATGATGTGCTGTTTACGACACGTCAGACACAGGATGCGATCTGGAACAGTATAACGCTTGGTCTTTCTGCCGCTCTCATCACGATGTTCGCAGGTGTCATTATCTCCTATGTTATCGTTAAGATGAAAGTCCGTGGTAAAGGTATCCTCGAGTTCCTTGGCATGCTGCCATTCTCGGTTCCGGGTTCCGTTATTGCACTGGGTGTTATCCTTGCATGGAGTGGCAAGTTCGGCATCAATCTTTACAACACGGTATGGATTATCCTGATTGCCTATATTGCCCGCTACATGGCCTTCTCTCTGAAAGCCAACTCGGCGGCGCTTGAACAGGTTCACGACTCTCTCATTGAGGCCGCGCGTGCCTGCGGTGCAGGTATGGGCCAAACACTGAAGGATATCGTTCTTCCGCTGGTTCGTCCGGGTATGATTGCAGCATTCTTCCTGATCTTCCTGCCAGCCTTGCGTGAGCTGACCGTCTCGGTCATGCTCTATGGTACCAATACGCGTACCATCGGCGTGGAAATCTACGTGCTCAATGAAGATGGTCGTACGGTTGAATCGGCAGCTCTTGCCGGTATTGCCCTGCTGATTATCGTTGCCGGTCAAATGATCATTCAGCGCCTCACCGGCGTTCGTGCGAAATAAGGAGGGCCGAACATGTCGTACATTCGGCTAAACCATATTACAAAACGCTTCGGCAATGTCATTGCCGTGAACGACCTCAATCTGGAGATCGGTAAGGGAGAGTGCTTCTCCATGCTCGGCCCATCGGGTTGCGGTAAAACAACAACGCTTCGTATGGTAGCAGGCTTTGAAGATATTGATGAAGGCGAGATCTGGGTTGGAGATCGTCTGATGTCTTCAAGCAAGACAAACTTCTACCTCCCACCGGAAAAGCGTGACTTCGGTATGGTGTTCCAGGCCTTCGCGGTCTGGCCCCACCTGACCGTTTATGAAAACGTCGCATTCCCTCTGCGGTTGCGGAAGCTGCCGGATTCTGAAATTCAACAGAGAACAACGGATGCTCTCAAGCATACCAATCTCTATTCTGTTGCAGATCAGAGCCCGATTGATCTGTCCGGTGGTGGTAAGCAGCGCGTTGCACTCGCAAGAGCGCTGGCGATCAACCCGGATGTCATGTTGCTGGATGAGCCTCTCTCAAGTCTCGATCCGCACCTGCGTGAAGAAATGCGCTTTGAAATCAAAGAACTTCAGAAAAAATTTGAGTTCTCGATTATCTACGTCACGCATGATCAGGCAGAAGCGATGGCCTTATCTGACCGGATTCTTGTTATGCGCGGTGGTGTTGTTGAACAGATTGATACACCACTTAACATATATAATAATCCGGCGAATAAATTCGTCTTCAGCTTCATCGGTCTGTCAAACTTCCTGAAGGTGCAGAAACAGGGTGACAAAATTTATCCTGTCGGCAGTGAACATGCCCTTACCATGGCTGTACCGGATGCGACTTTTGCAAATACACAGGAAGCAACTCTGGCCAGTCGTCCAGCTGAGATTGATTTCTCAGATGATGGTGAGCTGTATGGTGTTGTTAAACGCCGTACGTATCTTGGCGAGATTACCGACTACGCAATTACAGTAGGTGATCAGGAGCTGCGTGTTCAGAAGAACTCACGGAAGCCTGGTCCAAAACTGGGTGAGAACTGCCGTTTGAAACTGTTACGTCCTCATTGGTATTCAGCAGAATAGATAGCTCTATACCTCAATTAAAAAATCAAGTTGCCGCAGGCCCGCTCCTGCGGCAGCTTATTTGTCAAGTAAATGAACAATCTATCAATTTCCATATTATTATATTACATCTCAAAGATCTTCACTATAATATCTATTTATATTTATCTAAGAAATTTTAATATAAATTAATCACCAAACAAATACGGAAAATTGAAATAAAATTAGTTGTATATTTCACAACATATATATATTGTTTATATTCCGTTGCGGAATCCAACCGTGAAAACCTACAAAATTTGGGCAGAAGGTGATCAGAATCTCATTCTACAGACATAAGCTAATTCTCTTCACATCAGATAGAAAAGTTTAACTCATGTCTTCAGGTTACTTTTCTGCGTTGGCAGAATTTCGAACCTGAGTTTAGGCCATCCAAATATAAGGTTACCTCAAGAATCTTTTTTTGATCTAATCTCAGCGCTGAGTCAGAAACATGAAAAATAAAAACAAAGCCTACACAGATAATTACAAGCAATATATTTCGCCTGCTTTAAAAGCTTATCCCGCACTCTCCGAGCTTTCATCTCTGACAGGCATGCAGGCAATTATCCATGATCGCATATGGGACTCTATTATTAACGGCGAACTGAAGCCTGGCGCCAAAGTTCCGGAATTGCAAATTGGTGAAGCTTTTAGCGTAAGCAGAACTATTGTTCGCAATGTTCTCATTGTCATGGAACAGGAAGAGCTCATTACGCTCCCACCTAATCGTGGAGCCTATATAGCAATCCATACGCCTGAGCAGATTGAGCAGGCTTTTGAATCCGTCAATTTGACGATGAAATATATTATTCAGCAGCTAAGTGAAAACCCTGCTGCAATCTCTGCAAAAGATCGCCAGAAAATTGAAGCTCATTTAAACTATGAATTACCGGATGATCTTAATCATAACCAGCGCTCTCACATGCGATTTGGTATGGAATTTATAGCCCTGCTGTGTGCAATCTATAACAACAAGATGCTTCTCAAATTTGCTGAAAGAGTCTGTAGTATCATTATGATTGCATCAGCAAACTTCCAGCAGAAGCTTATAATGTGGCCTGAAAAGAAAAAACAGGAACAGATTATAAATGCCATTTATGCAGGTAAGGCAGTAGAGGGAATCTCTGCTTTTGAAAGCTATATGAAACCACTTCAAAATAGCTTTAATTTCGATGTTCAGGAGCAGAATAAAGATATCTATAGCGTTATCTCAAGTCTGTCCGATGGACTGAATCTGCAAAAACCAATTCGGCACCGCAATATCAGCAAAAAAAAATAAATTCATACCAAACATACCGGGAGTTGATTACGCCATAACTGCTCCCGGCATTTTCTTAGCCCTGTCATCAACCAGACAGGCAGCCAGAAATGCCGCTCCAATAGACAGGCAGACAGCGGTAAACCACAACATTCCATACTGGCCCGTGTGATCAAATAAAACACCACCCATGTAAGCGCCAAGTGCGGCACCGACAGCATGGCCTGTCTGCAAGAGCCCCATGGAAAGCCCCAAAACACCGATACCCAGCTTACTTGCCAAAAGGCTTGCCGTAACAGGAACGGTTGAGTAATCGAAGAGCCCGAACATAACGGCAAAGATTAACAGTAACGGATAGCTGTCACCAATATAGAGCAGCAGAATAAAGCTCAGTCCGCGCATGAAATATATTGTTGCCAAGAGCAATGAGCGATTGACCCTGTCCGTCAGCCATCCCGCTAAAATCATGCCGCAAAGATTGAAACCCGATAGAAGAACATAGGCTGATGTCCTCGGCAAAGGTGGGAACCCGCATAAAGCGGCGTAAGGCATCAGATGCGTTTCAATAACACCAGCTGTGGTAAAACCACAGACAAAATAGGTCCAGAAAAGAATCTGGAACGGAATACTCAGAAGAACCCGTTTGAGCTTAGCACCCAACGTTCCATCAGAAATACTTTGCTCTGATGAGTGATTACTATTGCCCGAGGCTTTTTCAATTACGACAGAATTGCGGATTACCTTTTGTGTTTGCGGGCGCAAAAGCCATAACGTTAAAGGAATAAGACAAATTGAAATAATACCGATAACAATATAGCCATATTGCCAATCGCCAGTTTGAAGCAGAATGGCAAACATAGGCAATAACAGCAGCTGTCCGGCCGTTGAACCCGATGCCCCGATACCTGTCGCCAAGCCACGATTGACGACAAATTTCATGGCAATGGTTGCTGCAATCACATGCTGCGCGATTACGCCAAAAGCAATACCACCAGAAACAGCATAAGTAGAAATAAACAACCATTCTTGGGATGCACTCTGTAAGGAAGCAATCCCAAAACAAGCAATCGTCAATGCAACCAGGCCAAAGCATATCAGGAAGCGTGGACCATATTTATCAACGGCGTTGCCCACACAAGGTGCTGTTACCGCCATCACAAGAAGTGCCCAAGATGCCGATGTGGATATAAACCCCCGTGTCCAGCCAAACTGACTTTCCATAGCAGGCATGACAAGTGACAAGGACCCACGCGTTGAAGATGCAATGGCAAGTGTCAGAAAGCAGATTGCAACAACCAGCCATGCATTCCAGTCAATCTGCTTTTTCTCGTACATTAAGGCTTCCTGTAGCTCAGATATGCGAACAAACCGCCATCATTCTCATTTCATTCCAAGTAATCAATCGCGCTTTGGTATATTAACAACCGCCAAAGCAAGAAGAATAAGAGCAACACCGGCATCATCAAGAGAGCTCGGCACTTCATTCAAAGACAGCCAGGCAAAAAAGATTCCGAAAACAGGAACGGCAAGCATACTGAGGCCAGCGATACTCGTTGGCAGATTTTTCAAAAGGAAAAGCCACAATACCCATGCAAATGCCGTTGCCGGAATGGCATTATAGGCGAGCGCAAAGAAGACATATTCATTCCAGACAGGCGTTGGCTGCTCTACAAAAAGGGCAATAACCGCAATCACTACGGCCCCGATCGCCATCTGCCAAGTTGTCAGAGACAGCAAATTGACATCAGGGTATCTGGCATAAAGCTTTTTAGCGACGATGGCACTGGCGGCCCAGGAAATGCTCGATATCAACGCAAGCGTGGAGGCCCACCATGCTCCCGCAAAATTCCAGGGTTGAAGAACAAAAATAATGCCGACCAATGCAATTGAAACAGCAAGATACTGGAGCTTGCGCATACTTTCGCCAAGAAAGAAGACAGCCATAAGGATTATCCAGAATGGCATCGTATAGACAAGCACAGCAACTTTACCGGCACCCCCGCTGATCAAGGCCCATTGGGAAATACCAATCATCCCCCCGGTCTGTAACAGGCCAATCAGTGCGGTTGGCAATAATGGCGGCGGTTTAAGCGGGATACCTCGGACCATCAGCACAATGAACAGACAACCCGCCCCCAAAAGACATCTCAAAGCCGCAAAATCAAATGCTCCCATGTATCTGAGCACCGATTTCATAACGACCCAATTATAACCCCAGAGAATGGTCAGAACGAGAAGTCCGAGAAAGGCGATCTGTTTATTTTTTGATGATGTTGACATATCAAACTTCTAAATCAAAAACGGATGGCTGCCAGAACCCCGGCAACCACCCGTTTCAAGCTAAAGATTACTTTGTATCGGTCAGGCTTTTAGCGGCTTGGTACTACCACGAACGACCAGTTCACAATCAAGTTCAGTATGGCTCGCAGGAATATCTTTTCCATCAAGCCGCGCAATAATCTGTGCCGCGGACAAACGGCCAATCTGCCTCTGTGGCGGACGGATTGTTGTCAAAGGTGGCTGACAAGAATCAGAGAAGGTCAGGTCACCAAAGCCGATAACGGACATATCTTCCGGAACCTTCAGGCCACGACGATGGGCTTCAAACAGCACACCCAGCGCCAGCGCGTCATTGGAACAGACGACACCATCAATATCAGGGTGAACAGACAATACTTCGTCAATCAGCCAGATCCCGACAGGCGTTGAAGCCATATCAGGTGCTGTAAAGGTAATGGGAGTATGTAAGCCGCGTCTTTGCACTTCTTCTTCGTAGCCATCGGCACGACTGCGCACGCGAAGATCTTCATTGATAGCCGCACCAATATAAGCAACCTTGCGGCTACCCTGCTCATAGAGATAGGCAGCCTGACGACGGCCAACTTCATAGTGAGAGAAGCCAATGCTCATATCGACAGCATGCAGCTCTTCTGTCGGCATATCCCACATTTCAACAACGGGAATCCCGGCGGCTTTCAGCATTGTACGGGCACGTTCTGTATGGGTCAGCCCAGTCACAACCATTGCCGCTGGAAGGCTGGCAAGAAACGCCCGGATGATATCTTCTTCACGCTCAGGCAAGAAGTCTGAAACACCGAGAAATGTCTGGTACTGCGAGGCATGGAATATATTCTGAAGCGTATTATACGTCTCGGCATAGAATGAGTTCACAATAGACGGGATGATAACGCCAATGATGCGGCTGCGGGCAGATGCCAGACTTCCTGCCATAAGGTTAGGCACATACCCCAGCTCATCAATGACTTTCTGAACACGTTCTGCCAGTTCCTTTGAAACAGCATCCGGTTTACGCAGATAAAGTGACACCGTTGACGGAGAAACGCGGGCTGCGCTGGCAACATCGCTCATCGTCAAACGTTGTGTAGCCCTGCGGCTTCTACGGGCTGCCATTGATTTGGACTTTACAGTTCTGGACGCCATAGCTTGCCTATAATCCTGTTTTTTCTGTATTTGTTAATAGCGTATCGTAACAGTTTGTTCGAGTTGTATCAAAGCTACAGCATATTTCAGCGGTAGCAATCTAAAACAACCATTTTTAACCAGACTTTCCATCGCTTTATGACAAGTCAGTGCTGTTCCTGCTTTGGTCGGCGGTAGGCAATCCAATACATCAGACCGATGCATATCCCGCCCCCAACAACATTTCCAAGAGTGACAACACCCAAGTTCTGGATAAAATGATCAACGGGTATTTCAGGAGCTGCCTGTTTAATATCAATCCAGAATTTTTCGGGTGCCCACCATTTTATGAAAAGCCCGAGTGGAACGAAGTACATGTTGGCAACACAGTGCTCAAACCCTGCAGCAACAAATGCACCAATCGGAAAAACAATCGCCAAAACTTTATCCGCAACCGTTCGACCAGCATAACCAACCCAAGCACCAAGGCACACGAGCACGTTACACATAATGCCCATGAAGAAAGCCTGATCACTGGGTAATGTCGCTTTGCTGGACGCATAATAAAGTGCCATCTCACCGACGGCTCCATGACCTTGCATATATTGCCCGGAAAGAAACACAATCAGGGCTGTTCCCAGAGCACCGACAAGGTTGCCAAGCCAAACAAGAACCCAGACGCGCATCATGGCCCGACCTGTAATCCGGCCGCTGGACCATGCCATAACCATCAGTGCATCACTGGTAAAAAGCTGAGCACCTGCAACAACGACAAGGATAAGCCCGGTTGCAAAAACAAACCCGCCAACAACCTTTGCCAGACCGAAAGCCACCATACCCGCAGAACCGGCCTGCGCAACAGTTGCAAAAAGCCCCCCGATACTGATGAAGGCCCCTCCCAAAATAGCGAGAACAAGAATGGTTACGGTATCGTACTGGGTTTTCTTGACACCGACATCTTCAGCCAGAAGCGCGACTCCATCTGGAGGCAAGGTTGGCAATGCAGCATAAGAAACGCGCAGTTCCTTATCCAGTTGTGCTCTTTCATAGCGAGCAGCATCATTGGCTTCACCATGATCTGCAACCTTTGCTTGTTTCAGATCAGCCTTTGAAACTTCCATCAGAACCTTCCAACTTTATTCAAGCAGGCTTTATGCGCTTACGTGCATCACCTATAGATTTAGATATTTATATTTTAGTCAGTACATATAGCAGATAGAACGTACACATCTAAAGTATAATTATAGCGTGATTACGCCAATACAGGAATGGGCATTATCGACGCGTTAAACCAATAGATTCAGCACGTATCAAACCGAGCCTTGAAACTTTTTGCTCAGCTAGGCGTTGTATGATCAGTAGCAGCCTATCACATACAAACGAGCTGCTCTTCTTGAAACGCAGATCATAAATTCATACCCTGCAAAATAAGGAAATTTTAAATGAATATTTTCCGTACCGGACTTGTGACTCTTGGATTGCTTATCTCTGCCACAGCCATGGCGCAGGCGCCCGCTCCGGCAACCCAATCCCCGACAAAGGCCGTTACAGATACGGTTAAGGATGCTGTCGATAAAACCAAAGAAAAAGTCAAAGATGTCTCTAAAGACGTTAAAGGCACTGTCAAAGAGCTCGTTGGCGATGAGACACTGATTGATATTAACTCAGCTGATCTCTCAACTCTTTCTTCTCTCAACGGCATCGGGCCAGTCAGAGCTGCGGCCATTATTGCAGGCCGTCCATACAAGGGTAAGAATGACCTTGTTAAAAAGGATATCATTCCTGAAAGCGTCTATAACGACATTAAAGACAAGATTGTCGCCAAGCAGAAATAAGCTTTATCGGGCTCTTTAAGAGCCCGAATTTTTATTTTCGTTTGTCCAAAGTCTCAAGCCTTCTGGCAAGGTCTTCTAACCGGTAAGGCTTGGGAATAAATTGGGCACCTTCAACCATTTTCTGCTCAATTGAGAGCTTTCCCGGATGCCCAGATGTCAGGATGATACCGATATCCGGATATTTCTCACGGACATTTCTGGCTAAAACAAACCCATCGACACCCGTTCTGAAAACAATATCCGAGAATAGAACATCAATATTTGCGTGCTTTTGTAAAACCGCTTCCGCCTCTTCAGCATTTTCGGCAACAAGTGCCGTGCAGCCCAGTGTCTCAAGAATGGCAACTGCACTTTCACGGACTTCCTGCTCATCTTCAACGACCAGCACGAGCATCCCTGAAAGCGATACCTGCGCTTCGGTATCGGCAGACTTGCCAGCCACAACGACTTCCTGAGTTGCTGGCAAATAAAGCCGAATACATGTTCCTGTTGCATCTGACCGAACAACTTCAATTCCACCCTCAGACTGGCGCGCAAAACCATAAACCTGACTGAGGCCAAGCCCGGTTCCCTTACCCATTGCCTTAGTTGTGAAAAACGGCTCGAATATGCGCTGCAGAAGATCGGCTGGAATACCTGTACCCTGATCTGTCACGGTAACCGATACATAATGGCCAGGCTTCAAAGGACCAATTGTATTACGCTCTTCACCATTAACCTGAACATCAGCCGTTTCAATACGAACCTTTCCCCCATCAGGCATGGCATCACGCGCATTAACAACCAGATTAAGCAGGGCAGATTCAAACTGCGCACTATCTACTTTTGTCAGCGCAAGCTTTTCAGCCAGCTCAAACTGCAGTTCTACTGTTGCCCCGCTTGCCCCTCTCAGAACGGAGTCGAAGCCGGCAATCAGACGATTGATATCATGAATATCGGGTGCCAGTGCCTGACGACGTGAAAAGGCAAGCAGTTGGTTGGTTAATTTGGCACCACGTGAAGCTGCCAACCGTGCATTATTCAATAGCCGGGTTTCACGCTCATCAAGTGTTCTGCGTGATAAAATTTCAAGGCTGTTCACGATCACTGTCAGGAGATTGTTGAAATCATGCGCCAGGCCACCCGTCAGTTGCCCAACCGCTTCCATTTTCTGTGCCTGAAATAGTGCATCGCGTGTTTCCTGAAGATCGCTTTCTGTCTTGCGACGCTCTGTAATATCACGGGTAATCTTGGCATAACCGATCAACGTTCCATCGGTATCATAGACAGGGTCAATAACGACATGAGCTCTGAAGTAGCTCCCGTCTTTGCGGATGCGCCACCCTTCCGCATCATATTTTCCTTCATTTTTTGCGGTCTGCAGTGACTTTAAAGGAATACCCAGAGCACGATCTTCTTCCGTGTAGAAGCACGAGAAGTGTCTCCCGACAGCTTCCTCTTCCGTATAGCCTTTGATGCGTTGCGCCCCGGCATTCCAGTTGGTGATGTAACCATCCGGGTCCAGCATGAAAATCGCGTAGTCGGTAACACTCTGAACAAACAGCCGGAAGCGTCGTTCACTTTCCATCAGCTCCCGATGCGCGCGCACGCGCTCTGTAATGTCGCGGGTAATTTTAGTGAAACCGAGCAGCGTACCATTTTCATCCCGAATTGGATCGATCACAATAACGGCCCAGAAGCGGCGCCCATCTTTGCACACGCGCCACCCTTCAGCCTCCCAGCGGCCCTCACGCTGTGCAACGTCCAATGAATGGTGAGGCAAGCCCGCCTGACGATCTTCCGGTGTGTAGAATATTGAGAAATGCTGGCCGATGATTTCATCGGCCTTATAACCTTTGATTTTCTCTGCGCCCGAATTCCAGCTGGCAACCTTGCCATCGACATTGAGCATGTAAATGGCGTAATCGGCCATTGCATCAATCATCAGCTTCCAGCGCTGGTTTTCATCAAACAAGTGTAACGTAGAGGTATCCTGCTTCATATCCCCTCGCAGAAGATTAAACCATTAATGCGCAATATCGTGAAGTTTATCGCGTATGAATATTTATAAGATAATACATCAAATAGATATTCTGCCAAGGTAACTCACAATAGCCAGAACTTGTCGATGACTGTCTAAGGTGCTACCTAAACTCCATAATTACGAACAGGGATATCTGTAAAAAATGCCAATACATTTTCACCGTGAAGATCTGCCAAACAACTATAAGCCAGGTAAGGCAATCGCGATTGATACGGAGACTCTCGGACTCAACCCCCACAGAGACAGGCTATGCGTTGTACAGATATCGAAAGGTGATGGTTCTGCGAATATCGTCCAGATACTGAAAGGACAGAAACCACCTAAAAACCTGCTCAAGGTTCTTGCAGACCCGGATGTCCTAAAGATTTTCCACTTTGCTCGGTTTGATCTGGCTATTCTTTATCAAGCCTTCAATGTCATGACGACTCCGGTCTATTGCACGAAGATCGCATCAAAGCTGGTGCGAACCTATACTGATCGTCATGGACTGAAAGATATTACCCGTGAGCTGCTTGGCATTGACCTGTCCAAGCAGCAGCAATCATCTGACTGGGCCGCCGACAAACTGTCTCAGGCACAGCTGGAATATGCGGCATCAGATGTCCTGCATCTTCACGCGCTTAAAGATAAACTTGACGCCATGCTGGCCCGCGAAGACCGGACAGAAATTGCGCAGGAATGTTTCAAGTTTTTGCCAACGCGCGCCTTGCTTGACCTAAAAGGCTGGCCTGAAACGGATATTTTTGCCCATAGCTAACCAAGCACCGCACACAAAGAGTGGCAAAAGTGATGAATTGTGCGCACCATAACTTTGCCACGTATTTCTATTAGATTTAATGGAAGAATATGTGTATTGCTGATTACCGGTAGACATTTGTGCCCAGTATAAAAGACTGAGAAGTCTATCTGAAGGAATTCGTGTGTGAACGTAGAAATGGCTATTGACGGGGCAAAGGCAGAGGCAAACGGTGTCGCAAAACGCGAACCGCGGACTCGTGCCTATAGTGACGCACAGCGCCACACCAAATTCGTCAAAGTATTGAAAAAAGCGATTCCTATCGGCTCGATTCTGGCAATTGTCCTGATGATTGGGTTTGCCTATTTTGACCCGTTTCGCAATATTGATGGTCTGACTGTTGGCCCGGTAACACTGAACGGCACACAAATTACCATGCAGAGCCCAAAACTGACCGGCTTCAGAAAAGATGGTCGTCCTTATGAGATGATTGCCAGCGCAGCAACGCAGGATGCCAAAGAGCCAACTCTCGTTGAACTGAAAGATCTCCGGGGCAAAGTCTCTCTTGATGAAAAAGGCGGCCTTGCCCACTTAAAGGCTGACATTGGGCATTTTGATACCCAAAAGGAAAACCTGCACATCAAAGACAATGTTTCGGTTAAAACTGAGAACGGTCAGCAGGTTTATCTGAAATCAGCATCTATCGATTTTAAAACCGGTAAAGTGGTTTCTACCGAGCCAGTATCTGTACGACTTCAGAGTGGAACAATCGATGCACAGGGCCTTGAGGTTCTGGACAATGGTCGGGTTCTGGTCTTTACAGGACGTGTGCACTCAGTCTTTGAAAAATTCCCTGATGAGGATGAAACAAAGACAGTTGAAGAAACAGGCACTGTGAACACACACTCTGAAACTGAATGAAATTAGAATTTTGAGCGACAACCAATGAAGAAAAACTCTTTGATTAAAAACATCCTGATTGGTTGTAGCGTTGCTTTCATTGCAACATCACCAGCAATCGCCCAGAATAGCAAGGCACGGCCCTCTGCGCTCAATACTATGGGTTCCAACCGTGAACCGATTAAGATTGATGCTGATAAGCTGGATGTTTTTGACAAGGAAAGCAAAGCTATCTTCGAAGGCAACGTCATTGCTGTTCAGGGCGACAGCACAATGAAGTGCACCAAGCTGACCGTTTTCTATGATCAGAACAAAACGGCAAATGGCGAAAAAGCAGAAAAGTCTACGATTGCAACTCCGGGACAGGATCAGCAGATCAGAAAGATTGATTGCGCAGGCCCGGTGACTATCGTCAATAAAACGCAGGTTGCAACAGGTAATAACGCAGTCTTCGACCGTATTGCCAATAAGGTTATTCTGACAGGTAACGTGACCTTGAGCGAAGGGCCGAATGTCACGCGTGGTGATCGGGTTGTTTATAACCTCAATACGCAGACCGCCAATATTGAGAACAAGCCAGGCGGCCGTGTTCGCGCCCTCTTCGTCCCGGGCAGTCAGGATGAAAAGCCATAAAGGCTAAGTCGTAAAATCCAGATATTAAAAAACCGGCCTGATGGCCGGTTTTATTTTATGAGCAAGGCGTTGATGAACCGCAGAAGCCACCACATCCGACTTTCAGGGCTAACCCTCCGCAAGAGGTTTCACGATACTTGGTATTCATATCGCGCCCGGTTTCATACATCGTCTCAATCACCGTATCGAGCGATACACATGGCGCACTATCGCGTTGCATCGCCATACGTGCTGAATTGATTGCCTTAATTGCTGCAATCGCATTACGTTCAATACAGGGCACCTGAACCTGACCAGCAACCGGGTCACATGTCAGGCCAAGATTATGCTCCATACCAATCTCAGCAGCCATACAGACACGTTCAGGTGTTGCACCCATAATTTCAGCAAGGCCAGCGGCCGCCATAGAGCAGGCAACACCCACTTCTCCCTGACAACCAACCTCAGCACCAGAGATTGACGCGTTCATCTTATAGAGAAGACCGACAACACCGGATGCCAGAAAGAAGCGAACAATATGGTCACGCTTCAAAGGCTGCACAAACTGATTATAATAGGCCAGAACAGCAGGTATGATACCACAGGCGCCATTCGTGGGAGCCGTCACCACACGACCACCCGCAGCGTTTTCCTCACTGACAGCAAGGGCAAACATATTGACCCAATCGATAATTCGCATCGGATCGTTGGCATTGATATTATCTTCTGTCAGAGCCTTATAAAGTGTTGGTGCCCGTCTTGGCACTTCTAAAGGCCCGGGCAGGACACCACCATTCTTGAGGCCCAGCTGAATGCAATCCTGCATTGTCTGCCAGACACGCTCAAAATATTCGGATATTTCCTGCTCTGTACGATAGGCCTTCTCGTTCTCCATAACGAGTTCAGAAAGCGTCCAGTCGTTTTCTTGGCAATGCTTGAGAAGGTCAGCGGCATTGTTGAACGGGTAGCGCTCCACAACCACAGGGATAACCTTCTGCTCAAAATCGACGGCATCGACAACGAACCCACCACCGATTGAGTAATAAGTTTTTACGAGCAGCTCTTCATCACCGTTAAAAGCCTTAAGCTCCATTCCATTCTCATGAAGTGGAAGTGCATTTTCATGGAATACAAGCCCACGATCTCGTGGAAAATCAACCTCATAGCGTGCTTTGGCGATCGGCAGTCTTTGCCGTGTCTCAACATCTTTGATAAAGCCCGGGATAAAAGCAATATCAACCGTATCCGGTTCATAGCCTGCAAGCCCAAGAATAATGGCAAGATCAGTATGGTGACCTCTGCCTGTCAATGAGAGTGAGCCATAAACATCTGCTTGCAAACGTGTGACCTGTGCCAGCAGTCCGCGCGTTTCAAGTTCACGAATGAACATACCGCCTGCCCGCATCGGGCCAACTGTATGGGAACTGGATGGCCCAATTCCAATTTTGAACATATCGCAAACACTATTCACAGTAGCATCCTTTACAGAACTTCAATTTAACTGAAGTTTTTCATTCTCTGATCCGGCACTGGTCATCCAACACCGGATCATTCTTTAATACCTCAACTCTATGAGGACTTTGCTTAGCTCATTAGCAGCTTGTGGATCAGCGAGACATGCATTGAAACACCTGTCTTCATTGCTTCCTCATCAAGCTTGAACTGCGGATTATGCAGGCCGTGGACAGCACCAATCTTTTCATTCCGCGATCCAACAAAGATGAAGCAACCTGGTACCTTCTCGAGATAAGCAGAGAAGTCTTCCGCACCAAACATTGGTGCCGGCATTGTTTTAAACTCTGTATCTTCTAGATAGGTTGCAATAACATCAGTCGCAATATCGCAGGCATCCTTGGTATTGACGCCAACAGCATAACCGCGTGTCCATTCAAGCTCGTATTCAGCTCCGTAAGCAGCACAGATTCCAGCAAGAGTCTGTTCAAACAGCTTTGGTGCCTTTTCACGTACAGCCTTATCGTGTGTTCTGATCGTACCTGCCAGCTTGGCTGTTGAAGGGATAACGTTATAGCTATCACCGGCCTGGAATGTGGCAACCGTTACAACAGGTGCCAGCAGCGGGTCGAGGCGGCGGGACACAACACTCTGAACAGCTGAGACGAACTCAGAACCGACTGCGATCGGATCAATGGAAAGATGTGGCATGGAACCATGGGCACCGCAGCCTTTGATGGTGATATCAAAGTTATCACTGGATGCGCAGAAGACCCCTTCTTTCAGCATGACTTCGCCTGTTGGGATATTTGGGAAAACATGCAACCCGAAGATCATGTCAACGCCATCCAGAACACCCAGATCAACAAGATCCTGTGCTCCTCCAGGAGGAACTTCTTCAGCATGCTGGAAGATGAAAAGCACTTCACCGGCAATCTGATCCTGCATCTGGGAGAGAACCTTTGCGGCCCCCATCAGCATTGCAGCGTGGGAGTCATGACCACAGGCATGCATGACACCTGGCTTTGTTGAGCTGAATGGCTCACCACTGTCTTCTGTCACTGGCAACGCATCAATATCTGCACGCAGAGCAATACGCTTACCCGGCTTTCCACCTTTCAGCAGAGCCTGAACACTGTTTGGTGTCAGCTGTTTGAGTTCCAGATTTTTGAGCTCGGAAAGCTGCCCATAGATATATTTTGCAGTTTCGAGTTCATGGAATGTCAGCTCAGGATGCATGTGCATATGACGACGCCAAGCGATAACATCCTGTTCGACTGCAGCAATTGCCTGTTTAAGTTCCTGTTTCATGACCAGCTCCTTTTAAAAGCCCGGCACCTCTCTCAGTGCCCTGTTTTAAACATAAGGGTTCTGTCAGCAGCCCTCGTAAGGGCTGCCGGGTTGGTAATTTTTAAGGAAATCTAAGAAAACGACGTTTTCCAGAACCGTCTTAAATCGATCCACCCCATCTCAGGGAGAATTCGGCGATGATGGCAGCGAACAGGAAGGTTCCTGAGAACACGGCCAGAGCAACCGGAACAATTCTCCATGATATCTTTTTGAACATATGAATGTCCTTACCAATGGAGAGACCAGCCAGCGCCAGAACCGGTGTACAGACTGCCAGAAACTGTACTTTTCCTGTCAGAGCCAAAACCTGCTCATGTAGTGGGAACAGCGGCGTTGCAGCGAAAACGGCAGCGACTGAAACCCAGAATATAAGAGGGAGCTTATGCAAGCCGGGAATCTTTGAGATTAGATATCCAACAGTTGCAATTGCAGCAATTACAAGAGTTCCGAGAACAGAGTCGATCAGAGGGACCTTATAACCAACTGCGTTACCGCAGGCCGCAATAAGCCCGACCAGAACAAACATCAAAACCATTTCAAGGGATTTGTTAATAGCCATTATGCCTTCTCCACTAGAACGGTTTCAGGCTCAACCTTCTTGCCCATCATCTTCGAGAAGACCACATACATCTTCGCGGCAAATGGCAGAGAGAAGAACATGTAAACGTAGATACCCAGAACACTCGACATCAGATTGGCCGCACCGGCATATGCCTGAATGTTTGTCGCCTCTTCAGGATAGATGGCAACAATTGATCCAACTGCGGCAGCCATCATGCTTCCACTACCGACACCTGCGCCCATGGCCAGAGAGTACGGATGGAAGATATTGAAATAAGCAACGATACTTGCCAGAAAACCAACGGTGATGGCGCCGAACAGTGTACCCATAATATAGGTCGCCATCACACCGCGGCCCTCAGGGCTATCGAGACCATATTTATCATCGATAATCGCGATATTCGGCTCACGGGCAACACTATAGGTTGCACCGACAGCTTCACGTCCCATACCAAGCGCAACAGCTATTGGCAGACCAAGAAGGATTGTTCCCAGGAAGTGGCCGATTTCCTGCATAATCAAAGCAAGAGAGGCACCTTTCAGAATTCCAAGCTTTGGCCCGATATCCAGTCCAAGCTTTACAACAAGCAACATCAGCGCAGCTGACATGACACCTGTTGCTGCCTTCATATTCTTCTCAGACAGAATTTTGAAAGAGGGCCAGCTGATGATACCACCAAACAGCATTGCATAAAGCATTGGCAGCAAAACAATAAATCCGTAGTGCAACTTACCAATCAGCTCTGAAACGAGCACGATTGCCAAACATAAAAAGTGCACTCTCCAATCACGTAACATATCCATGTTCGCGCACCTCATCAATTTAACAAGGCAGAAAATGACTTGAGGGATTATATTGTTATGACGCCCCCAAGATATCCGTAGTGATTATTTTCTGCATACGAGACCTTACGAAACGCAACCTATACAGTTTCCATATTTTTGAAAGATGAAAAAATCTTTGGGGCGATACCTTTTGTTGATATAGTAGATTATGCAAAAATTACCGAAATTACGCCAACTCAAGGCGTTTCAAGAGATTATCCGTTGTGGGAGCATTCGTTCCGCTGCGAAATCTCTCGGACAATCCCAGCCTGCCTTAACAAGAACCCTGCGTGAACTTGAAGCTACACTTGGTACGGCTCTGGTAACACGCGGTGCTCACGGCATCTCTTTGACAGAATCAGGCAAGGCTTTTGCAGTCCGCATGCACTTTATTCTGGAAGAGCTGAAACGCGCTCAGGAAGAGCTCAGTCACCTGAATGCCCATTCTCAAGGTAAGGTAGCTTTTGGCTTTTCCTCACTCATTGCCTTCACGGTACTGCCCGGTGTTATTCGCGATTTCAGAATGCGGCGTCCCCTGGCAGGAATTTCGTTCAAGGAAGCCCAGCTCTCGAATCTTATCCCGGCTTTACGCGAGGGACAGCTCGATTTTGCAATTGGCTCATTGAATGAAGACATCCCTTTAAGCGAATTTATTGAAGAGCCTTTATTTACGGCTCCCTTCAGCATCATTGCCAGCAAAGATCATCCACTTGCCAATTGCACATCTATCGATGAGCTGAGACATGCCGCATGGTTTCTGCCTGAAACCTCGATGGGTTATTATAAGGAGCTCGAAAACTACCTCTGGCCTATTGAAGGAAGTATTCTTCATTCAGATTCTATTTCTTCCATCCTGAGCCTTGTCACCAAGATTGACGTTCTGTCGGCTATTGCAACGGCAATGCTCCATCCGCTTGGTCTTGGAGATACAATTGTCGCCTTACCAATCAAGCCAGAGCTTCCCTCAGCCACATACAGCCTGATTTATCCACGCAAGGCTCCGCTAACGGAAACGGCACGCCTGATGATTGATACAATACGCCGACACTGCCGCAAACATAACTGGAACAAGCCATAGAGCCTATCACTTGTCCTTACTTATTGTGCAAACGCCAGACATCGGGTGCTGTTTCGCATTCCAATAACTTGAAAATTCTTCTAGAAAGCTTCCGTTATTCTGCAATTTCTGCCAATACAACTACTCTTAAGGTTTTTGGAAACCCGATATGAACGAACAGAACAAGATACAGAACGAAGGCATTGCTGTGTTTGGCGGCCCAGGGGTTCTTGCCGTTAAAGGGTTGCAGAAAAGCTACCGCAACAGAACTGTTGTACAGGATGCAGGCCTGCATGTCCGCACAGGTGAGGCTGTTGGTCTGTTAGGACCTAATGGGGCCGGCAAAACAACAATCTTCTATATGATTACGGGTCTTGTTGCCGCAGATCGTGGTTCAATCAACCTTGATGGCAATGACATCACCAATCTGCCGATGTATCGCCGTGCACGCCTTGGCATCGGCTACCTGCCACAGGAAGCCTCCATTTTCCGTGGCCTCAATGTCGAAGACAATATTCGCGCTGTCCTTGAGGTTGTTGAACCATCCAAGAAAGAACGTGAGCGCAAGCTTGATGAGCTTTTGGAAGAGTTTGACATCAAACGCCTGCGCAAAGCACCTTCCATCGCACTATCTGGTGGTGAGCGTCGCCGTTGTGAAATTGCCCGCGCTCTTGCCGGTGATCCAACATTCATGCTTCTGGACGAACCTTTCGCCGGTATCGACCCCATCGCTGTTGGAGATATTCAGAATCTGGTTCGGCACCTGACACGCCGCGGCATTGGTGTTCTGATCACTGACCATAACGTTCGTGAAACTCTTGGTCTGATTGATCGTGCCTATATTATTCACTCCGGTCGCGTTCTGACTGAAGGGACACCGGACAGCATCGTTGCCAATGAAGAAGTCCGCCGTCTCTATCTTGGTGAAGATTTCCGCTTCTGAATTCAATTTTACGTAAAAACGGCGCCTCACTGGGCGCCGTTTTCGTATGGCATATAATCGAAACTTAATCGAACAGATCATACCGTAGGGACCCGGCAGCCTTCCATTGCTGGATTGTCTGCTCGGCCTGTGCCTGCGGAATATTGTCATTGGTCACCAACGCCGTCACAAGGGCAGCATCAACACCGTTTCCAAGGCGGGTCTTACCGCAGACATAAAGTATGCCACCTTTGTTCCGGATGAGATCAACAATCTCGGCACCATTCTTGACAATTCTGTCAGTCACGTAAGTCCCATCCCCCTCATCGCGGGAGAATGCTGTGCTCAAGCGGGTTAGAGCACCACTCTTTTCCCATGAGGCAAGGGTATCACGATAGAAAAAATCTCCTTCACGATGACGATTCCCAAACAGCAGCCAGGCTGGACCTTTTTCCTGATTACTATGCTGGCGTTCTTCGATGAAGCCTGTGAATGGGGCAATACCACATCCTGTTGCCACCATAATAACCGGGGTCGTAACATCATCTGGCGGATTGAAAGCTGGATGATAACGGACAGCTCCCGATAATGTTGTACCGATTGGCAGGGCATTGCACAAAAGATTCGACATCTTACCAAAGTGCTTTGTGCCGGCTTCATCAGTCCAGACATTACGGCTGACCGTCAGAATAATGCGATCAGCCGTTACATGAGCACTGTTACCGATCGAATAGCAGCGTTCAGTCTCTCCTTTACCAGGCGACAGCATGAGAAGGTCACCCGGGCGGAAAGGTACGGCACTCTTCAGTTCAAAAACAATCTGCCATGTTTCACTTGTGACATGATCTTCACAGTTATCCAGACGATTACGCTCAATAAGCGTAACTTCAACAGGGGCGTCAGCCTTAGGAGCCTCTACCTCACCCACTGTGATGGACAGCGCTTTCTGGATGCCATCCAGCCATTCATGCCAAGCCTTCTGTGGTGCGCCATCGGCGCGAACTATCTCCATAAATTCCTGCGCACCTGTGCCAAGCAGAACGGAACGGAGCTTTTCACCACCGGCGCAGAAATGCTGGTAACGTTTGTCGCCAAGAGCAAGCATTGAGAATGAGATATTGAGTTCTGCACCATGCAATGATGCCATGAATGCCCGACCCGGCTCAGCCAGATCACCTTCACCTGTGGTCGACGCAATAATCAGAAGATGACGATATTGCCCGAGATGTTCAATACGTACGCCGGACAATGCCATGCAGGCAGCCTTTGCACCTCCAGCTTCAAGCGCCTTGTAAGTGGCCTCTGCCAATTGTGCAGCTGTTCCTGTCTGGCTGGCATAAGCAACAAGGATATCGGCATCAGCAGAGCCAACCTTACGCTTCGACTGACGCCAGCGCCGGAACCATGAAATGAAGCCGGTAACTGTCAGCAGGCTCATAGCGACAGCAATAAGAAAATTGAGAATCCCGGACCAGGCTCCGGCCCATGTCCCCTCATGCAGGCTTTTAAAAAGACCCGGACCTTCAAACTTCTGGACTGCCAGTCCCTTACCAACAATGTAAGTTGCTTGCCCCTTATCCGTTACAGTCTCAAGCATAACACTGCCCGCTTTAAAGCGACGGGCCGAGATGACAGACTTAAAACCTTCTGTCTGCGAAACAGTATCAATACTCTGGACAAAAGCAGCCCGCGGGCCAGATTGTGGCAAGATAAGCGGTTTGCCAATATCAATGTGATAGGTCATCAAAATGCCTGTTAAAGGCAACATGATGAAAAGAGGGAGAGCCAGCCAGCCAGCCGTTATATGCCAACCCAATACAGTATTGCTCATACGTAACCAGCTCAGGAACGGCCCAATCAGCACTATCGCAAGCATGGCAAAGGTTGCATAAAGAACTATACTACCGGCACCGATCAACAGGTTCTTGTGAAAGGATTTCACAATACCGAAGATATCGATAGCCGTACCAGTTCCCGGAACGCGTTCTCCAGTTGCAACAGCAAAGGAACCATTGGGCCCATCAGCCTCGCTGATAACTGTCATAACCTGCCCATCAGCAGACAGATTAAGCTGACGAATAGTGTCTGCCGGATCAATCTTTGCAAGCGTTGACTGAAGAACCTCTGATTTAACAATTGCTGGTCCACCAGTAATCATCGGGTCTTCAACAATAGGTTTGAATGCAAGAACACCACCAGAAATGATGATCAGCAGGAACAGTGGCGCCAGAATAAGCCCAACCCAGCGGTGGAGTGAGAGCGCCATGCCTTTGACAGAGAGTTTTTGCATTGAAGTTTCCTAAATCTTGGGAGAGATAAAGCGGCAGGCAGTTTCTGGCGAAACATCTGTATTGTTCCGCCAGGATATTAATTAACGACGGTTGTTTGCAGGCAGACCGGTCTGTGGGTTGTAGTAGATCTCAATCTTGGCGCCATTCTTATCATAGCCTTCGATCTCATAGCAGGAACCATCACGCTCGGCTTTCATCACCGTATAGCCAAGCTGCTTTGCATGTTCTGTAATCTCATGAAGGGGCTTCCATTCAGAGGAAGGGGCAGATGTGCAATGATCTTTTGCCATTGCCGGAGCAGCGAAAAGAACAGCAGCAACAGTTGCACCGGCAACAACACCAAAACGACCGAAAATCTTATTAGACATGATATTCTCCTGATAGATAATTTGTTTCTTCTTGAAACAATGAAGACGGTATAGCAGGAGTGTGCTGACAGACTTCTGAGATGCTCTGTCAGCATTTTGTCAGGTAGAGGAGAGCATAATCACATCATGATGCGTTTTAGATTTATACTCCCTCTTCTACTCGCTTTAGGCGTCAGCGCCGCAACCATTCCCGCCTTCTCTGATGACGGGCATGAGCAGGCACGCGAAGCCTTGCAGCGTGGTGAAATCAAATCCCTCAGTGAAATCCTCACCATGCTCCAGAAAGAAATGCCGGGCGAAGTTCTTGAGATCGAGTTTGAACGCGATAAAGGTTTATGGATTTACGAGATTAAACTTATCGACAAATCCGGCCGCTTCATGAAAGTATATGTCGACGCCACAAAGAATACGATAATCCGGGTAAAACAGAAATATGCGAATCCTGATCGTTGAAGACGAAATTCGTATCGCGAATGATCTGAGCAAGGCACTTGAAGCAGCGGGCTACACGATAGAAACAGCCGCCGATGGTGAAACAGCCTGGTTCATGGGGGATACAGAAGATTATGACGCGATCATTCTTGATCTCGGCCTACCCAAACTTGATGGTTTGACAGTTCTTAAGCGCTGGCGTGCTGCCGATAATAATACGCCCATTTTAGTTTTGAGTGCCCGCGGCACATGGACAGAACGCGTTGACGGCATTGATGCAGGCGCAGATGATTACCTGCCTAAGCCATTTGAAATGGAAGAACTGCTTGCCCGTTTGCGGGCTATCGTCCGGCGCTCAACAGGAAATCCGTCGCCTTTCATTGAAATAGGCGAAGTCCGTCTTGATGAACGGCAAATGCGCGTCAGCGTCAGAGGTGTACCAATCAATCTCACACCGCTAGAATACCGCTTTGTCAGTTATCTGATGCATCACAAAGAGCGCATCGTATCTCAGACAGAATTATCTGAACACGTCTATGCTCAGGATCAGGAGCATGAAAGCAATGCCATGGAGGCTCTGGTCAGCCGTATTCGCCGCAAGCTCGGCGTTGATTTGATAGAAACACGCCGCGGGTTTGGCTACTGTATTAAGGCCCAGGACGTGTCAGGCATAGGAGCATAACCTGTTGAAGAAGGCGGGTTCCATAAGGTGGCGGCTTTATATCGCTGCAATCATAACAATTGTTCTGGCACTTGCTGTCGCTGGTGCTGGTCTTGCCTTTCTTTTTGAACGCCATATTACCCGCCGCGTTGATGCAGATATGTATCTCTATCTGCAGCGGACTTCCGCCCATATTGATATCTCAACAGAAACTGGCGAAGTTTCCATCCAAACACCTTCCGGGCGGGAAAACAGGCAACGTGCCCTGAAGCCTTTTGGCGGTTATTACTGGCAGATTACCGATAACGATGAAGTGGTTCAGACCTCCCGCTCTCTTTGGGACCAGACCATTGCAATGCCACCCCACGCCCCCGCTAATCCGCAAGAAATCCAGCGCTATAATGCACCCGGCCCGAATGGAACGCAGCTTCGTGTAACCTACAGACAACTCCTGATAGATCGCCCGACAGGAGATCCTCACCGTATTGGTGTTTTTGTCGCCGTCGACTATGCAACAATATCGACCCCACGGCAGGAGTTCATGCGTGATATTCTGCCATTCCTTGCGCTGCTGGCAGTCGTTCTTATCGTTTCAACCTTTGTTTATCTCAACTATGGGTTGCGGCCACTGGAATCGATCAGACGCGAAATGACCGCTATTCGATCAGGCAAAAAAGAACGGTTCCCGGAAAATGTGCCAACAGAACTGCAGCCACTTTCAGAAGAAATAAACGCACTTCTGGATGTACAGGATAAAGAACTGGAGCGTGCCAAGAACCGGGCTGCCGATCTTGCGCATGGATTAAAAACTCCTTTGACTGCAATGGCGGGGGATGTTCGTCGTCTACGTGAAAAAGGCGAAGAAGAAATCGCCAGTGAAATCAGTCAGGCAATCGGCATCATGAACAATCACGTTGCCAGAGAGATGACACGTGCTCGCGTCAGGAGTATCGGCTCAAAACGTTATGCAAAAATCCCTGTCGCTAAAACATTACTACCACTGGTTGGAACACTCCAGCGCACACCATCGGGTGCAGCTCTTGACTGGCAATTTAAAATTTTACCCGGCATCAGCATTGCCATGGATCGCGAAGATCTTATGGAAATCATGGGCAATTTGCTTGAAAATGCCAGCCGTTATGCAAAATCAAAAATTATTCTTGATGCCAAGGAAAATGCAGATGGTCTTATACTGACCATTGATGATGACGGCCCCGGCCTAAGTGACAAACAATGTGAACAGGTACACGGCCGTGGACAGCGTCTGGATGAAAGCGGCGGTGCCGGCCTTGGCCTTGCGATCGTTCAGGATGTTGCCAATGCCTATAATGCAAAACTCACACTTTCTCAAAGCGATCTGGGTGGCCTGCAGGCATCGATTTTCATGCCTGCAAAATTTACAGGCTTACCAGAAGCCTGAGAATCGAGAATTTTAGGTTTTTTCCTTTAAAAAGCTTGTTCTTGACGCCAATTTCCATTATGAAACCATCCTCTTCTGGATTCAGTTCAGAAGAAACAGTTTTTGCCGTCGTCACTGCGCCGGCTTACCCTCTGGGTAAGGTGTTGTTAAATCTGGCTTTTAGCCCCAACGACGCCGATGTGTAAAAACTGCCCTTAACACCAACCACCGGCGCCGCCTCTCCGAAATGATCGGAGAAGCCTAGGAGCAACAATGTCTCAAGCTACTCTAAACGCACCGAGCCGTGAGGATTTCGCTGCGCTTCTCGAAGAATCCTTCCGCACTTCCGAAATCCATGAAGGCTCCGTCGTCAAAGGCAAAGTCGTTGCCATTGAGAAAGACGTCGCAGTCATCGACATCGGTGCGAAGACAGAGGGCCGCGTCGCCCTTAAAGAATTTACTGGCCCGAACCGTGACCTGACACTCAATGTCGGTGACGAAGTCGAGGTTTATGTTGACCGGATCGAAAACGCTCTTGGCGAAGCTGTTATCAGCCGCGACAAGGCTCGCCGCGAAGAAAGCTGGGTCAAGCTGGAACGCGCATTCGAAGCTTCCGAGCGCGTCAATGGTGTTATCTTCAATCAGGTCAAGGGTGGTTACACCGTCGATCTCGATGGCGCTGTTGCCTTCCTTCCACGCAGCCAGGTCGATATCCGTCCAATCCGCGACATTTCTCCGCTGATGGGCGTTTCCCAGCCATTCCAGATCCTCAAGATGGATCGTCGTCGTGGCAATATCGTCGTTTCACGCCGTACAGTTCTCGAAGAGAGCCGTGCAGAGCAGCGTTCTGAACTCGTTGCCAACCTTGAAGAAGGTCAGGTCATCGAGGGCGTTGTCAAGAACATCACCGAATACGGTGCGTTCGTTGACCTCGGCGGCATTGACGGCCTCCTACACGTCACAGACATGGCATGGCGTCGTGTCAATCACCCAAGCGAAGTGGTCACAATCGGTCAGCCGGTTCAGGTCAAGATCATCAAGATCAATCACGACACACACCGCATCTCGCTTGGTATCAAGCAGCTTCTGGAAGATCCATGGGAAGGCATTGCTGCCCGTTACCCAGTTGATACCCGCATTAAGGGCCGCGTAACGAACATCACCGATTACGGTGCATTCGTTGAGCTGGAACCAGGTATCGAAGGTCTGATCCACGTTTCCGAAATGTCCTGGACAAAGAAGAACGTCCATCCTGGCAAGATCATTTCCACTTCTCAGGAAGTCGAAGTTGTCATCCTCGAAGTCGATTCTTCCAAGCGCCGCATTTCGCTCGGTCTCAAGCAGACCCTGCAGAACCCATGGGAAGGCTTCGCTGAGAAGCACCCTGTTGGTTCCGTCATCGAAGGCGAAGTCAAGAACAAGACAGAATTCGGTCTGTTCATTGGTCTCGAAGGCGATGTCGACGGCATGGTCCACCTTTCCGACCTCGACTGGAACCGTCCAGGCGAGCAGGTCATCGACGAGTTCAAGAAGGGCGACGTTGTTCGCGCTCAGGTTCTCGATGTTGACGTCGAGAAGGAACGCATCTCCCTTGGTATCAAGCAGCTTGCAGGTGACCCATTCGCCGATGCTGGCGAGATCCGCAAGGGTCAGGTTGTAACCTGTGAAATCCTTGAAGCCAAGGAATCCGGCCTTGAAGTTAAGATCGTTGATACCGATCTTACAACCTTCATTAAGCGCTCCGAACTGGCTCGCGATCGTGACGATCAGCGCCCAGAACGTTTCGCAGCCGGTGAAAAGGTCGATGCACGCGTGACACAGTTCGATCGCAAGTCCCGCCGCATCAGCCTGTCCATTAAGGCTCTTGAAGTTGCTGAAGAAAAAGAAGCAATTGCTCAGTACGGTTCAACCGATTCTGGCGCTTCTCTCGGCGACATCCTCGGCGCAGCCCTCAAGGCTCGTGGCGACAAGGACGAAGAATAAGAATTGGTTGCCCGATCATTCGAGCAATTACAAATCAGGGCCTGCAACTCCAAAAGGGTTGCAGGCCTTTTTATTTGGAAAATACGCACACCTAACAACCAGAGTTTCTTTGGAAGGAACCTTGTCGTTCCCTGTAAGAATTAACAGGTGGAGGATGACGTCTGTCAGAGAATGACTTGGAAGCGGCTCTATTAGCTCACCTGCTCTGAAATAGTCAGAGGCAAGAAAAAGGCTGGAGGCTCTGTGCCAACAGAGCCATAGGGGTCACGCCCTTAATTGAAGATAATCATTCACCGGAAAGACAGATGCCAGTAAATTTCCAGATACTAATTACCCAAACAGACGCGCTTCAAGCGGCACATGGCAAGATGCAAAGTGTCTGATAATTCACTTGCAGGTCAGACTTTCTAACTAACTCAGCCCCATTAATCGGAATAAATCTGCCTGATGATAATAAAAAAGGGGCCATACGGCCCCTTTTCAATAAGCGGTAAATTTTTACCGGGCAACATTTGTGCTGCTGATAGCCAGACGAACTGGTTCAGCAGAAGAAGGTGCAGTGGCAGCGTGCTGATCTGGCTTAGCCATACCAAGCTGGCTTGGACGGCGTGGTGGAAGCGGTGCCAGCTGGAAAGCATCAACAGAAACTGGAGCAATCGTGCTGCTCTGCTGTCTTGCAGGAGCTACTAAAGTGTTTGTTTCAGCAGCAGCTGTTCTGGCAGCTCTATCCATATCCACGATAACAGCACCGGGACGCATCGGAGCAGTAAAGCCGTTATCCTGACTGAAAGCAGTCATTGTTGGTGCAGGTGCAGCAGGTGCGACGTAAGCTGAAGCTGTCGTAACCGGTGCCGGAGTGAACGACTGCTGTGGCTGCTGATAAATAGCCATCTGGATAGGGGCAGTCTTACCTCTGTGATAGAAAGCATTACCACCTGCAACAGTGACATAGTTCATGTTCGGGTAGTTAAACTTCAGACCAGCCATGTGGAAATACCGGGCATCACCAACCTTGGCGTGCCGCTGACCGGAAAGAATTTCATCTGCAACGGCCATTGCACGGGCACGGGACTGAGGTTCAGTCATTGAACGCGTCAGAACACCTGGAGCAAACTGGCGTGGAGCACCAACGACACCACAGATATTGGTACCGCCATGAGCGGCCTCAACACGGTTCATCACAACTGAACCGACGGCTAACATGCCTTCTGTGCTGGAACGGTTGGATTCAAAGTACATAGCGCGGGCGAGACACTCACGCTCAGAACGGGAAGCTACCATCTGCGGCCGCTTCTTTGTCCAGACAGCTGTCTTCTGGACAGCCATTTTGCCGGTTTCCTGATTATTGTCTGCAACTCTGTCAGCACATGCTGAAACCGAAACTGCAATCCCAACTGTCATTAGAAGGGCAAAGTATTTTGATTTTGTCATATATCTCACGCAGAGGCTGAAGGAACTTACAGGAACCCCGTAAAATCCCCAATCTGTGGGTTAATACGAAACTTCAATTCATAGGGTGTGTATCATAAAGATTTTTAAAATGGTACCTTTTGAGGAAAATTCAGAAGGAATTTCAGCTATATAGCGTGTAAAAAATTTTAAAAGTTTTGTTTCTTCAAACAGTTACAAGAATAAATTTTGCACGATTTTTTAATGATAAATGCACAAAAACTGCTGATTTCATCCTCCAAAGAGGCCCTTTCACCGCACTGATATAGTCGTCTTTTCCAGCACCTCGTGACTGATTCTTGAAAAATTATACCATCAACTATTGACATACTTTATTGATCATCAACACGGTTGATACTAGAACAGAAGACACTTATGTTAAAAGCATCAAGTGGTTACCCTGTTTTTCAGGCCGCCCGTTCATTTTTTGGGAGCAGCGAACCTCGTGTCAATTCTCAGTGATGCCGATATCATTGCCGATCGCCGTAGAATGAGGCGTAAACTGACTTTCTGGCGGGTTCTGTCCATTCTTATTCTGGTTCTTGGTCTTGTTAGTGCAGGCATGTTTATTGGCCGCAATTCACTTGATGGCAGCTACAAGAATCATATTGCCCGTATTTCAGTCAGTGGCCTGATTGTTGGCAGCGAACAGATGGAAAAGCTGATCAAACAGGTCAGCGCATCATCATCCGTCAAAGCCGTCATAGTCAGTATTGATAGCCCTGGCGGCACAACGACTGGTTCGGAAAAGCTGTACAGAAGCCTGCGCGCGCTTGCTGCGAAGAAGCCTGTTGTGGCTTTTGTTGATGGCAACGCGGCTTCCGGCGCTTACATTACGGCGATTGCAACCGATCATATCGTTGCACGTGAAACCTCAATTGTCGGTTCAATTGGCGTTATCATGCAATATCCCAATGTTGCTGGGTTACTTGATAAGGTTGGCGTCAAATTTGAAGAAGTGAAGTCATCTCCGCTCAAGGCAGAGCCATCGGGATATAAGCCAACATCACCAGAAGCACGTGAGGCTATGCAAAAAATCATTGCTGACAGCTTCACATGGTTCAAAGGTCTTGTTGCGGATCGCCGCGGCTTGAAAGAGACAGAACTGGCAACCGTTGCAGATGGTCGTATTTTTACAGGCCGCCAAGGTTTGCCTCTTAAACTGGTTGATGAATTAGGTGACGAGCGAACCGCTGTTGCATGGCTTGAGACCCAGAAAGGCATAGAAAAAGGGCTTTCCATTAGAGAATGGAAACCTAAGTCATATGAAAACCTTTCATTCTTGAGCACATTGGCTTATGGTGCAGACTTACTCGGTTATGAGAAAGTTGCAGATAATTTTCGCCGGGCGGGGGAAAAGGCGGCAGCCTCGAACCTTGACGGGCTGCTGGCTCTCTGGCAGCCTTCCCTTAATAACTAACCGCGCCAATTGGCCATCATTAAAGATTAGCTGAAATGATCAAATCAGAACTCGTTCTTCGCCTTGCTGAGCAAAATCCACACCTCTATCAGCGCGACATCGAGAATATCGTGAATGCTATTCTCGACACTATTGTCGATGCCCTCTCACGCGGTGACCGCGTTGAGTTGCGTGGCTTTGGTGCTTTCTCCGTCAAAAAGCGTGATGCGCGCAAGGGTCGCAATCCACGTACAGGCGAAGAAGTCGCCGTTGATGAAAAGACTATCCCGGTTTTCAAAACAGGCAAAGAGATGCGTCTTCGTCTCAACGGAAAAGCCTGAGTCTGATATTTGTCATGATTCGTTTTCTAAAAGTGCTGGTCTTCATTCTTGTGGCAATGGTTGTGGTCTTCCTGTCCATTGCCAACCGGCACGCTGCGACCTTATCTCTTGACCCATTCTCACAGGTCGCTCCGGAGTTTTCAATTACAGCTCCACTGTTTCTTATTCTGTTCGGGGCAGTCGCTTTTGGCGTCTTTATCGGCGGCACGGCAGCCTGGTGGGCTCAGCACAAAAAACGTAAAGAGCTTCGCCAGTCCAAGCGCGAGATTCGCAATCTGAAAGCGGAAGCAGAAAAAATGCGGGAAGAGGCAGCAGCCAGAAATCCTGTTTTACCTGCCCCAGATAGAGTAAACTGATCCGGCAAGATATTGCCGGGTTCCCAAAACAGGGAACGATAAAATGGCAAATCAACTGATTAAGATATGCGGCCTGTCAACGCCCGAGACATTAGCTGTTGCGGTTGATGCTGGTGCAGACCTCGTAGGCTTCGTTCATTTCCCCAAAAGTCCGCGTCATGTTTCCCTTGAAACAGCTGGCAAGCTCATGCATCAGGCTGATGGCAAGGCTAAGCGCGTTATTCTGACAGTTGATCCGGATGATCAACTGCTTGATGAAATCATGACAGTAGCCCGCCCTGATCTGCTTCAGCTTCATGGTTCCGAAACTATAGAACGCACCAAAGAGATTAAGACACGGTATAATATACCTCTGATTAAAGCCTTAGGTGTTGCAACGGCTCATGACCTTGTTCAGGCACAAAAATTTGAAGGAATTGCTGATCTTCTGCTGCTGGATGCCAAACCCGCACCCACATCAGAAATCCCCGGCGGCAATGGCATTCCCTTTGATTGGGAACTGTTGGCTCATAAATCCTTGGGCCCACAATACATGTTATCGGGCGGCTTGACCCCTGACAATATCGACCGTGCTATCCGGCTGACACACATGCAAGCTGTTGATGTCTCATCTGGTGTTGAAAGCAGCCGGGGCATCAAGGATATCGACAAAATTCAAACTTTCATTGCGAATGCCCGCGCAGCCTGGCGAAGCGGCGTATAATTTATCGCAGATCATCTTATCGCACGGATGATCCCTCCTCTTGCCAAGTGAGGAGATTTCCTGTCATAGACATTGCGTAGGCCCGTCACGTTACGTGCTAGCGGACCACGCACAGACCACCGATGAGAAGGCTAGAACCGTGGGCGCTGATAATTTACCGAATTCATATCGCACCGGACCTGATGAACAGGGCCATTTTGGCATTTTTGGCGGACGCTTTGTCGCTGAAACCCTGATGCCGCTTATTCTGGAGCTGGAAAAGGCCTATGAAGAGGCCAAGAATGACCCGAGCTTCAAAGCGGATATGGCCAGCTTCATGACCCATTATATCGGTCGTCCAAGCCCGCTCTATTTTGCTGAGCGTCTGACGGAGCATACCGGCGGCGCGAAGATTTACTTCAAACGTGAAGAGCTCAACCATACCGGCGCGCACAAGGTCAACAATGTGCTTGGCCAGATTTTGCTGGCCCGTCGTATGGGCAAGAAAAGAATTATCGCCGAGACAGGTGCAGGTCAGCACGGCGTTGCGACAGCAACACTCTGCGCACGTTTCGGTTTGGAATGTATTGTTTATATGGGTGCCGTTGACGTTGAGCGCCAGAAGCCAAACGTTTTCCGCATGAATATGCTGGGCGCCAAAGTTATTGCCGTTGAATCCGGTTCAAAGACCCTGAAAGACGCTATGAACGAGGCCCTGCGTGACTGGGTCACCAATGTAGATAACACCTTCTATTGCATCGGCACAGCAGCTGGACCACATCCTTACCCGCAAATGGTTCGTGATTTTCAGTGTGTTATCGGCAATGAAACTCGCGAGCAGATGCTGGCACAGGAAGGCAGGCTGCCGGATTCACTGGTGGCTGCTGTTGGTGGTGGCTCCAACGCAATTGGTCTGTTCCATCCGTTCCTTGATGACAAAGACATTGAAATGTATGGCATTGAAGCAGCCGGCCATGGCGTTTCAACGGGCATGCATGCAGCATCCCTGACAGGCGGACGCCCCGGTGTCCTGCACGGCAACCGTACCTATCTTCTGATGGATGATGATGGCCAGATCACCGAGGCTCATTCTATTTCAGCCGGTCTTGATTATCCGGGTATTGGCCCAGAGCATTCATGGCTACACCAAATTGGGCGTGTTAAATATCTGCCATGTACCGATCAGGAAGCACTGGATGCCTTCCAGAGCTGCTCGAAGCTTGAGGGTATTGTTCCGGCTCTGGAATCTGCCCATGCCGTTGCCATTGCAACGCAGATCGCAGCAAAGAAACCAAAAGACCATCTCATGGTCATCAATCTGTCAGGCCGTGGAGACAAAGACATCTTCACTGTTGCTGAGCATCTGGGAGCAGACCTATGAGCACACGCATTGAAGCCCGTTTTGCAAAATGCCGTTCAGAAAACAGAGCTGCCCTTGTTACCTACGTCATGGCTGGCGACCCTGATTATGCGACAGCCCTTGATCTCGTAAAACAGCTTCCGGCTGCCGGGTCTGACATAATTGAACTTGGCATGCCATTTACCGATCCAATGGCTGATGGCCCTGCCATTCAGGCCGCAGGCCTGCGCGCTCTGGCCAATGGCCAGAATACTATCAAGACATTGCAGATGGTCCGGGAGTTCCGCAAAACTGACGCAGACACCCCAATCATCCTGATGGGTTATTACAACCTTATCTATGTCTATGGTGTTGAACGTTTTCTGGCTGATGCAAAAGAAGCTGGTATTGACGGCATGATCATTGTCGATCTTCCGCCGGAAGAAGATGAAGAGCTTTGCATTCCAGCCTTAAAAGCAGGCCTGTCCTTCATCCGTCTGGCAACGCCAACTACCGATGATGCCCGTTTGCCAACCGTTCTGACAAATACATCCGGATTTGTTTATTACGTCTCCATCACCGGAATTACCGGCACTGCGACACCTGATTTCTCAAAAGTTGCAACAGCCGTTGGACGCATCAAGCAGCACACAGACCTTCCGGTTGTTGTTGGCTTTGGCGTTAAAACCGGTGAACAGGCAACAGAAATCGCCAAAGGTGCTGATGGCGTTGTTATTGGCTCTGGCCTGATCAATGCTCTCAAGGGTACGCTTGATGCCAATGACAAGCCGACAAATGGCTCAATTCCGGCTGTTCTTGATCTTGTTAAAGAGCTAGCAGCAGGCGTCAGAAAAACAACAAAATCATTCTGATAAGATAGGATATGGCGCAACGGGCCTTTTCTGCTATAAAGGCCCTTCGCCAATTGTCCGGGGATGATCTCCGGACAAGGCTTTTAAAGAAAGAAAACCTTCCCTGTGAAGGTGACGGATTTAGGTACTACGTATGAACTGGATTTCTGAAGTCGTTCGCCCGAAGATCAAAACACTCTTCAAACGCGAAACGCCCGAAAACCTTTGGATCAAATGCCCTGAAAGCGGGCAAATGGTTTTTCATAAGGATGTAGAAGCCAACCAGTGGGTTATCCCGGTTTCTGACCACCATATGCGTGTCAACGCAACCCAGCGTTTGCAGTATATGTTTGATGGTGAAACATGGCTGGATGTTCCTGTTCCGGAAGTCGCAACCGACCCGTTAAAGTTCCGTGACGAAAAGAAATACGTTGATCGTCTGAAAGATGCCCGCGCCAAGACCGGCATGCAGGATGCTTTCAAGATCGGTTATGGCCGTGTTGACGATGTCCCGATGGTTATTGCCGTTCAGGACTTCTCCTTTATGGGTGGTTCACTCGGCATGGCAGCTGGCGAAGCTTTCGTCAAAGCAGCCGAAACTGCCATTGAAAAGAAGACACCTTTCATCCTGTTCGTTGCATCTGGTGGCGCGCGTATGCAGGAGGGCATTCTCTCTCTGATGCAGATGCCACGTACAACTGTTGCGGTACGGATGCTCAATGAAGCCCGCCTGCCATATATTGTTGTTCTGACCAACCCAACGACAGGTGGTGTCACTGCTTCCTATGCAATGCTTGGCGATATTCACCTTGCCGAACCGGGAGCACTGATTGGCTTTGCTGGTCCTCGCGTTATCGAACAGACAATTCGCGAAAAGCTGCCAGAAGGCTTCCAGCGTTCAGAATATCTGAAAGATCACGGCATGGTTGACGCCGTCGTTCACCGTCATGAACTGAAACCAACAATTGCCCGTCTTTGCCGCCAGTTGATGCATTTCGCATTGCCTGAAGCAAAAGCTGCACCAAAAGCTAAAGAACCTAAGGCCAAGGCTGAGAAATAAGGTCTTCTGACCTTTTCATATCACGACTCTTTACGGCTGGTTGGGCAGAAGTTCTACCAGCCGTCTGATTATGGTGGTTATCTGCGCTATGGATTCATCCGACGCCATTATTGCCCGTTTTCTGGCGCTACATCCCAAGGCTGTTGATCTGTCTCTCGACAGGATTCAGCGCCTGCTTGAGGATCTTGGCAATCCACACAAGCGTTTACCACCAACAATCCATGTTGCGGGCACTAATGGTAAAGGTTCAACCATTGCCACCATGCGCGCCATTCTGGAAGCAGCAGGCGTTTCAACCCACGTCTACACATCACCACACCTTGTGCGCTTCCATGAACGCATTCGCCTCGGTTCCCCAACAGGTGGACGATGTGTATCTGAAGATCGGTTACTGGAAGCCTTGCGCCGTTGCGAAGCTGTGAATGCCGGGCGTCAGATCACGGTTTTCGAAATGACAACCGCCACTGCCCTTCTGTTATTTGCTGAAGAGCCAGCTGATGTTCTCTTATTAGAAGTTGGTCTTGGTGGACGGTTTGATGCCACAAACGTGATTGATGAGCCTATCGCGTCAGTTGTAACGCCTATTGGGCTTGATCACGCAGAATTCCTTGGCACCGATATCGTCAAGATTGCCAATGAAAAGGCAGGTATTTTCAAAAAAGGCTGCCCGGCAATTATTGCCCCCCAGTTTAATGCAGAAGCAGATAAAGAACTTTATCGCACAGCCGTAGAGGTCGGGGCTTTCCCAATTCTTGTCGGCAATCAGGATTTCTCTGTTCACGAAGAACGAGGTCGTCTCGTTTATCAGGATGAAACAGGCTTACTGGATTTGCCACGCCCCAAACTTGCCGGACGTCACCAGTTCATCAATGCCGGAACAGCTATTGCAGCCCTACGCGCAACCAAATTCGGCAGTTTTGAGCAGGCAGCCTTTGAGAAGGGACTTGAGCAGACAGAATGGCCCGGCCGTCTGCAAAAACTGAAGCACGGTAATCTGGTCAATCTGGCACCCCAAGGCTCAGAATTATGGCTTGATGGCGGACATAACATTGATGGAGCAAGGGTTCTCTCACAGGCCATGGCTGATCTGGAAGAACGTCATGCTGCTCCACTCGTATTGATTTGCGGCATGCTGGGCACAAAAGACTCACAAGGCTTTCTGAAACAATTTGTGGGTCTCTCCCGCGACCTCGTAGCCGTTTCAATGCATAACCAGATTGCCGCCCGTTCGGCCGATGAAATCAGGGACATGGCAAAAGACCTGGGCTTTGCAGCAAGCAGTGCGGCAAGCATTGAGGCTGCCATTACCTCACTCAATAAGTACGCATGGGAAAAACCGCCACGTATCCTCATCTGTGGTTCTCTTTATCTTGCAGGCGAAGTCCTGGCAGCAAATGGAACACCACCTGTTTAAATTATCGGCATGAAAAATGCCGCCATCCAGCCAGCAAGATTGTCGGGATAAGAAAACTCTCGTATCATCCAGCTGGTTGGAAGGGACTGATCCGGGTTCCTTCCGCATCATAACGACTTTCAGAAGCAGCCCGTGCAAACCAGAGCCCCATCTCAACCAAAAGTCTTTTCCATCCCGCCGGGAACGGACTTTTTGTCATGCCTGACAGATGCCCTGTTGAGTGGGCAGCTGATACCCGGGTTTCCGGCTGAGCATGCTGACCTTGCTGATCTGACGATTTATCTTCCTACCCGCCGTGCTGCACGCGCTTTGATAATGCTTCTGGCAGAACGGATGGGAGGTAAAACATTATTGCTTCCAAATATCGTGCCTCTCGGTGAAGTTGATACTCTCGGGCTTGATCTCTCAGGTATGGATGCTTTTGCCGAGAATCTGCTTGCACCACCCATTGGTACAGTTGAGCGCCGGATGATCTTTGCCCAGCTCGTCCAGCAATGGTCAAAGGCAATTGATAAAAGTCTGGTTGGTCTTTCTGACAGCCTCCCGTTTATTGTGCCGTCATCACCCGCGGATGCCGTCGGGCTTGCGGGCGATCTTGAAGCCTTGATGGATCAGTTCACGACGGAAGATGCCCCTTGGGATCAAATAGCGGCAGCTGTTGATGCAGATTATTCAAACTACTTCAAACTCACTCTTGAGTTTGTGAAAATTGCGACGGAAAGCTGGCCGCAAATTCTTGGTGAACGCAATGCCAGTGATCCAGTACAGCGCCGCAAATTCCTGATTGAAGCTGAAGCACAAAGACTGGATAGCGAGCAGCCAGACAAGCCCGTTATTGTTGCAGGTTCAACCGGTTCTGTTCCTGCAACAGCAAGATTAATCTCGGCCATCTCCCGACTGCCCAAAGGCGCAATTGTTTTACCCGGCCTTGATACGGAACTTGATGATGCAAGCTGGGAGCTCATTGGCTCTGTCGGTGACGATGAAACCGATGCCGTACACGGGCACCCCCAGACAACATTACATCGCCTGCTCAAACAGTTTATTAGGCTTCCACGCAGTGAGGTCAGGCCACTTGGGCAACCCTCCCCTTCTCTTGCCCAACGTAACCGCTTTTTCAGCGAAACCCTTCGCCCGGCTGAATCGACAGATTTATGGGCGGCTATCAAAGCAGATGAACGACTTGAACTTGCAGCGATCGGGACTGAAAGCCTAACTTTGATAGAAGCATCTGACGAGCGGGAAGAGGCGCTCGCCTGTGCGGTAGCATTACGTGAGACTCTGGAAACTCCGGGACATACGGCGGCTCTCGTTACACCGGACCGCGGGCTTGCCAGCCGGGTTAAGGCAGAGCTGCTGAGATGGGGCATCGAAGTTGAAGATTCCGCCGGCACAGCTCTCTCTCACGCCCTTGCTGGAAAGCTTGCGCGCCTCGCCGCAGAGACTGCCGCTGATGATTTCAGCCCGGCAAGTCTGCTCGCTCTACTCGCCCATCCTTTTGTGACATTTGGTATTTCCCGCCAATCTGTCGAAGAGGCCACAAGTGCTCTCGAAATCGGAATTTTACGTGGCCCTGCTCCGGGCCCAGGATTAAACGGTTTACGAAGTGCTCTAGCAATCGCTCGTGAGCAGGATGCATATCGCAAACCTGCCCCATGGAAGCGGATTGGCGATGATGGCTGGCAGCTGGCCGAGAATCTGGTTACGCAGCTAGAGCAGGCATTCACTGGCTTTTCACCATCGGATTTCCCAGAAGAGACCAACCTTGCAACAATCTCCATTGCCCATCGCAAGGTTGTGGAAGCGCTCTACCCGGATGATGAAATCTTTGATGGCTCCCAAGGTGAACTGGAAGCCCTGTTTAATGAGCTGGAGCAGGTTGACCCAAGCATCGGTGTCACTGGCCGGTTTATAGATTATCCTGCCTTTTTCCATGCTTTGGCTTCAGAACGCAGCGTTGCTCCACCCGGACATCTCAGTCATCGGCGTCTGAAAATTCTGGGCCTTCTGGAAGCGCGTCTTCTTTCTGCTGACAGAATTGTTCTGGGTGGTCTGGATGAGGGTATCTGGCCACCAAGTATTAGAACTGATGCTTTTCTGAACCGCCCGATGAAAGCAAAGCTTGGGCTCATTCCGCCAGAGCGTCGCATTGGTCAGACAGCACACGATTTTGTACAGCTTGCCTCCGCAAATAATGTCGTTATCACGCGTGCCACCAAGCGTGATGGATCCCCAATGGTTCCTTCCCGTTTTCTCCAGCGGATGAAAGCATTCAGTGGTGATGAAGTTTGGAATAGCGTAACCCGTCGCGGTGATTATTATCGCAAGCTTGCCGCTCTGGTTGAATATATGGAGCCATCAGCACCCCTTAAACGCCCGACCCCACAACCAGATCCTCGCTACTTTCCGCGTTCTCTCAGTGTTACTGAAATTGAGACACTTCAGCGTGACCCATATGCAATTTATGCCAAGCACATCCTGAAGCTTGATGCTCTGGACCCACTTTCACAAGCACCGGGAGCAGCAGATCGCGGTACGATCATTCATGATGTTGTTGCGCAATTTGCCAGCCAATGGCCGAATGACCTACCAGAAGATGCGCTGGCTGAATTGCTGCAAATGGGGGCAGAGGCTTTCAAGGATATCCATACCGCCTTCCCGCAGGTTTATGCCGAATGGTGGCCGCGCTTTGAGCGGCTGGCTCACGAGTTCATTGCATGGGAACAGGCACGCCGTGGGGATATCCATAAGCTGCTGGTTGAAGAATCCGGCCGCTTATCTATCCCACTGGAAGATGGCAGCGTCTTTCTGCTTCGTGCCCGTGCTGACCGGATTGAAAGCCATAGAGATGGCAGTGCTACCGTTATTGATTTCAAAACGGGACGCCCTCCGGGAGTCAAAGAGATATTTGCAGGCTTTGCACCACAGATGACTCTTGAAGCTACCATGCTCCTTGAAGGAGCATTCAAGGATATTCCTGTTCCTTCTGAGGCACCTGACCTGCTTTATATCCACGCCAGTGGCGGCAAACCTGCACTCGATCAACGCCCGGTCAAACCTGAACGGGGTGAAGAACGCACTGTTGCAGATATCATTGCTGAACATCGCCGGAAGCTTGAAGTTAAACTGAATAATTTTGTGATGGGTCGGGTTCCTTACACGTCTCGCCCCTTCCCGAAATTTGCCAAACGTTACTCTGATTACGACCACCTTGCCCGCGTCAAGGAATGGTCCCTGACCAGTGGCGAAGATGGGGGAGAGGCCGAATGAGTGATCTGGTTATCCCCCACCATACCATTGCATCACAGCATAGAGCTGCCGACCCCCGCGCTTCTGCCTGGGTGTCGGCAAATGCGGGCGCAGGTAAAACAAAAGTTCTGACAGATCGTGTGCTGCGGCTGCTCCTTGCCGGCTCACTACCCGGCCGTATATTGTGTCTGACCTTCACCAAAGCCGCAGCAGCGAATATGTCGATCAAGATATTCGAGCGCCTTGGGCAGTGGGTTGCGATGGATGATAAAACGCTCGCAGCACAGCTTGAAGAGCTGGAAGGCAGAAAACCAAGCCGGGCGGACCTGCGCAATGCCCGCCGTCTGTTTGCCCGTGCTATTGAGACGCCGGGTGGTCTGAAAATTGAAACCCTGCACGCCTTCTGTGAACGTCTGCTTCATCTTGTGCCATTTGAAGCCAACGTACCGGCTCGTTTCAATGTTCTGGATGAGAATCTCGCTGCTGAATTGACAGAGCGTATGGTCTCCTCAACCCTGAGCGACATCATCGGTGGTCTTGCACCACAACTTACGGAAGCATGGACAATCGTCAGTGAACTTGCCAGTGGAGATGGTCTGCGCACTGTCTTGCAGGCGGCCATGCGTGATCGCACTCTGGCATCAGAAGATGGCCTGCTTAAGATGGAGCAGAACCTTGCTGTTGCCCTCAAGGTTGATTCGCTAAAGACGGCTCAAGATTTACGTCAAAGTATTTTAAATACCGGAATCCCAAGAGACAGGCTTTCAGAGATTGCCTCTACCCTGCTTGCCAGTTCCAAAGCGACAGATCGTGATCGGGCCAGTGATATCCAGACATTCCTCACCAGTCTGGACAATACAGCTCAAGCCTTTGAAAGCTATCACGCTATCTTCTTCACATTAGCCGGTACGCCACGCTCCGATCGGGCCTTTGTCACTCAGAGTATCGACGAATATACCCGACAGGAGCTATTTGATGAGCGAGACCGCCTAGCAGGCTTATCAGACAATCTTAAGGCTACAGAAGCGTTTGAGCGAACAGTTGCTCTGTACAGACTGGCCCATCATATCCGTCACCGCATTGAGGTTGAGAAAACCCGTTGCGGTGCGCTCGATTTTGATGATCTGGTGCATAAAACGCTGGATGTGCTGTCTCGTAGTGATGCTGCATGGGTACTTTATAAACTTGATCGGGGTATTGATCATGTCCTCGTTGATGAAGCGCAGGATACGAACCCTGAGCAATGGCAGATACTGCGTCTGATTACTGAAGACTTCACTTCAGGTATTGGCATTGAAAAGCAAAGAGACAGAACGCTTTTTGCAGTGGGCGATCCCAAGCAGTCAATTTATGGCTTTCAGGGCGCTGCTCCCCATGAGTTTGAAGCCAGCCGGGTTCACTGGTCACGGCATGTTGCAGATGCTGGTATGCGCTTTGAGGATGTCCGTCTGACCCTCTCATTCCGTTCAGTCAGAGCTGTTTTATCGGCCGTTGATGCCACATTTGCTGTTGGAGAAAACTTTAAAGGTCTCTCATTCGAGGCTGGCGCCTCTGGCACTATCCATGAAAGTGCGCGCCCCCATGCGCCCGGGCAGGTTATCCTATGGCCTGTTGAAGAACCACAAGAGGCAGAAGAGCCGGAAGCATGGGTAATCCCGCTTGATCAGCCAGAGGAAACCTCACCTCCTGTCATCATTGCCCGCCGCATTGCCAGAACGGTTGAGCGCTGGATTGAGCGCGGTGATGAAGATGGCCGTATCTGGAATGCCGGAGATATTCTGGTACTGGTGCGTAAACGCGGTGCCGCATTTGAGGCTGTTATTCGTGCCCTGAAAGAACGCGGCATCCCGGTTGCAGGGCAGGACAGAATTGATATTGGCGCGCATATTGCCGTGCAGGATCTGATTGCTGCAGGTCGTGCAGCCCTTCTCCCTGAGGATGACCTGACACTGGCAACAGCTCTTAAATCCCCACTGGTTGGTTTGACTGAAGAAGAGCTCTTCCGACTTGCCGCTGATCGGCAAGAGCTTGAATCTTTAGCCGCTGCAATTAACCGTCATGCAGAAAATGGCGATAAAGCAGCCGTTGAAGCCCAGATTAATCTCGCAGCATGGCGTGAGGTTGCCCGTGATTTCGGGCCATTTGGTTTCTTCGCCACCTTGCTCGGTCATATGGAAGGGCGGGCACGGCTTGTGGCCCGTCTTGGTATGGAAGCCGGGGATGCGATTGATGCCTTCCTGACCTTTGCCAAAAATGCGGAATCTAGCGAGACACCTTCTCTGCTAACATTTCTTAATCGTTTTGAGACAGCTTCACATTCCATCAAGCGTGACTTTGAGTCTAACCGCAATGAAGTCCGTGTCATGACGGTTCATGGTGCAAAGGGGCTGGAAGCCCCTGTTACTATTCTGATTGATGGCGGGGATGTCTTGGGTCGTGACCCCGCGCTCATTCCCGTATCTTTCAAGAATACAAATGTCCCGGTCTGGACAACAAAGAAAATGGATTGTGAGATTACGGGGATTGCCCGTTCAAACCTGCGTTCAAAGGGAATCGAAGAACATAACCGCCTGCTTTATGTTGCCATGACACGCGCGAAGGACAAGCTTCTCGTTGCTCCATTCAAGACGTCCAGCCGCAACACCATTCAGCCGGAAGCCTGGAGCGAAATGATCCGCACCGGTCTTGAGCGCGTACCACAGAACATAAAGACGCAGCAGGAAGATTTTGGCACCGTTACAATATGGTATGAGGGTGACAGCAGAACCCAGTTACCGCTGCAACCCCCATCTGTTAAAGAAGAGGCACTTGAGCCTCCATATTGGCTCAAAACCCCTGTTCAACCTGAACCAGAACCTTTGCCACCCCTGCGTCCATCAAACGTACTGGGAGCTGCCGAACCACCTGTCATCTATCCAGACCCACGCAAGTCATCTGGCAGCAAAACATCCGGTAATCGTCTGAAGGGAGCTAAAGCACGACTCAAGGGCACGCTCACTCATGCCCTGCTTGAGCGATTACCCAATATCCCCGAAGCAGATCGGTTGACACGTGCAACAAATTACATTGCACAACAGGTGCCCTCATGGCCTGAAACCGAGCGCTCCAAACTCATCAATGATGTCTTGATACTTTTAGGCACTGATGAACTGAAACCATTATTCGGAGCAACAGCTCGGGCTGAGGTTCCCATCACCGGAACATTGCTTACCTCCGCTGGCCCACTTCCTGTTTCAGGACAGGTTGATCGTTTTGTCGTCCTTGAGAATCAGGTTCTCATCGCAGATTTCAAATCGTCATTCAGACCGCCAGAGCATAGCCAGCCTGTGCCACAGGAATATGTCGCACAGCTCGCCCTTTATGCCGATTTGCTTACTGAACTTTATCCGCAACATACGATCAAAACCTTTGTTATCTGGACAAACGGGCCGGTTGTCCGGGAAGTCTCTCACGACGAATGCGCCAAAGCACTCCACGATATCAAAAATTCAAATACCTTTGACTTTAGCTTTTAAACGCCTTGATTCTTTGGAACAGGGCACCTACTTTGCAGCAGTGACAATGCAAAGATTCTTACGCGATACGCGTTCTTTTGATGAGGTAATACCATGGCTACCGTAACGGTGACCGACGCCAGCTTCGAACAAGAAGTACTCAATTCTTCAGAACCAGTTGTTGTTGACTTCTGGGCTGAGTGGTGCGGACCTTGCCGCATGATTGCACCGGCTCTTGAAGAAATTTCCAACGAAATGGCTGGCAAAGTAAAGGTTGCTAAAGTCAACGTTGACGAAAATCAGAACATTGCTTCTCAGTTCGGTATCCGCTCCATTCCCGCTCTTTTGATCTTCAAGAATGGTCAGCTGGCTGGTCAGCGCGCAGGTGCAGCTCCAAAGGGCGATCTGACAAAGTGGATTGAATCTACAATCTGAGGTTTGTGGGCAGGGAGATTTTGGAAAATCTTTCCCAGATCATGACCGCGCGCTTTCGAAGCACATGAATGGGCTTCCAATAAGCTAAAACCAAGGTATGTTGTAACCATTGGCTACAACATACCTTTTTTGTTGGCCAAATCTGTCTATGCGGAGCAGATATAAAAATATCGCTCTGCTTTTTTGGGGCTGATTGAATTGACGACACGCGCTTCAAAAGCACACTGGCTTGAACTTTACACGCCAAAACTGATTACTATTCTGCGTGAGAAATATGGATTTAAGGACTTTCAGGCTGATGTTATCGCCGGATTGACCGTTGCCATTGTTGCCTTGCCACTCTCAATGGCAATTGCCATTGCTTCCGGCGTCACACCAGATCGCGGACTTTACACGGCAATTGTGGGTGGTTTTCTCGTTTCACTTCTGGGCGGAAGCCGTTTTCAGATTGGTGGCCCGGCAGGAGCCTTCATTGTGCTCGTTGCAGCCGTTGTTCATCAGTACGGTATTGATGGTCTCATTCTCGCAACCACTTTATCAGGCATTATATTTATTGCCATTGGGTTGTTACAACTTGGCACCTTCATCAAGTACATTCCGTTTCCAGTTACTGTTGGCTTCACAACAGGCATTGCCGTCATCATTTTCGCCAGTCAGGTTAAAGACCTGTTTGGGCTGACACTTGTGGCCCCGGAGCCCGGCCCACTCTTGCCTAAATTGATGGTGCTTTGGGAATCGTTCCCATCCATATCTGTAGCTGCAACTGTCTTAAGCGTAGCAACTATTGCCATTATCATCAGTATTCAGAAGTTAGCACCCAAAATACCGGGCATGCTGGTTGCCATCACTCTGGCATCTATTGCGGCAGCCTTATTCGGATTGCCTGTTGAGACAATCGGTACCAAGTTCGGTGGTATCCCACGTTCTCTCCCAATGCCATCCCTGCCAAAAATATCACTTTCAAAAGTTATCGAGGTTCTTCCTGCTGCCGTCTCCTTTACGCTGCTGGGCAGTATTGAAAGCCTGTTATCAGCCGTTGTCGCTGACAGCATGACCGGTCGTCGGCACCGTTCAAACTGTGAGCTGGTTGCACAAGGTATTGCCAACATCGGTTCAGCCTTATTTGGTGGCTTCTGTGTTACCGGCACGATTGCCCGCACAGCAACAAACGTCCGTTCAGGTTCTCACGGCCCGGTATCGGGCATGCTTCATGCGGTCTTCCTGCTGCTGTTCATGCTGATTGCGGCACCATTAGCAGGCTATATCCCGTTGGCTGCTCTTGCCGGTGTTCTGGCAGTTGTTGCCTGGAATATGGCAGAGAAGCATGAATTCAATGTTCTGATGCGCGCATCAGCAGGTGATGCAGTTGTTCTGCTGGCGACCTTCCTGCTGACCATATTCCGTGACCTGACCGAGGGCATTGTTGTTGGCTTCAGCCTTGGTGCCCTGTTGTTTTTACACCGCATGGCAACCTCTATTCGTATTGAAAACAATCTGCCGGATAACAGTGTTGATATCCCTGACATGGATGACAACAGGACAGAGTATGATTCCACTCTGGTCAAGGATGACAGAATTGTTGTCTATCGCATCTCTGGTGCTTTCTTCTTTGGTGCAGCAGGTACTGTAGGTAAAGCACTTGAACAGGCTTCTGCCTGGCCGGAAGCCATTATTATCGATTTCTCGGATGTTCCGATTATCGATTCCACGGCATCAGCTACAATCAATGCATTTATTGGAAAGGCAAAACGTAACCAGTCTGTGATTTATCTGACGGGAACGCGTCCAGCTGTTCGGCGCAGTCTGCTCGCCCATGGCATTAAATGGCCACTGGTTCATTATCAGGCTGATATTGATACTGCGATTAATATCGTCAAGGACAAACTGGTATCGGAGGAAAGCTAAGACAGTGGTGACTGGCTTATTCTGAAATCAGTCACCAATCTTAATCTTCTTTCTCTCCAACAAAACGACCTAGTTTTCGTCCCAGAAAACCTGACAGGTCATCAATCAGGATAAAGAAGGCTGGCACAAACACCAGCGAAAGAACAGTTGAAACCGTCAGGCCGCCGATAACGGCAATCGCCATTGGTGCACGAAATTCACCGCCAGAACCGAATGCCAGTGCGCTTGGCACCATACCTGCAACCATAGCCAATGTTGTCATCACGATGGGCCGGGCCCGTTTTCGGCCTGCATCAACAATTGCATCAATGTGATCCCAGCCCTGGGCCACACGCTCCATTGCAAAATCCACCAGCATGATTGCGTTTTTGGTCACAATACCCATCAGCATCAGAATGCCAATCACAACCGGCATCGAAATGGAATTATTGGTCATCAGCAATGCGAGAATGACCCCACCGATACAGAGCGGCAATGACAGCAAAATCGTGAATGGTTGCAGGAAGTTGGAAAAGAGAAGGATTAGAACACCAAGCACCAGCATTAGGCCAATACCCATTGCCTGAGCAAAGCCTGTAAAGACCTCTGTCATCACTTCAATATCGCCAAACTGGCGAATCTCAACACCTGCCGGTCGGTTTTTGACAGCAGGCAGTTCCATGACTGCCGCAACAGCCTCACCAAGAGCATCTGTTCCCTTGAGGTCAGCCTCCAACGCAATCCGCAATGCGCGATCATAACGGTCAATTGATGAAGGCCCGCGTCCAAGCTCAAATTCTGCAATCGTACTGAGCGGCACAGCGCCATAAGCTGTTGGTACTTTCAGAGTCTGCAAAAGGACAATATCACTGCGCGCCCGGTCTGGGAGTTGCACCCGGATAGGTATCTGCCGGTCATCCGCACTGAATTTAGCGAGATTTGCCTCCACATCACCAATAGTCGCAACCCGAATTGTTTCTGCAATAACATCCGTTGAGACACCCAGTTCAGCAGCAATTCCTGCACGGGGACGCAACCGAATTTCAGGCCGGTCCAGTGGTACTGTTGAGTAAACACTTTCAAGTATCGGAATAGTCTTCATTTCCCGCTGCATGGCATTTGCGGTGGCAATAACATCGCTTTCGTTTGAGCCTGCAACCGTTAGACTGAACGCACGCTGTCCACCATCATTTAAAGCATAGAAACGAACATCCGGAATGTCAGAGACAATCTTGGTAATTTTGGATTCAAGCTGTTTTTGTCTCAGCGAGCGTTCACCCTTCGGAACATAATTCACGAATAAGGTTGCCATACGGATATCTGCCCCTTGGGGCATCTTGGCGCCACCACTGACAATCACTGACTTAACTTCAGGCATCTCGCGTAACTGCCTGGTTATTTCATTTGTCACACGGCGTGTATCAACCAAACGCGCACCGGGAGGTAACTCAGCAACAAAAACAGATCTATTGATATCTTCTTCCGGCATGAAGGCTGATGGCAACAACCCTGTCGACATAATCGAAAGCACAAAGAAGCCGAAGCCTATGGCAAGCGTACGGTATTTATGCCGGACAGACCAATCGACAAGTTTTGTATAAAAGCTGAGAACCGTACCGTCTTTTTCTTCAACAGCCTCATGCGCTCTAAGGAAATAGGCGGTCATGAGAGGTGTAATTAAACGTGCAACCAGAAGTGAAAACAGAACGGCAACAGCAACTGTGATACCAAACTGTTTAAAATACTGACCAGCAATACCCTTCATGAAACTGACCGGAGCAAAGACTGCAACAATGGTCAGGGTAATAGCAATTACGGCAAGGCCAATTTCATCTGCTGCTTCAAGAGAAGCCCGATATGGCGATTTGCCCATACGCATATGGCGGACAATATTCTCAATCTCAACAATCGCGTCATCAACCAGAATACCCGTCACAAGCGTAATACCAAGCAGGCTGACGAGATTAAGGGAATACCCTAGCAGGCTAATAACCCAGAAGGTCGGCAATATTGATAAAGGAAGTGCAATTGCCGCAATAACAGTTGCTCTCCAGTCCCTAAGGAATAGGAAAACCACAATTACGGCAAGGAATGCACCTTCCAGCAAGGTATGCATTGCAGACTGATAATTACCGACGGTGTAAGTGACTTCAGTATCAATCAGTTCAAGACGCGCTTCCGGATGTTTTTTGCCGAGCTCAGCAATCTTACGGCTAACTGCTTCGGCGACAACCGCATCACTTGTACCCGATGCCCGGGAAATCGAGAAAGCAACAACCGGATCGCCATTATAAGTCGCAAAAATACGTGGTTCCTGCGAGGTATCCGAGATTGTAGCCAGCTCATCAAGGCGCACTTTACGGTCACCCGAGAGCACAATACTCGTTGCCGCCAAAGTTTGAAGTGTCTGCGCACCGCCAAGCGTTCGGATAGACTGCTCCTGACCGCCCAGCTCTCCGCGCCCGCCTGTGAGATCAACACTTGTCATACGCAACTGCTGATTAATCTCAGCCGCCGTAACACCGAGAGAAAGCAGGCGATCGGGACGTAATGTTACCCGTATTTCACGATCTGCTCCACCGATACGCCGAATCTGGGAGACACCTGAAACACTTTGCAGGTTCCTTGCAATCACATCATCGACGAACCAAGACAATTCTTCAGTTGTCATTGCAGGGGCATAGGCCGCGTAGGTTGCAATCGGCAAACCTGCAATATCAAATCTCTGTACAATTGGCTCATCTATACTACGTGGCAGATCTGCCCTGATTTTTGAAATGGCATCCTTAACATCGTTCAATGCCCGGTCTGAATTGATTTCCATCTGGAATTCAATGGACGTCGAAGACGTTCCTTCAGAGATTGTTGATGTGATATGTTTGACGCCATTAACACCCGCAACAGCATCTTCAACCTTCTTGGTTACCTGATTTTGTAACTCAGCAGGTGCTGCCCCCGATTGCGTTACAGTGACGGATATGAGCGGAAAATCAATATTAGGGAAACGTGTGATTGGCAGACTGGCAAATGAGAAAAGACCGAGCACCGTTAAGACGATGAATAAAACGATAGGTGGGATCGGATTTCGAATAGCCCAAGCCGAAACATTTAAACGCATCAAGGTTCCTTCCCGGATGCATTTGAAGCCGGATCAAACACACGAACCTGATCGCCGTCCTGTAAGAAACTGCCGGAACGGGCAACAACGATCTCACCTTCTGTAAGGTTTTCAAGAATCTGTATGAAACCCTCACCACTGATACCCGTTTTGGTATTTCGCGTTTCAATCTTATTGTCTTTAATAACCTGTAGGGTTGTACCATCAACACCATAAATTACGGCAGTCATCGGTACAGCAATACCTTTCTGACGCGCCAGTTCAACGGTTGCAGACGCGAAAGCTCCAATATGCAAGCCCTGATTGCTTTCAACGGCAATGCGTACCTTACCCAGCCGCGTTTTGCGATCAACTTCCGGATAAACCAGGCGAACTGTCCCATGCAGCTGATGTTTGTCATCAATGCTAATAAGAGCGGAAGCCCCCTCCCGGAAACTTAAAAGCTGTGTTTCAGGGACATCCGCTTCAAGCTCAATCTGCCCATTGGCGATAATCCGGAACAGAGGCTCATTGGCAGAAGAAACGACCGCACCGACACGCGCCGTCTTACGGCTGATAATGCCAGCCTCTGGGGCCTTGATATCTGTATTATCCAGTTTGACCGCAGTCTCTGCACGCTGCGCTTCTGCAATTGCCAAACCATTACGGGCAGCAGCCAGACGTCCTTCTGCGGCACGGGCGGCTGATTGTCGTTGTTCCAGCTGCGCATCCGTTGTATTGCCGCTTTTACTGAGGGCGATTGTTCGCTGTAAGGCTTTCTGTGCTTCAATATCAGAGGCCTCAGCCTGAACAATCTGATTTTTAGCCTGTTCGATTGTAGCGTCGAGCTGTGCTATCTGGGCTTCCAGAATTCCGCGGGACAGGCGGGCCAGAACCTGACCTTTCTTGATCTCGGCGCCTTCATCCACCAAGACCTCAACCACGCTGTAACCATCAACTTCTGGCGTAACCAATATCTCCTCAAAGGGGACTAATGTACCGGTAACGCTCGTGCTCTCAACAAGATCACGTACTTCTGCCCGCACAACTGTTACAAGCGGTGCAGGCACCGGTTCTGCCTCCTTGTGCCCGGACCAGCTTCTAACGATAAGAAATCCGACAATAAGAAGTAGAATGGAGCCAACAACAATCGATCGTTTTTTTTGTATCTTTTTACCGAACCGAAGCACCGGCTCTCCTTTCATAATAGAAAGTGGTTTAGCTATTCTTTGAACTCAACACTATTGATCAGTGTCAGAAAGCGGCTAAGCGTTCCTGTACGGTTCTCAGATTTAACCATAGCCAGCATACGGATATAACCACCGCCACGAAAACGGATAGACTGCAATACCGTCACCTGTCGGGCAGACAGGGTATCAACGGCACGGGCTACAATCTCGTGCCAGTCATCACCCTTGAAGCGAAAATTCTCTGATCTTTCATAAAAGATATTCCGTAAGTTCTGACTTGAAGCAAGAAGCTCTCTGGCAAAACTGTCACGTGCATTAGGGTCAGCCGCGGGCGCACCCATAGAGACACCGATAACAATGACCGGCTGTTCACCATCCAGATTATTATCCTTCGGACCTTCCGTCAGAATAATCGAGTTACCACTGATAACACGGACAATCCGAAAACCTGCCAGATCTCCAATCGTAAATGGCAATGACTCTGCCTGCTGCTGCAAGCTGAGCGGGGCCCGTAAAGCGACCGTTTTCAAAGCCGCAATCATATCGGCATCCGAGAAGCCCTTTTTATCGACCGGTGCTTGTGCAATCACGAAGCCTGTCATTGTGCTGTCGCCCAACACCACAATCCATTTGCGGATTTTCTGACCACTGACGGTCTGCTGACCACCAACCAGCAACGCATCCTCACCATTAACCTTGAAATTTTGCCGAACATTTTCACGCAGGCCCTGACGTTTCAAACCAGCCTTTGTCAGATCAGACATGGCCTGACTATACGCTGTTGCAGGCAATTCAACAAACGTGATGGACGTCTGCAGCTCTTCATTCTCAAAACCTGAGAAACGATTTGAAAGCTGCATTTCTCCTGGAGGCTGGAGACCAATACGGGAACCTGCCGGATAAACGGCTTCAGCAGAAGCGACCGAAGACAAAACCAACAAAACAGAAACTATGAGCCAACGGATCATCGGGCGCTTTCCTCACAACGACATTTTGCTCATGACAACCAAATATGGCAATGCCAAGACAATCAAACACCTCTACAGTTAACCACAGAGAGTGAATCAAATACTAAGCCATGCATAATTCCGGAAAATAAATTTCGATATCCAGAATAAATTTTACTCAGGCAACAGCCGTTACTTTTCGAAGTGTCAGATTAATCCGCCCATCAGAGGGAACAAGCGTAGATGTGCCAGGAAACAGCCGATCTATGCCATGATAGACAAGTCGGAATGGTCCACCAAAGACAATTGCATCACCTGAGCGTAACCTGACAGACTTGGTAGGCGATGGTTTATCTTCTGTCAGACCGTAACGAAACAGGGCAGTTGCCCCAAATGATAGTGACACAATCGGGGCAGAAAACTCTGCCTCATCTTTATCCTGATGTAAGCCCATACGGGCATCTGAAGCATAATAGTTGATCAAGCAGGCATCCGGGTCTGCCGCGAAGCCGCTTAATTCACGCCAGGCCGCAAGTAAACGTGCGGGCATCGGTGGCCACGGGTTATGGGTCACTGGATGGTCTGGCTGGTAGCGATAGCCCTGAACGTCAGATACCCAGCCCAAAGGACCACAATTACTCATACGGACAGAGAAGGGCTTCCCCGTTTTAGGCATAGAGGGTGTAAAAAGGGGGGCCTGCCTGACAATATCTCGAATATCATCCAGCAGGCTCTGCTGAGCCTGCTGATCAAGGTAATCCGGGTAATAAACCAAGCCCGGAGCAAGAGTAAGAGCGGCCATATCTGCTTTAAAACTTACGCTTCGAGAATAGTCTTCTCGATAACGCTTGTGTCTGCATCCAGCTTATAAACCAGCGGAACACCTGTAGAGAGCTCAACACCTGGAATTGTCTGGGAGTTCAGACGGTCAAGAACCATGATCAACGCACGCAGTGAGTTGCCATGGGCCGCAACCAGAACGCGCTGCCCCTGCATAACGCGTGGAAGGATATTGGTGACGTAATATGGAAGCGCACGAGCAACCGTATCCTTCAGGCTTTCACCACCGGGAGGGGCAACATCATAAGAACGGCGCCAGATGTGAACCTGCTCCTCACCCCAACGCTGACGCGCATCATCCTTGTTCAGACCTGTCAGGTCACCATAGTCGCGCTCATTCAAGGCCTGATCATGAATAACTTCAATATTGGTCTGGCCTAGTTCTTCCAGAATAAGCTGGCAAGTTTTCTGGGCGCGCATCAGGTCAGATGTGAAGACAACATCAAAACCGATACCCCTCTGCTTCAGACGCTGTCCGGCTGCACGAGCTTCCTGAACACCGAGATCTGTGAGCTCAACGTTTTTCCAACCAGTAAAAAGGTTTTTGAGATTCCAGTCACTCTGTCCATGGCGGGCGAGAACAAGAAGGCGATCCATTGGTCTTCTCCGTAGCTTACTTGGTTAAGATAGCCAGCCCCTCTGAGAGACGCTGACGAATCCATGTTTATCTAGATGCGCACCGAGGCTTTACGCCAAGAGGATTTAGTGACGCATGCAAATGACAATTACAGGCCCAGAACGTCCGTCATGGTGTAATAACCGGGCTTTTGCTTAAAGGCCCATTGGGCTGCCTTTATGGCACCACTTGCGAAAATCCCACGATCTTCTGCACGGTGAACCAATTCAAGGCGCTCAGAAGCCCCGGCAAAGATAACACTGTGGTCTCCGATAACCGTACCACCACGCAAGGTTGCAAACCCGATAGAGCCACGTTCACGAGCCCCCGTGTGTCCGTCACGAACACGAACAGAATGTTCTTTAAGAGAGATTTCTCGGCCCTCAGCTGCTGCTTCACCCAGAAGCAAAGCCGTACCGGATGGTGCATCAACTTTCATACGGTGATGCATTTCCAGAATTTCGATATCGAAATCAGCACCGAGTGTTGCTGCGGCCTTTTTGACAAGGCCCGCCAACAGATTGACGCCAAGAGACATATTTCCGGACTGAACGATACGGGCATGCCGCGCAGCTGCGCGCAGCTTTTCGAAGTCCGGTTCTGTCAGACCCGTTGTGCCAATGACATGAACGATACGAGCCTGCGCGGCCAGTTCGGCATAGCCCAATGTTGCAGCCGGGGCCGTAAAGTCAATAACACCATCACAATTTGCAAACAATGGCAGAGGGTCGGTGCTCAACGGGATACCAAGTGGTGCAGGCAATCCGGCAAGCGCCCCGGCATCCTGCCCGACAAATGGTGAGTGTTCATGCTCTATTGCCCCAACCAGAGTACAATCCTCTGTTTCAGCAATTGCTTTGATAAGCATACGCCCCATGCGCCCCGAAGAGCCAACAACGACAAGTCGCATCCTATTCCCTCTTTTAAACTCTTTGCTACGTTCTCTTACGTTGCCAAGATTTGCAATAGGTAAGGTTGCTTTTTATTCAAAATACTTAATGAGGCAGTATATGAGGCTGCCTAAGGGTGCAGCCTCATATTTCTTTATTTAGTCAAACGTTCCACCACGTCGCTCATCCTCAGAAAAGCGCTGATGCTCTTCCATCACAAGCGCGCCCAGTTTACGTTTCATATCATTGAAAGCGGCTGAACTTGTATCTCTGGGGCGGGGGATATCAATAGTGATATCGGTTTTAACCGTGCCCGGGCGGTAAGTCAGGACAACAACCCGGGAGCCCAGATAAATCGCTTCTTCGATTGAGTGCGTTACAAAGATGATCGTCTTGCGTTCTTCTTCCCATATCCGCAGAAGCTCATCCTGTAACGAGCGACGCGTCAGGGCATCCAGTGCCCCGAACGGTTCATCCATCAGCATGATCGGTGGATCAAGGGCAAGAACGCGGGCAATAGCAACGCGTTGACGCATACCGCCAGAAAGGTCTTTCGGAAAACGATTACGGAAATCGCTTAAGCCCAGCTTCTGCATGAGACGTTCAACGATCGCCTCACGTTCAGCTTGCGGCGTTCCCTTGATTTCAAGCCCAAAACCAATGTTTTTGGCAACATCCATCCATGGAAACAGGGCATATTCCTGAAAGACCATGCCACGATCCGGACCCGGCTTTGTTACCGAAACATCCTTAACCAGAATATCCCCGGTAGATGGCAGAGAGAACCCGGCAACGGCATTGAGAAGTGTCGACTTACCGCAGCCTGATGGCCCCAGAAGACAGACAAACTCACCATGCTGGATCGTCAGATCAATATCTTTCAGAGCAACAACACCCGTTTCAGCATCACCGAAAACCTTGTTGACACCCAGAACCTTGATTTCATGCGTACCTGCGACAGAGGTCATAGACATTTCCATTTCTTCCTCCTAGCTGCCGATACCGCGATGCCAACGCAACAGGCGCCGGTTCAGACGGTCCATAAACAGGTCAATCATCAACCCCAGAAAACCAATGGTAATCATACCCGCGATCACTTTGTCAGACCACATGTACTCACGGGCTTCCAGAATACGGTAACCGACACCACTGTTAACGGCGATCATTTCAGCAACAATCACGCAGATGAAAGCCGTGCCCATACCAACGCGCATTCCTGTCAGGATGTAAGGCGTTGCAGCAGGCAGCACGACACGTCGAAACATGGTCATCTGGTTTGCGCCCAGGTTTTGGGCGGCACGGATATAGATGCTGTCAACATTTCGCACACCTGCAATCGTGTTAATCAGAATTGGAAAGAAGGCGCCAATACTAATCAGGAAGAAGGCCGGAGGGTTTCCAAGCCCAAACCACAACATTGCCAGAGGAATATAGGCAATGGGCGGAATGGGACGCAGGAACTGAATGAGCGGGTTCATAAGATCATTGGCAAGTTTGCTTGCACCCATCCAAAGCCCTAATGGCAAAGCCAAGACACCACCAATCGCAAAGCCAACGATGACACGATATAAACTTGCCCATGCATCATGAGGGAGCTCTCCTGAAAATGCCCATGTCAGCCAACTGCCCTGAGCTGGATCATAAGACGCATGAGGGAGCAGATATTCGAACCAGCGCAGGACAACTGCAATTGGAGAAGGCAAGATTGTTGGCTTCACAAATCCGAATGACGACAGTCCCTGCCATAGAACAAGTACTATGACAGGAACAATGGCTCCCTTGATTGAAGAGAGCGCTTTAAAGCTAGACGTTTGAAACATTGCGGATTACTTCGCACCGATTGCAGCTTTGGCAGCTTCAAGCTGATCAAGCTTGACCCAGTCTTTGGCAACAGGTGGGTTAGCCATACGACCAACATTGTACTTCTGCATCAGGTCGGTTGTTTTCTGTACGTGCTCAACCGTGATGTTGTAGGTGAACGGAGAGTTGCCAATCGCGTCTTTATAATCCTGCGATGTAATCTGCCCCTTGAACATTTGCTCACGAACGTATTTCTCGGCCAGTGCCGGGTTTTCAATGAATGTCTTGGTTGCTTCAACAAACAGCTGCAGTACGCGTTTCGCAACATCCGGTTTGTTCTTGTACATCTCTTCAGTCATTACCAGAGCGCGAACTGGCATACCGAGTTCTGTGTCATAAGGCTTGAGCAACTCAACACCAAAACCCTGACTGATTGCCTGGCTGGCCTGTGGTTCAGACTGGGCCATGGCATCAATATCACCGGCATTCAATGCCTGATTTAGATCAGCAAAAGCCATATAGACAATCTGGACATCCTTGCCCGGCTTATCTGACCAGGTGAGATTGTACTTATTCAGTTCGGCGAACAGCAAAAGCTCGTGCGCACCACCACGGGCCACACCAACTTTCTTGCCCTTAAACTCTGAGATGCTTTTGATATTGCTGTTTTTGCCGACAACAATACGCGCACCGCCTTCAGCAAAGCCAGCCACTACGAAAGTCGGCACACCCTGAGCACGCCCTGCAATGGCCGCATCAACAGCACTTGCTGCGATATCTATCTGGCCTGAGACAATCGCAGGCGTAATGTCAATCCCCTTCGCAAACATGCGCTCATCAATCTTGAGGTTATATTTTGGAGCAATCTCTTTCATATATGAAATTGCACCATAATGGGCGAACTTGAGATTTCCCAGACGAACCAGATCTTCGGCATGAGCAGATGAGATCATTGCACATGAAGCAACGGCCAGCGCCAGAAGCTGTGAAAGAATACGAGACATACGTCCCTCCCTATATTTTTTGTTTTTAACGTGCCCGAATAATTTCGGGCATCGCCAGATTATGCGTATACAAACCATAGGTTCGTATACTCAGGCCTTTGTGTCCTGAAGCGGTATCCTTGGACACCATAGGGAACAGCGTCAAGAATTCCTGTCTAGTGCTTTAGCCGAAGCCGTTGGAGAGTATGAGTGATTACCCGGGAAATATAAGTTTTAGGGTGCAGCTGTTGGGTGCTTGATATCAATCATCAATCGGCTCCAGTCTGCAATAAACCGTCGCCGCTGGGCCTCATCCTGCATAGCCAGCAAAGCCGGGCCGATACGAATTGGCCGTGAGATACCAGATTCTTCCAAAGTCTTTGGGCCATCCACCCCTTCGGGCAGATTAGCATCTTTATGGAAGAAGAAAGCTTCACGACGCGCGACCTCCTGCCCACGTTCTGACAAAAGATAATCAATGAACCGGGCTGCAAGCGCTGGCTGTTTCGAGGTTTTCGGAATAAGTGCGCCACGGCTCAGAATAAGTGCATAATCGCGCGGCACAACGACTTTAAGATCAGGGTTCTTCAAAGAAGCCGCATAGGCATATGAACCAATAATATTATAGCCAATATACAAGCGACCACTGGCGACTTCATCAAGGGAGCTATTCGTACAGCAATGTACTTTAACCTCTGCACGGCTCATGCTTTCAATCAGCCGCCCGTGAATGGATGATGGCTGGCGCGTATCTTCAAAAGCCAATTGATATCCAACACCCGACACGCGGATATCATAGGTACCAATTCGCCCCCGGTAATAGTCTATCCGTTGTCTGAGGAGGTCTGCCAGTGCAGCATGTGTCCGTGGGACATCATCAGGTGGCACCAGGTGCGCATTGTACACAAAGACAATAGGCTCAAAAGTGAAACCATAAATCTCGTTTCGCCAATTTGCCCAATCTTCAACCCGTTTTGTTTCTGCTGAGACATGGGCAAGAGCGCAACCATCATTTGCCAGCTTAACGAGTTGATCAATGGCAGATGAGATCAGCAGATCACCAATAACTGCCTTGTTCTGACAGGTAATCTCAGCCTTATCCTGTAAATCATTAGTAACATATTCAACAAAATCGATTGCAATATCCGGCGCTGTTTTCTGGAAATCCCTGATCAATGGTTCCATTGCAACCGTGTCGGTCGCAGCATGAATTTCAAGCCGGGCGGTTTCTGTCTGGAGAGCTGGAAAATGAGCCGTTTCCCCTTCTGACGCCTGCGCGGAAGAATAAACCAATCCGACCAGTAGAAGAGTAAAGCACAGCTGGATCAGACGATATAAACTCATTTCCAAAATGCCTTTCGCATCCTAAGACTGCTGACTTGCAAATGGTGCCTGACTGGCAAGCCGCATATAACGTGCCTCTTCAGCATTCAGACATGGAAGTTCAAGGATAACCGTAAACCCTCTGCGATCAGCTTCCTTTTCACGAAAGCGTAAACGGCCGCCATGGGCTGTCAAAACCTCTGAGGCAATGGCAAACCCCAAGCCTGAACCACCTTCGCTGTGTTTTGAACTTTCAAATCGTCGCGTTACATGCTCCCATTCATCCGGGGGTATGCCGGAGCCATCATCCTCAACTTCAACCGTGGCTTGATCTTCTGCCATACAAACCCGAACTTCGAGCCGTGATTGGGTACCGTGGCGCAGAGCATTATCAATAACATTGACAATGGCCTCACGCAGACTGACCGCATCAGCCAGAATGATCGGGTCATCATCCGGAGCTTCAAAAGAAACAATGATATCGGGGTCAAGCGTGATTGGAACGGCCGCGCGAAAAGCCTGCCGTGTCACATCAATAAGATTGTAAGGCTTTAACTGCACGGAATCCGCACGATGGATAACCATTGCATGGCTTAAAAGCTGATTGGTTAGATGCGCAAGTTCACTGGTCCTCTGCTGAATACGCTCAAGATGCTGCCGACCTGAAGCATCCAGCTTTTCACTTTCAAGCAGATCAATCTGCGCAGACAAGGCTGTCAGTGGTGTCCTGATCTGATGCGCTGCATCTGCCACAAAACGCTGAAGCAGCGAAACACGCTCATTAAGGCGATGCATGAAATGATTAATTGACCCAACAAAGGGCTTTAGTTCCCGCGGAACCGGAACGTTAACCGGTGTCAGATTACGCGGATCGCGACGCCGTAACGTCATGCCAAGTTCTTCTAAAGGCTGTAAGGCATAACGAATGGCCAACATTGCTCCAGCAAGCGCTACAAGGCTCATGACAACAACAAGTAAAGATGCCTGGAGCGTCAGTTTTTCTGCCTGCGCCCGGCGGGCTTCTGTTGTTTGCGCAACAATAATATGAACACGTCCGGGAACGGCAGGATCAGATAATGTTCGCGGTACAATGGCTATCCGAACCTGCTCTCCCTTATACGTTCCTGTTTCCAGCACAGGTTTTGTCTGAATTTTATCAAGTGCTTCTTTGGTTTTCAGATCATTATAGCCCGTCAAAGTCTGATTGGAGGGGCCAACAATGCGGTAAAAAATACGATCGCTCTCAGCAAGGCCCAGCAGCTGGAAAGCTGAAGTTGGCAGTGTCGCAACAATAGCACCGGATTCAACGGTCAGGTTTTCTGAAATCTGCAGGGCAGCACCAAGCAGCAATCTGTCATAGGCATCATCCGCAGCCATACGTGCATAATACCATGCCGCACTAATGAGAATGGCCGCACCAAATGCCAAAACGAGGCAAATGCGTAAAGCCAGACGTCTGAAAAGTGAAGGTTCAGGTCTCATCAGGCACCAGCTGATAACCAAGGCCCCGAAGCGTTACAATACGCGCCTTTGCCCCCTCAAGTTTTTTTCGCAGACGCCCAATATAAAGCTCAACAGCATTCGAATTGACGGTTTCTTCAAAGCCAAAAAGCTTATTGAGCAATTCATCCTTGCTGAAAATCCGCCCCGGTCGTGATGCCAGAATCTCGAGGAGTGTGATCTCCCGCCTTTTCAGCTGTATTTCCCGCTTACCAATTTTGACAGATCGGTTGGAGAGGTCGAGGGTAATATCACCACAGGTTATGGTGTTGGTTGCCTCACCACTCCCCCGGCGCATCAGAACGCGAGCCCGGGCTTCAAGCTCTCTGAAATCAAAAGGTTTCACCAAGTAATCGTCTGCACCAAGGTCAAGCGCTCCGACACGGTCATCAATTTCGGAACGCGCCGTCAGCATCAAGACCGGCGTCGTATTTTTGGCGCTTCGTAATGTCGTAAGAATATCAAAGCCGCTTAAGTCGGGCAGCATGACATCAAGAATAACCAGATCGTAAGTCGTGAAGGACAGAACTTCTGCTGCGGCTTTTCCATTTGTTTCCCAGTCGACAGTGTGACCTATCGCTTCAAAACGGCGGGTTATAGCCTCACCAACGTCAAATGTATCTTCGACAAGCAGTATTCGCATGGCTAAGGAGGTATGGCGGCGATATTACTTTAGCAATACAGCCCTTAGGATGAGAGTATCTCCCCTTTCCAACGTACTGGAAAGGGGAGGTTTTTGATATCAGGCTGCTTCGTGGAACAGCCAGACACTTTCACGCGGGATTTCAGCCCAAACCTTGCCGGGTTGAACCATCTTGGGCCCGAAGGCTTTCGCCTCCAGCTCACCACAAGTCAGGCGATATTCCCAGCGGTCACCCAGATAGAGGCAGGCTTCCAGCTGCATTTCAATACGATCAGGCGCAGGGGCCCCGTGAACAGCAATCTGCTCAACACGGATAACCGCTTTACCCTCAGCATTATTGTCGCCACCATTGCCAACAACAACACCATTCAGTGACCAGTTCGGGCCAATGATACGCGCACCATCTGCATGATGTTGAATGCGCCCTTTAGCGACATTATTGGCACCCAAGAAGTCAGCAGCATAAAAGCTTGCTGGCTTGGAATAGATATCCTGTGGCGTGCCTTCTTGTACAATGGCACCATTGCGCAACAGCAGAATGTTGTCGGAAGCAGCAAGTGCTTCTGACTGGTCATGGGTCACAAGCACACCACAGATTTCCAAATCAAGAACCAGTTTGCGTATCCAGTAGCGTGCTTCTTCACGCAGCTTGGCATCAAGATTTGATAATGGTTCATCCATCAGCAAGACCCGTGGCTCATAGACAAGAGCTCGGCAGATCGCGACGCGCTGTTGCTGTCCACCAGAAAGCTGGTCAGGATAACGCTCAGCCAAATGGCCAAGCCCCATGCGCTCCAGTGTTGTCTGAACCCGCTTATAGGCATCAGCTTTATTCACATTACGAAGTTTCAGACCGTAAGCAACGTTCTCCAGAACCGTCCGATGTGGCCAGAGCGCATATGACTGGAACACCAAGCCGATATTGCGGTTTTCCGGTGCCATCGTCAGGCGGCTATCGCTGTCGAACACGACCGCGTCGCCGATACTGATACGGCCAACTTCAGGCTGCTCCAGTCCCGCAATACAACGCAGCAGGGTTGTTTTGCCACTGCCCGACGCGCCGAGCAGTGATACGATAGAACCGCGATTTGCGGAGAAATTGGCACCTTGCAGAATATGCAGACCACCAAGATATTTATGAATATTGCGAACAACGAGCTCAGTCATGGATTTTGGCTCCGAGACGAAGGGCAAGACTTAAACCCAAACCTGTGAGAAGAATGCTGACAAAAGCCAGAGCAGCAATGGTATCCATAGCGCCCGACTGCAGCTGTGAAACAATGAGAGAACCGATGACTTCTGTTCCCGCACTCATCAGATAAATGCCGGTTGCATAGTCACGTAAAAAAACGATCATGATCAGTGCCCAGGCGGCTACGAGGCCCGGCCGGATAATCGGAATGGTGACATCACGCCATGTCCGGCTGATTGTTGCACCCGTCGTGCGTGCTGCTTCTTCAAGCTCTGGGCTAACCTGCAGCAACGTTCCCTGCAGAAGCCTCAGACCATAAGAAAGACCAACGATAATATAGGCTGCGAGCAGACTGATCAGCGTTGTTCTGAGCGGCACCAGAAATGGCACGAACAGAAACAGCCAGAAGAAGGCCAGACCAATAATCAGACCCGGCATGGCTCGTGGCAACAGAACCAGATAATCAAGTACAGAGCTTGATATACCGCGGTTCCTGTGACCAGCGAGGCCAATCATCAGGTAAATAACAATGGCTAAACCGCCACCAACTACCGAGAGAATGATTGTGTTGGTAATACCGCGGAACAGGCTTGGTACCTCAACCAGATTGGCAAAATGCCGAACCGTCATATGCGCAAACGGATTAATCCCCTGCCCCCATGCATCAACGAAGGCACGTAACACAATACCACCAATTGGCAGGAGCACTGAGACAAATAGCCAGAGCCCAATGATCGACAGCGCAATAATCTGACCACCTCGACCAAGCCGCATCACCGTTGTCCGTGCACCTTTGCCACCCAAGGCAGCATAGCGACGACTATGACGCAGCAGGCGGCGCTGGTACCATACCAGCGGTAGGGTCAGAAGCACCAGCAACATAACGACAACCGCCATCAGCTGATACATCGGAACCCCAAACAGCGAGGTCAGTTTGTAGACATAGGTTGTCAGAACAACAATACCGCTTGGGTCACCCAGAACCAGCGGAATACCAAACATCTCAAAACCGATCAGCAGGTTGAGAGCCGTTGCGAAAACCAGTGCTGGCAGGACCATCGGCACCGTCACATCCCAGCATACACGCCAGATAGGCGCACCGGTTGAGCGCGCTGCCTCTTCCAGATCCGATGGCAGGTTACGCATCGCAGCAGACACATAAAGATAGACATGCGGGACATGTGATAGACCTGTCACGATCACAATGCCAGCTAGCGAGTACAGTGACCACGGTGCACCACCGAAAACATCGCGAAACAACATCGTGATAAATCCCGAAGGCCCAACGGCAACCGTATAACCGAATGCCAGAACAATCGGCGAGATAAACATGGGCACCAGTACGATGATTTCCAGAAACTTCCGGAACTTCACATCCGTACGGGTGAGAAGAAATGATAACGCTGCCCCCAGTGGGCAGGCGATAGCAACCATCCCGAAGGCCATGATAATGGTGTTCCACAAAGCCGAGTAGAACATCTCATCCGTCAGGATGTAAGAATAGGCGCTTAAAGCCAGCTTGGCATTGGCGTCGAAAAATGGGCCATCCAGAAAACTCTGATACGCAATCAGAACAATCGGGGCCAACACGGCAATTGCCAATAATCCAATGACAATTCTGCGAAAATTTTGTGCTTCCCCCGCGCGTGGGATGGAAGGTGGGATGCGCGACACATCATCAGCAGCGACCTTATTGAAAGGCGGCGTTGATGTTGCGGAATGAGTATAGGCCGTCATGGCACTCCTCCTGAAACACCGTTGTTTTCAGCCTGATGACTGCACAACAGCTTTCTCTTTTGTGAGAGAGTGCGGCTCTGGAACACTAACCAAAGCCGCATTTCTTCGCTCCGAAATCGAGGGTTAGCTCTTGATCGAAGCACGCCATTTTTTCAGGAAGTCCATCCGCTTCATCGGGTCCATAAACTCAAGACGGGATTGATCAAGCGGGATTGGTTTCAGATTACCGCCAACACGTTCATTAAGTGTGTTGATGTTAAAGCCATCTGTCACATCTGTTCGAAGTGATGGTAGCCCCTTGGCCGCAATGGCATCCTGACCTTCCTTCGACAGTAGGAAGTCAAGGAATAGCTGTCCTGCATTCGGATGTGGCGCATTCTTGATTACAGCTGCAACACGTGAAAAAGCAGGAGTATAGTCAGTGCCAAAGGCAACGCCGAGATTAGGAGAATCCTTTACCCAGTCGAAAGCATAAGAACCTATCAGGTTGAATGAAAGAATGTTTTCGCCTGACACCACGGTTTCACGCATGGCTCCACTTGCTGAATAAGTTTTTCCGCCCGCAGCGCCAAATTCAGCAACGAGATCCCAGTAATTACCGGTCTGCTTCATATCATTTGTCTGGATCATGAAACCGACACCCGACTTCTCAGGGTCAAAAGTACCGACACGCCCTTTTGCCTTATCGCTTTTCATGAAGGCAATCAGATCAGCACGTGTCTTTGGCACTTCATTTTCCGGCAGAAGTGTCTTGTTATAGATCATGCCAATCGGCTCAATTGTCGTGGCATAAACGGTGTCATTGTAATGTGCCCAGCTGGGCAAAGCCGGAATTTCTGGGGATTTATAGGTTGCGAGATAACCATCCTGAGCCAGCTTAACGGTCTGATCCATGGCTGATGTCCATAGGAAATCGCCACCAACCTGTTTGGCCGCAGCTTCCGAGATTACACGATTGTAAACACCATTGGTGCCGAGATCATTATAATCAACCCGAATTTCAGGATACTTACGCTTGAAGGCATCGAGCAATGTCTGTGCCTGAGACATATCGGTTGCCGAATAAATCGAAACAACACCTTCCTTCTTGGCGGCCGCAACAAGCTCATCACTTGCAGCCCAGGCCGGACCAAAGGAACACAACATGATCAGTGAGGCACTACAGACACCTCTGACTACTGGCAACATATGTTTTCTCCCTATAACCTATTGATTTTTAAATAGTAATTTATAAGAAAACGAAGACTTCCAAAGATATCCCGTCATATGCTGATGTTTGAATTTCTCTCAAAAACGCGCCTCTCAATCCTAGCGCTATTATTTTAAAATCCTCTTTGGAGTCAGGTTCTCTTGAAGCAAGCCTACAACCAGAACCTGTCACGGAACTGTCATCAAAAATCAGACTTTCTTCTGATACGGCATTGCCAATGGATAATGGTTTGAAAAGTGAAAAGTCGCAGAAAGTAAAGAAAACAGATTATCTTAGGCCCGTAAGACTAAAAAAATTGCACTTCTTTCTAGATTCAATTCGTGGATGGTCTTGCGAGGTGCATTCAAGGTTCTTATATGAGCTATGCACGGGTTGGAACGGTTCAGTTCCCGCCCTGAAATCTTAAAATCATCAGCCATGGGCCGGACGGCTTCGGAGTCCGGCGGTCTGCTTGAGGAAATGAGGGATCCCGCCATGGGTAAAGTTATCGGTATTGACCTTGGTACAACAAATTCCTGCGTTGCAGTAATGGAAGGTACAACTCCAAAGGTTATTGAAAATGCGGAAGGGGCCCGTACAACCCCATCTATCGTCGCTTTCACGGACGACGGTGAGCGTCTCGTTGGCCAGCCGGCCAAACGTCAGGCTGTCACAAATCCGGAAAATACACTTTTTGCAATTAAACGCCTGATTGGCCGTACTTATGATGATCCTTTAACACAGAAGGATAAGGGTCTTGTTCCTTACAAGATCGTCAAAGGCGGCAATGGTGATGCATGGGTATCTGCAGAAGGTAAGGATTATTCTCCTTCGCAGGTTTCTGCTTTCACTCTTCAGAAGATGAAAGAAACCGCTGAATCCTATCTGGGCCAGACTGTAACACAGGCTGTTATTACAGTTCCTGCATACTTTAACGATGCTCAGCGTCAGGCAACCAAAGATGCTGGTAAGATTGCCGGTCTTGAAGTTCTGCGTATCATCAACGAACCAACAGCAGCAGCTCTGGCCTATGGCCTTGACAAGAGCAGCTCCGGTACAATCGTTGTTTATGATCTTGGTGGTGGTACGTTTGACGTCTCCATCCTCGAAATCGGTGATGGCGTTTTTGAGGTGAAGTCTACAAACGGCGACACCTTCCTTGGTGGTGAAGATTTTGACAACCGTCTGGTTGAATATCTTGCTGCTGAGTTCAAGAAGGAACAGGGTATTGACCTGACAAAGGACAAGCTCGCCCTTCAGCGCCTGAAGGAAGCTGCAGAAAAGGCCAAGATTGAACTGTCTTCTGCAACACAAACCGAAATCAACCTGCCATACATCACGGCTGATGCTTCCGGTCCTAAGCACCTTGCTCTGAAGCTGTCTCGTGCAAAGTTCGAGTCTCTCGTTGACGATCTCGTTCAGCGCACAATTGAGCCATGCAAGAAGGCACTGAAAGACGCAGGTCTTTCAGCTGGTGAAATCAGCGAAGTTGTTCTGGTCGGCGGCATGACACGTATGCCTAAGATTCAGGAAGTCGTGAAGAAGTTCTTTGGTAAAGAGCCACACAAGGGTGTGAACCCTGATGAGGTTGTTGCCATTGGTGCCGCCATCCAGGCCGGTGTTCTTCAGGGCGACGTTAAAGACGTTCTGCTCCTCGACGTTACTCCGCTTTCACTTGGTATCGAGACACTCGGTGGTGTCTTCACACGTCTGATTGACCGTAACACGACCATTCCGACCAAGAAGAGTCAGGTCTTCTCGACGGCTGATGATAATCAGAGCGCCGTGACCATTCGTGTTTTCCAAGGGGAACGCGAAATGGCTGCCGACAACAAGATGCTTGGCCAGTTTGATCTGATGGGCATTCCGCCAGCACCACGCGGCGTTCCACAGATTGAAGTAACATTCGATATCGACGCAAACGGCATCGTCAATGTCACAGCCAAAGACAAGGCAACCGGTAAGGAACAGGCAATCCAGATTCAGGCCAATGGTGGTCTGTCTGATGCTGACATTGACAAGATGGTCAAGGAAGCTGAAGCCAACGCTGCGGAAGATAAAGCCCGCCGTGAAATGGTTGAAGCCAAGAACCACGCTGAAAGTCTCATCCACACAACCGAGAAGTCACTCGAAGAGCATGGCGACAAGGTGTCCGATGAAGACAAGCAGGGTATCGAAACAGCAACTGACGCTCTGCGCTCAGCTTTGGAAGGCGCTGACCTTGAAACAATCAAGGCCCGCACAACAGATCTGATGCAGGCTTCCATGAAGCTTGGTGAAGCTATGTACAAGGCTTCACAGGCTGCTGGTGAAGGTGGCGAAGAAGCTGCTGGCGACCATCAGGAAGAAGACGTCATTGACGCAGACTTCCAGGAAGTCGACGACGAGGCTAAGAAAAAGGGCTAATTCAGCCTGATTTCATGAAGCACCAGAAATCCCCGGACTCAATACATCCGGGGATTTCCTCTAACGAATGTCACCAGATTTACATTCGTTACAGATGAAACAAAGCAGTATAAACGGCTTAAAGCTCAAACTGCACAAGGACCTGAGAGCTTACCGGATAAGGAAGCGGAGATAGGTCGAAAATAGGGTACAACTGATGTCCAAACGGGACTATTACGAAATACTGGGTGTCAAAAAGACTGTCACGGAAGTGGAGCTTAAGTCCACCTTCCGCAAGCTCGCAATGAAATATCATCCTGATCGTAACCCAGGTGACGCAGAAGCCGAAGCCCTGTTTAAAGAGATCAACGAGGCATACCAGACATTATCCGACCCCGAAAAGAAAGCAGCTTATGACCGTTTTGGTCATGATGCTTTCGTCAATGGTGGCGGTGGTGGAGCTGGCGGCCCGGGCTTTGGAAATGACTTCTCAGATTTCATGAGCGATATTTTCGACTCATTCTTCGGAGGTGGTGCCGGACCGGGTAATGCTGGTGGTCGAGGACGCGGCACAGCAGGTCGTGAACGTGGCTCAGACCTGCGTTATAATCTTGAGATTACATTAGAAGAAGCCTTCACAGGCAAGGAAGAAACCATCAAAGCCCCGATCGCAGTAACCTGCGAAGCCTGTACGGGAACAGGTGCAAAGGCCGGATCAAAACCACACCAGTGTCCCACATGTGGGGGTCATGGCCGCGTTCGGGCGTCACAGGGGTTCTTCGCGGTTGAGCGCACCTGCCCCAATTGTCATGGCCGCGGCGAGGTCATTGATGACCCATGTGATAAATGCGGTGGTGCAGGTCGGGTCACAAAAGAACGCACCCTTTCAGTCAATATTCCGGCAGGCGTTGAGGACGGCACCCGTATCCGTTTAGCTGGAGAAGGCGAAAGCGGATTACGTGGCGGCCCTGCAGGTGATCTTTATATCTTCCTGTCAATCAAACCACACCAGTTTTTCCAGCGCGATGGGGCAGATCTTTTCTGCCGTGTGCCAATTTCCATGGTTGATGCGGCTCTTGGTGATGAAATCACGGTTCCCGGTATTGATGGCTCAGAAGAGAAGGTCAATATTCCGGAAGGAACACAGACCGGGAAACAAATCCGCATTCGTGGAAAAGGTATGCCCGTCCTGAGATCCCGGACAACTGGCGATCTTTACATCCAGGTGGTTGTGGAAACTCCACAGAAGCTGACGAAGCGTCAACGTGAGCTTTTAAAAGAGTTTAATGCGGAATCATCAAAAGACACTAACCCTGAATGCTCAGGTTTTTTTGCCAGAATGAAAGATTTCTTTGATGGTTTCAGTGTTACGCGCTAAGGAATAACATCGACAGGTTTGAAGCTTAACGCGTACCTGCCCGCCAATTGAGAGATTTAGCCCCGTGTTTCCGTCATCTTCCCCGCTGTCACGACGTAAAATCGTCACTGCAGCTAAAGATAAATCGGTTGATCAGGCGCGGTTCTGGCGCTCATGGCTTGAGCGTCCGCTGATGACTGGAGCAGTTGCTCCCTCGAGCCCCTGGCTAGCCCGGGCCATGGCTTCTTATGTCAATTCAGATATTGTTGGCCCGGTTATTGAGCTGGGCCCGGGCACGGGCCCGGTTACGCAGGCACTGGTTCGCCACGGTATCCCGCAAAACCGGCTTATCCTTGTCGAATACAGTGCTGATTTTTGTAAGTTACTAAAGCGTCGCTTTCCGGAAGCAACCATCATTCAGGGTGATGCCTATAACATTACGGATACCTTAAAGGGTGTTCTCTCTGAGCCAGCGGCGGCTGTCGTTTCCAGCCTTCCGCTGATGACCAAGCCTCTGGATACCCGCGTATCATTACTTAATGAAGCAACCACGCTCATGGCGGCAGATGCCCCATTTATCCAATTCACCTACGCCTTAATGCCGCCTATTCCTGAGGAACTGCCAAGCCATACATGTCAGGCCTCAAAGCGCATCTGGCGCAATATGCCACCAGCCCGTGTCTGGGTTTACAACCAACGAAGTGAAACATGAATCTCTCAGCAGCCCGTGAACGCCTCATTGTTGCTCTGGATATCTCATCAATTGATGAAGCAAGAGCATTGGTCAGGAAACTGGGAGATGAGGTTGTTTTCTACAAAATCGGGTATCAGCTTGGATATGCAGGCGGCTTTGAACTCGCACGCGAACTGATTGCCGTTGGCAAAAAAGTCTTCCTTGATCTCAAGCTTCACGACATTGGCAATACGGTTGAAGAAGGTATTCGTTCTATCGCACAGATGGGCGTTACACTCGCAACGGTTCATGCCTACCCGCAGACAATGCGTGCAGCCGTCAAAGGCAAAGCTGGCAGTAATCTCAAAGTTATCGCGGTGACTGTTCTGACATCTTACGACAACAATGATTTTATTGAGGCTGGTTATAGCGGCACAGTTTCTGAACTCGTTGCAAAGCGTGCTGCTCAGGCCAAGGATATTGGCATTGATGGTATTGTCTGCGCAGCAACTGAAGCTGGTCGTGTGCAGGAAATTATCGGAACAGATAAGTTGATTGTCACCCCAGGCATTCGCCCGGCAGGTTCAAGTGCAGATGATCAGAAACGTATCGTCACACCTGCAATGGCCATCCGGTCCGGCTCAACTCATCTTGTTGTTGGTCGCCCAATTACAGCAGCTGCCGACCCTGTCGCAGCAGCAAAAGAGATTGTCGCCGAAATAGCATCCGCACTTTAATGATATGACGGGATTACGCCCTTATTAAATCAGGGCGCATGATCTTGTTCAGGTGCGTTCTGCGAACTCCCACCCGAGTATAGCCTGCTTGCGGGTGATGCCCCAATGATATCCTGTCAGCGCACCTGATCGTCCGATAATGCGATGGACGGCACCACAAACGAAATTGGATTTCGTTCAACGGCCGTACCGACCGCACGCGATGCTTTTGGATTACCGATATAATTGGCAACATCAGAGTAGGTCGTGACCTGCCTCATCGGAATACGCAAAAGCGTTTCCCAAACACGGATTTCAAAATCAGTTCCGATTAAGACAATACGCAGAGGTTGCTCTTCACTCCATTGATCAGGATTGAAAATACGTAAGGCGTAAGGCGCAACAGCCTCATCATCATGCACATATTCTGCGTTCGGTCAGCGGCTCTGCATATCGGCTAATGAATATTCCCGATTGCCGTCATCAACAAACCCAAGTCCTGCAAGTCCGCGGGAGGTTATAACAAGAATAAGCTCACCAAAAGGAGAAGGATGGAATCCATATTTCATAGTGATACCGGCACCACCCTTTTTGAATCTCCGGGAGACATCGCTTCATGGGTTACGAACAGATCGTGCAATCGTCCCAGACCGGATAGACCAACCTCAAACGAGGTTTCAAGAATACTTGCCGAGTTTTGCAGCAGGCCTTTGGCATTATCGAGCGTGATAGCCTGTAAAAAAAGCCTTTGGTGTTAAACCTCCCCAACGCCGAAATAATTGATGATCCGCCCTCTCTGAAAGGCCGACGTGCTTGGCTATCTCTTCAAGTTCAGGCTGTTGCCACCAGTTCTCAGAAATAAACGCGATGATAGCCTTCACCGTTTCATAATCGTCTACCGGGTTGGCTTCTGCATTAGCTTGCGCAAGAACACTTTTAAGAATTTCAGTTATCGCCTTGGCTTCTCATTCCTGTGCAGCATAATGCCCAAACATGGAAACAGACACCCGATTTCAGCATCCTCTTTTCTTTTCCTCAATTCTATGTGATTTTTTCCTATCAAGGATCGTGAAACTCTTTCTGTAACTGCTCATCACTTGTATAAAGCTTCAATGACTAAAGCTACGCCAGCCGTTAAGACGGTCGATAAAAAAACTGTTTCAGAAATCTTCAGACGCTTTCAGGAGCAAAACCCTGCTCCACGAAGTGAACTGGAATATACCAATTCCTATACGTTGCTGGTGGCAGTTGCCCTATCGGCGCAGGCAACGGATGTGGGCGTCAACAAAGCAACCCAAAAGCTTTTCCCGCTTGCAGATACGCCGGAGAAAATGCTGGAGCTTGGTGAAGACGGCTTGCGTGAGTGCATTCGCACAATCAATTACTTCAATACCAAAGCTAAAAACGTCATAGCACTTTCAGAAAAACTCATTGAGAATTTCGGTGGCAAAGTCCCGATGGACATCGACGCATTGCAAACACTCCCCGGTGTTGGCAAGAAAACGGCCAGTGTTGTTATGAATGTTGCATTCAACGTTCCCAGGATTGCGGTTGATACACATATCTTCCGGGTCGCCAACCGCATTCCACTCGTCCATACCCGCACGCCTCTTGAGACGCAGGCCCCGCTCGAGAAACTTATTCCGAAAGAATATCTTTTACATGCACATCACTGGATGATCCTGCACGGCCGTTATGTCTGCAAAGCACGTAAACCCGAATGCGCACGCTGCATCATCAGTGACCTGTGCCGCTACCCGGCTAAGGATATCTTACTTAGCCGAATGCAAATAACCCGGCCAGGCCGACAGAGCCAACAATGATACGCCACCATGCAAATGGCATAAAACCGTGACGTGAGATGTAGTCAAGGAACCCGCGCACGACGAAAAGGCCTGCGCCAAAAGCAAAGATAAATCCAATAAGAATGAGCGCTCCATCATCAAATGACAGATAACGATAATTCTTAAATAGGTCATATACGAAGGCACCTGCCATTGTCGGCATCGCCAGAAAGAATGAAAACTCAGCAGCCGACCTTTTATCAGCCCCCAAAAGAAGCCCACCAACAATCGTTGCCCCAGACCGTGAGACACCTGGAATCATTGCAATACACTGGATAAAACCAATCTTGGCATAGACGGACAGCGGGAATGCTGTTGCATCCGTATATTTTGGCTCAAACGAATATTCATCGACAACCAGCAGTATCAGACCGCCGCCAATCAGCGTAAAGCAGACCACATAGGGGTTGAAAAGAACGCCCTTGATAAAACCATGAAACAAAGCGCCAAATAAAGCCGCTGGTAGAAAAGCTACCAAAACTCCAATCACAAACCGCCGGGCCTGAGGGCTGGTTGGAAGTGCCTTGGCAATATCAATCAGGCGTCGTGCATACACCAGAAGGATTGCAAGAATAGCACCAAGCTGGATGAGGACCTCAAAGGTTCGGGTTGGGGAATTGAACCCAATGAAATGTCCCAGCAACAAGAGATGCCCGGTTGATGAGACCGGTAAAAACTCCGTCAGACCCTCAACGACACCAAGTAAGGCTGCCTGTAGGTATTCCATAATGATGCCTTTTCAGTTCAAAACTTAAAACCCAATCCAATGATGCAACTTTCGCAGCACTTTCTTTCATTATGGTTACCGCGCCTGCAGATACTTAAAAAGAGAAGTTTTTATTGCACTTCTTTGCCTTTTTTCAGTCTCATTGCCCTTTTACCAAACAAATTAAGACCTACTCTCGTATAACTTTTCACAAAATCAGTATCTGCTCTTGTGAATGGTTACCATACGTTAACGAAATCCTGCTCTTTAAGCAGACTTCAAAAAACCTTTTAAATTCACTCGGTGGCAAGACGAATCTTAGATGGCGCTTATTCATCATTACCCATTCTGCCCACATTCGCGCTTTATACGCATCATCCTCGGAGAGATGGGTATGGAGCCACAATTTGTGGAAGAGCGCCCTTGGGAACGCCGTATGGAATTTCTGGCAATCAATCCTGCCGGGACAACTCCCGTCCTTATTGAAGATGGTGGCTTTGTCGTCTCTGGTGCTGGTGTAATTGCTGAATATCTGGATGAGACCAGAGGCTTGGGCATGGGCGACAGACGGCTTTTGCCAGAATCACCGGCTGAGCGTGCAGAAATTCGCCGTTTGATGGACTGGTTTCTCAATAAGTTTCATGAAGAAGTCAGCAGTTATCTCGTACACGAGAAAATCTACAAGCGCTTTATTCCGATGAGTATGGGTGGTGGTGCCCCCGACATGGCGATGATACGTGCAGCACGCGCAAATATACGTTATCATCTCCAGTACATCGGCTATCTGACTTCTAAACGGAACTGGCTTGCCGGTGATAAATTAAGCTATGCAGATATGGCTGCTGCCGCACATCTATCGACAGCAGATTATCTCGGTGATGTCCCGTGGGATGAACAACCAACGGCCAAGGAATGGTACGCGAGAATAAAATCAAGACGAGCATTCCGCTCCATTCTGAACGATCGGATTCCGGGCATGGCCCCGGTCAGCCATTACACCAATCTGGATTTTTGAAACTGGAAAAGCTGAAACGCGCCCTCATTGAGCGTGCAGAAAAGCTGGGGTTTGATGTCATCCGCATTACAAATGCGGACGCAATTCCCATGGCATCTGGCAAGCTGCGCGCATGGCTATCAGAAAACCACCACGGCTCCATGACATGGATGGAAGAAACGGAAGATCGCCGCCACACCCCTAAAGCCCTCTGGTCGGACGTGAAAAGCATTGTCATGCTTGGCATGAACTATGGTCCGAAGGAAGATCCTCTTGCTTATATCAATCAACCAGACCGTGGCTCAATTTCCGTTTATGCCCGCAGTCGTGACTACCACGATATTCTCAAAGGCAAGCTTAAGGAAGTTGCTGGCCTCCTCGCGACACGTGGGGGTGGTGATGTAAAGGTCTTTGTTGATACAGCCCCTGTTATGGAAAAACCTCTTGCTCAAGCTGCGGGCCTCGGCTGGCAAGGGAAACATAGTGTTTTGGTTTCACGTGAGTTTGGTAACTGGCTGTTTCTTGGATCCATCTTTACCACTATTGAGCTGCCCTATGATGAACCAGAGGTTGATCATTGTGGTTCATGCCGCCGTTGCCTTGATATCTGCCCAACAGATGCTTTTACAGGTCCGGGAAATCTCGATTCACGACGCTGTATTTCTTATCTGACTATTGAATTAAAAGAACAGATTCCTGAGGAATTCAGAGAAGCCATTGGCAACCGGATTTTTGGTTGTGACGATTGTGTTGCCATCTGCCCATGGAACAAGTTTGCTCGCCAAAGCAGCGAAATCAAACTCGCGCAGAAAGATGATCTCGCCGGGCCTGCACTCACAGACCTTCTGGCTCTGGATGATCAGATGTTTCGCGATCGCTTCTCCGGAACGCCCGTTCGACGGCTCGGGCACACGCGTTTCATGCGTAACGTGCTGATTGCCGCGGGGAACTCCCGCAATCCAGAGCTTGTACCACAAGTCATCAATCTCTTGTCAAACGATGAGCCAATGATACGTGCTATGTCAGTCTGGGCTCTGGTTCGTCTGCTTGATACAGAAGACCTCTTCAGAATAAAAGAAAATCACTATCCGCAAGAAACGGATAGTGACGTCAGACTTGAATGGGAAAAGGCTCTGGCTACGAAACACCAGAGTTAGACAATAACTTCACCTGTTTCGTTGAAGTAAGTCAGATAACGTGGGTTGATAGCTGAAACCGGCAGCATCACCAGAACATCTGTCGTTCCAAAATCATAATCAACAACGGCACCCTCACCAAAGCTCGCACCAAGACGCAGGTAGCCTTTCACCATGGGTGGTAGTTCATGCAATGCATGCTTGGGATTGATTTCTTCTTTCGCCATCATGTTCATGTCGACGAAACGTTCATCAAGAGCCCGCACTTTCCACTCTTCCGGAGAAGAGGCAAAATGGTGCAGAAAGCTTAGAGGCAAAGCATTGTCCTGCGGATTAACACCTTCAAGACTGGCACAGCCGAACATTACATCAAGCTTGTTGCGACGTACATAATTCCAGATGCCCTGCCATAGCAGTTCAACCGTTCGCTTATCCCGGTACTCCTTCATGACGCATGAGCGCCCAAGCTCAAGGAAGTTGAGATCAGGATTTGCTGCAATCAATGGCCCGACATTGAATTCTGAGGCGGTATAGAAGCCAAGATATTTATTGGCAATTTCCTGACGCAGCAGGCGATATGTTCCAACGACAGCTGGCTTACCATCTACCTCACGGGAATGGTCAAGCACCAGCAGATGGTCACATATTTCATCATATGCATCCGCATCAAGACCTGTCTGGACAACCTCATCGGTGACAACAGCTGACATTTCACCATAAAAAATCTCAAACCGCAGTCTCTGGGATTCATACAGCTCTTCCAGAGTTGTCGCCATTCTGACTTCGAGTGGCCCAATCCGCCCAAGAAAAAGCATTTCTTCAGGAAGAGGCTGTCCGGCAGAATCCAGACCAGAGAGAATTTTCATTGTTTTATTATGGGTAGTATTTGTCATTGTTGCTTCCAGGTGACCGTCTCATAGACTTATCACACAAATCTATTCAAAATCGGTCAAAAACACGTTCTTTCACACCGATTATTCAATCGGTATGCAATGCATCATAATCTGTGCAGATTCTGTGACAATGATATGGCAGCCGTTATACTGCGTGTCTTCCCCCCCTGATATAGCATCAGGGGGAAACTCTTAATCAACGCCGAAGAGGCGTTCGAAGAAGTTACGATCCTGACGCTGCTGGCGAGGTGCCTGCTGCGGCATACCCTGCGGAGGCACATCTCCTCCACCCGTTCCGAAGAACGATGGCGACGTATTACCGTTTGGTTGCCAGCCAGCACCAATTAACGGTTTTGGTGTCTGGGTAGCCAGAGCATCCGTCATGTACTTCTTCCAGATTTCAGCTGGCAAGCCACTACCTGTCAGGCGTTTGGTCAGCTCACCTGTATCATTCCCCATCCAGACACCTGTTACCAGTGTTGATGAGAAACCCATCATCCAGGCATCTTTGTAAGCCTGCGTTGTTCCGGTCTTGCCAGCAAGATCCCAACCGGGAACACTCGCATTCCGGGATGAGCCAATCGCGAAGGAATTATGCATCATATCAATCATTTCTGCCTGATTTTCAGGCGACATGACGCGACCAAGCTTACCTGAGGTCGGAGGACGCTGATAAAGCAGCTTGCCGTTAGCTGCACTCTTCACAGTCTCAATCACATAAGGAATGACACCAAAGCCACCATTGGCAAAAGCAGCATAAGCGCTTGTCATTTCCATCAATGAGACATCAGAGACACCAAGTGCCAGAGATGGCACAGGCTCAAGGGGTGAATTGATACCAAGTCGCTGAGCTGTCTTGATGACATTACGCGGCCCAACTTCAATGATCAGCTTGGCTGCAATGGTATTCAGCGAAAAGGCCAATGCATCACGCAGTTGTACCGGGCCACTATAACGGCGGCTATAGTTTTGCGGACTCCAGCCACGATAGTTAACCGGGCCGTCTTCAATGACTGTTGCCGGCGTCATGCCGTATTCCATAGCCGTCAGATAAACAAACGGCTTAAAAGCTGAACCAGGCTGGCGTCGGCCTGTCGTTGCACGGTTATACTGGCTCTCTTCATATGATTTACCACCAACAAGCGCCTTCAAAGCACCTTCTGGTGTGATGGAGACAAGGGCCGCCTGACTGACATTAAACTGCGCGCCTTTGGCCGTAAGCGTCTCTGTAACGGCCTTTGCGGCAGCACGTTGCATCCTCAGGTCAATTGATGTCTGGACAATGATATCCTGATCAAATTCACCAATGAAGTCATCCAGCACATCCATCACAAAATCAGCAGCATAATTGGCAGAATCGTTACTGCCTGCCCGGTTGAGTTTTGCCGGATTGGCAAGTGCTGCATCTGCCTGCGCCTGATTGATGAAACCAAGTTCGCGCATATATTTCAGCACGATTGTTGCACGACCCTGCGCCCCTTTCGGGTTACGGTTAGGTGCAAGACGTGATGGCGCCTGAACAAGGCCCGCAATAACAGCAGCCTCTGAGAGTGTCAGTTCCTTGGCAGGTTTGTTGTAATAACGACGCGCAGCCGCCTCAACACCAAAGGCACCAGCACCGAAGTAAACCCGGTTCAGGTAAAGCTCCAGAATCTGATCTTTTGTGTACTTACGCTCAAGCCAAAGTGCGAGAATGGCTTCCTGAATCTTACGTGAGGCTGTTCGCTCCGGAGTCAGAAAGAGGTTCTTTGCCAACTGCTGGGTCAGCGTCGAAGCCCCCTGTCTTAAACCACCAGAGACATTACTGATAACCGCCCGGCCAAGCCCCATCGGGTCAATACCGAAGTGGCTGTAGAAGCGACGGTCTTCAATAGCCACGAAAGCTTTCGGCACATAGGATGGCAGCTCTTTAATCGAAACTTCACGACCACCTGTTTCACCGCGGTTGGTAATCAGTGAGCCATCAGCAGCCAGAATAGCAATATTCGGTGGGCGTCTTGGTACCGTCAGCTGGTCAATAGGTGGTAGTTGAGAAGCATAATAGGCAACAACACCTGCAACACCCAACAAGCACCACAAGCCGAGGACAAACAGCGTATAGAACATACGCCCAAGAATTGAGCGGCGCTTGCGCGGCTTCTTCGCCCGCCTTGGTTTTGAAGTTTTCTTCAAAGGCTTTTTACTGTCATTCGTAGAACTGCGTCGGCTTACTGGTCGCGCCATTTCCCCTCCAGCACGATCCTGCCGGGACAAGCCGATATTCAACGCAGACTCATCATGCTGATGGTCTGGTTCTGGTCTTCCAAATACCGGTTCCCGCCGTTCACGTCCGTTTGCCGTCATAGGCTTTTACTCATCCCCAATATGCATCTTTGATGCAGGCGTGCTGATTTCGCCGCACAAAACGGCATACTCAGGCAAAGGCACCTTAATTATGGCAGTTTAAAGAGCGGTTAAAGCAAAATTTATCTACGCAGCTTAAAAGGCATTAATCACCGGAATTTTCAGAATTTTCCGTAATAACATTATAAGCCACCGAGAAAGAAAACCCGGCACGTGCCAGCACGGCAATATCCTTATCCTGAAACTCACGCCTATTCTGCAAACGATAAGGACCAAGGCGCCGTCGTTTCACCAGCCTGCGGGCTGCATCAATTTCATCAATCTCTGACTCAGAAACAGCCTGACCAATATCGTCCTTATTCAAGCCCTTGGCAGATAGCTTGGCCTGAATAAGACGACTGGAATTTCCTTTGCGCCTCAGGCTGGCAACTTTCGCTTCAGTATAGATTTTATCATCTATCAAACCAATGCGAACGACCTTGGCAACAACAGTATCAACCATCTCGTAATATGAGTGCGGCTCTTCCTCACGCAGTTGGCATCGCCGCATTACTTTTCGGCGTAAAACCCTGCGCAGGTTTTCAGTTGATGAAGCATATTTACCCAGATAATCCATAGCGGCCCGTTCGAGGTAGGTCTGCGAAACCTCCTTCGGAACTTTCTTCTTTTTTTCCTTATCGGGAGCCATATTCATATTATCTAATCTACCGAATACCACATTTGAAATTTAAAGCATTTTTAAATTTAGTCACATGACAATTCAGACTTAGTATGTCATGTCATCATGAGATAGACATATAAGGGTCGTTTCTGAAATGGTCTATATTTCCCGCGACATTGACGCGAAACATGAACAAAATGCCTGAGAATTCGGAAGTTAAACAGCCTCAGCAGCTTGACCGTAAAGATATCAAATCAATCCTGATTGGTGTCATGCTTGCCATGTTTGTCGCCTCGCTGGATCAGACAATCATTGCAACCGCCATGCCAACAATTGGCGCTGACCTTCATGATTTTGAGCATCTGCCATGGGTTGTCACTATTTATCTGCTGACCTCAACAGCCGTGACTCCGCTCTATGGGAAATTTGCCGATATCAAGGGCCGCAGAATTACCATGCTGGTAGCCCTTGTAACCTTTGTGGCAGCATCGATACTCTGCGCAGTAGCAAACAGCATGTTCATGCTCATCCTTGCCCGTGGCCTTCAGGGGCTTGGAGGCGGTGGTCTCATCTCTATTGCCCAAACCATCATTGGTGATGTTATTCCACCACCAGAGCGCGGACGTTATCAGGCTTACTTTGCCATCGTCTTTGCTTCTTCCAGTTTACTCGGCCCTGTTCTGGGTGGCTTTTTCGCAGAATATCTTCACTGGACGATGATCTTCTGGATCAATATCCCACTTGGCGCCATTGCTTTCTTCATCACGAACACGCGCCTTAAAAGGCTACCCCGGCACGACAAACCCCGTTCACTCGACTTTCTTGGTGCCATCACCATGATGGTAGCCACAATCCTGCTGCTCCTGACGCTAAACTGGGGTGGCATTCGCTATGCTTGGCTGTCATTTGAAATCCAGGCATTGATTGGCAGCTCACTTGTTCTCTGGCTATTATTCGCTGCCCGGCTGAAATTTGCCCATGAGCCACTCATCCCACCGGAAGTTCTGAACAACAAGGTCGTCCGTATGGGGGTATTATCCGCCTGTTGTGGCGTTGGCACCTATATTGGCCTTTCCATCTACTTACCCATATTCTTCGAAGTGGATCGTGGATTTTCAGCGAGCCATTCAGGCCTTGCCCTTATTCCATTAATGATTGGGTCTGTCTTTGGTGCGCAGCTTTCTGGCCGAACCATGACAAAACGCGTGCACTACAAACGCATTTCCCTGATTGGTCTCTGCTTCTCAATGGCAGGCTCATTACTTTTGGCCTTTTACGCTTCAGACATAAACTTTATCGCTCTGGAAATCGTCTTGGCTTTAATGTCAATGGGTTTGGGAACACTCTTCCCTGTCTCGACAGTGGCCATTCAGAACGCCGTTCCTCTGCATCAGCTGGGCACAGCAACTGCAACAGGCAACTTCTTTCGCTCCCTCGGCGGAGCACTGATCGTCGCTCTCTTTGGCGCAATCATTCTTGGTGGCAGTAAAGCCAGTTCAGGGACAACTCTTGAGAATCTGGCGGGCGCATTAGCAGGCAACAGGGAAGCGCTGACCCAATCCTTCAGCTTTATTTTCGCAGCTGCATTTGTTGGTTTTGCCCTGTCTTTCCTATTTCTGCTGATCATGGAAGAAAAGCCCCTGATCAACAGAACACAGGTTCATCCGCCAGCTATGCCTGAATGACAATCAATCCAGCGTCTGGCGGAAACGCGCCAGAGCCAGAGCCATTGCCGCAAGCGTAAACACCAACAGGGCAATGGCAGCTGAGCTGACATCAGCAAATGTTGCGCCCTTCAGCATAATACCCCGAACAATGCGGATGTAATGGGTCAATGGCAACACATCGCCAACCCATTGCGCCCAGACAGGCATACCCCGGAACGGGAACATGAAGCCTGAAAGCAGGATATTCGGCAGAAAGAAGAAGAACGACATCTGCATCGCCTGCAACTGATTACTGGCAACGGTCGAAAAGGTGTATCCAACGGATAGATTGGCAATGATGAACAACACTGTCAGCGTTATCAGAAGCAACAGGCTACCCGTAATCGGGATACCGAAAAGCAACCTTGCGGCAACCAGAATAATAAACATCTCAACCGCACCCATAACGACATAAGGTGCGATTTTACCAAGCATGATTTCAACGGGTGTAATGGGCATGGCAAGCAATGTTTCCATCGTCCCACGCTCAAGCTCACGTGTCACTGAAAGAGCCGTAAAAATCAGCATGGTCAGTGTCAGAATGACACCCATCAATCCCGGTACAATATTCAGCCGTGTTGTACCGCTTGGATTATACCGCTTCTGAATATTGAGATCATACTTCAATACCTGAGGTTGCAGATAAGCCAGTGGCCCATTCAGCTCGCGTGAGAAAACAGTACTGGCCAAACCCTGCACGGCAGAGATTGCCCCGGCAGATGCAACGGGATCTGTTGCATCGGCAATAACCAGCATGGAGGGGCGCTCACCCCGTACGATATCACGCCCAAAGTTAGCAGGTATCTGCACCCCAAACTGAACTTTGCCCGAGGTTATCAGGTGATCTAGCTCCTCCTCAGTTGAAGCAACCTGTGTGATCCTGAAATAGCTACTGGTATGCATCGCAGCGACTGCAGAACGTGCAAACGGGCTGTTATCCATATTCAGAATAGCAGTTGGCAGATACTTCGGGTCGTTATTGATGGCATAACCAAACAGCAGCAGCAGAAACAGCGGGATGAAAACCATCGACGCAAACGTAATCCGGTCTCGTTTGAGCTGTATAAATTCCTTCACAAACATGGCGTAGAAACACCGGAAGGAGATGATCGGTCTATCTGCTTTTTTGTCTGGCATGATAGTCCTCACTGAAAGTTATCCTGAGAGCGGCTCATCAAATCAATGAACACGTCTTCAAGTGTTGGCTCTCCAGGTTTCCATTCGAGCCCGGGAAGCTTCTCAAGGCTACGAACGGTTTCTTCTAAGGCGGTCTTATTGCGCCCACTGACATGCAAAACGGAACCGAAAGGCGCAACCATTTCAACGCCAGACATACCCTTCAGACGCTCAGCCAGTGATGCCAGAGAATCTGCACTACCACTGACCTGCCATGTTGTAAGGTTCGCCTCGGCAATAACCTCGGAAACAGTACCCTTCGTCAGAAGGTCACCATATGCAATGTAGGCGATCTCGTGACACCGTTCGGCTTCATCCATGTAATGTGTTGAAACCAGTACCGTCAGCCCCTGATGCGCCAGAGTATGAATTTCATCCCAGAACTCACGCCGTGCTTTTGGGTCAACACCGGCTGTCGGTTCATCAAGCAGAAGCAGCTGCGGTTTTGGAAGAATACAGGCCCCAAGGGCAAGCCGCTGTTTCCAGCCACCGGAGAGTTGTCCGGCAAGCTGCTCAGCCCGATTTTCAAGGCCAAGTTGCTCAATCGCCTGACGTGCAGATTCTTCTGGATTTTCCAGCCGGTGTATCCGTGCCACAAACTCCAGATTTTCTCGAATAGAAAGGTCAGCATAGAGCGAGAACTTCTGCGTCATGTAGCCGACATGTCGCTTGATCTCATTCTGCTCTGTCAGAATATCATAACCAAGGCAGGTTCCCTTTCCGGCATCGGGTGTCAGCAACCCGCATAACATACGGATTGTTGTTGTTTTCCCACTCCCATTCGGGCCAAGGAAGCCATAGATCAACCCTTTACGAACCTGCATCGACAGGTCTTTAACCACGACCTTATCACCGAACGACTTGGTTAGTCCGTGAACGTCAATGACAATATCCGAGGCTGGTGTTGTCATGATCATTCCACCGTATGTGCTTTGATTGGCAGACCAACTGGTAATTCAACCGGCACGACGGGCAGGGCTTCAACTTTGAAAACCAGTTTAGCCCTTTCTTCATCAGAGAAGATAACCGGTGGCGTAAACTCAGCATCTTTGGAAATAAATGAGATTTTAGCTTTCAAATTATCCGGACAGGCATCACACACAATTGCAACTTCTTGACCAAGACTGAATTTTGCCAAAGCTGTTTCCGCAACATAAAAACGGTATTTCATGTTTTGCGGTGGCAGGATTGAAAGCACAGGCTGGCCAGCATTAACAACTTCGCCAACCCTGAAAAATACATCCTGTACCCGGCCATTCTGCGGTATATAAACTGTACGCTTATCAAGAGCTGTCTGCGCCTGCACTAGGCCTGCCTCTGCTGCCTTTACACCGGCCTCTGCTGCTGCAATTGTTGCAGTACGCGCCGCAAGTTCGGAAGCCGTAATCTGCCGCTGAGCCTCCTCAAATGCTGCAACACTTCGATCATAAGTCGTCTGGGCCTGATCCAAGGCCGCCTTTGAGGCATAACCTTTCTGGAACAGTTTTGTCTGTCGATCCAGTTCCGCCTGCGCCAGATCACGCTGTGCTTTGGCCTGATCTTCCTGTGCTTTCAGAACAGCAATCTGCTCAGGCCGCTGCTGCGCAGCGCGCAAATCATCTAACTGGGCCTGCGCCTGTGCGCGTTTGGCTTCAGCCTCATCACGCTGCGCTTTTTCAATATCAGTATTGAGAATAAAAGCACTTTGCCCCTGTTGCGTATCTGAACCCTCTTCAACCTCTAAAGCTACAATTCGGCCAGCTGTTTCAGGTGCAACATAGACAAAGTTACCCTCAACATACCCCTGAAAGGCTGTCTGACTGCCAAACTGCCAGCCTTGCAGCCACACGAGTAAAGCGATAGCCAGAATAACAGCGCCCGCAATCAATGGAATGCGCTGAAATTTTTTATCCTTACCGAGCCGAAACATCATGGTGTGTTTCCTTTCAGGCTTCTGAGCAGAAGGTCACGATAGGCTTGCATCATTCCCGCAACATCGAGCGGCTCGATATCATTGAAGAGTTCGGTCCATATAATGGCAACAATAGCCGGCGCTATCGCCAGATGCGGAAAGCGGACCACTTCGTCATGGCTGATTTCACCTGAAGCAAGGGCGGCCTCTGATCGTTTACGTAAAATACCAAGAGCACGGCTGACAATAAGCTGATGATGCGCATGGGCTAACTCAGGAAACTGTTTGGCTTCACGTAAAATCAGCCATAGCATCTCACGTCGTTTTGTCTTGAGAACTTCAACCTGAAACCATTCAATTAAAATGGTAATCAGCTGTTCAAGCGTCAGCCCATCAACGGCCGTCGCAACTTCAAGCATGTCAAAAGTCGGAACAAATGAATTGCGAATCATCGCCTCAAACAGTTCGTGCTTGGAAGAAACGTAGAGATAAACCGTTCCCTTAGCGACACCAGCCTTCTTGGCGACATCTTCAAGGCGGGTTGCAGCAAACCCTTTGGCAGAAAAAACCTCTAAAGCCGCATCGAGTATTGCCTGCAGTTTCTGCTGGCGCTCATCTTCATTACGCGCAGCCTTCGATACTCTCGGCTTTTTTACGGCTGATTTTGTCTTTTCTTTCAAGGAGATTTCCCTTTTTTCCATAGCGGGCAAACCATCAAATCTCTGCTTTTAATATTCATATTATATATGACTGACTGGTCAGTCATCAAGTGTTGAAGTGAATTTTCTTAAATGCATGCCATCCCGTGGAGTAAACTTAGTAATCATGAGGGACAAAGAAATTTGGAATCAATGAGATAACAGCTCGGCTCTTTAGGAAAGCAAACACACTGAACCCGATCGGGCTGAGTATTAGACCCATCATCAGGGGACAACCTGACAGATTTTCGCAATCAGAAGATCATCCTCTGGCTTTTTGTGTAAGAACTTTGTTAAACACATCTGTAGAGGCCGCCCAAACTGGCAACAGACTATAAGGGCCGGACAAATCCGAATGGATTTTGGCCTCTGCTATCTGCCATTACTTGAAAAGGTTTAGGTCGCGAAGGATGAAGGTCGCCATTGATATGGGAACTCAGTCAGGTGCAGGGTTCGGCAACCAGCCGGCAACCCTTGACCTTGAAGAGCTTCTGGCGACCCGCCTGCTGGTTCAGGGCAACTCCGGGTCCGGGAAATCGCATCTTCTGCGCCGCCTTCTTGAGCAAAGCGCCCCGTGGGTTCAGCAGGCTATCATTGATCCTGAAGGGGACTTCGTAACGCTTGCCGATAAATTCGGCCATGTTGTCGTTGATGCATCCCGCACGGAAGGTGATTTGCAGCGTATTGCAGCACGCGCCCGTCAGCACCGTGTTTCTGTCGTTCTCAGTCTTGAAGGCCTCGATACCGAACAGCAGATGCGCTGTGCCGCAGCCTTCCTTGGTGGCATGTTTGATGCCGATCGCGACTATTGGTATCCGATGCTGGTGGTGGTTGATGAGGCCCAGCTCTTCGCCCCTGCGGCCGCAGGTGAAGTCTCGGATGAGGCGCGTAAGGTTTCGCTTGGTGCCATGACCAACCTGATGTGTCGCGGCAGAAAACGCGGCCTTGCAGGCGTTATCGCAACACAACGTCTCGCAAAACTTGCCAAGAACGTTGCCGCAGAAGCTTCAAACTTCCTGATGGGCCGCACCTTCCTTGATATTGATATGGCCCGTGCCTCAGATCTGCTCGGTATGGAAAAGCGTCAGGCTGAAATGTTCCGTGATCTTGAGCGCGGCCACTTTGTTGCCCTTGGCCCGGCCCTTTCACGCCGCCCTCTCCCGATTAAAATTGGTGACGTTGAAACCAGTGCCCGCAGCACAAGCCCGCGCCTGCTGCCATTACCAGAAACGCCGCCTGAAGATATTCACGATCTCCTGTTCGTGCCGAGCCCGGAAGAGATTATCCGCCCAACACCACGGCGCGTACCGCCCCCACCGGCACCTTCAACAAACGATCTTCTGGCACAGCTCGCCAAAACCCGGCCGCCTGAACCTGCTGACAAAGCTGATGATGAACCGGCTATGTCCAAGGAAGAGCGGATTGCCATTATTGACAGTATTCTGCGCGAAGTTCTGGAGGAGCCGGAAGCTTCCTTCCGCTCGGTTGCTGTTCTCTATCAGGATTTCCTTGTACGCTGCCGTATTCGCCGGATGCCGGGAGAGCCTCTGAACCTGCCGGGTTTCCGCCGTCGCCTGGCGGTTGTCCGCGCTGGTGTTGATACTGACACGGCTGAGGGTGAAGAGTGGAACCGTGCCGTTGAAGTTGCAACGGCTCTGCCGGAAGATATTCAGGGTGTTTATCTCCTGTTGGCCCGTGCCGCCATGCAGCATGACCCGTGCCCGCCAGATGGTGAGATTGCCCGCGCCTGTGGCAGCCGTTCAACAGGTCGTGCACGTCGTCTTATCGCCTATATGGAGCAGCAGGAGTATATCGTCTGCCGCAATGATATCCGCAATCACCGGATCATCGCTCTGCCAGATCTCGGTTGGGAAACCGCAGCAGGGGACCCGAATGCTTATGAAGAACCTCCTCTGAATGAGGGGCTATTCGGTGCCGCAGCTGAGTAGCTCAGCGTATATGAGAGCGATTTGAAAAATCCCTGCTCTCAGATATTGTAATGCATCATCCGGTTTTCTGTATTAAGCAGATAACAAGCAGAGTTAATCTCAAGAGTTTTTAATGCAGCCTCAGGTCTCACTACAGCAGAAGAATACTTTTGGCCTCCCGGTCAGCGCACGGCATATCGTGCATGCGGCAACCGGAGAAGAACTTGTGACCACATGGCGAAAAGCCGAAAAAGAGGGTTTACCCTTCCTGTTACTCGGACAGGGAAGTAACGTCTTGTTTCTTGAAGATTTCGCCGGATATATTGCTCTCAACGAAATCAAGGGCATTGAGATTACCGAGACAGACAGTGACTGGCTGGTTCATGTCGGAGGCGGAGAAGTCTGGCATGATCTGATTGTTGATCTTCTGGAGAAGAATATCGCGGGATTAGAAAATCTCGCCCTCATTCCCGGCTGCACAGGCTCGGCACCCATTCAGAATATCGGCGCTTATGGCCGGGAGCTGAAAGACTTCTGTTCTTATGTCGAGCTGCTGGATTTGCGGACAGGGAAGCTTTCACGCCTTGAAGCTTCTGAATGCGCTTTTGGCTATCGGGAAAGCATTTTCAAACACCAGTACAAGAGTGGCTATGCCATTACAGCCGTTGGCTTGGGGCTCCCCAAAAAATGGCAGCCCGTTTTGACTTACGGAGAGCTGCGTTCATTTGATCCTGATAAGGTAACAGCAAAAGCTGTCTTCGATGCAATCTGCCAGATTCGCCGCTCAAAGCTGCCAGATCCTTCCGTGACTGGTAATGCCGGCAGCTTCTTTAAAAACCCTGTCGTCGATGCAGAAAAAGCCCAGAGCTTATTGGCGAAATATCCCGATATGCCTGCCTACAAGCAGGCCGATGGTTCCCTGAAACTGGCGGCCGGGTGGCTAATTGATCAGTGCGGATTAAAGGGCCACCAGATTGGTGGCGCAGCCGTTCATACGCAACAGGCGCTTGTCATCATCAACCTGAATAATGCCACACCGCAGGATGTTGCAAATCTGGCCCGCCATGTCCGGCAACAGGTCGCTGAGCGTTTTGGTATCTTGCTTGAACCTGAAGTCCGTTTCATCACGGCTCAGGGTGAGACTGATGCTCAGGCCTTTTTGTCGTAAACATGAAAAACGCGGGAGAAATCATCTCCCGCGCCTTAAAATCAATAAACTGTAGTTATGACTTACAGCCCGATATCAAAGGCGGCCAGTGCTGCCATGTTGACGATATCAAGATCATTGGCATTCAGCGGAATCATCTGAATAGACTTGTCGAGGCCAACAATCATCGGACCGAGAACCATTGCACCACCGAGCTCCTGCAGCATAGATGTTGCGATTGCTGCGGAATGACTGGCTGGCATGACGAGCACGTTTGCCGTATCTGTCAGACGTGCAAACGGATATTGTGCCAGAGCATCACGGTTCAGCGCGACATCGGCAGACATCTCACCGTCGAACTCAAAATCAACATGACGTTCACCGAGAATGCGAACAGCCTCACGCTGGGCCTCACCGAGCTCACTGACCGGATGGCCAAAACTGCCGGATGCCAGCATGGCAACCCGTGGGGTATAACCAAAACGGCGGGCGACTTCTGCTGTCTCAATGGCGATATCAGCAAGCTCTTCGCCTGTTGGGCGCTCATGCACCGCCGTATCAGCAACAAACACAACCTGCCCGCGTGAGATACACAGCGAGACACCAATGACCCGGCGGCCTGCACGGGCATCAACCACACGCTGTACCTGCTCAAGAGCTTTTGAAGTCTTGCGAGTAGCACCGGTTACCATGGCATCGGCATCACCAAGCGCAACCATACAGGCGGCAAATGTGTTACGGTCCTGAGACAGAAGGCGCATGACATCGCGCTTCAGGAAGCCCTTACGCTGCAAGCGCTGATAGAGATAGTCAAAGTAGACTTCCATACGCGTTGACAGCCCGGAATTGATAATTTCAATTCCTTCGCGATCTTTCAGGTCGATACCTGCAAATTCTGCCGTTTCATAAATCTGGCGCTCACGGCCAACCAGAATGGCAGAGCCAAGGCCCTGATTGACGTAGGAAATCGCAGCACGCAGAACCTGCTCTTCTTCACCCTCGGCAAAGACAACCTTACGGCGGGATTTACGGACACTCTCAAACACATTGTTGAGCACGCCGGAAACCGGATCGCGGCGGGCATGGAGCTGCGCCTTATAGGCATCCATATCTTCAATGTTGTGACGTGCAACACCCGTTTCCATGGCAGCCTTGGCAACAGCACATGGAATGGCTGAAATCAGGCGTGGGTCAAACGGGGCCGGAATGATGTACTCACGGCCAAAGCGCGGACGGGCGCCCTTGTAAGCGGCAGCCACCTGATCAGGAACATCCTCACGGGCAAGCTGCGCAATGGCATGCGCTGCTGCAACCTTCATTTCCATATTGATGGCTTTGGCGCGAACGTCCAGAGCACCGCGGAAAATGTAAGGGAAGCCGATGACGTTGTTGACCTGATTCGGATAATCCGAGCGGCCTGTTGCAACAATCGCATCATCACGAATAGCAGCCACCTCTTCCGGTGTAATTTCCGGATCAGGATTCGCCATGGCAAAGATGATTGGGTTAGGTGCCATCGACTGGATCATATCCTTTGAGAAAGCACCTTTAATGGAAAGGCCATAGACAACGTCAGCACCCTTCATGGCATCAGCCAGAGTCCGGTCTGTTGTCTCGGCAGCGTGGGCTGACTTCCACTGGTTCATACCTTCGGTGCGGCCCTTGTAGACCACACCCTTGGTGTCACACAGCTGAACGTTTTCAGGCTTAACACCAATGGCTTTGGCAAGTTCAGCACAGGCAATACCGGCCGCACCCGCACCATTGACCACCAGCTTGACCTTCTTGATGTCACGGCCGGTGAGGTAAAGCGCGTTGATCAGGCCAGCCGCAGAAATAATAGCCGTTCCATGCTGGTCATCATGGAAGACCGGAATATCCATCAGCTCCTGAAGGCGCTGCTCAATGATGAAGCATTCCGGAGCCTTAATGTCTTCAAGATTGATACCGCCAAATGACGGGCCAAGATAACGCACGGCGTTGATGATGGCGTCCGGATCTTTTGTATCAAGTTCAAGGTCGATGGAATCAATGTCAGCAAAACGCTTGAAGAGAACCGACTTCCCTTCCATCACCGGCTTAGAGGCCAATGCGCCAAGGTCACCAAGGCCAAGAATAGCCGTACCATTGGTGATGACGGCAACCATATTGCCACGCGTTGTATATTCATAGGCAAGGGCCGGGTCTTTGGCGATGGCCTTTACCGGCACCGCCACACCAGGCGAATAGGCGAGAGACAGGTCACGCTGGGTTGCCATTGGCTTCGTCGGTACGATCTCCAGCTTGCCCGGACGTCCATGGGAATGGAACTGCAAAGCTTCCTGATCAGTGAAAGTGGGACGGGAACCTGCTGGCAAAGACTTGTCTGACATTTTTATAGCCTTAACTTTCCTCCTCGCATGATGCGAGCTCTGATAGAATGAGCACAGAGTGCTCTGGTATCCACTTACGCCAATCCCCCTAGGAAAGCGTAAATGTTCCGGCTCCTCTTATTCCTTATTTCACAGCTTTCAGGCAAGCTGATTTATAATGAAATATTGAATTTGACCCCGAGGAATTTCCGAAAATTACGATTAGCAACCCTGCAATAGCACTAAAGGGACAATCAACCCATTGTTGTAATAGTCGCAGTCAGCAAATGCATTCCTCTTCTGCCCATCAATCATGGCAGCTTTACGTGTTGATTTTATCAACGGGGAAAACCACAAATTTTGAGCAGAAAATTTCCTCTTCACTGGCTTTCTGCCCCGAAAATGCAGTAAACAGACATCATGACAAATCCCACACAGACCCAGAGCAAATCGCAGGAAAAACCATCGGCTGATCACAAGATCACGCCAATGATGGCGCAATATCTTGAGATTAAGAGCGCGTACCCCGATTGCCTGCTGTTCTACCGTATGGGAGATTTCTACGAACTGTTTTTCGAGGATGCAGAGGTTGCCAGCCGCGTGCTGAGCATCGCACTGACCAAACGTGGCAAGCATCAGGGCAATGATATCCCGATGTGTGGCGTACCGGTTGATCGCGCCGATGATTATCTGCTCCGCCTGATTGCCGCTGAACAGCGCGTTGCCGTCTGCGAACAGGTTGAAGACCCGGCAGAAGCCAAAAAGCGCGGGCCCAAATCAGTCGTCCGCCGTGAAGTCATTCGCCTTGTCACCCCCGGCACCATCACAGAGGAGCGCCTGCTCGAGCCCGGTCAGGCCAATCTCTTCCTGACGATTGCACGACGCAAACAGGCTGATGAAAGCTGGATGTATGGCCTCGCTGCCGTCGATATCTCAACCGGGCGCTTCGTACTGGCAGAGAGTGATCAGGCAAACCTTGCCGCTGCCATAGCACGCCTTGAACCCCGCGAAATTGTCCTGCCCGAGCAGATTTATTACGATGAAGAACTCCTCGGTTTCTGGCGTGAAATCCGCACATCCGTGACGCCCCTCGCAGGCTCCGGTTTTGAATCATCATCGGCTGAGCAGCGTCTACGTGATTATTATAATGTTGCCTCTCTCGATGCTTTTGGCTCTTTCAGCCGCCCCGAGATTGCCGCTGCCGGCATTGCGCTTTTCTACATTGAAAAGACCCAGTTTGATGACAAACCCGTACTGCTTCCACCGATTGCCGAGGCTAATGGCACAACGCTCTCGATTGATGCCGCAACCCGCGCCAATCTTGAATTAACCCGCACCCTTTCCGGTGAGCGTAACGGCAGCCTTCTGGCAACGATTGACCGCACCCAGACACCGGGCGGCACCCGCTTGCTGGCGGAATGGCTGGCCGGGCCCTTGATGGAGCCCACCCGCATCCATCGCCGTCAGGATGCCGTCGCCTTCTTTGTCGAGAACACCCCTCTGCGCGATAACATCCGCGCTGTTCTCAAGAAGATACCGGATATCTCCCGCGCCCTTTCCCGCCTCGGTCTTGGCCGCAGCGGCCCGCGTGATCTGGCCGCCCTGCGCGATGGCCTGTTTGCCGCGCGTGAACTCTCAGGCCTGCTCGATCGCCAGCAGGGTGAACTGCCGCAGGCACTCACATCAATCATCCGCACCATCACATCACTGGATACATCAGTTGCCGATGAACTGGCCGCCCTGCTTGATGATGAACTGCCACTGCTGAAACGCGATGGCGGCTTCATCCGCCCCGGCGCGATACCGGAGCTTGATGAAACCCGCGAACTCCAGCAGGATTCCCGCCGCTTCATCGCCTCCCTACAGGCCCAATACGCCACCGAGCTTGACTGCCGCACCCTCCGCATCAAGCACAACAACATGCTCGGCTATTACATCGAAGTACCACAGAACGTCGGTCAGGAGATGTTCCAGAACCAGCGTGAGAAATACGTCCATCGCCAGACGATGTCTGACGCCATGCGCTTCACCACGGTGGAACTCGGTGAGCTTGAGGCCAAAATCGCCTCGGCCTCAGACCGCGCCTTACGCATCGAGCTCGGCATTTTTGACCGCCTGTGCAACACTATCGTTGGCCAGTCCCGCGATATCGCCGCAACGGCTGCCGCTCTTGCCGCCGCTGATGTCTTCGCTGGCCTTGCCGAACTTGCGGTTGAGCTCGCATGGGTGCGCCCGCATGTTGATGAAAGCCTTGCCTTCCACATTGAGGGCGGCCGCCATCCGGTGGTGGAAGCCGCCCTTCGTCGTGACGGCAAATCCTTTATCGCCAATGGCTGCGATCTTTCAAGCCCAGAAACGAGCAGTAATCCCGGCGGCCAGATTCTGCTGATCACCGGCCCGAACATGGGCGGTAAATCAACCTATCTCCGCCAGAACGCGCTGATTGCCATTCTCGCCCAGATGGGTGCCTTCGTGCCCGCAACCGAAGCCCGTATCGGCATTGTTGACCGCCTGTTCTCCCGCGTTGGCGCAGCAGATGACCTTGCCCGCGGACGCTCAACCTTCATGGTTGAAATGGTCGAGACCGCCGCCATCCTCAATCAGGCCACGGCACGCTCATTAGTCATTCTCGATGAAATCGGCCGTGGAACCTCCACATTCGACGGCCTCTCCATCGCATGGGCCGCCATTGAGAACCTGCACGAAATCAACCGCTGCCGCTCCCTCTTCGCGACTCACTTCCATGAACTGACGGTGCTGTCTGAAAAGCTGTCGCGTCTGGAAAACGCCACCCTCAAGGTCACCGAATGGAAAGGCGAAGTCGTCTTCCTCCACGAGGTCACATCGGGTGCCGCCGACCGCTCCTACGGCCTCCAGGTCGCCCGCCTCGCCGGCCTCCCCACCGCCGTCATCAACCGCGCCAAGGTTATTCTCGCTGAGCTCGAACGCTCCGACCGAGAGCAGCCAAAGCGGGCGATTATTGATGATCTTCCGTTGTTTGCGATGGCCCAGGCACAGACGCGTGTTCCGGAAGTTACGGAAATACCAGAGCCAAAGGATGACCCGTTGCGGAAAGCGCTGGAAGACATAGACCCGGACAGCATGACGCCTCGGGAGGCGTTAGAGGCGTTGTATCTGTTAAAGAATAAAGCTCAATAAAATCAGCTGTATTAATATAAATATCTTATCTAAATTTTTAATTTAAAATCAAAACGATACTTATTTTCCTTTCCTGGAAGTGGAAAAAGAGAGGTTTGATAATTAAGATTATACCTTAAAACTAAACTTTGTACTTGATCCATAATATCGCGTACTGGGCCACCATTAATATAATTTTTAATATCCCGGTACCTTATAATACCTTTCTCTCTTAAGCAGCGACGCAAAAATATCTTTAACTCTTCATCAACTTCGACTTGTTGAAGATCATTCGCAGAAAATCCTTCCACATCCACTAAACAATAACCAATGCCCTTCGTTCCCAGATATTCTACTGCCGCTTTTGCTTTAAGTTGTACCGCCCTATCTGCTAATCGCAAGCGAGATTTTACTTCTATTACAAATACCAATCCTTCTATAGTCCGAATAATTAGATCAGGGATATAGTCGTGCGCTCTACCATCCTCGGAATAAGGAACTCTTATTGCCTGCTCAGCAAATTGGTCAATGATCTGGCAACGATCAAATGCTTTAATAAATTTTTTCTCACCGCTACTTTCATAAGCAACCATTCGCTTCAAAGTTTTGACGAAGATTTGTCTATTCCCTTTACAAGTTCGTAGAGGGGGCAAGCTGCTTAGCTCAATTATATCTGCAGCAAAAGTACAACTAAATTGAGCTTTTGATAGTACATTTTTCACAAAATTATCTGCTTTATTAGAAAATTGAATACTGGCTTCCTTAACAAATAATCGCCTATTCTCTAGATGTCTTTTCTGCTGTTGAGCAGTAATATTCTGACTTAAAATATTTAATAAATTTTCTAGGCTTAAACTAGACTTTTCATGTCTATGATATAAGGCGCGTAGAACGTGAGAATTAAAGTGTTTAGCACTCTCTGAGTGAAGAAGTTCTTGACTTAGCCAAGCGCATTCTGCCTCAAAGGTATCATAACTATTATCTGAGAGTAATTGGTTAAGAACATAATCTAATGTCTGGCAAAATTTACGTTTTGGGTGACGAAATCTCCGAAATATTTTATTCTGAATCTGACGAACACGCTCTCGTTTTATACTAAATTTTTCACCAAGTTGTTGAAGTGTTTTGTATGGAAATTCATCATTATCTGGAGTTAATCTTGATATAATAATTTCTTTATTACGTTCTAGAAAAATTTCTAATTTTTTTGAATCAAAATATATAAATATATCCCACCGAATAGCTTCCCAGATTAAATCAACTGTACTTTCTGTACTATATTTTTTAAAAATTAATTTAGATATTTCTGATATGCAATATTCTGAATAATTATTTTTTATTTCATTAGAAGTTTTTTTAATTAATTTTAATTTAATATCTTCTTTAGAAAATGGTTGAAATTCTTGCAATGGATCAAGCAACTGACCAGTTTCTTCATCACGTAATCCCAATCGCTTCTGACGTGCGCGAATACCTCCAACTGTCCGTTTATGATATTGGGCTATTTCTTTTAAAGATAAACCTTGAGCTGTCCGTTCATACAAGAGCTTCTCTTCTTTTTGTGTCCAGAGACTCCCGCTGCTGCCCAAAAGATCTTTAGAATTTTTTGTCATCGTAGCCATAGCTACCCGATAACATATTTAGAATAAATTTCTATATATTTATTCTAAGATAATAAATATAAAATTGAATTCAACGAATAGTGCAAAGCAGTTATTAAATTCATGGCATACTATTCATACCCGTCTCCTAAATCCCTCACCCTAACCGCTCTCCAGTCCCGCAACAGCGATGAGAGCTGGCAGGCGATTCATGCTCTGCGTCAGCAGTGCGTGCCGGAAACCATTCAGCTCGCTGAAAAGCTGTGTCGGTCGCGGAACTGGCGGAAGCGGGAGTTGGGGGTGAATGTTATTTCACAGCTGGGTTTCTGGCAGGGTAAAAGCTTTGTGCCTTATGGGATTGATGAAGCGCATCATCTGCTCACAAAGCATCTTGATGATCCGCATCCGCTTGTGATTGCAGCGGCGATTGTCGGGCTTGGGCATCGGCCGTTTCCTGATGTTCTGGAACGCATTGCCGCCTATGCAACGCATCAGGATGCGAATATCCGTTATGCGGTGGCCTTTGCGCTTGGGTATTACGAGGCACCACTTGCCGTTGATACGGTCATTATGCTGACGCAGGATCGGGATAATCAGGTGCGGGATTGGGCGACATTTACGCTTGGGTCTCTGGTACCGCAGGATACGCCAGACATCACGGATGCCTTATGGCAGAATGTGCGGGATGCTGATGAAGATGTCAGCGCGGAAGCCATTGCCGGGCTTGCCGAGCGTCAAGACAAGCGCATCATACCGTTCCTGAAAGATGTGCTGGCACATACTGACCAATGTCAGGCCTGCTATCTGGAAGCGGCAGAGAAGATGGGTGATAAAAGCCTGCTGCCTTTACTACTTGCCCTTAAGGATAAAACCCAATCGGATGCTGACAAGGGCTACTGGCACAATCTGCTTGATGACGTGATTGCGTCCCTTCAAGCGCATTAATCCTGCCGCTTCCTCAAGAAGCTCGCGGCATAAAAGAAGATGCTTAGAAAGAGCGCGCCGTAAGAAGAGATAATGAAATAGCCCGCGATCGTCTGGTCAATTTCAGAAACGGGGTTATAGCTCTGCGCCATCAAGCCATAGGCGTATCCTGTTACAAACAGAAGCACCGACAAGCCCAGAAAACAGAGAGAGGCGATGCGCAATTTCAGGCCACTCTTTCCCTAAGCTTGAGAGATGAATTCTACATCACCGTGCCATCAGTGCAAACGCGCCCCATCCGAGATATTCGCGGGTGTAGGTGGCATAGCGGACGGGTTCTGAGGTCAGGGTTTTGCGGATCTCTTTTGCCAGCTCGTCATTCGGGTTCTCTTTGAGCCAGCGGCGCATCGTAAACCATTTTGCGGCTTCGTATCTGTCCCAGCCTTCTCGGTCAGCCAGCACCATCTCCACAACGTCGTAGCCAAGATCACCGAAGGAAGCGACGAGGTCTGGAAGCAGGAGGAAGTCGGAGACGGAGCCTGCAAGGCAGCCCTTGGCAACATCATCTGACGATGGCTTTTTCACCCAATAGGGTTCTCCAATAAGAATGATACCCTCAGGACGCAGGCTCTTCTCCAGAAGCGCAATGCTCCCTGCAACGCCCCCACCTATCCATGTTGCACCAAGACAAGCAGCCACATCGACCTTTTCCTCGGCCATGAAACCTGCTGCATCATTATGAATAAACGAAACACGATCAGTCACACCAAGCTCTTCTGCGCGACGTTTGGCCTGCTCGGAGAATAGTTGGCTCATATCAACGCCTACACCGGTAATTCCGTAATCCCGGGACCATGTGCACAGCATCTCTCCGGAACCACTGCCAAGATCAAGCAGACGCATTTCCGGTTCCAGCCGCAAAGCCGCACCAAGCGTTGCAAGCTTCTCTGCCGTGAACGGGTTGTGAATGCGGTGCGCGCTTTCGGTAATGTTAAAGATACGTGGAATATCCAATGCTCAAATTCCTTTTAACTGCTGTCACAGATAAGGTTTTGATCACTATAGCACAGGTTTGTATGAATTGCCCGTTTGGCAACAAATGCTGACAAGGGCTACTGGCACAATCTGTTTGATGACGTGATTGCGTCCCTTGAAGAACTTTAAGTCCCTTGCCTCATCTGGCCTTTATGCCCCTTTAGAATAAGAGCCAACCTCGTTTACAGGCTCTCCATTGCTCCTCCCGCATACAGCCCTATATCCAGTCTCTGTATGGTGAAAAAGCGGTATTGTGATTGGCGCCGGGGAGGGTTTGTCAGGTGAGGCTTTGACCGTCTCATGATCTCCCACCTTCTGGCTCAGGCCATCTTTACCCGTGCCATCTCCGTAATATGTGCGGTTACCCTTATCTGAAGGAGACAATGATGCCTCAAGCTGTTGCCAGACCCGGAAAAACGCTGCTTTCCCCGACTGATCATACCCTGATCATGATTGATCATCAGTCACAGATGGCGTTTGCGACGAAATCGATTGATCCGGTTCTGTTACGGAACAATGTGGCGCTTGTCGCGAAGGCGGCTAAGGAATTCAAGGTTTCGACCATTCTGACAACCGTTGCCGAGAAAAGCTTTTCCGGCCCTATCTTCAATGAAATCAAGGAAGTCTTTACCAATGAGGCAGCCATTGACCGCACGACCATGAATACATGGGAGGATGCGCGGATTGCCGACCGGGTCAATGACATTGGCAAATCCCGCATTGTCCTTGCCGGACTGTGGACCAGTGTCTGCATTGTCGGGCCTGCACTCTCGGCTCTTGATCAGGGCTTTGAAGTTTACGTCATTGCCGATGCCTGCGGTGATGTCTCGGATGAAGCCCATGAACGGGCCATGGAACGTATGGTACAGGCAGGCGCCCGACCGATGACATCCGTGCAGTATCTGCTTGAACTGCAACGCGACTGGGCCCGCTCCGACACCTATAACGAGACGGTTGCAACAGCTATTGCCAATGGTGGCGGTTATGGGCTTGGACTGATTTACGCCAAAACAATGTTTGATGGTGGCGAAGGTCACTGAGATTATCTGCGGCAGTTTCAAGAAGTAACTGCCGCTCTTTCCATTACCGGCCAGAATGGAGTTCTCACCATGAAGGGTTCCGCTCCTGATATTATTCTCCATAACGCAAAGATAACCACGCTTGATACCGCGAATCCGACTGCCGGAGCCCTCGCCATCAAGAACGGGAAGTTTGTGGCGGTTGGTGATGAGAAGGATATCATAGCACTGGCCGGGAAAGGGACCCGTAAAATCAACCTGCATGGCAAGAGGGTTCTGCCGGGGCTGATTGATAACCACATGCATATCATCCGCGGTGGTCTCAACTTCAATATGGAGCTGCGCTGGGATGGCGTGCATTCATTAGCCGACGCATTAGAGATGCTGCGCCATCAGGTGCATGTCACACCGCCCCCACAATGGGTGCGGGTTGTCGGTGGCTTTACCGAACACCAGTTTGCCGAGAAGCGTCTGCCAACCCTTGATGAGATCAATACTATTGCCCCGGAAACCCCGGTTTTTCTGCTGCATCTTTATGATCGCGCACTGCTGAATAGGGCTGCGTTACGCGCCGTCGGCTACACCAAGGACACACCAGACCCACCGGGTGGCGAGATTGTCAGGGACGCACAGGGCAACCCCACGGGCCTGCTGCTCGCCAAACCCAATGCCGGCATTCTTTACGCCACGCTGGCCAAGGGGCCAAAACTGCCACCTGAGTACCAGCTGAACTCCACCCGCCATTTCATGCGGGAACTGAACCGCCTTGGCATCACTGGGGTGATTGATGCCGGTGGCGGTTTCCAGAACTTCCCGGAAGATTACACAATCATCAAGCAACTCGCAGATTCCGGGCAGCTGACCGTACGCCTCGCCTACAACCTCTTCACACAAAAGCCCCAGCAGGAGAAAGAGGACTTCCTCAACTGGACATCCTCCGTCACCTACAAACAGGGCAATGATTACTTCCGGCATAATGGCGCGGGTGAGATGCTAGTGTTCTCAGCGGCTGACTTTGAAGATTTCCGCCAGCCCCGCCCGGATATGCCACCCGAGATGGAAGATGACCTTGAAGGTGTTGTCCGCATTCTTGCCGAAAACCGCTGGCCCTGGCGTCTGCACGCCACCTATGACCAGACAATCAGCCGGGCGCTCGATGTATTTGAAAAGGTGAACAAGGATATTCCGCTCAAAGGGCTCAACTGGTTCTTTGATCATGCCGAGACAATCTCTGACCGCTCAATTGACCGGGTCGCCGCCCTCGGCGGTGGTATCGCCATTCAGCACCGCATGGCCTATCAGGGCGAATACTTCATTGAGCGTTATGGCAACAAGGCCGCTGAAGCAACACCACCCATCGCCAAGATGCTCGACAGGGGCATCAAGGTTTCAGCCGGCACTGATGCCACACGCGTTGCCTCATACAACCCTTGGGTTGCGCTGGCATGGATGGTGACAGGTAAAACTGTTGGCGGCACATCACTCTACCCCCGCGCCCATTGCCTCGACCGTGAAACCGCCCTGCGAATGTGGACTGAGAAAGTCACATGGTTTTCTAATGAAGAGGGTAAGAAGGGGCAAATTTCGGTTGGGCAACTGGCTGATCTGATTGTGCCGGATGTCGATTATTTCAGCTGCCCGGAAAACGACATCTCCTCTATCGTTTCAGAGCTGACCATGGTCGGTGGCCGCATCGTCTACGGTGGCGGTGTCTTCAGTGATCTTGATGACAACCCGCTTCCACCCGCCATGCCGAACTGGTCCCCGGTCAGAACCTATAAAGGCTACGGCGCCTGGGGTGATAAGGCCGACGCAGGCCAGCGCTATTCACTCCGTCGCATGGCCGCAGCCTCATGCAGCTGCGCCAATAGTTGCGGAGTCCATGGACATGATCATGCCCAAGGCTGGAGCAGCAATGTCCCTACATCTGACAATGCAGGCTTCTGGGGGGCACTCGGCTGCGCCTGCTGGGCGGTCTGAATTAAAACAGAACGACGGCAGCCTTATCATCAAAGGCTAGCCCGACTTCTGCGCCAACCTCATACAGCTCCATACCGGGATTATAAGGCACGAAGGCAAAGATCGTCTGGTTGTTGGAGAGGGTGATCTCATATTCCATATGATCACCTACGAAGAAACGGTTCTGGACTTTTGCCGTCAGCGTTCCCTGTCCCTTTTCAACGAGACGGATATTTTCAGGGCGCAGCACAACTGAAACCTTGCCAGCCTGTGCCGTACCGGATGCCTTGACGTAACGCAGTGTCAGGTTTGCACTCAGCAATTCAATAGCAGCATTATCACCCTCAATGCGGGTGGCATTAGCCTCCAGAATATTGGCCTGCCCGATGAAGTCCGCAACGAAGGTTGTGGCCGGGTTCGCATAAAGCTCAAACGGTGTCCCGATCTGCTGCACTTTACCACGGCTCAGAACCATGACACGGTCTGACAGTGTCAGGGCCTCTTTCTGGTCGTGGGTCACATAGAGGCAGGTAATGCCAAGATGCTGCTGGATACGACGGATTTCGGTACGCATATGCAGACGCAGTTTGGCATCGAGGTTTGAAAGCGGCTCATCCATCAGGAGCAACTTCGGCTTCAGAACCAGTACGCGGGCCAATGCCACACGCTGCTGCTCACCACCGGAGAGCTGGTTTGGAAAACGGCTGCCAACACCCTTCAGGCCAACAAGCTCCAGCGCCTCGGCAACTTCATGCTCAATATTGATAGTGCCTGCATCCTTGCGGGATTTGAGACCGTAAGCCACGTTCTCAAAGATGCTCATATGCGGGAAGAGGGCGTAGTTCTGGAATACGAAACCCATACCGCGCGAGTGCACCGGCTGGTTGACGATATTCTCGCTACCAACGAGGATTTCACCCTCACTTGGCGTTTCAAATCCTGCAACCATACGCAGGATTGTTGTCTTGCCGCAGCCGGAAGGGCCGAGCAGCGTGATCAGTTCACCATTGGCAACATCGATATTTACATTGCTGATGGCAGTAACTTCTTCCTTGCCCTTGATGAAGGTTTTGCGAAGGTTGCGGATTGAGAGATCGGCAGTCGCCATAGTCTTTGCTCCCGTTATTCTTTATCTGCGCCAGCAAGACGGCGGCTGTAGAAATTGGCAATTAATGTCATGAGGCCGCTACCGATGAAAACAATCAGTATCAGCACCACGGAGAAAGCGGAGGCCTGAGCGAACTGCAGGCCCGTCATGCTTTCGAGAATGCGGGTGGTGAGCAGCGTCCAGTTAATCGACACCAGAAAGATGGTGGCGCTGATCGCTGTCATGGAGTGAATGAACAGATAACGCATCCCGGCGAGCACTGCCGGAATAACCAGTGGCAATGTAATGCGGAAGAATGTTCGCATACCGCTTGCCCCAAGACTGGCTGATGCCTCTTCAAGGTTTTTGTCGATCTGGTGTAGTGAAGCAACGACTGACCGGATACCTGCCGCAAAATAGCGATAGATATAAGCGGCAACCAGAATGGTCAGCCCACCAGTCAAAGCCAATGGCTTCTCGTTAAACGAGAGCACATAGGCAATACCGACAACCGTACCCGGCAGAGCATAGTTCAGCATACAGGTAAAATCGAGCAGACGGTTCCCAAAGTACGCCTTACGATAAGTGATGAAGCCAATCACTACGGCTAGCAGGCCACCCAGCGGTGTCACGATACCGGCAATGATCAGGGTATCAAAAATAGCTTTGCGACCAAACTGGAAGACATACTGGAAGTGCTCCAACGTAAAGCTGTGATTGACGTTGAAAATCTTCACAAAAGCAGCCGTGAAGATGATGGCATAAAGGAAAAGTACAAACAGCGTGATGAAAGAACAGATCAGTGCAATCGTCGTTTCACCAACCATCCCCATACCACGGACAGACGAGCGCGCACCGCTCTTGCCCGTAATCGTCACATAGGAACGACGGCTGACCCAGTAATGCTGAAAGAGGTAAGCAGCTAACGCTGGAACCAATAGCAGAACGGACAGCCCGGCCCCACCTTTCAGATCATAAAGTCCAGTAATCTGCAGATAGGCCTGTGTTGGCAAGACAGGGAAATCCGTGCCGGCCAGAACGAGCGGCGTTGCAAAATCAGCCAGTGAATTGGCGAACAGCAGCAGCAGTGAGTTTGCCAGACCCGGTGTCGTCATTGGCAATGTGACCGTCCGGAACACCTGCCAGGGCGTACGTCCCAATGAGAGGGCGGCATCTTCCATACTTGGATCAAGCGACAGCAGGATAGGCGCAAGGGCCAGATAAGCAACAGGGAAATACGTCAGTGTTTCCGCAATCCATGTGCCCCAGAAGCCATAGAATTTAAAATCTGAAATGCCCAGAAATTCTAACAGAAAACCGTTAGGACCGAGCACCAGTGTCAGTGCAACACTGCTGGTAAATGGCGGCGAAATCAGGGGTAATAGCGTCAGCGTCGCAACAATCCATTTGATAAACTTCGGCACCCGCATCCGCACAGTAAAATAGGCAAAACAGAAACCTAAGAAGGTGCCCGAAATGGCAACTGTTGCTCCAAGAAACAAACTGTTCCAGAGCGCCTTCAGATTATAGCTGCTGCTCCAGACTTCCGAGATATTCGCAAGCGTGAAGGAACCATCGACAACAAAGACCACATAAAGCAGCTTGAAGGCCGGATAGAGCACAAACACCAGCAGAGAGAGCCAGATGACGGATAAAACCGGCAAAGCTCCAAGGTCGAAGATGCTGAAATGTTTTTTACCCGAAACAGGTGTATTCGGAAGCGGAGAGATTTGGCTTGCAGATGCCATACGTTATTTTCCTGATTAACTCAGTGCAATGAACCCCTTGTCCCCGTTCAAAGCATCTGTTTCCAGATTTCCCGAACAGGAAGTATTCAGGCGCTTATAGGGCGATTATCCGGTCAAGGCAAAGCGAATTGGTGCTTATGCCGGGTTATTCGCAAACAGTGCGCCATTCATAACGCCGCGTCTGCCGATTCATAACCTGCCGCTGTTCACAGCTCTTCATACCCACTGGCGGTATAACAGGCTCCTGAATCGGCTTCATGGAATAAGGAACAAACGGACAGTTCCGCGAACAATACGGTTTATAGTCATAGGAATACTCACAGACATTAACCGCTTCACCGTCAACACATTCACAGGAACAGGCGGCTTGTGCCGGTGTGAAAGACAAGGCGGCATATGGTGCCCCGAGTAGTCCCAAAACCGGCAAAAGCCATTTCATACCTGCTCCTTATTGAATAACTTCCTTGACCCAGCGCTCAACATATTCCTTACGCTTTGCGCCTTTCCATTCACTGTCAGCCTCAAGGATTTTGACATTGGAGAGATCAAGAACAGGGTCTGTGATATTGGCGCCCTTGGCAACTGGCACATAGTTGATCTTCTTTTCCATGATCAGATTCGCCAGCTCAACACTTGAAGCCCAGTCGATAAACTTCTTGGCAGCATCCATGTTCTTTGCATTGTGAATAATACCAAAGCAATCAATGCCGGATGTAATACCTTCCTTCGGGTATGTGATGACAACCGGATAGCCCTGCTGTTTCACGTCCAGCGCATCAACAAAATAGAAGATACCAGAAGCGGCCTGTCCGGCTGCAACCGGCATAGCACCACCCTGCCCACTCTTGGTGTAAAGCTGAACATTCTTGTGCAGTTTCTTCTGGTAATCAAAAGCACCATCTTCGCCATAGAGCTTAACCAGCGAGAAAATACGCTCTGTTGCAGTACCGGACGTCCGGGCATCAGCCATCTGGAGGCCATTCTTGTAAGCGGGATCAAGTAGATCCTGCCAGGATTCCGGAGCCTTCAGATTGTTTTTTTCAAGGAACTTCGTATTCGTCATGAATACCAGTGGGTTGAGACCAAAGCCTGTCCAATAGCCTTTTGCAGAACGATATTGCTCAGGAACGGCCGTATCTTTCGGTGTGTAGGCTTCAAACAGCTCGGTCTTGATACCGGCTTCATACATGTCTGATGGACCGCCAAGCAGAACATCAACCTGCGGGTTACCTCTTTCAGCATTCAGACGGGCCAGTGCTTCACCAGAAGCCATGCGGACGAAATTAATCTTCACGCCTGTCTTCTGCTCATAGGCCTGAGCAATCTGTGCCGCATATTTTTCAGGCATGACTGAATAGGCATTGATGACATCTGCCGCCTTAACCGGCGTACTCAAACACAGCGCCGCAAACAGAAATCCGGCTAATTTATTTGTTTTACGCATCAGATATATCCCCAGAGTGCTGATAAAAACCAAGAGAAACGTATCTGCCACAACATGCTTTTGCAAGGAAAGCTTGACGTTTGTTTTGCCCATAAAGATGGGAATATTGTCGCTGCCCCATCATTATTATCAGATAGCTTATAAATCCGTTGCAACTTATAGCGCGTTGTCGATCCGGGCTGTCCATGAAAAATTCATCTCGTAACAGTTACCGGAAAGGCAAGTGAATGACACCGATCACCCGAGTTGCAACATTTGCGTTTGAGGGAATTGATGCACGTGCGGTTGATGTTCAGGTACAGGTTTCAGCCGGACAGATTGGCATAACGATTGTTGGCCTGCCTGATAAGGCCGTCGCAGAATCCCGTGAACGTATCCGGGCCGCTTTATTAGCCTCAGGCCTTGCTTTACCAGCCAAGCGTATCACTATTAATCTGGCCCCGGCTGATGTGCCAAAAGAGGGAAGTCATTATGACCTTCCGATTGCGCTTGGCATTATGGCAGCCATTGGTGCCATTCCCCATGATGCTCTGGAAGGCTATGCCGTTCTGGGCGAGCTTGCTCTTGACGGCACCATTGCCCGGGTCAGCGGCGCACTACCCGCAGCCATTGCTGCATCTTCACGCAATCTTGGCCTCATTTGCCCTCAGGTCTGTGGGCCTGAGGCAGCATGGGCCAGTGAAGCGCTTCATATTATCGCACCCCGTTCTCTCATTCAGCTTGCCAATCACTTCAAAGGCTCACAAGTCCTGCATCGTCCCGAGGCCGGAATGGCTCCACAGTCCACTGCCCTGCCAGATTTATGTGATATCCGGGGGCAGGAAAGCGCAAAACGCGCCCTTGAGATCGCTGCGGCCGGGGGCCACCATCTCCTGATTTCCGGCCCTCCGGGTGCTGGGAAATCCATGTTGGCACAGCGCCTGCCATCCATACTGCCACCATTATCGCCTAAAGAGCTGCTGGATGTTTCCATGATACAATCCGTTGCCGGGTTACTTGAAAACGGGGCTTTATCTGACAGGCGCCCCTTTCGCAGCCCACACCATTCTGCATCCATGGCTGCTCTGGTGGGAGGCGGCATCAGTGCCAAACCGGGCGAGATATCTCTTGCCCATAACGGCGTTCTGTTTCTTGATGAATTACCTGAGTTCCAGCCCCATGTACTCGATAGCATGCGCCAACCCATGGAAACGGGGAATGTGCTGATTGCCCGGGCCAACCACCGCATTACCTATCCGGCTAAGTTTCAGCTGATCGCTGCCATGAATCCATGCCGATGTGGTCATGCCAGTGATCCGGGCTATGTCTGTCGTCGTCAACCCAATGAACGGTGTATAGCGCAATATCAGGCCCGCTTATCCGGTCCGCTTCTGGATCGCATTGATTTATCCATCGAAGTCCCCGCCGTCAGTGCGAAAGACCTGATGCAGCCTCATACATCAGAAACATCAAAAGATGTTGCGGCCCGCGTCATAATGGCCCGGCAACGCCAGACAACACGTTATGAAAAGCTTGGTCTACAGGATTGTACCAATGCAGCCTGCCCACCAAACTTACTTCAGGAAGTTACACAGCCAGATGCTGAGAGCCTTGAACTGCTTGGCCGTGCTGCTGAAAAATTAAAACTGTCAGGTCGTGGTTATCATCGTGTTCTTAAAATTGCCCGAACCCTGGCTGATCTAGACAAAGAAGAGAAGGTTCGGCGCATTCATGTTTCTGAAGCCCTAGCACACCGCGGCGGGACATCACCTGCGCGGTAGTGTCAAAAACATATCCGGCAAATGATAGTCTTTAACATCCGTTGGTAAGCAGACCACCCTATGCATTGGAAATGCTAATACCTTTATTAAAATAATCTATATCAATTAACTGATAACAAACAAAAATTTATAAATACAACATATTTGCAATTAAATCTGCTCCGTGATATATACAATTATTAATAATATCTAAACTCATGCTTATAAAGTTGGGTTTGAAAAGGAATATTTTTGTTCTGGGCAACCAAACACTAAGTTGTACAAATCTATTCACAAACAGGCGGACCTAGCGTCCTAATCAAAAAACATTGCTCTTGATGAAAAGAGCATGGTGAGCAGAAGCGGGCTGATTTAATGACTAAATTTAATGCGAGGCAGACAGGTTTATCCGGTCAGAAGAATATTATCAGATCAAAATATGCATCATTTGCATTTGCCGCCCTTGTCAGTGCAGGCCTGGTATTAGGTGCGCAGGCACAGACAGTTGTGAATGTAGATACCCCTCGGCCATCTGAAGATTATCCGGAAATTTCATGGAATTTTGATTACATTACCTTCCTGCTTAATAATGGTAATACGCCAGACGTCCTCAACATTGGCGTCGCGAACAGCGTTAATGTCATTTCTGAAAGTGAATACGGTATTGGCCACTCAGGATTCGTTATGAACCTTGGTGTTGAAACGACCGGCGTTGGTCAGCTTGACATGACAGGTGGCGTAAACAGTATTTTCAGTGACTCCATAACTGTTGGCGTTGCTGGCAAGGGCATATTGAATGTTGATGCCGCTACAATCAATGTTATCGGAGGTTTTACTGTCGGGCAGGAAGCTTCCAGCGTAGATAACGTTGTTTATCTGAAAAATGGTGCACGAATACTTGGTACACCTAACGGATATGGCGACTCCATACCAATCGTTATTGGCGCATCCGGCAAAGGCTCTTTGATTGTCGAAGGAACAAATCTCGATACCAGAGTTCTCGCACGTATCCTTACGCTTGGACAAAATCAGGGCGGATATGGCTACATCCTCGTTGATGGTGGCCGTGTCACTTCTGATAACACATCATCAACCGGGCTCACCGTCGGCGAAGCTGGCGAGGGTCTTATAGAAGTCGTCAATAAGGGCTATCTTTCTGCCAATCTGGCCAGAATCGGTGGTACTGCAACAGGTGAAGGCTCTATTCTGGTTACCGGGACAGGTTCCAAAGCCTACACTGCAGAAACCTATATCGGCGTTGAAGGCCAGGGTACTTATACCATTGCCAATGGTGCAACCGCCGATACAGGTGATACATACATCGGTGAACTGGCAGGCAGCGTCGGCAAACTTATCATTACAGACAGCGGCTCTGAGCTAACAAAAGCTGCAGGTAGTGTTGTTGTTGGCAACTATGGTGATGGAACATTATCCATCATTAACGGTGCAACAAGCACCTTCAGTCAGCGCACTTCCTCTCTTACGGCAGGCAATTCCCTGGGCGGAACCGGTTTAATTGAAATTGACGGACCAGGCTCGGCATTAACAGCCAATTCTACCACGGCTGGCGGTGCTGGTGAAGGAACACTGCGCATTACAAATCAGGCCACTGTTGCTATAACAAACTTGACAGTCGGCAGTTCAACCACTGGATCCGGAACTATTCTTGTTTCTGGAGCAGGCTCATCATTAACGGCGACCTCTGGTTATATCGGGCGTAATGGTTCAGGGAACATGACAGTAGATTCCGGTGCTGTATTTACAAGTACCGGTACTCTTTACGCCGCATATTCATCCAATTCCGAGGGGCATATTAATGTCCGAGATGCAGGTTCAAAATTCACTGTAGATGGAGAGCTGTATATTGGATACACCGGCTCCACATCCAGCCTGAATATTGCAAATAGTGCGACTGTTACCTCAAAGGGTGGTGGTACCGCTTTCGGCAGACCTGATGCAATCGCCACCATTAATATTGACGGAACCGGCTCAAACTGGATCAACACAGGAAGAATGCTTTTTGCCCAGCAGGGAACAGCAACTATGCTGATTTCCAATGGTGGTTTGTTTGACAATACCGGTGAATTCAACATTGGCGGTGAAACAGATGCTGTTGGCAAGATTGTGGTTACAGGTAGTGGCTCAGTCCTGCGTCAGACAGGCGTTATGAAGCTGTCCGTTACCGGAACAGGCACTATTACACTGACGGATAATGGTCTGCTTGATATCCAGAACGGCTCCTTCACGATGGGTGGTTACAACACATCCAGAGGTACTCTTAATATCGGTGCACCGGCAGGTGAGGCTGCAGCCGTCGCAGGTACCACCAATGCCACAGAGATTACATTTGGTAGGGGTAATAACCGTGTTGTCTTCAACCATACCCATTACGAAGCAGCACGCAGCGTTCTGCCAACTGGTGGCTATGAATTCTCAACCAGGCTGACAGGAACAGGTTCTGTTGATGTCTATGCTGGTACAACCGTCTTTACAGCAGCCAATGATTACAGCGGCACAACAACCATTTATGGCGATACTCTGAAGGCCGGAAACACGGATGTCTTCAGTCCGAATTCCGCCACTGAAATTCAGGCGGCTGGCTTGCTTGATATGGCAGGCTACAACCAGACACTCATCAGTGCCAACAACGCAGGCTGGATTTATACAAATACTTCTGCGGGTCTGCCGGGTGTGGCACTGACCGTTGGTGATTATGTCGGTAGCGGCGGCAATATCCGCCTTAATACTTATCTTGGAACAGATGGCTCTGCCTCCGATACACTCGTTGTAACAGGGTCTGCTTCTGGTAATACGCTGCTGCATATCAATAATATCGGTGGCCCGGGCGAACAGACCTACGCTGATGGTATTCTCGTTGTTGATGCAGTTGGTGCAGCGACAACAACAACTGATGCTTTTGCACTTGGCAGCCGCGTCGCTGCAGGGGCCTATGAATACAGCCTGTATCGTGGCGGCAGCGTCAGTACTGACAGCTGGTATCTGCGTAATACACTTGTGACTCCTCCAGTAACCCCAGACCCTGATCCGGAACCAACTCCTGGCGGAGAAGGGGGAGAACAGCCGGGCCGCGAAATCGGAACGATTCCTGGTCCAAATACGGGTGGCAACACCATTATAGCCCAACCGATCTATAACTACCGCGTTGAGGTTCCTTTGATGCTGGCTGTTCAGCCTGTTGCAATGGAATATGGCTATGCTGTGCTCGACACACTCCATGAGCGTGTCGGAGACCATTTCCCTGTCGCCATGGAGCCAGTCACAAAACAATATTACGTCAAGACAAAGATGGGTGAACGTATCCTTGTAAAAGTCATGGAGCGTAATCCTGAGCGTGAGAAGTGGTTCTCAGGTGCATGGGCCCGCGTCTTCGGTGATCGCGGCTTCCATAACAACAAGGGACAGTTCTTAAAGAACGGCTCAAACTATAACTACACATTCGGTGGCATTCAGGCTGGTCTTGATGTTTACGGACGTGAGCTGAAGGATGGAACCGTCGATAAGGCCGGTATCTATATCGCCTATGGTAACATCGACAGCCGTGTGAAGGGAGCTTATTACGGCCATGCCGGTCGTATTGATATGGATGCCTATTCACTCGGCGCATACTGGACACATATGTCTCCGAAGGGCTGGTACACTGATGCCGTCGTTCAGGGCACGTGGTACACAGGGGATGCCAAGTCTGTTCAGGGCCAGAAGATTGATGCTGATGGCTTTGGCTTCATTGCATCTCTCGAAGCCGGCTATGAGTTCAAGCTTGATAATGGCTATACCATTGAGCCACAGGCGCAGATCATCTATCAGCACCTGTCATTCGACAATACCTATGATGCCTATGGCCGCTTCTACTTCAATGATGCTGAATCGCTTCGTGGCCGCATTGGTGTTCGTGTCACCAAGACATGGAATGCAGCGGAAGAGAACAAGCCACCACGTCTGATCAAGGCATGGCTCAGAGGTAACATCTGGCATGAGTTCATGGGTAAGACCAAGATGAATGTCACGGATGTTTATGGCTATGACGCGCTTCCGTTCCAGACCCGTCTTGGCGGCACATGGGGTGAGATCGGGGCTGGTATCTCCGGCCAGATCAGTGACACAACAACACTGTTCGCCACAGCCTCTTACAACCGCTCCTTCGAGAAGAAGGGCCGTGAGGCCTGGGATGGACGTCTCGGTATGACCATCCGTTGGTAAGTACCCTGACAATTTGATTTGGTACGGCCCGGAATGAAAATTCCGGGCTATTTTTGTAAAACCGGATATAATTTTCAAGTATTTTCACCGCAATCGATTATAAATTTTTATATTTAAAAGTAATGTTTTCTATAAATTTATTATTTAAAATAATTAGAACGCCTTAAAATGAACAGAATATATTTTAATATATAAATAATAAGCTCCCACAAGCTAAAGCTATTTCTGGCAAGACTACAAAACTAAGAGACTATAATCTCTGCTGTGAATACGTTTTGATTTGTTGAAATTTTAAACTTTTTTATTTTTTTGATAAAGAAATAAATTCATTTAATAGGAAAATATATTAAAATGTGTTTGCGACATATGTTGGAATTGTTTATACGATGAAAATTTCAAATTTATAATGTTTTCAAGGGTTTTGTCGAGTTATGGCGGTTCTCAGGGGTCGTCATATGTATGGGGCTTGTTCCTGAGCGATCTAGCTGTGCCTACCCGACGTCCGACGTTTAAATTTGAAAGAAGTTCAACGATGGGGCCATCACAGGCATAAAGAGGGTGCTGGCAATTAAAGCCAAAAAAAAGGAATAAAGGCAGAAGAATGAAGAAAAACAGATTGATGGCAACGGAGACTGATGTGCCCGTATCTCTTATTCGCTCACACTCGGTCAGCTTTGTACTGGCTGCTATGCTCGGGATGGCAGTACCATTCGTATTCTACAATGCGCAGGCACAGACAGTCATTAATGTTGATGGGGGGCAGTCGCTTCTTGATGCAACCTCTATCCCGTCAGATACGGATATTCTCAATATCGGCGTGAACTCTTTGGGCGGAGTGGCCAATCCCGGTACCAGTTATGGGGTGAGAGCCGGGGAGATCAATCTTGGTGTGACGGCAACCGGTGTTGGTGTTCTGACACTTTCAGCGTCTACGGGTATGCAGACCAATAATCTTACCGTTGGACTTGCAGGGAGCGGGTATCTGTCAACTGTCGTAAATAATACCACGGTTACTGTTGCCCAGAAAACACTGATTGGCGTTGAAGCAGGCAGTAGTGGCACAGTGCGTGTCACCGGTAATAATACATTATGGGATAACACCGTCGATTACACAGTGGTTGGTGTATCCAGCTCAAATGCCAGTCTGCAAGTGGAGTCGGGAGCAATCTACCAGACGGCCGGCATGGTTATCGGGCAGAATGCCGGTTCACAGGCCAACGTTCTAGTTGAGGGGCCAGATACTAAATTAAATGTTCTGAATGCACCAAACTCAACAACACAGAATCTGATTGTCGGGATGGCCGGTAAAGGCACTCTGGATATTTCTGGTCAGGCAATAGTTACGTCTGAGCAGGGAACGGTCGTCGGTGCTCTGGAGGGCGGCGTTGGTGTCGTGAATGTAAAAAACAACGGCTCCAGCCTGACAGAAGACTTTTCCATGCTCATCGGCAATGCCGGTCACGGTACGCTTAACATCAGCAATCAGGGCAAGGTCACAACCCTGATAGGGGTTGCCGGCTATTTAGCTGGTAGCACAGGTATCATCAATGTGGCAGACGCCGGCTCTGAGCTGAATGTTACCGCATATACTTTCTATATTGCTCAAGCCGGAAATGCAGAGGTTACTATAACAAACGGCGGTTTAGTTAGCGCAGCCTCTTCAGTCATAGGCGGTGAAGCAACCAGCAAGGGTAAAGTTACCGTTGAAGGCACAGGTTCTGCCTTTACAAATAATGAAACCCTTGCTGTTGCTACAAATGGACAAGGAGAGCTCTATATTAAATCCGGAGGATATGTCAGCAGTAACTTAGCTATGATGGCCAGCAACAATAACACAACAGCTACCATTGAAGTTACAGGATCCGGTTCCTGGTGGAACAATTCTGGCATAATGGCAATCGGCCTGTATGGAGATGCCAATGTCATGATCTCTGATGGAGGCCAGATCACAAACGGCAGTTACGTATATCTGGGCGGCGTGGCAGAGGCTTCTGGCATTGTGACCATTACTGGAGCAGGTTCTCTTCTGAGCAGTACAGCAATGACTGTTATTGGTCTTGAAGGTTATGGTGAACTGACACTGGCGGATGGTGGCGTGATAGACGTTACAACCGGGGCAATCGATGTTGCCATGGAGGCAGGCTCTACCGGTATCATCAATATCGGTGCGGCAGCAGGAGAGGCTGCTGTAACTCCGGGCTCGACAACAGCCGCAAGCATTGTCTTTGGTAATGGTGATGGCCGGATCGTCTTCAATCATACGGGCAATAATTACGATTTCGCCCCGCTGATGACAGGCCCCGGTGTTGTTGATGTCTACGCCGGCACTACGGTTCTGACGGCTGAAAACGATTATACGGGTGATACAACAATCTACGCCGGAACGCTGCGTGCCGGGGCTGTAAATGCCTTCAGTCCGAATTCACACACGGATATTCATGCGACAGGTACTCTTGATCTTGCCGGTCATGACCAGACGCTTGTCAGCATTACCAATGCAGGCTGGATCTATACGAATACCGATACCGGCGCACCGGGTGCTTTCCTGACTGTTGGTGACTATGTCGGAACGGACGGGAATATTCGCCTGAACACTTATCTCGGTGCGGATAGCTCTGCTTCCGACCGTCTGGTTGTGACAGGTTCTGCTTCCGGTAACTCGCTCCTGCACATCAACAATATTGGTGGGCCGGGTGTCGCGACAGCTGCAGATGGTATCCTTGTTGTTGAGGCGACAGGTGCTGCAACAACCACAAGTGATGCTTTCATGCTCGGCTCGCGCGTTGCAGCCGGTGCCTATGAGTACAGCCTGTATCGTGGTGGCAGCACCAGTGATGAAAACTGGTATCTGCGCAATGAACTGATCCCCACACCACCGACCGATCCTGACCCGACACCGGGTGAGGAAGGAGCCGGTAATAACGGTGGCACATCAACACCAGGAACAGGTGGCGATATTGCAAAGCCGGTCTATAATTATCGCGTTGAAGTTCCTTTGATGAATGCGGTGCAGCCGGTTGCACTTGAGTATGGCTATGCTGTCCTTGGTACCCTGCACGAACGCGTTGGCGATCATTTCCCTATTTCGATGGAACCGGTTATCAGGCAGTCTTATGTGACGGACAGACAGGGCAAGCGCCAACTTGTCCAGACAATGAATAATGGCAACCCTGAACGTGAGAAATGGTTCTCAGGTGCATGGGCCCGCGTCTTCGGTGATCGCGGCTTCCATAACAACAAGGGACAGTTCTTAAAGAACGGCTCAAACTATAACTACACATTCGGTGGCATTCAGGCTGGTCTTGATGTCTACGGACGTGAGCTGAAGGATGGAACCGTCGATAAGGCCGGTATCTATGTCGCCTATGGTAACATCGACAGCCGTGTGAAGGGGGCTTATTACGGCCATGCCGGTCGTATTGATATGGATGCCTATTCACTCGGCGCATACTGGACACATATGTCTCCGAAGGGCTGGTACACTGATACCGTCGTTCAGGGCACATGGTACACAGGGGACGCCAAGTCTGTTCAGGGCCAGAAGATTGATGCTGATGGCTTTGGCTTCATGGCATCTCTCGAAGCCGGCTATGAGTTCAAGCTTGATAATGGCTATACCATTGAGCCACAGGCGCAGATCATCTATCAGCACCTGTCATTCGACAATACCAATGATGCCTATGGCCGCTTCTACTTCAATGATGCTGAATCACTTCGTGGCCGCATTGGTGTTCGTGTCACCAAGACATGGAATGCAGCGGAAGAGAACAAGCCACCACGTCTGATCAAGGCATGGCTCAGAGGCAACATCTGGCATGAGTTCATGGGCAAGACCAAGATGAATGTCACGGATGTTTATGGCTATGACCCGCTTCCGTTCCAGACCCGTCTTGGCGGCACATGGGGTGAGATCGGGGCTGGTATCTCCGGCCAGATCAGTGACACAACAACACTGTTCGCCACAGCCTCTTACAACCGCTCCTTCGAGAAGAAGGGCCGTGAGGCCTGGGATGAACGTCTCGGTATGACCATCCGCTGGTAGGTGGAGCAAGGTCATAAAAATCAAAACTAGGCTTACTTATATCTCTTCGGGCTTATTCAAGATTGAAACCATGACATAGCTGATGATCACAAGCATGAACCATGAGCCAAGCTTATTGATCGAGACCATACTCCAGCCTTTAACCTGGCTTGGGTAGAGCCATGCATTGGTAAATGTACCAATATTCTCGGCAAACCAGATAAAGACCGCTACAAGCAGGAAACCCAGCAATAATGGCATCCAGCGATGCTGCTTCCAGACACGGAAATATATGCGAGTTCGGCCAAATATCACGACCAGTGCAATCATGATGATCCAGCGCAGGTCGTAAAAATAATGGTGCGTGAAAAAGTTCGCATAAATGACAAAGGAAATTGCAATTGTCACGGGGAAAGAAGGATGGTGCGAAAACCGAAAATCAAAAAGACGCCAGACACGCGCAATATATGACCCCACACTCGCGTACATAAACCCTGTAAATAACGGAACACCGCCAATACGAAGAATGCTGGGCTCCGGGTAATGCCAGGAACCGACATGGGTTTTAAATATCTCCATCACTGTACCCACAATATGGAACAGCAGGATAACCTTTGCCTCTTCCCACGTTTCCATTTTGAAAGCGAGCAGGAATATCTGAATAGCGACCGATGCAATGACCAGGAAATCATATCGGGCCAAAGCTGCATCTTTGGGATACCAGAGGTAGGTACCAATCAGTAGCGCAACCATCAGACCACCAAACAGACAGGCCCACCCCTGTTTGATGCCAAACCGAATGAACTCATAAGCAAATAGCCGCCACCCGCCATAGCTTTCAGCACGCTGAGCCAAAGCAGCTTCTTTCGTGGCCAACGCGCGATAAGGTCCCCAAGGATATTTATTTTGCAGTGTGTTTTGAGATGGCGTTGTCATGTAACCAATCTGAGTGAAATCGCAGCAAGCGGAATGGGTAAAGCTTCAACACCACGCAATACAACTCAGACGTGGGATTTCCATGTTTAAAAGCAGTTCTCCCGTCACGACCATCAGATATTTAAACCAAGCTTTCCAAGCTCAGCAGCAACGTCCATAGGCTCAATAAAATGCACAACGTGCATCCCTAAATTCCGGGCAGTTGCAATGTTATCTGCATTATCATCAATGAATATACAGTCTTCAGGTTTCAGGGAAAAACGACTGAAGAATAATTCAAATATGGCTGGATCAGGCTTAACCAGATTTTCTTCACCTGAAACGATTTCACCATCAAACAGATTCAGAAAATCATAATGTTGTTTCTGGGTTGTCCGGAATGTCCAGTCATGGAAATTAGTGATTGCATAGACCGGAATATCTTTTGATTTCAGCTGCTTCAAGAGGGTGATGTTAGGTTCAATTATATCACGCATCGTATCGAACCAACGGGTTTGATAAGCGCGTAACGGCTCCTCCCATTCGGGAAACTCTGCAACCCTTGCATCAAACGTTTTATCCCAGGCAACTCCCAAATCCAGATCACGGTTCCACTCTGGAGTATGTACATGTTCCATATACCAGCGGAGTCTGGTCTCGTCCTTAAGAATATCCAGATAGAACTCTTCCGGCTTCCAACGGAACAGGACATTACCAACATCAAAAACGACCGTGTTGGGAGATTGCTGCATGTTCAAAGTCTCTTTATTTAGCTTGCCGGATAATAAAATATCAGCGCATTCAGTATTTGACAGAAATCATAATAGCGCAAATTCATTAATGTTTACAAAATTCTATTAATCAGCATTTTTCTACATATCAATATTGGAATATAGCTCATGAAAAATAAGTATTTTTAAAATTTTTGGGCTCTCCGTACATTTTAACAGCGCTCGTTTTTCAAAAGATTCAGAGAAACAAGCCTCCGGATATCCGGCTAAAAGTGTAAAGGAGAGTATTACTATGGACCGCAATGACGTCAAACAATCCTTAAAAACTACACTAAAAGAATTGACTTCAATTATTGGGGTCAGCGGTGCCGAACAGGATGTTGTTCGGGCTATGATTGAGAAACTAAAACCCTATGCCGATAGTATTGAGGTAACCACACTGGGTAACCTGACTGCTGTCAAAAAAGGCAATCGCCCCGGCCCTACTATTCTTGTTGCCGCACACTCTGATGAAATTGGCCTTGCCGTTAAATATATCGGAGAAAACGGCTTTATCGGCTTTGATAAAATCGGCGGTGTTCCGGATAATCTTCTGGTTGGCCGCAAGGTCTGGATTTCATCCAAGAAAATACCGGGTGTTATCGGCGCAAAACCCGGACATCTTCTGACAGCAGAGGAAGCACGTACCGTTCGTCCCGCCCGGGAACTTTACATAGATGTTGCCTGCTCTTCTGCGGAAGAAGTTGCCGCTCTCGGCATCCGTGTCGGTGATCGTGCCGTCTTTGCCGATACTGTTACTGAAATGGGTAACGGCGATTATATTGCAGGCCGCGCAATAGATAATCGTGCAGGTTGCAGTGTTATCTGCGAAGTTCTGAGACAATGCGCATCCGGTGACTTTGCCGGCACATTAGTTGTCGGAGCAACATGCCGCGAAGAAGTCGGCATGGTTGGTGCAGGCCCTATGGGTCACAAAGTAAAGCCCGATTACGTCCTTGCTATTGATACTGTGCCATCGGGCGATACACCTGACCAGCCCAATAAGTCTCTTCTGCCAATTGCTCTTGGCAAAGGCCCGGCAGTTCTACTGGCTGATGGTTGTGACAGTGCCCACCAATACGGCATTTTCAGCAGCGTCCATCCTGCCATTCGCAAGGCAATTGAAAAACAATCTGCGGCACAGATGCTGCCCGTTCAGTGGCTGACACTTGTTGGTTTTCTTTCCACGACTGATGCCTCCGTTTACGCTTATGCAGGCGATGGTATTCCGGAAGCCTCCTTCACCATACCGCGTCGTTATTCGCACTCTCCTGTCGAGATGCTCAATATCAACGATATGGTCGACATGGTCTCCATCATCAAAGGCATTGTCGAAGAAGAAAATGAGACAATCAACCTCGACTTCCTTGCCCACTAGGCAAAGGGGAGGAACAAGTTATGGCGAACTCCAAACCCAATACGGGAGAAGCGGCCAATCAGAAGGAAAACTTTCTGATCCGCATGGGTGAAGCATTCACCCGCGTCTCCCAGAAGTATATGCCAGATCCAACAATCTTTGCGATTGCACTGACGTTAATAGCCTTCATTCTGGCATTGATCCTGACAGACAGTACGCCCATGGGCGTACTAACCGGCTGGTACAGCGGCTTGTGGGAGCTGCTGACATTCTCGATGCAGATGTCAGTTGCGATTATCACCGGGGCCGTGGTTGCTGATGCACCACTTGCCCAGCGCGGAATACGTCGAATTGCAGCTATTGCTAAAACTGGCCCTCAGGCTGCAGTACTTGTGGCAACAGTCACAATCCTGCTGTCCTACATGCACTTTGGCCTGAGCCTTGTTGGAGGTGCTCTACTGGCACGCAGTATTGCGGCTGATTTCCGCAGACGTAACATTCCATTTGAGTATGGGTTGCTGGTGGCCTGTGCCTACATCGGGCAGATGACATGGTGTACTGGTTTCTCCAACTCTGTTGGTTTGACCATCGCAACACCAGGTCATTTTCTTGAGTCAGAGATCGGTATTATCTCTCTCAGCCAATATATCTTCAACCCAATGAACCTGACACTGGTTGCCGGCTTTACAATCATCCTGCCATTGTTCGTATACTTCCTTCATCCAAAAGGCAGAAATACGAATCAGGTTCCGGATTATGCTCTGAAGGTTCTTGAATCCGATGTACCGGAAGTAAAATCCGCACATCAGACAGCTTATGCAACTGTCGGTGACCGTCTCAACAACAGCCGGATTGTCTGTGGTTATCTGGGCTGTATGGGCCTGGTTTATGTTGTCTACGCCTTTACCCAAAAGGGCTTCTCTGCACTTGACTTGAATATGCTGAACGCCATCTTTCTGTTCAGTGGTCTTCTGCTGCAGGGAACAGTTGCCAACTACGTAGCTGCCTTCACCAAATCGACCTCAAGTGCTGCCGGCATTATCTTCCAGTTTCCGCTTTATGCGGGGATCATGGGCATCATCAAGTACTCCGGCATGGTCTCCATTCTGGCAGAAGGTATGGTTGCAATAAGCTCAAACTTTACCTTCCATCTGTACACCTTCCTCAGTGCCTCCATTGTCAATATGTTTGTGCCATCCGGCGGCGGGCAATGGGCAGTGCAGGGTCCCATTGCTGTTGAATCAACCAGACTGATGGGCGTGGATATGCTGAAATCCATCATGGCGGTTGCCTACGGTAACTCATGGACCAATATGTGTCAGCCATTCTGGGCTCTGGCGCTACTTGGATTCACTGGTCTGAAAGCCAAGGACATCATGGGTTATTCTACGGCGATCATGCTGATAGGTGGGATACTGTTTGGCTTTGTCATCCTGTTCCTCCCGGCCTAACCCCAGCCTTTAGGACAGATACAAGAGATTCCCCTTCATACCTCCCAGTGAAGGGGAATTTGTCACGTTTAAAACAGCCTCCGGATATGGCACATTACCCTTTTCGGTATTTAGTGTTTAACTGGAGTGTGAATGGACATTCAGAAACTAAAATACTTCCGTGCAGTGGCCCAGACTGAGCACATATCCAAGGCAGCCCAGAAACTGCACATTGCTCAACCTGCTCTCAGCAAAGCCATCACAATGATGGAAGAAGAACTGGGTACTCCCCTCTTTATCCGGACGGGCCGTCGAATCCGGATTAATGAATATGGTCTTGAATTTCTCAAGTATGCAGAAGCGGCAATCAGCGCCTTCGAGAACGGCCGTAATGCCCTCAACCGGATGGGCCAGAAAATATCACCAAAGATCAGGTTACAGACTAATATCATCAACGACCATTATCTCATTGGCTTGATGAAAAGCTTCAAGGAAAAGCATCCTGATGTCAGATTTGTGGTCATTAAAAACTATATAAAATCAAAGTTCCTCTATGATTGCGATCTGTACATCCACGCAGCTCAGATCAATCTGCATAAATGTGAATCCGTCCCCCTGTTTTCTGAAAAAATCATGCTTGGTGTGCCAGAAAATCATCCCCTCGCCAGAAATGGTGGCGTTGAGTTGCATCAGATTGCAAATGAACAATTCATATCACTCGATGATACAACAAGCTGGGTTGAAGAAACGGAGGCCTTCTGTGAGCAGGCAGGTTTTACACCAACCTATAGCTACCAATGTGATGGCACTGATATGATTGCCAAACTCATCAACGCTGGTGAGGGTATCGGTTTTCTGCCTGAAAAGAGCTGGGGTGATTTTCCATCTGGAGTCAGATTACTGAACATCAGGTTCCCAATCTGCAACAGAAACTACAATATGTCTTGGCAGACCGGTAAACCTCAGAGTGAAATTGTCAGTGCATTCAGAGATCACACCTTGAGATATTATAGCAGTCATCAGCCAGATCATTGATATCAAAAGCCGGTGCTCTCAGAAAAATAGGAATAGTAATCTTGCTTTTCGCATTCCCACAAAGACGAAAAGCGGATATGAGCCATAGGTGACAGAACTTATGCTGCTGCCGTACAACATCTGACTTCTGCAGATATTCGCATGGCACCACGGATCTCTATTGATGAATAAAACGATTATTAAGGCAAACTTTCTGCTTTTGTTTACTGCCACCATCTGGGGATCAACCTTTGTGGCTCAGAAAGCTGCCATGGAATATATTGGTCCGTTCTGGTACACGGGCTTACGGTTTCTGCTTGGTTTCATAACGGTTCTGCCTCTTGTCTTCTTTGAACGTCCTGCTCCGGAACCTGACAGAAAAGCCTGGCTTACAGGTGTGGGTATCGGTCTGTTTCTCTTTGTCGGTATCAACCTGCAACAGGTCGCCTTGATGTTTACATCAGTCACCAACTCCGGGTTTATCACTGGTCTGTATGTTGTACTTGTCCCTATTATTTCGATTTTTGCCGGCTATCGTTATGGTATGGGCGTCTGGGTTGGTGTTGCTCTGGCTGTTACCGGGCTCTATCTCCTCAGCATTCATGGAGCTCTGGAAATTAATTATGGTGATCTGCTGACACTGTTGAGCGCCTTTTTCTGGGCCTTTCAGGTACTGGCTCTTTCCAGCTCCAAGAATCTCCTGCCACCTGTCCGTCTTGCCTTAACGCAATTTGCCGTTTGTATGATTCCATCACTGTTGATCGCAGCTGTTATTGAACCAATTTCTTTTGAAGCCATTGGAGATGCGGGTTTTTCTCTGCTTTATGGTGGTATTCTCTCAGTTGGTTTTGGATTTACAATGCAGGTTCTGGCACAGCGTTATACGCCTGCAGCTCATAGTGCTATCATTCTCAGCCTTGAATCCGTCTTTGCGGCCCTGACAGGCTGGCTGGTACTTGGAGACATTATGGATGCTCGGGTTCTGACAGGTTGTGCCCTGATGCTGACTGGTACAATTCTCGCTCAGCTGTCACCAGCAAAACCATTGGTCATGAAGAGTGCAGACAAAGCACTCCCTGAGAGCGTGGCCTGAGTACATACAGGCCTATGCGTACCTTCAAGCAACCTCTTCCTGTTGATGCCATCCTTGAGGATATCTCCCGGCATTTCGCCACAGAGACACGCCTTGTTGTTGTCGCCCCGCCGGGCGCAGGTAAGACAACGCGTATTCCTTTATGGCTGCTTGATGAGCCATGGATGGATGGCAAGAAGCTGATCATTCTGGAACCCCGGCGCCTTGCCGCCCGCTCAGCGGCTGAACAGATGGCAAGAACGCTCGGTGAGAGCGTTGGAGAAACGGTTGGCTTACGTGTTCGGATGAGCTCCAAAGTCTCCACCAAGACCCGCATAGAAGTTGTCACGGAAGGTGTCTTCAGCCGGATGATACTGGATGATCCTGAATTGAACGGTATTGCTGCTATTCTGTTCGATGAGTTTCATGAGCGCTCACTGGATGCAGACCTTGGCCTTGCTTTTGCAATAGACTGCCAAAGCGGTTTGAGGGATGATCTGCGCCTGCTGGTCATGTCGGCCACCCTTGATGGTGCACGTGTTTCTAAACTTCTGGATGACGCTGCCATTATCCACTCCGAAGGGCGCTCCTATCCAGTCGACACCCGTTATATCGGCAGAACGCCACAAAGCCGTATTGAAGATGATATCAATATGGCCATCCGTAAGGCGTTACGTGAAGAAAGTGGCTCTGTTCTGGTGTTCCTACCCGGACAGGGAGAAATACGACGGGTTGAAACCCTTCTGAAAGAATGGGTCGATACAGATACTATTGATGTTGCCCCACTCTATGGCACGCTTGATCGCAAAATGCAGGATCTTGCAGTTTCGCCAAGTACGGCTGGTCGCCGCAAAATTGTACTGGCAACTTCCATCGCCGAAACATCTCTGACAATCGAAGGCATCCGCGTTGTAATTGATTCAGGCCTTGCCCGTATTCCAGTCTATGAGCCTGATATCGGCCTGACCAGACTTGAAACCGTCAGGGTTTCAAAGGCCGCCGCCGATCAGCGGCGTGGGCGCGCGGGCCGTCTGGAAGCAGGTGTCTGTTATCGCCTTTGGGAAGAGGCTGCAACAGGCGCCATGGAAGCCTTTGCCCGACCAGAAATTCTGGCCGCTGACCTGAGCAGCCTGCTACTTGATTGTCTAACATGGGGTGTCACAGACCCAAACACTCTTCCATTTCTGGATGCGCCTCCCACCCCGGCTCTTAATGAAGCAAGAGCCCTGTTACAGGATATTGCCGCCATTGATGATAATGGTCGCCTGACAGCATTAGGAAGCAGCATACAGAAACTGCCTTTATCACCACGTCTGGCCGCCATGGTTCTGCAAGCTTCAGCTGCGGGCCGCGGACAGGAAGGCGCCAATCTGGCTGCCCTGCTTGTAGAACGTGGTATCGGCGGGGATAATGCTGATCTGGATGACCGCTATGAGCGCTTCCTGCGAGATCGGTCTCAACGTGCGGAAGAAACCCGGCGTTTAGCAGAAAACTGGAGCAGGGCAGCCAATAAATACACTAAGGACACGCCGAGCAGATTACCGGAGGGAGATGGTCTTGGTGTTCTGGTTGCCTTAGCCTACCCAGATCGTATTGCAAAAGTACGTGGGGCTACGGGCGAATACATTATGAGTAATGGGCGTGGCGCCATGCTGGATGCCCACGACCGTCTCGCCAAGGCGCCTTTTCTTGCCATTGCCGAGATTAGTGGCAAAGCAACAAAAGCAAGAATTATCGCAGCAGCTCCCATTACACTCGAAGAAATCATCGCACTTCATCCGGAACTCGGGACAGAGCGTGAAGAAGTCTATTTTGACAAATCTGCCCGTGCCGTACGCGCACGCGCAAGCAAGCGTTATGGCGTTGTTGTTTTAAATGATCGCCCGTTGTCAGTACCCAATAGCGATGAAACCGCGCATATTCTTGCACAGGGTATTCTGTCTATCGGTCTGAAGGCCCTGCCGTGGTCCAAAGCTCTGCTACAGTGGCGCGAGCGCGTCATGTTTTTACGCAATGCTGCTCCTGATGAGTGGCCGGATATATCTGACAGAGCACTTGGCGAAAGTATGGATAGCTGGCTGGTGCCATATCTGGCTGGCAAAACAGCTATATCCGATATTCAGACCGATGAGCTTACAAATGCAATTCATGGTCTTTTGCCCTGGAATATGCAGAAAAAGCTGGAGCAGGAAGCCCCGACACATTTTGAAGCACCAACCGGCTCTTCCATTCCGATTGATTACAGCTCAGAAGGTGGTCCTTCAATTGCCATCAGAGTGCAGGAACTTTTTGGGCAGAAAATTCATCCAAGCCTTGCCGGTGGCAAAATTCCACTGACACTGCATCTCCTCTCTCCAGCTCACCGCCCAATTCAGATTACCCGTGATCTACCGGGTTTCTGGCAGGGCTCATGGGCTGAAGTCAAAACGGATATGCGCGGGCGTTATCCTAAACATCCCTGGCCTGATGATCCAGCAGTGGCAGAACCAACCCGACGTGCAAAGCCGCGTGGAACGTAAAACGCCGCCTGTAAAGGCGGCGTTTTAATTCATATTTGAAATGCTTACTGCGCTCTTTTGTTGCTCACATTGGCTGCACTCAATACAGCCTTTACAGAGGCTGTCGCAATGTCCGCATCAATACCAATACCGAATACGGAACGGCCATCTGGCAGGTGACATTCAATATAGGCTGCTGCCTGAGAATCTGTTCCCTTACGCAGCGCATGTTCATGATAATCAACAACTTCCAGATCAAGGCCACATTCGCTCTTGAGTGCATCGACCACACTTGAGATCAGACCATTACCCTTCCCGCTGACAGAGCGCTCGGCACCGTCGATGGAAATACGCCCAACAAAGACCCGTTGCTCACCCGGACGGCGGGCACCATGCTCGACATAATCAAGCAGTTCAAACCGCTGCGGGCTTTCTAAGCAATATGCTTCGACGAATGCTTTCCAGATATCAAGACTTGTCAGCTCACGACTGGTTGAATCCGAAATTTCCTGAATCACCTTGCTGAAATCAACCTGGAAGGCACGAGGCAGTTTTAGACCACGATCCTGCTCGATAATCCAGGAAACACCACCCTTACCGGATTGGCTGTTCACACGGATAACGGCTTCATAGCTACAACCCAGATCAGCCGGATCAACTGGCAGATACGGGATTTCCCAGATATCATCATTACGCTGCTCACGGGCAGCGAAGCCCTTCTTGATGGCATCCTGATGCGAGCCCGAGAAGGCCGTAAAGACCAGCTCACCCGCATAAGGATGGCGCGGATGCACGGCAATTTGGTTACAATGCTCAACCGTTTTGACGATTGTCTGCAGCTCTGAGAAATCGAGTTGTGGGTCAATGCCCTGACTGTAGAGGTTCAGTGCCATCGTCACGATATCGACGTTACCCGTACGCTCACCATTCCCGAACAGGCATCCTTCAACACGATCACCACCAGCCATCATGCCAAGCTCAGCAGCGGCAACAGCCGTACCACGGTCATTATGCGGGTGCAGGGAGATGATAACAGAATCCCGCTTTGAGATATGGCGGCAGAAATATTCGATCTGGTCAGCATGCACATTCGGCGTTGCCACTTCAACAGTTGCTGGCAAATTGAGGATCAGGGGCTGATCAGGTGTTGGCTGGTAAACATCAATAACCCGCTCACAGACCTCCAGCGCAAAATCCATTTCAGTTGCCGTGAAGGTTTCAGGCGAGTACTCGAAAGTCCAGTTCGTTTCCGGCTGCTTCAGAGCGGCATCACGAATGCGCGAACATCCTTCGACCGCAAGCTTGATGATATCAGCCTTTTCCATGCCAAAGACAACCTTACGGAATAAAGGCGATGTTGCATTATAAAGATGGACAATCGCATTTGGCGTACCGCGCAATGATTCAAATGTCCGCTCAATCAGCTCAGTACGTGACTGGGTCAGCACCTGAATGGCGACATCAGACGGGATCATTTCCTGCTCAATCAGTGAACGGACAAAATCAAAGTCTGTCTGTGAGGCCGATGGAAACGCAACTTCGATTTCCTTGAAACCGATTTTAACAAGCATCTCAAAAAAACGACGCTTCTTCTCACCATCCATTGGGTCAATCAAGGACTGATTGCCATCGCGCAAATCAACAGAACACCAGCGTGGCGGCTGGGTAATCTGAGCAGATGGCCACTTGCGATCTGGCAAGTTAATCCCGGTAAATGGGCGATATTTGTCTTGAGGCGTTTTCAGCATGGGCATTGTTTTCTCGTGTAATCTGTTCAGGCCGGTTCAAAGGCCATGAGTATAAAATTCTATTGCTTGGTAAAAACGGCAAAGGTCACAGCCACCGGAAGCCGTCAGGCCCGGTGACTGCAGGGAAGTCGTAGTGTCTGATTACAACAGGCAATAAAACGCTCTCTGACACAAAACAGAGATGGCATAACTTTGATGAACGGTATGAAATTCATGAGCTTGAACACAGATACAGATGCTACGACAACAGCGACGAAATCCCGACCTCCTCAGAGGGCCGGGCTGGAAAGTCGTAGTAGGAGCGCATGTATCTTTATCATGCGCTGACCATGCTGTGATTTTATTACGTTGTCAACGCTTAAAAAGGATAAATATTGCGCCAATTAACGCCCCAGCGACAAAACCGCCAAGATGACCGGAAAAGCTGACATCTGTTGCGACAAAATCCATTGCAGTTTGAGCAAGGATAACAAGGGTAATTGCAAACAGTTGCCTTTTCTTGTCTGCCCTACGTTTTACGATCCAATCGGCCAGCACATAAACAGATAATGCACCTAACAACGCGAAAACTGCGCCAGACGCACCAACCAGAACGGCCATCCTGGCATAGCCGAACTCCATCATCCAAAGAGCGAAAAATGATGAGAGCAGCCCACCTCCCAGATAAACCACAAGGGTTTTCAATGAACCGATCCAGCGTTCCAGCTCTTCACCAATCAGGTAGAGAGCCATCATATTAAAACCAATATGGAACCAGCTGAGATGCAAGAAAAGCGCCGACCCTAATCGCCACCATTCACCATCAAAAACATAAGGCGGCCATAACCCACCAAGCTCAACCAGTGTCTTGATGTCATCAGGGGCCCCCTGCATAAACTCGAGGCCGAACATGATCAGATTGGCAATAATAAGTGAGAGTACGACCGGAATTGTTGGCGCACTCTTCCGAGGAAGTTTCTTGTCCGTAACAAAGGCTGCAAGTTCATGGGTGAGAAATTCCCGGTCGCCCGGTGTAGCACTTACGGTAGAGCCTCTATTGATGCTCTGAAGCATCAGCTTTTTACGTATTGGATCGTGAACATCTTCAGCCAGCGCATGTAAGACAGATCGCTCATTCTCGTGGCCAGCTTTCAGCTTGGTGAAAGATACCGACCAATGCCAATCCTCATCAGGGATCATCATATGAGAAGCTGTTCTGAAGTCCTCAAGTTCCACATAAGCTCCCGAGAATATAAGTAACGCCATGAGAGCAGGCTCCTGCATCGGCGTACCCTCTAAAACAGCTTTATGCTCCCGATACCAGGTAAACATCCTGTCAACCTGATTGGTCTGCCCTAGGGCCTGAAGATAGAACAGACCGTAAATCGGCTTTGCATAGCGATAGTCGTCAGAGGGAAAAGGGAGAGCAAGTATCTCTTCCCAAAGGTTCATATATCTTAGTCGGTAGAGACGGGCGATATAAGCATTAAAACCATCACCCTGCTCGAGGGCCTCTAACATCCGGTATTGTGTAGCCCGATCCTTCTCGGCAAGAGCCTGCGTCAGCTTTGCATCATATTGTGCTGTTCCCGATGGATGCAGGATTGTAAAAAGCTTATGCGCATAATTTGAAAATAAACTGCCCCGTTCATTCAAACGACGTGCAGCAATAACGCATAGAAGCGGAAGAATGACAAAAATGCATGACAGGCCAAACAGAATATATCCCGCGTCCGGCACTTCAAACCAATAGGCAAGACCAGCAGCAGCAATAAGAACCGTATGCTTCGTGACCCACAAGCGATCAAGACCATTCTGCATACGGCCAATAATCAGAAGGATCAGAGACAGAACTGCCGTGTTAAAAAGAAAGGAAATGTTTGAAGACATTTACGACCAACTTGCTCAAGTGTTTTTAAACTCTGCCTGACATCAACAGACCTTCTACCGCAGATACACGGCAAATAAAAACGCCGGTATCTTTTACCGGCGTTTTAAAGGCTGATAATCCTTACTGATTAATAAGGTCACAAAGAACTTAGTTCTGAGCACCTTTTCTGCGCAGACGTACAATCACTTCAACGCGTGAAATCTCATAACCTTCTGGTGGATTCGGTAATGAGCTGACCATGATATCGTTATATGGCATGTCAAACAGTGTCTGCTCATCTTCAGCAAAGAAGTGATGATGCTCACCCGGGTTGGTATCAAAATAGGATTTTGACCCATCAACAGCCAGCTGACGCAGGAGACCGGCTTCCGTAAACTGATGCAGAGTGTTGTAAATGGTAGCCAGAGACACAGGAACACGGGCACGTGTTGCCTCTTCGTAAAGAGATTCGGCGGTCACATGTCTGTTACCTTTAGCAAAAAGCAGCCAACCGAGAGAAACACGCTGACGGGTCGGACGCAGGCCAGCCTTGCGTAATTTATCGCGAAGATCAGATAGCGGACAGCCGCGACCAGGCGCAACGCCTTGTGATAAAACAGGGTTTCCCATTTTTAGTGCTTGTTCTGCCATCTGTTGAACGCTTCCAATGTGCATCTGATACTGTGCATATAATAGGTATCTATTAACAAACCTGCAACCCATCGTCGCAGGAAATTCGTTTCACTAAACGTGTGAACTGTTCTAAAGATAGATAAGAAAAATGAAAAACAATACGGTAGTAACCGAACTGGAGGCTTTGTCAGCAACGCTGCACTATGCTACCAGTGCGAAAAATGGTAATGGCTCAGTTGTTATGGGCTGGTACCAAACGCTATTGTAACAACGAAAGGACCGGAAATCAGGATGGCCGGACAGTCGCAATACTCATATGAAGAACTTCTGGCATGCGGGCGCGGAGAATTATTCGGTCCCGGCAATGCACAGCTTCCCATGCCTCCTATGCTGATGTTTGATCGCATTTCTTTGATTTCTGAAGAAGGTGGTGAATTCGGCAAAGGGCAGATTCGTGCTGAGCTCGACGTACATCCCGATCTGTGGTTCTTCCAGTGCCACTTCAAGGGTGATCCAGTAATGCCAGGTTGCCTTGGTGTGGATGCACTCTGGCAGCTGGTTGGCTTCTACCTTGGCTGGCTTGGTGAACCAGGCCGCGGCCGTGCACTCGGCGTTGGTGAAGTTAAATTCAGCGATCAGGTTCTGCCAAACATCAAAAAGGTTGTTTACGGCATTGAACTGAAGCGCGTCTTCCGCTCCAAGCTCGTCCTCGGCATTGCTGATGGCTGGGTCGAAGCTGATGGCAAGCGTATTTATGAAGCCAAGGATCTGCGGGTCGGTCTTTTCACAAACTGATCCCATTTTGGCTCAAAAGTAATCAACATGGCTCTGGCATAAGTTTTTTCTGATGCCAGAGCATTGTAATTATTGTACTGGGAAAAACGCCAGTCTAGTAATTGCAAAATACAAAGACCATATACAGCCAAGCATGACATAGACCGCTGTAGGGTCAAAGGAGAGTAATATGAGACGCGTCGTTATCACCGGTATGGGAATTGTTTCTTCCATCGGCAATAACACGGATGAGGTACTGGCCTCGCTGCGTGAAGCTAAATCCGGCATTATTAAAGCCGACGAATATGAAAAATATGGCTTCCGCTGCCAAGTTCACGGCGAACCACGCGGCCTCGATATTGAAAGCCTGATAGACCGCCGCGCCATGCGTTTCCATGCTGGTGGCACCGCCTGGAACCATATTGCTATGGATCAGGCTATTGCTATGGCTGGTCTTGAAGAGAGCGAAATCTCCAACGAACGCACGGGCATTATTATGGGCTCTGGCGGACCATCGACAAAAACGGTCGTTGAAGCTGCTGAGATTGCCCGCACAAAAGGTCCAAAGCGTATTGGCCCGTTTGCTGTGCCAAAAGCCATGTCTTCAACCGCTTCTGCCACACTGGCAACATGGTTCAAGATCAAGGGCGTCAACTATTCTATTTCTTCAGCCTGCGCCACATCGAACCACTGCATCGGTAATGCCTATGAGATGATTCAGTATGGCAAGCAGGACCTGATGTTTGCAGGTGGCTGCGAAGAGCTTGACTGGTCACTTTCAGCTCTGTTCGATGCCATGGGTGCGATGTCGACAAAGTACAACGACACACCTGCAACAGCCTCTCGTGCTTATGACAAAAACCGTGACGGTTTCGTTATTGCCGGTGGTGCCGGCGTTCTGGTTCTCGAAGAGCTGGAACATGCCAAGGCCCGTGGTGCCAATATTCTGGCTGAGATTGTCGGCTATGGTGCAACATCTGACGGTTACGACATGGTTGCCCCTTCCGGTGAAGGTGCAGTCCGCTGCATGCGCATGGCATTGCAGAACGTAAAGACACCTGTCGATTATATCAATCCACATGCTACATCGACACCTGTCGGTGATTCTGCAGAAATTAGTGCAATCCGCGAAGTGTTTGGCAATGAGAACAAGTGCCCGCCAATTGCAGCGACAAAGTCATTGACCGGCCACTCCCTCGGTGCCACAGGCGTTCAGGAAGCCATCTATTCGCTTCTGATGATGAATAACAACTTCATCTGTGAAAGTGCCAATATCGAAGAGCTTGATCCGGAATTCGCAGATATGCCGATTATCCGTAAGCGCGTCGATAATGCCCAGATCGGAACAGTCCTTTCCAACTCATTCGGCTTTGGCGGCACCAACGCCACAATCGTTATGAAGCGTCTGGAAGCTTAAGAGAATAACGCTGTCTTCTGCTTTTGCGGAACATAGCACTACCTGAGCCCGCGTCTTGATTATAGCTGCGGGCTTTGAGGTTTTTTTACACATTCAGCATCCACCTGAAACGGGGTGGGTTTGGAAGCGCATAGCCAGCTCTGTTGCTAGAGATTGCTAGAGCTGGGAAAAAAATGGAGGGAACAAACGTGAGCGGAAATGGCGGCTTGATGAAAGGCAAACGCGGGTTGATTATGGGGGTTGCCAATGATCACTCTATTGCATGGGGAATTGCTCAGAAGCTCGCAGAGCATGGCGCAGAGCTTGCATTCACTTATCAGGGCGAGGCCCTGGGCCGCCGCGTAACACCTCTGGCAGAATCACTCGGCTCAAACTTTATCGTTCCATGCGATGTTGAAGACATTGAATCCGTTGATCAGCTTTTTGCTGAAATTGAAAAGCGCTGGGGGAGCCTTGATTTTGTTGTCCATGCCATCGGCTTTTCTGACAAATCACAGCTCAAGGGTTCTTACGTAGACGTCACGACCCGTGAAAACTTCACACGTACCATGGTGATTTCCTGCTTCTCATTTACGGAAATTTCAAAGCGTGCTGCACAGCTAATGCCAAATGGCGGTTCAATCCTGACACTGACATACGGCGGTTCAGTTCGCGTTATGCCAAATTACAATGTTATGGGTGTTGCCAAGGCTGCTCTTGAAGCTTCCATGCGTTACATCGCGTCCGACCTTGGCCCGCGCAATATCCGCGTAAATGCCATCTCTGCAGGCCCGGTTCGCACACTCGCCGGCGCCGGTATTGCCGATGCTCGTTCAATGTTCAGCTTCCAGAAGGATCATTCCCCTCTGCGCAAGAATGTCTTGATTGAAGAAATTGGCGGCTCAGCTCTTTATCTGCTGTCAGACCTTTCCAACGGCGTGACGGGTGAAACGCATTACGTTGATGCTGGCTATAATATCATTTCCATGCCGCATCCTGACGAAGTTAAAACTTCGGTCTAACGTTCAAGCATATTCATCGGTTGAGTTTTAAATTTATCCATCGGTGGCAACACCGGTGGATATTTTATATCTGCTTTGTGCAAAAAGAACTTATCTTATTAATTTTAAAAGGCTATTTCTTGTATTATGTCGTCTGCAACCTGTGATTAACCTGTCTAAAACCGTAGGATAATGGTGCATAAAAAGACAGCATCTCCGTCATTTCCAGAAAATATGAATTTCAAAGAACCTTTCTTTGTTTGCTCTTTGTTCTCAAAATATCCCTTGCCCAATTTAAGAAAACGCGGAACACAACCTTTCATGAACCTATTTACGTCATAAATCTCCTGAAAGTACCTTCTTCATTTTAGAATTTCATTTGGTGGTATTATGAATCTGTCCAGACGCTCCCTTCTTTTGACAATGGCCAGTGCAGGTGTTGTCGGTCTTCCCGGGCAGGTTGTTGCTCAGAGCGCACCTGAAGGCGAAATGGTTCCAATTGAACTGTTTCAGGATGCACAAGAGCTTGATGGGCTGGTTAGACTTGGTCATCCTCACGGCTATGTCATCATGATGGAGTTTTTTGATTATAACTGCCCATGGTGTAAACGCTCGGCCAATGACCTCGAAGCTCTGCTCAAGGCAGAGTCGGAAGTCTCCTATATTTTAGTCAATTTCGCTATTCTGGGCGCTGAATCCGTTCAGGCAACAAAGATTGCTCTGGCCTTCAGGGAACTGATGGGATCAGATAAATATCTCCCACTCCATCTTGCCCTTTTCAAACTGAAAGGCACAGTCAATGGTGAACGTGCCATTGCAGAAGCCGTAAAACTTGGTGCCAATCAGGAGAAACTTCTGGAAATTGCCAATAGCCAGAAAATCATCAATCAGATGACAGCTGCCTTACGGGTTGGCAACTCATTGGGTATCAATGTCACGCCATCTTATATTCTGGGTAATACATCATATGCTGGTGGCATCACACTGCCTGAAAAGCTCAAGATCATTGCGAAAGCGCGTGAGGGTTAGGTTGCATCTTTGGCATTGGAGCAATTTGCTTTATAAGCGCCCATCATGTCGCCAACCCGCGCAACCCTAATTGTCTCTCTTTGTGCTGCCCTGTCTCGTATTCTCGGCTTTGTCCGGGATATCCTGCTGACACAGTTTCTGGGTGCAGGCGTTGCTGCGGATGCATTCCTGGCCGCATTCAGGTTACCGAATGCCCTGCGCCGCATCGCCAGTGAAGGCGGATTCAATCCGGCATTCATTCCGCTTTATATCAAACTGAAAGCAGAGAGTCCGGAAAAGGCTAATCTGTTTGCCCGTCAGTCATGTATTCTTTGGGGCTTCCTACTTGTTCTGGTTACCGCCATTGCAGCACTGGCGGCGCCTCTATTCATGCGCATTCTGGCAGGCGGGCTACAGGGAGAAACCTTTGATCTCTCTGTCTTTTATTTCAGACTGATATTTCCTCTGGTTTTTGGCAGCAGCCTCGCAGCTATTCTGGCGGCTATTCTAAACGCTGAGAAAAAGGTTGTTGCAACATCTCTTGCGCCCCTTATTTGCAATCTAACCGTTGTTATTGCCGTCATCGCATCACAGCTGTCTCATCTTAATCCGGCCCGAAGTGGAAGCTGGATTGCGCTAGCTGCAGGTTTCTCAGGTTTGCTGCATCTGATGATCATGATCCTGACCATCCGTGATTCTGGCCTGATGAGCAGTAATCCATTATGGCGCATTACTAGTATCCTGCACTCAAAGAAGCTTCGGCATTTTCTGAAATCAGCAGTTCCGATTCTGGCAGCTGTCAGCACCATTCAGCTTTTGCCAATTGTTGCTGCGCAGGTAGCCTCCCATACACCATCTGCTGTCTCGTGGTATTACTACGCAGACAGACTTTTTCAGCTGCCTGTCGGCTTTATTGCGGCAGCAGCCGGCATCGTTCTTCTGCCACAACTGGCACGTCAGCATGCACGCAACGATAAATCTGCAAGCCTCCATACACAAAACAGGGCTCTAGAAAATGCGCTTTTCTTTGCCATTCCAGCGGCGGCAGCTTTGGCTTATTTAGCCTCACCGATTATCAGGGTTTTATTTCAAAGGGGCGTATTTGAGGCATCTGACAGTCTGGAAACATCAGCAATGCTGTTTTACTTGAGCCTCTCTCTGCCCTTTGCCGTTATCACGAAAATCCTGACAAGCTCTGTTTTCGCAATCGGTAAACTGAAGGCGGCGTTCCTATCTGGCTTAACAAGCCTTATCGCAACATTTATTGCTGCAAAATTCTGTGTCGTCTGGCTTGGTGCAGCAGGTATTGCCATTGGCGCATCCTTTGGCATGTTCTGCTATTTTGTCGCTCTTGCAACAACACTTCATATCTCGGGCCTATGGCAGCCTGATCGTCGGTTGTATCTTAAAACCATCAGTTTTTTTGGTGCTACAGCCCTCATGCTGACAGGGCTCTTTCTGCTTGAGCAATGGATTACACCTCACAAGGCCTATGGTTTAGCAATTTTGTGTTTCGCAGGTCTTGGCATTTATATATTTGCGGCCTGGCTATTTCGGGCATTTTCAATCACTAACGTCAGAGAGTTGTTACAGCACGAAGGTAACAACACCTGAAAAATAAAAAGAGTATTTCCTCATCGGCTGAAATGATCTAGCAAGAGAAACAACCCCTGAGGGTCCAAACTCAGGATCGATAATTAGACAGGAACGGGTTTATTAAAATGACGCAGTTCAAAGAGCTGGTATTTTCCGGAGTCCAACCGACCGGCAATCTTCATCTGGGTAACTATCTTGGCGCTATCCGCCAATTCGCCGCCCTCCAGAACAGTTATAATTGCGTTTATTGCGTTGTTGACCTGCACGCAATCACTGCCAAACGCCAGGATCCCAAAGAACTGCGTCACCAGATTCGCGAAGTGACGGCGGCTTTCCTTGCAACAGGCATTGACCCGAAAAACCATATTATTTTCAACCAGAGTCAGGTTCCTGAACACGCTGAACTTGCCTGGGTCTTCAACTGCGTTGCCCGTATGGGCTGGCTGAGCCGTATGACCCAGTTCAAGGATAAAGCCGGCAAGGATCGTGAAAACGCATCTGTTGGACTGTTCGCTTATCCAAGCCTGATGGCTGCTGACATTCTGGTGTACCGCGCCACCCATGTCCCGGTTGGCGAAGACCAGAAGCAGCATCTTGAACTGACCCGCGACATTGCGCAGAAGTTCAACAATGACTGGGCTGAGGATATCGCGGCTCAGGGCTTTGGTGACATGTTCTTCCCGCTTCCGGAACCTCTTATTCAGGGAACGGCTACCCGCGTCATGTCTCTGCGCGATGGTTCAAAGAAGATGTCAAAATCTGACCCATCTGATTATTCGCGTATTAATCTGACTGATGATGCGGATGCGATTGCAACTAAAATCCGCAAAGCCAAAACAGACCCGGAGCCACTTCCATCTGAAGCAAAGGGTATTGAAACACGTCCCGAAGCTGAAAACCTTGTGTCCATTTATGCCACTCTTACAGATACCAGTATCGATGCCGTGCTGAAAGAGTTCGGCGGTGCACAGTTCTCAACCTTCAAAAGTGCCCTGGCGGATGTTGCAGTCAATAAACTGGCCCCGATTGCCTCTGAAATGCGCCGTCTAATGGATGATACGGCATATATTGATCAGGTTCTGGCTGAAGGTTCTGGCAAGGCACGGGTTCTGGCAACAGAAACCATGAATGGTGTCAAAGATATCGTTGGTCTCTTGCGCAATACAAAATAAGCAATTGCTGATCAGCTGAACTCTGAGAGAGGAATTTCACTTGAAATTCCTCTTTTTTCATTCCTAATATCATCCACGAGCTGTTCGTCCGACAGTGTTTTCGGTACATCTCATGCAAAGAAGCGCATACGAACACGGCCATAAGCCTAAATTTCTGGTGATTGTAGATGGCTCACCAGAGAGTGATCGGGCCATACGTTTTGCAGCACGCCGTGCCGTGCGGACAGCTTCAGATTTATGCATGCTCAGTGTTATCACCCAACCCGATGATTTTGAATGGATTGGCGTGGGTGAGGCAATCAAGGCTGAGGCAGAAGCACAGGCAGAGAGCTTTCTTGAAACAGCATCTCAAATTGCAAAAGACCTGATTGGTATTGAAGCGGAAACTCTTATCCGTCATGGCAATGCCTCACAAGAAATCACAAAACTGATCCATGAAGATTCTGACATTTCCTACCTTGTTCTGGCTGCCAGCACGAATAAAGATGGGCCCGGGCCTCTTGTCTCCAGTATTGCTGCAAAACTTGCTGCAACATTCCCCATTCCCATCATCATCGTACCGGGCGCACTGACAGATGATGAAATCAATGCCTTGGCGGGCTGAAATCGGTACTTTTTGAAAATAAGCTTTGCGCTGCTCGCAAAACCGAATAATAAACCCCATATGGCTATTATAAGCCTATTCCTTTTCTCGGCTGGCCTTGAACCAGCGCGGAGTATTGAAAATGTTTATCCAGACAGAAACTACACCAAATCCTGATACGCTGAAATTCCTGCCCGGCCGTATTGTGCTCGAACAGGGAACTTTTGAAGCACGGAATCTGAGTGAAGCTGAACACTCACCATTGGCAGGTCGTATCCTCAGCATTCCCGGCATTGCAGGTATTTTTTACGGCTATGATTTTATCAGCGTCACAAAATCAGATGGTGAGTGGCAGCATCTGAAACCGGCTATTCTCGGGGCAATCATGGAATTTTTCCTGTCAGGTTCCCCCCTGATCAGTGCGGCCGGTATTGCAGCTGAACAGCCAGAAGAAGAATTCTTTGATGAGCAGGACACTGAAGTTGTCACAACTATCAAGCAGCTGCTTGATGAGCGTGTCCGCCCCGCTGTTGCATCAGATGGCGGCGATATCACCTTCCGTGGTTTCCGTGATGGCGTTGTCTATCTTTCTATGAAAGGCGCCTGCTCTGGTTGCCCGTCATCAACAGCAACCCTGAAGCACGGAATACAGAATCTTCTGCGGCATTACCTGCCGGATGTCAGCTCGGTTGAAGCTGTTTAACCGGGTAAAAATTGCAAAAAGGGCTTGCGTAAAGCAGGGCTCACAGGCTTGATGGGGCCAGAACTTAAAAACGAGTTCTGGCCCTGATTCGTTTCAGGATGAGGCTGATTGTTGAGAGGAAACCTGCCTGACTAAAGAGCAGGGCTTTCCTAACCGGAGGAAAAAGGTGCGCGTTCTCGCCATAGACACTGCTCTTGGAGCTTGTGCAGCCGGTGTTCTGGACACCGAGACTGGACAAATGCTGGCATCCGAAAGTCTTGAAATGGTTCGTGGACACGCTGAGGCGCTTTTGCCGCTGATTGACCGCGTTATGTCACAGGTTCAAGGTGGCTTTGAAAGCCTGAACCGCATTGCCGTAACAGTTGGGCCCGGTAGCTATACCGGTTTACGTGTCGGTATTTCAGCAGCACGTGCCATTGGCCTTGCCTCAAAACATCCGGTTGTTGGTGTGACCACGCTTTCTGCTTTGCTTGCCCCACTGATCAGCGCCCAGAATCGTGGAATTGTTGCAGCTGCCGTTGATGCCAGACATGGCCATCTTTATTTCCAGGCTGTCTCAGCAAGCGGGCGCCCAATTGTTGCGCCTTCTTTCATGAATACCCGCGATGCCATGCGTCAGATCGGTGCTGGACCTGCCATTCTGGTTGGTTCAGGTGCTCCGCTTCTTGCTGCGATCGCAGCCTCACAGGGTATTGAAATTCTCTCAGTTGACCCGATCGTGGCACCTGATATCGCCTGGGTTGCCCAGCTCGGCGCCATTGCCGATCCAGCACAGGCCATGCCCCGCCCGCTTTACCTCCGGAACCCGGATGCTCAACCACAGGACCATGCGAAACTAGCACGGCAATGACCCTGTCATCCAGATTTTCAAAACTGCTTCATCGCAATACGTCGCAAAACATACGTATTGAAGAGGTTCATTCCGAACAGGCAGAAACTATTGCAGAAATCCATGGAGCCTCATTCGTTCATGGCTGGTCAGAGAACGAATTTGAGCGCCTCCTGTCTGATAAAAACTGCTTCTGTGACGGCCTTTTTCTTGCCAAAGCAAAAAAACCCTCCGGTTTTATTCTGTCACGGAAAATTCTCGATGAAGCAGAAATTCTGACTGTTGCCATGTCTCCCGGCCTGCGGGGCCAGAAACTCTCGAGCCCCCTGCTCAAGAAGCATCTTGAGACACTGGCGCAGATTGGTGTTCGTATTGTCCACCTCGAAGTGGATGAAAACAATCTTGCAGCCATTAAACTCTATGAGAAAAAAGGGTTTGAAGTTACCGGACGCAGAAGAGGGTACTATGCCCAGCCAGATGGCAGCCGCACCACAGCCCTGACAATGAGTCTCACTCTTTGACATTATTTTTTCGAGAGCAAGAATAGACGAACAATGGTTACGGCGGTTATAACACCTCTAAACAGAGAGGCTAAACGTCGATGAGCACATCGCAGCAAGCATTAACACCTGTTACGCGTACACATATTCCGGGCAAGATTGAGCAGGCCTGCCGGGAAAAGGGATTACGTATGACGGGTCCACGGGTGACGATTGCGTCCATCCTCGATAGTGCTGATGATCACCCGGATGTTTTTGAACTTCACCGTCGCGCAGCTTTGATCGACGAGAAGATTTCCCTTTCAACCGTTTACAGAATTCTGCGTGTCCTGAACAAGGAAGGTATCATTGACCGGATAGACCTTAACGAAGGTCCAGCCCGCTATGAGCCGACAACAGAACAGCCACATGATCATCTGGTCAATCTGGACACCGGTGATTTCATTGAGTTCCGATCCAAGGAACTTGATAAGCTGTATAACAAGATTGCCCGAAAGCTCGGCTTCAAACTCGTTTCACATCGGCTTGAGCTGTATGCGACACCTCTTGATGGTGAAAGCAGCAACAATTGATGAATACCCTACGCGGCAGCCTTAAACTGATAGCAATTTTTCTTGTTATAATTATTGCTGCACCTTTCCAGATCATCTGCAGGTTCTTCAAGCTGAAGCCTGCAAGCATTATCCCGACAATCGTCCATCGCATAGCGCGGTATATTCTGGATATACGCATTCACACTGTTGGTGATGCACCCGGATCAACGCCAACACTGATTATCAGCAATCATGTCTCATGGCTTGATATTGTTGTCATCAGCTCGCTTCAGCCACTATCATTCATTGCAAAATCAGAAATCGCCAACTGGCCGATCTTTGGATTTCTCGCCAAAATGCAGAACTCCATTTTTATTGACCGTCAACGCAAACGGGCCACGGCCGAAACCAATAGTGAAATTGCCGATCGGTTAAGCAATGGTGATGCAATTGTACTGTTTGCAGAAGGGACAACCGGGGATGGTGTGCGCCTGTTGCCTTTCCGCTCATCGCTGATCGGGGCAGCACATGCCGCAATGCTGGATGATACCAAGAAACAGACAGCCCCACGTGTTCAAATCAAACCGCTCGCAATCTCTTATCAAAAGCGAAATGGTCTTCCTCTGACACGGCGGGATCGGCCCAAGATTGCCTGGTACGGCGATATGGATCTCGCTCCTCATCTGTGGGCCTTCCTGTGTGAAGGCAGCTTAGATGTCACTGTCTTCTGGGGAGATGCTATCCCTCTTGGTTCCGATTTTGATCGTAAAGCCATTACCAGTGATGTTGAGCGCACAATTCAGCAGGTATTAGGTGCGTAAATGCATATTGCGTCTGAAACCAAGCTTGCAGCTTGAATAGTTTTTCTTTTATCAGTCGCATTTTATACGATTTGCCGCTATTCATTCAGATAATTATCATTGATGCCGAACTAATAGGTCATGAGTACAGTGAAGAAAGCTTTCATCAAATCATACGGCTGTCAGATGAATGTCTATGATGCCGAGCGCATGACAGACATTCTCCAGGCCGAGGGTTATCAGGAAACATCCAGTCAGGAAGATGCTGACCTGATTATCCTGAACACCTGCCATATTCGCGAGAAAGCTGCCGACAAAGTGTATTCTGAACTTGGCCGCTTACGGACGATGAAGAATGAACGTGAGGCTGAAGGTAAAGACCTCAAGGTTGTTGTTGCCGGCTGTGTCGCGCAGGCTGAAGGTAAAGAGCTGACACGGCGCGCTCCTGCCGTGGACGTCGTTGTCGGCCCACAAAGCTACCATCACCTGCCAGAACTTCTGCGCCGGAAAAAAGGCGAACGTGTTGTTGAAACTGAGTTTGAAACTGAAGAAAAGTTCGAACAGCTTCCCGTCCCGCCAAGAGAACGTACCATTGCACGCGGCGTTTCAGCATTTCTGACAATTCAGGAAGGCTGCGACAAGTTCTGTACATTCTGCGTTGTGCCTTATACCCGCGGCGTCGAAATTTCCCGTCCTGTTGCGAAAATTCTCGAAGATGCCCACCGCCTGGCTGATGCCGGTGTACGTGAACTGACCCTGATCGGCCAGAACGTCAATGCCTATCACGGCGAAGATGGTAAAGGCGGCATTGTCTCCATGGGCAGGCTGCTGCACCTGATTGCAGCCGTCCCCGGCATTAAACGCATCCGTTATATGACAAGCCATCCACGCGATATGGATGATGATCTGTTCGAGGCACACAGGGATATTGACGCTGTGATGCCTTACCTCCACCTGCCAATACAATCCGGCTCAGACCGCATTCTTGATGCCATGAACCGCAAGCATACAGCAGCAGAATATTGCAAACTGATTGAGCGTATGCGCACCATTCGGCCTGATATTGCCCTGTCTTCTGACTTTATCGTCGGTTTTCCCGGTGAAACAGATGCTGAATTCAAAGAGACAATGAAACTTGTTGCGGATGTCGGCTTTGCCAGTTCCTTCTCATTTAAGTACAGCGCCCGGCCAGGTACACCGGCCGCAGAAATGGATGGACAGCTGTCAGAGGAACTGAAATCAGAGCGTCTGATCACACTTCAGCATCTGCTTGAAGAGCAGCGTCAGGATTTCAATTCAAAAATGATTGGCCGCACAATTGACGTGCTCATCGAAAAACCGGGTCGCCATGACGGCCAGATGGGCGGAAAATCTCCTTATCTGCAGGCGGTTCACTTCAACAGTACGCACCATCAGGTTGGCGATATCGTCCCTATTCGCATATTGGATAAGAGCACCAACTCCTTGTCAGGTGAAATTTTGTCATCAGATATAAAATAACGGCGTATATGTTGCGCAGCACCAGAGCCGGATCATACGTCTGCCTATCCGGCTCGAAACGGGAGAATGCCCTTGAGCCCAATGTCATCAGGCAACAAGAATTCACTCCAGAGAAACCCTTTTCAGGATGTATCCGAAGTCAGTCTGACATTCAGCGATAATCGCTTAGCAAGTCTCGTTTTTGGACATTATGACCAGAATCTCGCTCATCTGGAACAGCGTCTTGATATCAAGGCCAATGCCAATGGTAATCATGTTATTCTTCGCGGTGCTTCAGAGGCGATCAATAAAGCCCGCAGTGTTCTTGAAAGTCTTTATGACCGGGCCCGCCATATGACAGCTATTACACTTGGGGATGTTGATGGAGCCGTGCATGAAATAGAAGCACAGGGCTCTCTATTTCCATCCACCCGAAAGAAAGAGCCTGATGATCAGGCAGCTAATACCAGCGGGTTTGAACAGATTGTAACCCGCAAACGTGGTGCAATCCGCGCGCGGAATGCCGCCCAAAGTGCCTATATTCAGGCCCTTCGTGATAATGAACTGGTCTTTTCGGAAGGGCCAGCTGGTACAGGTAAGACATGGCTTGCTGTTGGTTTTGCTGTTTCTTTGCTGGAACAGGGCCTTGTTGAGCGTCTTATTCTCTCACGCCCTGCAGTAGAAGCAGGCGAGCGTCTGGGCTTCCTGCCCGGCGATATGCGTGAAAAAATCGACCCCTATCTGCGCCCGATCTACGATGCACTTTATGATTTCATGGAAGCGCGTCATGTCGAGCGTGGATTACAGGCTGGTGTTATCGAGGTTGCACCTCTTGCCTTCATGCGCGGCCGCACACTCAGCAATGCTGTCGTCCTGCTTGATGAAGCCCAGAACACGACTTCCATGCAGATGAAAATGTTCCTCACCCGTCTTGGTGAAGGATCACGTATGATCATCAATGGTGACCCGACCCAGATTGATTTGCCAGCCGGACAAAAATCCGGATTGATTGAAGCATCGCGTATTCTTGATGGTGTGGAAGGCATTGGCCATGTCACCTTCTCGGATCAGGATGTTGTCCGCCACGATCTTGTCCGCAAAATTGTCTCTGCCTATGACAAGGACGGGAAAGAGCAGCAATCCCGTCTCGAAAATACCGAACGTTATCTGGAAAGAAGCCGTACCCGTGATCGCACTTGATCTGTCCATAGAGACAGCCGAATGGAATACCCTTGGGGATATTGAAGCGCTGACCCTGAAAGCGGTCAGCGCTGCCTTTGAGGTGACGGGCGGCCCGCCGGAAAAACCTGTCTCCATCAGCTTTCTATTTGCAGATGACGCAACCATTCGCACGTTAAATGCCGATTGGCGGGATAAGGACAAAGCTACCAATGTGCTCTCCTTTCCGGCAGAACATCCACCTGGAATGCCGGGGCCGGAGCTTCTCGGTGATATCATCCTTGCTTTTGAAACATGTCAGCGTGAAGCTCAGGAAGAAGAAAAGAGCCTGATTAACCACGCCACCCATCTCATTATACACGGAACTTTGCATCTTCTGGGTTATGACCATATTGAAGAAGAAGAGGCTGTTGAGATGGAAAGCCTTGAAATAGAAGCCCTTGCCACCCTTGGCATAGATGATCCTTACAAGGATACTGAAATATCCGCTTGATCAGATGGCGATATTTTTGCAATGTTGCAGACCCGAACCGTAAGGTTTTTTAAATCAACGAGCTATGAACGAAGATCGAAGTCGTGACGAACCCTCCTCTCCTCAAGCCGAAGAGCCTGACGAGCGAGAGCATTGGTATAATCGTTTTATGCAGTATCTGCGCCTCAAAGGGCGCGAATCCATTCGCGATGAATTAGAGGACGCCTTGTCGGAAACGACAAGCGAAGATGACGGGTTTTCGCCTCAGGAAAAGGCGATGCTTAAGAATGTCCTCGGGTTCCACCGCATTCGCGTTGATGACCTGATGGTCCCGAGAGCCGATATTGTTGCTGTTTCAACTGACACAACTTTGGCCGAAATTTTCAGGCTGTTTCAGACGGCTGGTCATTCTCGCTTTCCCGTTTATGACGAGAATCTTGATGACCCTAAAGGAATGATCCATATCCGCGACTTCCTTGCCTTCCTTGGCGGTTACACTGTCAAAGAAGCTGTGGAAGAGGAAGACACTGATACCCTTGATCTGGGCAAGGTTGATCTGTCTGTGCCTCTGGGTGATGCAAAGATTTTACGGCCTGTCCTGTTCGTACCGCCATCCATGCCTGCTGTTGATCTTCTGGTCCGTATGCAGTCAACCCGTACCCATCTGGCACTGGTGATTGATGAGTACGGCGGAACAGATGGACTCGTTGCACTTGAAGATCTGGTTGAATCCGTTGTCGGAGATATCGAAGACGAGCACGATGATGTGCCATTGAGCATGATCACCACAAGCGGTAACGGCAGCTTTATTGCCGATGCCCGCGCCAGTCTCGAAGAGGTATCAGAGGCGATTAATTTCGATCTTGATAGCACTGAAGAAGCTGAAGACGTCGACACAATCGGTGGCTTTATCGTTACCCTTTCCGGCCGTGTTCCTTCCAGAGGCGAGTTAATTCCGGGCCCTGACCATCTTGAGTTTGAAATTCTTGATGCGGATCCTCGTCGTGTCAAACGCATCAGAATTTCACGCAGAGAGCCCGAACCAGAAGTATCAGAGACAGAAAGTCTGGATACGGAAACTAAGCACTAAGCGGGTTTTATGAAAAAAGCAGAGCGCCTTTTTAATCCCCTCAGCTGGGCCGGTCGACTGATGTTAGCCGTCTCGGGAGCATCAGGCGCTCTGGCTATGCAGCCATTTGCATTCTGGCTTGCTATCTTTACTTTACTGATGCCGCCAGTTCTCATGCTGGATCGGTTTTACCAGCAAAGCCAAAATCTTCCCAAAAAGCAGAAAATCAGACAGGCCGCACTCTTAGGCTGGTTCTGGGGATTTGGCTATTTTACAGCTGGCCTTTGGTGGCTTGGAAAAGCCTTTCTGGTTGAGGCTGACCAATTTGCATGGGCCATGCCTTTCGGCGTCATTGGTCTACCGGCTGTTCTGGCAATTTACACTGCACTGGCATTCGTTATTCTCAGCTTCATGTGGTCAACACATTGGTCACGTATTCTTGTTTTTACAGCGGTCATAACCTTATTCGAGTGGTTACGCGGCACTTTGCTGACAGGCTTCCCCTGGAATGTCATAGGGATGGCTTTAGGTAATCATCTCTATTTCATGCAGGCCGCCGCCTATATCGGACTTTATGGCCTGACACTCCTCACCATTTTCATCGGGTCGGCACCTGCAACTTTGTTGGATAAATCTGCCAGGCTCCTCACAAGTTGTTTTGCCCTTGTTGTTTTGGCAGGCCTTTCTGGTTTGGGGTATTCGCGTATTCCTGAGGAACCTCAACCAACATTTGTGAATGTCCGACTTCGGATTGTTCAGCCGAATATCCAGCAAGATGAGAACTTTAACTCATCAAATAGTGAAGCGATTCTCGAAAACTACATTGAGTTGAGCACGGAAGCTTTACCTGAGGAAAAGCCAACCCATTATATCTGGCCGGAATCTGCCTTCCCCTTTATCCTGCATCGCCAGATAGAGGCTCTGAACCGTATCGGCACCATGCTGTCGAAAAATGGAAATGCGTCGCTTATTACAGGTGCGGCACGAATGATCCCACCTCTACCGGGCGAGCAGGCTTACCAGTTCTTCAATGCCATCCAGACTGTCGATAGCAACGGCATTATCCGGGACACCTATGACAAATCTCATCTGGTTCCTTTCGGCGAATACGAACCTGCCTTCGCCAAAAGCCTCTTACGTATGACGGGTCTGAAACAGTTTGTCAGTATTCCGGGCGGTTTCACGCCCGCGGAAAAACGGGCTCCATTTTCTGTCAGTGGTTTACCGCCTGTTGCGGCAAATATCTGTTATGAAGCAATCTTTCCTGGAGAGATTCTCCCACAAAGTGGCGCACGTCCGGGTGTCATTATCAATGTTACAAATGATGCATGGTTTGGAGATAGCCCCGGCCCCTATCAGCATTTTGCACAAGCCCGCCTGCGTAGTGTGGAAGAAGGTTTGAGCCTTGTGCGAACAGCAAACTCCGGTATTTCAGGCGTGATTGATCCTTATGGGCGTATTCTGAAGATGACCAGACTCAATCATGTTGAGGTCCTTGATTCAGAGCTCCCCCTACCCCTTGAAGAACAAACCTTTTTCAACCGTCTTGGACAGATACCAACGCTGATAATAGGAATTTTCATTTTCCTGCTCGGCCTCTACTACCGCCGCAAAACAGCATAGAATCAATTCCCTTAGTTCAATCGAAATGTTCTCTTTTAAGAACGCGTTCGTCTTTTCATCTTGACCAGCAGTGCCGAAAAGTGGCATTGAGGTCAGCCAGAAGCCATGAGTGGCACTTGTTTTATCTTTTAAAGGAACTATCCCGTGCGGAGATCCAGCTATCTTTTCACCAGTGAATCTGTATCCGAAGGTCATCCGGACAAAGTCTGTGACCGGATTTCAGATACAGTTGTTGACGCTTATCTTGGCGCCATGCCAGAAGCCCGCGTCGCCTGTGAAACACTGGCAACGACAAACCGTCTTGTGATTGCTGGCGAGGTTCGCGGCCCTGATTCCATCACAAAGGACGATATCATTGGCATGGCCCGTGAAGCTGTCCGTGATATCGGCTACGAGCAGGAGGGTTTCCACTGGCGCACGGCTGATGTTGAAGTTCTCCTTCACGCCCAGTCCGCAGATATTGCACAGGGCGTTGACGCTGCTGGCAACAAGGACGAAGGCGCTGGTGACCAAGGTATCATGTTCGGTTATGCCTGCACGGAAACACCAGAGCTGATGCCAGCTCCAATTTACTATTCCCACCAAATCCTTGAAGTTCTTGCGGCTGCCCGTAAGAGCGGCAAAGACGGTGCTGGCGTTCTTGGCCCTGATGCCAAGAGTCAGGTCACTCTGCGTTATGAAAACGACAAGCCGGTTGCAGCAACCCAGATCGTTCTCTCCACACAGCACCTTGATGAAAAGCTCACGTCTGATGATATTTATAAGATTGTTGAGCCATTTATCCGCAATACTCTGCCAGCTGGCTGGGTCTCTGATGAAACCGTCTGGCACGTCAACCCAACCGGCAAGTTCGTCATTGGTGGCCCCGATGGTGACTGTGGCCTGACAGGTCGTAAGATCATCGTTGATACTTACGGTGGCGCAGCTCCTCACGGCGGTGGTGCTTTCTCTGGTAAAGACCCAACAAAGGTTGACCGTTCCGCAGCCTATGCTGCACGCTACCTCGCCAAGAACGTTGTTGCTGCTGGCCTTGCTTCCCGCTGCACACTTCAACTTTCTTACGCCATTGGTGTTGCAAAGCCTCTTTCCATCTATGCTGATCTGCATGGCACAGGCAATGTTGATGAAGGCAAGCTGGAGCAGGCTCTGCTTGAGATCATGGATCTGACACCACGTGGTATCCGCACACATCTTCAGCTGAACCGTCCAATCTACGCACGCACGGCTGCGTATGGTCACTTTGGCCGCAAGCCTCAGGATGATGGCGGTTTCTCTTGGGAACGTACTGATCTGGCAGCCACGCTGAAATCAGCGCTTGCCTAAAAATCAGATCATCTGATTTTGCATTTCACGCATTTTGCGTTATCGGAGCGGGAGCAATCCCGCTCTCTTTTATTCAGGCATAACTGTATCATGACCCAAGACCCAGACCGTAACCGAGCATTCTTTGGCCGTGTCAAAGGCAAAAAGCTGCGTAGCGGTCAGGAAGCCTCCATCAATGATCTCTTGCCCCAACTGCGTGTGAACCCGGAGCTTGGCCCAGACAAGATATTTGATCGGCCCATGAAAGAGCTCTGGATTGAAATCGGTTTTGGTGGTGGCGAGCATCTGGCGCATCGCGCCCGTGAAAACCCTGACGTCGGGATTATTGGCTGCGAGCCATTCATCAATGGTATGGCTAAGCTGCTGGTTGTGGTTGATAACGAAAAGCTCGACAATATTCGCGTCTGGGAGCGTGATGCAACAGAGCTTCTGCCACTGTTACCAGAGGCATCATTCCAGACCATTTATCTGCTTTATCCCGATCCATGGCCCAAACGCCCTCAAAGGAAGCGCCGCTTTATCTCTGACCAGACCCTTGAGATGATCGCCCGGCTTCTGGTCAAAGGTGGACAATTCCGCTTTGCAACCGACATTGATAATTATGCAGGCTGGGGGCTGGCCCGTATCATGCGCTCATCCCAGTTCCGCTGGACAGCCGAACGTCCAGACGACTGGCGCAAGCCATGGGCTAACTGGCCAGGTACGCGTTATGAAGCAAAAGCGATACGTGAAGGACGCGTTCCAAGCTATATGACCTTTGAACGCATATGATACCAACATTACATATGCAGAATAAGATCAATGTTTTTATTTGTACATCTCAATCATTGACAGAAATTCTTCAGCTCAATAGAGCCATTTATTGAAAAATACATATTACATATATGTATGATCTATTCATTATTAGAATAACAGGGGCCTAAAATGAGTCTTGCGCAGATTGTTGGTATCATTATCGGATGCGTCATTGGCGCTTGGATTATAAGTCGCCGGAAGAAGAAAAAGTAATAAAGGATTGCAAGGGCTCGTCTAAAGCCCAATTCTTTACCCTGCTAAGCGGAGAATAATATGAATTTTATTGATCTGATAGCATGGGATAAAGATGAAACAGGAAATGAAGTGGGAGCAAAAATTCCATGGAATGATCCTGATTTCAGCCATAGAATGCTTGAAAATCATCTGGCCCAAGAACATAACTGGGCCAGTCGACGAAAAGACATTATTTCCCAACATACAACTTGGATTTCATCACATCTACAACCGGCTTCCCATATTCTGGATATGGGTTGCGGGCCAGGATTGTATACTCATGCACTGGCAGAAGCAGGGCACTCTTGTGTTGGCGTGGATTTCTCACCAGCATCTATTGAGTATGCCCAAACAAAGGCACGAAATGATGGGTTAAATGCTGAATATATCCTAGGAGATATCCGGGACTATAAAAGCGACAAGATTTTTGACTGTATCATCATGACCTTCGGTGAATTCAACGTATTCACCAGACAGGATGCTCAGGGCATCCTGAAAAACTGTTCTGATATGCTTCGCGATGATGGTCTATTCATTCTCGAAGCTCATACATACGAAGCTGTTGAAGCTATCGGAGCGGCCTCGGCCACATGGCAAAGATATCAAAGCGGGTTATTTTCCACCAATCCACATCTGTGCCTGCAGGAAAATGTCTGGAATAGTGAGAATGCCAGTGCTCTTTCGAGATATTTTATCATTGATGCTTCAACTTCCAAGATACAGCACTATGCTTCTTTTATGCAGGCCTACACTCAGGAAGAGTACATAAGCCTTCTGAAAGAGGCAGATTTTTTCCCACAGCACATGCTGGTGGAAGAATGGCCTGCCGGAGATGAGTTCAATGGAAAGCTACAGGTTTTCCATTGCAGAAAAGGGAAGGAAAACCCATGAGAACACTCGGCCTGATCGGCGGTATGAGCTGGGAAAGTACGACAACCTATTATCGTCTGCTCAATGAAATGGTCCGGGAACGCCTTGGTCATTTGCACTCGGCTGAGCTTATTCTATGGTCGGTTGATTTTGAACGCATTGCCAGACTGCAGCATACCGGTCAGTGGGATGCGGCAGCGGAAGCCCTGATCACCATTGCCGGCCAGCTTGAAGAAGCAGGCGCAGAAGCTCTCATGATCTGCACAAACACAATGCACAAGCTGGCAGATATTATTGAGGCATCCCTCTCTATCCCACTAATCCATATTGCTGATGCAACAGGCGAAGCCATCAAAGCAGCCCAACTGAAACGACCGGCCCTTCTGGGTACCCGCTTTACGATGGAACAGGATTTCTACAAGGAGCGTCTGACTGAAAAATATGGAATTGAAGCCATCATTCCTGATGAAGCCGGGCGTCAGATCATTCATGAAATCATCTATGATGAACTTTGCAAGGGCCTTATCAAGGATACCTCCAAGGCCGCCTACCTGAAACAGATCGAGCTTCTCAGAAAGCAGGGTGCCGACAGCGTCATTCTCGGATGCACGGAAATCGGCCTTCTGATCAGCCAGAAGGATACAGATCTCCCGGTTTTCGACACAACCTCTCTTCATGCCGAAGCGGCCGTTAATTTCGCACTCTCCTGACGGGATAAACTTCTTGCCTTTTGGCGGGAAAGTAGCTATAAGACATCTATTAACTCTAGTTGCAGTGTTAGCTGCGGTTGTGAGAGTGGGTCCTCCGGTCCCGCTCTTTTTTATTACCTGATCCAATGTTGGGTCCGGTTATCTGGGTGGTCAATGACAGACTTGTCCGAAAAGCGCTTCTTTCAGGAAACCGGTGCTGCAGCACGTGTGGCTGCTATTATTGAACCGGCCATTGAAGACCTCGGCTTTCGTCTCGTACGCGTCAAAGTAAATGGTACCAACGGCTGTACGGTTCAGATCATGGCTGAACGGCCTGATGGCACCATGTCGGTTGACGACTGCGAAGAAGTTTCAAAAACAATCTCTCCGATCCTCGATGTCGAAGATCCGATTGAACGTGCCTACTATCTTGAGGTTTCCTCACCAGGCATTGATCGTCCTCTGGTTCGCCCGGGGGATTTTGATCGCTGGACGGGTCATGATGTCAAGATAGAGCTCGAACTGCCTCTTGATGGACGTAAACGTTTTCGCGGTTTCATTCGCGGGACCGAAGACGGCCTCGCCCTTGTCGAATTACCTGATGTGAAAGCCGACGAGGAAAGTCTTGCCAAAATTCCTATGACGTCCATCCGTGATGCCCATTTGGTGCTGACAGATGAACTGATCCGGGAATCGCTTCGCCGTGGTACTGCACCACAGCAGGTTGATGAGGATAGCCTCGTCGATATGCAGGAAGCACCGGACGAGAATAAAACCAGTCACTAATCTGCCAGTTATCTGGCAGGCTAGAACTTTAGAGCTTGGACCAAACAAGGAGTATTCCGATGGCCATCAGCGCCAACAGGCTTGAACTCTTGCAGATCGCAGATGCGGTCGCCCGTGAGAAGAACATCGACAAACAGATCGTGCTCAATGCTATGGCTGATGCCATCAGCAAGGCAGCCCGTTCGCGTTACGGCGCAGAAACGGATGTTCGCGCAGAAATTCACCCAAAGACCGGTGAACTGAAGCTTTCACGTCACCTACTGGTTGTTGAAGACGTTGAGAACGACGCACGCGAGCTGACACTTGAAGAAGCCCGCCGTCGTAATCCGGCTGCCCAGATTGGCGATAGCATCTCTGAAACTCTGCCTCCGTTTGACTTCGGCCGTATCGCCGCCCAGTCTGCCAAGCAGGTTATCGTCCAGAAAGTCCGTGACGCTGAGCGTGATCGCCAGTATCAGGAATTCAAGGATCGTATCGGTGAAATCATCAACGGTACCGTCAAGCGCGTCGAATATGGCAACGTTATTGTTGACCTTGGTCGCGGCGAAGCCGTTATCCGTCGTGATGAACTGATTCCTCGTGAAACATTCCGTCCGGGTGATCGCGTTCGCTCCTACCTGTTCGATGTTCGTCGCGAAGTCCGTGGGCCTCAGATTTTCCTGTCACGCACACATCCGCAGTTTATGACCAAGCTGTTCACAGCAGAGGTGCCGGAAATCTATGACGGTATCGTCGAGATCAAGGCTGTCGCCCGTGATCCCGGCTCCCGTGCCAAGATCGCCGTAACATCCCGCGATTCCTCAATTGATCCTGTCGGTGCCTGCGTTGGTATGCGTGGTTCCCGTGTTCAGGCAATTGTTCAGGAACTTCAGGGTGAAAAGATCGACATCATTCCATGGTCTGTCGATGATGCAACATTCATTGTTAACGCCTTGCAGCCTGCTGAAGTCGTCAAGGTTGTTCTCGACGAGGAATCTGAGCGCATCGAAGTGATTGTCCCTGATGATCAGCTGTCGCTGGCAATCGGCCGTCGTGGTCAGAACGTTCGTCTTGCCTCACAGCTGACAGGCTGGGACATCGACATTCTGACAGAAACCGACGAATCAGCCCGCCGTCAGAAAGAGTTTGCTGAACGTACAGAACTCTTCATGAAAGCCCTGAACGTCGATGAAGTTGTCGGCCAGCTTCTTGCTTCTGAAGGTTTCCGCAACGTTGAAGAAATCGCCTATGTCGATCCATCTGAGCTGACATCTATCGAAGGTTTTGATGGTGATATGGCTGGAGAAATCCAGTCCCGTTCACATGAGTACCTTTCCCGTGTTGAAGCTGAGCAGGAAGCTCGTCGTCTTGAACTTGGTGTTCAGGATGATCTGCGTGAAATCGACGGCATTACAACACCTATGCTCGTTGCTCTCGGTGAAAATGACATTAAGAACGTTGAAGATCTTGCCGGTTGTGCAACCGATGATCTGACCGGCTGGACTGAAGGCAAGGGCCCAGAAGCCGTTCACTACAAGGGCGCTCTGGAAGGCTTTGGTGTTTCCAAGGCTATTGCCGAGAACATGATCATGTCCGCTCGCCTCAAGGCTGGCTGGATTGATGCTCTTCCAGTTGCTGAAGAAGAGACAGAAGTTTCTGAAGAAGAAGCTTCCGAGAAGTGAGAATATTTGCACGGATAGCCTGCTCAAACAGGGTACCGTGCAATAAAAACCCGGTTTTTCCGGCTTAACAGTGGCGGAAAGGGTGGGTTTAATGTTAGAAGGAAACAAGGAACAGACTGTGGCTTTTCCGGATAAGGCACATGGTAAGGTAAGTGAGCGGACATGTATTGTCACGCGGGAGACTCTTCCTCCTGAAAAGCTTATCCGCTTTGTACTGGCACCGGATAATACCGTCACTCCTGATCTGAAGCGCAAGCTTCCCGGTCGAGGGGTCTGGGTTAAGGCGAATAAAAACATTGTTCGTCAGGCTATAGACAGGAAACTGTTTCCAAAAGCATTCAGAGCTGAAGCCAAGGCAGAAGCGTCACTGGATGACCTTATTGACGGGATTTTGCGTCAGGACTTACGTCAGGCGCTCTCTCTCGCTAATAAAGCTGGATGCGTAATCAACGGTTCCGCCAAGGTGGAAGCAACGATTACAAAACGGGATATTGTGGCTCTCATTCATGCGCAGGATGCTGCGCCGGACGGGCGTCGCAAGTTGTCTCAGGCACTTTATCGGTGCTTCGGAGATGACATGAAGGCCATTCCGGTTGCTGATCTCCTGACAAGTGATGAGCTCGATTTGGCTTTAGGCCGTACTCATGTAATACATGCAGCGCTTGTTCAAGGTGCTGGAAGTGACGGCTTCTTGAAATGCTGGCATCGCTATCATGATTATCATGGCAGCGAAGCTGAAAACGACCATCTCTCAACGGAGATGGAAATGGGATTGATTCAACCCCCAGGATCTGAGCGGAATGAGTGATACGAAAAACCCGGGTGACAAAACTTTACATGTGTCCCCCAAGACGCTGACCATGAAGCGCCCTGTCGAACAGGGTGTCGTTCGTCAAAGCTTCTCCCACGGCCGTTCCAAGGCAGTTGTGGTTGAGACAAAGAAGCGTCGTGTCATCGGTCCGGGCAGTGCACCTGCTGCTGCACCGAAGGACGAAAAGCCAGTTGTACAACAGACACAGGCTGCTCCAGCTCCTGTAAAACAGGCCAAACGCCCTGCAGATAACGCTGCCACTGGTAGCCTTTCTGATCATGAGCGTGATGCACGTCTTGCTGCTCTGGCAGATGCCAAGAAGCAGGAAGAAGAGCGTCAGCGCCTTGAACGCGAAGAGCAGGTTCAGCGCGAAAAAGCTGCTGCAGATGCCAAGAAGCGTGAAGAAGAAGAGCAGGCCCGTGCCGCTGCAGAAGCTGCAAAAGCTTCTGAGGCTGCCAAGCCTGCTGAAACAGCAAAGCCTGTTGAAGCTGCTGAGAAGCCTGCTGTTGCTGAAAAGAAACCAGAGCCTGTTAAGGCATCGGCACCTGAAAAGACGGGTGGCCCATCTGTCGTGCAGTCTGCTGATGCTGCCCGTCGTGGTGGACGTGATGAACGTCGCCCAATGAGCCTCGACCATCTGGCCCGCCCTGCTGCTCCGAAAGAACCGGAACCAGCCAAGAGCCAGCCGAAGCCTGCAGCAAAACCTGCTGCTAAACCATCGACACCACCACGTAGTGCGGCTGTCCGTACTCTGGCAGATGATGATGAATCCGGTCGTAATGCACGTACACCGGGCAAGCTCACCATGCCAGTCAAGGTTCCAAAGAGCCCGGGTGAAGATCGCCGTCGTGGCCGCCTGACTGTCACAAATGCTCTCAATGAGGGTGAAGAGCGCACACGTTCTGTGGCTGCTTTCCGCCGCCGTCAGCAGAAGATGATGGGCAGAGGCCAGCAGGAGCCAAAAGAAAAGCTTTCACGTGAAGTCACCATTCCTGAAACAATCACCATTCAGGAACTGGCAAACCGTATGGCTGAACGTGGCGTTGATGTTATCAAGTTCCTGATGAAGCAGGGTGAAATGCACAAGATCACTGACGTGATTGATGCAGATACGGCCCAGCTCGTCGCGGAAGAACTCGGCCACACCGTTAAGCGTGTTGCTGAATCTGACGTTGAAGATGGTCTGTTTGATACGCCTGATGCTGATGATACACTTGTGGCCCGTCCACCAGTTGTCACCATCATGGGTCACGTTGACCATGGTAAGACGTCATTGCTTGATGCGCTGCGCAAGACAAATATCGTGTCTGGCGAAGCCGGTGGTATCACCCAGCACATTGGTGCGTACCAGATCACATCACCTCTTGGTGGCAAGATCACCTTCATCGATACCCCAGGCCACGCCGCCTTTACAGCCATGCGTGCCCGTGGTGCCGGTGTTACCGATATCGTTGTTCTGGTTGTGGCTGCTGATGACGGCGTCATGCCTCAGACGATTGAAGCCATCAGCCACGCTAAGGCTGCCGGTGTTCCAATCATCGTTGCCATCAACAAGATCGACAAGCCGGAAGCCAATCCGGATCGGGTTCGCACCGAACTCCTCAGCCATGAGGTTGTTGTTGAATCCATGGGTGGCGACACACTGGAATTCGAAATTTCGGCCAAGACACGACAGGGTCTTGATACCCTGCTTGAAGGCTTGACCCTGCAGGCTGAAATCCTTCAGCTCAAGGCCAATCCTGAGCGTGCTGCTGAAGGTACGGTTATCGAAGCCAAGCTTGATCGCGGTCGCGGCCCGGTTGCAACAGTACTTGTTCAGCGCGGTACGCTGCGTACAGGTGATATCGCTGTTGCCGGTTCTGAATGGGGTCGTGTTCGCGCCCTCATCAGCGACAAGGGTGATCAGGTTAAGGAAGCTGGCCCATCCGTTCCGGTTGAGATTCTCGGCTTTAACGGCACACCAGAAGCCGGTGACCGCGTTGCCGTTGTTGAATCAGAAGCCCGTGCCCGTGAAATTACCGAGTACCGCACCCGTCAGAAGCGCGACCGCCAGGCCGCCCGTCTGTCATCCTCTGGTCGTTCGCTCGTCGATATGATGCGCGAAATCAAGGAAGGTGCAGGTCGCAAGGAATTCCCGCTGCTGATCAAAGCAGACGTGCAGGGTTCTGCGGAAGCAATCGAATCCGCTCTTATCAAACTTGGCAACGAAGAAGTCTCGGCACGCATCATTCACACAGCTGTTGGTGGTATCACCGAATCTGACGTGACACTTGCAGAAGCTTCCAATGCAATCATCCTCGGCTTTAACGTCCGTGCGCACAAGGAAGCCCGTGAAGCAGCTGAACGTGCTGGCGTCGAAATCCGCTACTACAACATCATTTACGATCTCGTTGATGATGTGAAGGCAGCAATGTCCGGCCTTCTGGCACCTACCCTTCGCGAAGAACGTCTTGGTGAAGCTCAGGTTCTTGAAGTCTTCAATGTCTCGAAAGTCGGTAAGGTTGCCGGTTGCCGCGTCATTGACGGTGTTGTCCAGCGCGGCGCCCATGTCCGCCTCATCCGCGACAGCGTCGTTATCCACGAAGGCAAGCTCTCACAGCTCAAGCGCTTCAAGGATGATGCTCGTGAGGTCACCTCGGGTCAGGAATGCGGTATGTCCTTCGAAAACTATCAGGATGTCCGTCAGGGCGACTTCATCGAGTGCTATCGCGTCGAAGAAATCAAGCGGTCGCTCTAAGCGACCGCCTGTACCAATAAGTATCAGGGCAGAGCCAGATTATGCGCGCAAATTATGTATATGAATTTGCTGATTTTCTGGCTTTGCGCCAAGCGGCGGCTAAAGATAAATCGTATAAGCAGTCAAATAAGAAATCATCTTACATCATTTATATTGGTAGTCTGATTTTTTGTCTGCTCATTCCTATCATCCTTATTACTTTTCCATCAATCAAGGCCAGCCTTGGTTTGTACATGCTTGACCCGTTCAGCATGTATCTTGGAACAGCTTTATATTACGCACTCATCATGTTGGGTTATCGGCTAACTAAAAAGATGAGATTGCAAGATATGTTTCAGATGATGACGGGTGCCAATAAAGAAATCACGAATACTTTGACCGAGAATGGTATTCAGGCCATCGCCTCGCATGTACAATCAGCCTGTGGCTGGCAATGTATTTTACGTATGGAAACGACATCGGAATATATGTTTCTCTTTATTGGACCTGCGGAGGCTTTTATTTTTCCAAAACGGGGATTTAAAAGTCAGGAAGATTTTGAATCTGCTATTGCTTTTGCGAAGCAGCGCGTTGTGCCAGAGGGGAACAGATGAGTAGCCCATCCGTACAAACTGCCCCAACTGCATCAATTAATATCACCTACATCTACGATCTTGCCTGTTACAGAGCACTTCAAAAAGAGGTTCAGAAAAATACACAAGTAAGGGCCATTTACCGACCGCTCATTTTGTATATTCTTGTTTGTGCTTTTACGCTTACTGCAGCAGCACCCGCTATCATTCAGTATCTGTCACTGGACGAAGGGATTATTACTAACTTTGCCTATATAGGTTTTATCCTTGCATCATTCTTACTTTTGCTTGGATTTGGTTGTACTTTTTTTCAGAAAATATCATCCAGAAGAGCTTATAAACTGGTTTACCACTCGAACCGTCAGATCACTAATCAGCTAACAGATCAAGGCATCAAGACAATTGATGAAACTCAGGAAGCACTGATAAAATGGCCTGCAATTATTAAGGTAACAGTGACGACAGATTATATGTTTCTGTTTCTTTCCGGTTTTAAAGCTCTTATCTTTCCAAAACAGGCTTTTAAAGTTCCATCTGATTTCGATGCTGCTGTCAGTTTCGCCCAGATGCACGTATCCAAAGGTACTCACAATGGCTAAACGCTTTGAAAACAAGGGCCCAACCCAACGACAACAGCGTGTTGCAGAGCTTATTCGCCACGCAGTCTCTGAGGTTCTATCTCGCGGCCTTATTCAGGATGATGCTCTGGCAAAATATGTCATCACAATTCCAGAAGTCCGGATGTCACCAGATCTGAAGCTGGCAACGATTTATACGATGCCGCTTGGTGGTGAAGGTGAAGATGAAGTCGTCAAGGCCCTGAACCGGCACAAGAAATTCCTGCGCCATGAAGTCGCTCAGCGGGTTAATCTGAAATTTGCACCTGATCTGCGTTTCATGCGTGATGACACCTTCGATGAATTTGCCCGGATTGATGCCCTGCTGCGCTCAGAAGATGTCCAGCGCGATCTAAAAAAGCCAGATCAGGATCAAGGCGACGAAGACGAATAAGCTAACCAGTAACAACCCAGTGAACTGACCTCTATGACCAGCGAAAACAAACAAAAACCAAACAGGCAGGCTCAATCAGAACGGCCAAAGAAGTACAACATCAGTGGCTGGGTGATTGTCGATAAGGATATTGGTGTCACCTCAACACGTGCCGTTTCCATGGTGAAACGTATTTTATCAGCCAAGAAAGCAGGGCATGCAGGTACACTTGACCCGCTCGCCTCGGGTATTCTGCCGATTGCGCTTGGTGAAGCGACCAAAACCGTTCCCTATGTTATGGACGGCGAGAAGTCATATGTCTTTACCGTCGAATGGGGCTCTGAAACCACAACAGATGACCGGGAAGGCGACGTTATCAATCGCAGTGATAACATCCCAACACGTGAAGAAGTTGAAGCTCTGCTGCCAGAATTTACTGGCATCATCCTTCAGGTACCGCCTAAATTTTCAGCCATCAAAATTCAGGGCGAACGCGCCTATGATCTGGCCCGTGACGGCGAAGACGTAGAACTCAAAGCACGCGAAGTTGAAATTGAGCGCCTTGAACTGATTTCCCACGAAGGCAACCAGACTGTTATCGCTGCAGATTGCGGTAAAGGCACTTATATTCGCTCTATCGCCCGCGATATGGGCCGTAAACTTGGATGCTTTGCACATATCGCAACTCTGCGTCGTACACGTGTGGGCCATTTCACGGAAGCGGATGCTATCCGCATCGATGATCTTGAGATGAATCCAAGTGCCCTACAGCCAGTTGAGCTTGGTCTTGGCGCCTTAACAGAAGTGACTGTTTCTCGTGATACAGCGGCCCGTTTGATGCGTGGGCAGTCTGCCCTCCTGCGCGGCCGCGACGCACCAATCTCAGGTAAGCTTTATGCAACCTGTGATGGTGTTTTGATCGCTGTTGGCGAAGTTGAAAAGGGCAGTTTTGTCCCTCAGCGTGTCTTCAATCTCGGTGCGTGAAACGCTTATCTGCTAATTGTAAAATCGTATAAGTAAGCCTTCTTTTTCTTTCAGAATTAAAAAAAGCGCTGCATAGTCCTCCCAGTTTTCAGGGAGAGACTGACCTATGCACCGTCTTTCGGTCATTTTACTTTCATTCTTTATTTTGCTGATTGTTGTGCCCCTTCAGGCCCAGAATTCTGACCGGAATTTTGCAGCAGCTAAAGAATATTACGATGATGCCCCGGAAGAGCTTAAAAGCATCACGCAATCACTGCTCCTGGCTTCTGGTTACAGGCGTGGGCTGACCATGACCGAATTTACCCCGGAACTCTATAAAGCCATCAGAGCGTATCAGGCCGATAATGGTTTAAAAGTAAGCGGCGTTATCGATAGCAGTTTTCTGAATAAGCTTCTGGACACAGGTATCGATTATCTGAAGAAGTGGGATTTCAAAGAAATCCAGCACCCGATGGCAGAGGCAAGACTCGTTATTCCATTTGGCCTTGGCCTATCCACACAGCGCGATCGCAAGTATCTGTATTACAAAAATAAGAAAAATGATTTCGTCATAACTTTTACTAGGGAAGATAATACAACCCTCAAGTTCTATTTTGACTTTCTCAATACCACGAACAAGCAACAGAAGAATAAGATACTGATTTCAAACATGAAATCAGATCATTTGATGTTTTCAGCCTTACATAAGAAGGATATTTTTCAATATGTTTTCTTCATTAAAGACAGAACAGGCATAACAGGTTTTCACATTTATATGCAGGACAGTCTCGGCAAGGCTGATCTTGAGCGCCTCATGGCCATAATGTCGAGTTCCTTGTATTCAAGTATCGAACGAAGAGACCCTACAGGGCCGTATTTTACTCTGGCGGCGTACCAAGCCCTCTTTGAGAGACTGGATGCAGAGCAACAACAATCAAAATCCGCTAAAAAACCTAAGCAGAAAGAGGAAAAGACTGAGAAAGCCTCATTTTCTTCAGGAACGGGGTTCTTTGTTGATGACAAAGGTCATCTCCTGACCAATGCCCATGTTGTTGATTCGTGCAGAAATTTTGTGGTTACAGCAGACCAGATTCATGATGCCCGTGCCAGATTAATTGCCAAAGATGACCGTAACGATCTTGCATTACTCAAAATTGAAGAGAAACCTTCAACGGTGGCGGTCTTCCGCACGAATGTGAAACTTGGTGAGCCAATTGCGGTTTTTGGCTACCCACTGACCAGCGTTCTCTCTACGAATGGCAACTTCACAGTCGGCAATATAACAGCTCTCTCCGGTATGGCGAATGATAGCAGGCATCTCCAGATATCTGCTCCAGTCCAGCCCGGTAACAGCGGTGGCCCTCTTCTTGATAGCAGAGGCAATATTGTTGGTGTCATCGTGTCAAAACTGAATGCCCTGAGCATAGCTGAAGCCGTTGGAGACATCCCGCAAAACATTAATTTTGCCATCCGGGCCTCTGTCGCAACAAGCTTTCTCAGTAGCAATAATATCCGCTACTCAGACACCCCCAGAACAGGGAGCATAATGGATTCTGTTACCCTGGCGGAACACGCCAGATTGAGTAGTGCCTTCATCCTCTGCAGATAAGTAAAAGCCACTCCCTTAATTATTGAGAGAAACCTGTTTTTTCTGCTGAAAGCAAATTATAAGATTATGATCTCTTAAGCTGAGGCGATCGAGAATCTTCAGCTCAAGACAGCTTTCAGGAGCGAATGATGAAGTTTTCCTATTATAATCCAACCCGCATTCAGTTTGGCGCCAATACAATTGCCTCAATCGCAACTCTTATTCCGAAAGAGAGTAAGGTTCTGGTGACCTATGGTGGTGGTTCCATCAAGAAAAACGGCATCTATGATCAGGTCAAAGACGCCCTGAAAGATTACGAATGGCATGAATTTTCAGGCATTGAGCCTAATCCGCTGGTTGAAACACTTGATAAGGCTGTTGCTGTTGCAAAGGAAAAGAAAATTGATTTTATCCTTGCAGTAGGCGGCGGCTCAGTCATCGATGGCAGTAAGTATATCGCAGCGGCTGCACTCTACGATGGCGAAGGCTGGGATATTCTTGAGAAGAAACACATCGTCACAAAGGCTTTGCCTCTTGGTGCAATCCTGACATTGCCGGCAACTGCTTCGGAATCAAACCCGACAGCGGTTATTTCCCGTAAAAGTACCCAGACGAAGCTGGCCTTCTCATCATCTGCTGTATACCCGAAATTTGCAGTTCTCGACCCATCCGCCATGGTAACTTTGCCGGAACGGCAGATTGCCAATGGTCTAGTCGATTCCTTCATCCATACCTGCGAACAATATCTGACATACCCGGTTGGGGCTCTCGTACAGGATGGATATTGTGAAACCCTTTTGAGAACACTGAAGCACTTGATTGAGCGCTTCAATGAACATGATGATCTCTTGTGGCAGGAAAACCTGATGTGGGCGGCCAATCAGGGTTTAAGTGGTCTCATCGGTGTTGGTGTCCCGCAGGATTGGGCAACACATCGTATTGGCCATGAACTGACAGCCATGTTTGGCATTGACCACGCACGTACCCTGACCATTGTTCAGCCTGCGCTTCTTCGCGAAATGATCTCTGATAAGGCAGCAAAACTGTCTCAAATGGGCCGCAATGTTTTCCACCTGCCACAGACATCAGATATTGCAGAAAAGACGATTGATGCAATTGAAGCCCTTTACAGAAGTATTGGGATGCCGGTTCGTTTTTCCGACTGTGAAATCACTGATCCGGAAACACCTGCAAAACTGGTTGCTGCCTTGAAAGAGCACAACATGATTGCCCTCGGTGAGAAAGGGAATATCACGCCCGAGATATCTGAAAAAATTCTTACGAAAGCGATGCGATGACCAAAGTTAGCCCTTTCCGAAATCCCAAAGCGCTACTTGTCGGTGTTGTCACGGGCGTTGTTTTCTTTGCCGGAACCGTTGGATTTTATGCTCTTAAGGGTCCGGAATATGTCACCGATAGCCGCCCTGGTTCAGTGACCGTCAGGCCAATTGTCAAAGACAACGCAGGTAAACACTTGGGCATGGCACTGGTTTTTGGCGCTGTAGGCTTCTACTTTGGCGCTGCAAATTTTGCTCGGCGACAGGCCCGCAAAGGCGAGACCCCAAAAGACAGTTGAGTCAATTTTACTGGCTTTTTGCTAAATTCTATGTCATGAGACAACAGCTTAGCTCCCAATGGAGCTGAGCTGTTTCCGTTTGCAACCTTGCTGGACGACATCCCGGCCAGGCCGAGAGACTGGAAAGTACTTGAAACTCTTTTATTGAAAGGAACTCCGATGTCGATCACTGCAGAGCGCAAAGAAGCGCTGATCAAGGAATACGGTAAGAAGGCTGGCGATACTGGTTCTCCGGAAGTACAGGTCGCAATCCTGACAGAACGTATTACGAACCTGACAGGCCACTTCAAGACACACGCCAAGGATAACCATTCCCGCCGCGGTCTTCTGAAAATGGTTTCCCAGCGTCGTTCGCTTCTCGACTACCTGAAGAAGAAGGAAGAGGCCCGTTATAAGGATCTCATCCAGCGTCTCGGTATCCGTCGCTAATTGTTCATCGGCTGCAAGGTTCTTTGCAGCCGTTTGACCATATGCAAAAAGCACCGCCCTTCTTCCGGAATTTTCCGACAGGGCGGTGCTTTTACAAAACTCCTGAAAAGGAGAACTCCCGTTTTCGATCATTATCGGAAATACACTTGTAAGTTCCGCGGGCATGGGGCCTGTCGGAGATTGTGATGGCCAGTGTGGCCATGGCAGGATTGCAAGGTGCTTTTATGAGCAAATTGTTGCTTTAAGGAGCCTCTTGTCGTCTTGCTCTGGATACCGTGCCATTGCATGAATGAAAGATGATATAGATGTTTGATATTCAACGTGAAGAATTAATGTGGGCTGACCGCAAGCTGGTTCTTGAAACCGGTAAGGTTGCCCGTCAGGCCGATGGCGCTGTTGTTGCAACATATGGTGAGACAACTGTTCTTGCTACTGTTGTTTCTGCAAAGGAACCAAAGCCCGGTCAGGATTTCTTCCCACTGACAGTCAACTATCAGGAACGTACATACGCAGCAGGCCGTATTCCTGGTGGTTATTTTAAGCGTGAAGGTCGCCCAAGCGAGCGCGAGACACTGATCTCCCGCCTGATCGACCGTCCGATCCGCCCTCTCTTCGTTGACGGTTACCGCAACGATACGCAGGTTGTTATCACGGTTCTTTCCCACGACATGGAAAATGATCCGGATATCGTATCCATGGTTGCCGCTTCTGCAGCACTGACACTGTCTGGCGTTCCTTTCATGGGCCCGATTGGTGCAGCGCGCGTTGGCTACATCAATGGCCAGTACGTCATGAACCCGCAGGTTTCCGAGTTCGAACAGTCTGATCTTGATCTGGTTGTTGCCGGTACAACAGATGCAATCCTGATGGTTGAGTCTGAAGCCAAGGAACTGCCGGAAGACGTTATGCTCGGTGCCGTTATGTTCGGTCACAAGCACTTCCAGCCAGTTATCGAGGCCATTATCCGCCTCGCAGAAAAGGCTGCTAAAGAGCCTCGCAACTTCGCACCGACAGATTTGTCCGCCGTTGAGAAGGCCGTTCTCAAGTTTGCTGAAAAAGATCTGCGCAAGGCCTATCTGCTGACAGCAAAGCAGGAGCGTTATGCTGCTGTTGATGCCGTCCGCGAAAAAGTCATGGCAGAGTTCTGCCCAGCTGAAGGTGAAGCCAAGTTTGACCCAGAACAGGTCAAGACAGTCTTCCACGACCTTCAGGCCAAGATCGTTCGCTGGAACATCCTTGACGATGGCAAGCGTGTTGACGGACGTGACGTCAAGACTGTCCGTCCAATCGTTTCTGAAGTTGGCGTTCTGCCACGTGCTCACGGTTCTGCCCTGTTCACACGCGGTGAAACACAGGCTCTCGTAGTTGCTACACTCGGCACCGGCGATGATGAGCAGATGATCGATTCCCTGACAGGAACCTACAAAGAAGCTTTCATGCTTCACTACAACTTCCCACCCTATTCAGTCGGTGAGACAGGTCGTATGGGTTCCCCAGGCCGTCGTGAAATTGGTCACGGTAAGCTGGCATGGCGTGCAATTCACCCTATGCTCCCTGCAAACCATGACTTCCCTTACACTCTGCGTGTGGTTTCTGAAATCACAGAGTCTAACGGTTCTTCTTCCATGGCTACCGTTTGCGGCACATCGCTCGCACTGATGGATGCCGGTGTTCCACTGGTTCGTCCAGTTGCTGGTATTGCTATGGGCCTGATCCTTGAAGACAAGCGCTTTGCAGTTCTGACCGATATCCTTGGTGACGAAGATCACCTCGGCGATATGGATTTCAAGGTTGCCGGTACTGACCAGGGTATCACATCACTCCAGATGGATATCAAGATCACCGGTATTACCGAAGAAATCATGCAGGTCGCACTGACACAGGCTAAAGACGGCCGTATGCACATCCTTGGTGAAATGTCCAAGGCTTTGACTTCACCACGCGCTGAGCTTGGTGAACATGCTCCACGCATTGAAGTCATGCAGATCCCAACCGATAAGATCCGTGAAGTTATCGGAACAGGCGGTAAGGTCATTCGCGAGATCGTCGAAAAGACAGGCGCGAAGGTTGACATCAGCGATGATGGCACAATCAAGATTGCATCCTCTGATGCCAAGTCCATCAAGGCTGCCTACAACTGGATTCGCTCAATTGTTGCAGAACCGGAAGTTGGCGTCATCTATGAAGGCACTGTCGTCAAGGTTATGGAATTCGGTGCATTCGTGAACTTCTTCGGCGCACGCGATGGCCTTGTTCATATTTCAGAACTCGCACCACGCCGTGTTGCCAAGGTTTCTGACGTGGTCAAGGAAGGCGAGAAGGTCAAGGTTAAGTTCCTCGGAGCTGATGACCGTGGCAAGATTCGTCTGTCCATGAAGGTTGTTGATCAGGAAACCGGTGAAGATATCACCGAGAAACTGAAGGCCGAACGCGAAGCGGAAAAAAACCGCGAACGTGACGCAGAGTAATCAAGAAAGCCCGCCGATATGGCGGGCTTTTTTAATGCATAACGTACAGATACGCTTTCTTTCGCAATATGGAGACGTTAAATGCATCTTAAACGCTGCTTACCTTATGTTGCTGCATTCACACTGATCTGCAGTGCAGCCAATGCCGAGGATTCCATGTTTGGTTATATCGGGACTTACAATCCAAAGGGAGAGGGCGTTTATCTCGTCGAAATGAACCCGCAAACGGGTCTGCTGACAAAAAAACGTATCGTATCTGAACTTCCAAACCCGGCACAACTTGTCCTGAATAAGCAGAGTACGGTTCTGTACGTTGCAAGCGAAGTTGCCAACTTTCAAGGCGGAAAGAACGGTTCTATTACTGCTTTAAAAGTAGACCGTAAAACAGGTGATCTCAAACAGATCAATCAGGTTGATGCTAAAGGTGCTGGACCGGTTTACCTTGCAACCACCAAAGACGATAGTCTGGTTTTTGTTGCCAACTATCAATCAGGTTCCATTGCCGTCTTCCCAACGGGTAAAGATGGCAAGCTTGAAGCAGAAACATTCGTGTTCCAGAGCAAAGGACTTCCAGGCTCAGCAAAACCCGAAGCTGCTGTTGAAGGTAGTTTTGCATTTTCTGATCACGATGGGCCACACGCCCATATGATTAATATCGACCCGAGCGGTAAATACGCATTTTCAACTGATCTCGGACTTGATCGCATCTATCAATGGAAAGTTGACGCCAAGACCAGAACGCTTGTCGCTAACGACCCTGCTTATATTGATGCATCCTCAAAAGGGGGAGGACCACGTCATTTTGTTTTTCATGCGAACAATAAGTTCTTTTATCTGATCAATGAAGAAGCCTCGACAATCACTTTCTATGAAATCAGTGACAAAGGTACCCTGACGGAAAAACAAAGCCTCTCAAGCCTGCCAAAAAACTATAAAGGCACAGCTTACGCTTCAGGCATTAGCATTAGCCCGGACTCCCGCTTCATTTATGCTGTTAACCGGCTGCATAACAGCATTTCAGTATTTGCCATTACCGAAGATGGCTATCTCAAACTGATCCAAAATACGTGGACACGGGGTGATTACCCCCGCACAATTGCACTGTCCCCGAATGGCAAATATCTCTACGCCTTAAATCAGCGTAGCGATAATATCACCACATTCGAAGTCGATACCCAGACTGGCAATCTGAAATTTACAGATCAGTTCACTGCAATCCCGGCACCATCACAGATGGTCTTCCTGCCGAATTAAGAAAATATATATTTGATCTCAGCTTTAAAAATTAAATTTAGATTGAGTTCCCAATATAAAAAAGAACCCTGCTTTCATTGCTAAAAGCAGGGTAAGTAAATAGCAGGACACTTTTGGGGGCTAAATCCTGCTATTGCAAATAAAAACGGGTATGCACATATCCAGCCAAGCTCATTACATAACTGGGTAAATCGATATATTTATATATCATGAATTCAGTTGCAATGAAACATCACAACTTAAGAACACCCCCTCATTAAATTTAGAATTTTATTCTCTACTTAAATATACTTACTTTTATAAGCTTAAAAATAATTAAGTCAATATCATTTTTAAAATTATTTAATTTTATAAATAAAGCGAATTTTTATATATATAATAAATATCCGCTTTATTTATAATAAAACTTATTTTTCTTTTAATAAAGCATCAAGTGCTTTATTGAAGCCTTTTGTTGAACCTTGGATTTTTACATCTTGCCCAGCATGATTACGGTAAGAGATAAAATAATTTTCTCCAACTTTCTTCATCATGGATATCTGCATATCTGTAGCTGTGACAGTTGCCGTACATAAAGGTGGCTGTACCTGACAGGCAATGAATGGCAGTTCAACAACTGTTTTATCATCTTTGTTCAGAATTTTGACAGGCGTATTCAACAGGGCATTAATCGGCACCTGAATGATGAATTGTAAATCATCTTTCTCAACCGAACGACCGAGCCCAATAACAGCAGCAACGCCCTGCTGATTATTTTTCTCGTCACGGACCACAATTGTTGACCGGATTTCGCAGGCCTTGATAACCTTGTCTTTATCGGTTCTGGAAGCACAGCCAAGCACCCATGCATCAAAGGCGCTAGATGTATTTGTATTGCTTGTCTGTTGTGCCACCGCCGGCATCATGGACATAAGTGCAAACGGCACGGCAAGGAGGAAACGACCACCCATTATGAATTCCTTTTTGTGAAATTAAACTGCCCCTTGGGAATCTGACCTTCTTATATTTCTTCACTTTCAGGTTGCGCAATACAGGATGCAACTTGAGCAGTTCATAACAAGAAATATAGGAGGGAAGCTAAGCAGATAGGCCGAATTGGATTTACCAAAAAATGTGCAGATACGCACATGTGTTACAGATAGACACCTGAAATAGTCAGTTCGTGCGATAATATTATTTGCATATTATAAGCAAGCTTAATATAGCTCTGCCTCCTGAATTACAGAGTACTGAAATGCCAGCAGATATCGACAAGGATCCTTTAATCCTGCTGCACATGGTCGGCAGACTTCTGCGTAATTATATTGATAAGCGCGCCCGCGATTTCGATATGACCAGAGCACAATGGATCATCTTGATGTATGTTTCCAGAACACCGGGCCTGACACAGCAGGAACTGGCTAATATTCTTGAAGTTGAAGCGATTACGATTGGTCGCTTGATCGACAAACTGGAACAGCGCAGCCTGATTGAGCGACGCAGAGACCCAAAGGACCGAAGAGTCTGGCGCCTGCACAATCTGCCTGCTTCCAACGATACAATTCTGGCAATTAACCAGATACGCAAAGATTTACTGACCGATATTCAGAATAAGCTTGGTGACAGCAAAATTACCGTCCTGATCGATGCCCTCCTGTCCATCAAAGAGCACATGATCCAAGAACGCGGTATTTGCGATTGCCAAATTGAACATTCAAAAGAGTAACTAAAATGCCCCAGACCGGCCCCGAAACCAAGAAGACGAAGCTGCCGAAGTTTATTGATAATCTGCTGTCCCCTGCCCAGAAAGAGGCATTACGTAAGCGTATCCGTACAATCCTGATGGGCGGTGGCGTTGCCCTTATTGCAATTGTAAGCCTGTTTATCTGGTGGCTGGGTGGTCGTTATGTCTCCATTGATAATGCCTATATCGGCGCAAACAAGCTTCTGGTTTCAACGGATGTTTCCGGCATTGTAAAAGAAATAAGTGTCAAAGAAGGGCAAACAGTCAAAAAGGGAGATATCCTCTTCCAGCTTGACCCTCTCCCTTTCCAGATATCTCTGGATAAAGCCAATGCGCAACTGGAACAGACCAAGCTGGCCATTGAAGCCATGAAGCAGGATTACAGCCGTATGCAGAGTGACATTGCGGCTCAGGTCTCACAGGTCAGCCTCGCAAAAGCTCAATATGACCGTTACAATGTACTGGTTCAGGACAATAACGTTTCCAAGGCCAATTATGATCAGGCCCGCTTTTCCTTGCAATCCGCTGAAAGTACTTTAGCCTCTCTCCAGCAGCAGGCCCGCACGCAGCTGATTAAACTGGGAGGATCAGCAGATATTGCTGTGACTGATCATCCCCAATACAAACAGGCCAAATCAGATCGGGACGAAGCCCAGCGTCAGTTTGATCATACAACTGTCCGGGCGCCCTTTAATGGCACAGTTACTCATACGGATTCCCTGCAGCCCGGCCAGTATCTGCCCGCTAATACGGCTGCTTTTGGCCTTGTTGATGACCAGGATGTCTGGATTGATGCCAATCCAAAAGAAACCGATCTCACCTACGTCAAGCCAGGTAATCCCGTTTCAATTTCCGTTGATACCTATCCAGGTAAGAAATGGCATGGAACAGTTGAAAGTGTTTCACCAGCAAGTGGTTCTTCATTTTCCATTCTGCCGGCACAAAACTCTTCCGGTAACTGGGTCAAAGTCGTTCAGCGTATTCCGGTTCGTATCAAGGTTGATCAAAGAGATGGTGACCTGGTTCTGCGTACAGGCATGAGTGTTGTCGTTGAAATTGATACCGGACATCATCGTTCTCTAAGCGAACTGTTCTGAGCGAAGACATAAAAATGAGCGCCCAGACCACAGCTGAAGCATCAAAGCCGACAGAAGAGACGGTTCCATTCCGGGGCATCGTCACTTTATGTACGATGCTGGCAACTTTGATGCAGGCGCTTGATTCAACAATTGCCAACGTTGCTCTGCCCTATATGCAGGGTACACTGGCAGCAACCTCAGACCAGATCACATGGGTGCTGACGTCCTATATCGTGGCAGCAGCAATCATGACAGCACCTGTTGGCTGGATGGCACAACGGTTTGGCCGCAAACGGTTATTCATTATCTGTATTGTCGGTTTTACAGGTGCATCTGTTCTTTGCGGATTAGCAACCTCTCTTTCTCAGATGGTCGCCTACCGTGTCCTGCAAGGCCTGTTTGGCGCCGCTCTCGTTCCTCTTTCGCAAGCAACCATGCTTGATATTTATCCGCTGGAAAAGCGTGGTTCCGCAATGGCGCTATGGGGCATGGGCGTCATGGTTGGCCCTATTCTTGGCCCAACACTTGGCGGCTATCTAACAGACGTCTTTGACTGGCGTTATGTCTTTTTCGTCAATGTACCCTTTGGTATTCTGGTCACGGTCGGCATTGCCCTCTGTATGCAGGAAAGTGACCGGAAAAGTGAGCTGAAATTCGACTGGATCGGCTTTGCCGCTCTTGGAATGGCTGTTGGTGCGCTCCAGCTATTGCTGGACAGGGGTGAGCAGGTTAACTGGTTTGAATCCAGTGAGATCATCATAGAAGCCATTCTTTCAGGCACTGGTTTCTACCTGTTCATCGTGCATATGTTGACAGCAAAGAAGCCTTTTATTCCGCCTCATATTTTTAAGGATGCGAATTTTGTAGCCGGGCTTTTCATGATCTTTGCTCTTGGAATGATCCTGCTGGCCAGTGCAGCTTTGCTTGCCCCCTATCTGCAGACGCTTGGCGGCTATCCGGTTGAACAGGCAGGTCTCCTTATGGCTCCACGCGGTATGGGAACAATGCTTGCCATGTCCATTGCAGGCCGTCTGACAGCCCGTTTTGATCCACGCATCCTGATCGCCTTCGGTATCTCATTACTTATCGTCACACTCTGGGAAATGAGCTACTGGACACCAGATGTCTCCAGGCAGACGATGATATCAGTCACTGTTGTTCAAGGGTTCGGGCTCGGGTTTGTCTTCACACCCATGTCCGTCATTACTTTTGCGACTCTTGACCCAAAGGCCCGGACGGACGGTGCTGCCATGTTTTCGCTGACCCGCAACATGGGTTCAGCTATCGGCATCTCAATCATGCAGTTCCTTCTGGCTCGTAACGTCCAGATTATGCATTCTACAATCAGTGAACATGTCACCCCCTTTAACAGGGCGCTGCAAACCGGTGCGCCGGCCGCTTATTGGGGAATTGATACCGCCTATGGGCCACAACTTCTGAACAATATCATCAATCGGCAAGCCAGTATTATTGCTTATGCGAATGACTTTCGCCTGATGATGTTCATTGCAATTCCGACCCTTCTGCTACTGTTCTTTATGAAACCACCGCAGATCAGGACAAAGCGCTCTGAGGTCAAAGTTAAATCTGATGAGCAACAGCACACTATAATGGATTAACTTAAGAAAAACGAGAGCCCTGTAAAACCTACGGGACTCTCATGGAAAACATAAAATTATTTCAGGTTGTCTTTGAAGAACGAAGTCAGTTTTGCAAACGGAATGATATCTGTACGATCATAAAGATCGACATGGCCTGCACCAGAGACAAGATAAAGCTCTTTTGGCTCGGCAGCACGTTCATAAGCACTCTCACTAAACTCTTTTGAATGTGCCTGATCACCTGTAATAAACAGCATCGGACGTGGGGAAATAGTCTCAATATCGTTAAACGGATAGAAGTTCATGAACTTCACATTACTGGTCAATGTAGGGTGTGTCGTGAGCTGTGAGGTCGTACCTTCTGGCGTAAACTCACCGCGTGGTGTGCGGTAAAAATCATAGAACTCTTTCTCAACTGGTGAAGACTTCTCATTGATTTCATGGACCGAACCACTGGTGTACTTTGTTTCCCCAGCGGTAAACTCGACATAACGCTGCTCAGCAGCATCAGCGATAATCTGCTTACGCTGTTCCAGTGTCAGGGAATTTTGCAGCGCATTCCGATTGGCAGAGCCCATATCGTACATACTGATCGTTACAATAGCTTTCAGACGTGGATCAATTTTTGCGGCGCTGATTGCAAAGCTTCCGCTACCACAAATCCCCACAACACCGATCTGGTTACGATCAATAAATGGACGTGTACCAAGATAATCAACAGCAGCACTAAAGTCTTCTGCATAGATATCCGGTGAAACGGCATTGCGTGGCTGACCTTCACTTTCGCCCCAGAAAGAAAGATCAATTGCTAACGTCACAAAACCCTGCTCTGCAAGTTTCTGAGCATAGAGGTTTGAGCTCTGTTCTTTAACCGCACCCATCGGGTGACCAACAATAATGGCCGGGTTCCTGGTATTCTGATTTAAGTTTTTAGGAATGAACAGATTACCAGTAACATTCATCTGATACTGGTTCTTGAAAGTCACTTTTTGCAGGGTAACTTTATCGCTTTTATAGAAATTGTCGGCTCCATTAGACATATCGGCTCCTGATGCAGAAAATGAACTGACGAACAGACCCATGATTAGGGTCAGCGCTTGTATGGTGAAGTGTCTCATTGTGATTTCCTCAATGGTCAATCTCGGTATGGGAGTGGCGGGAACAGGCGAAGGCTTCAGAGATTTTGACTTCCCCCTACCTGTGTTGTTGCTGGTCTTGGCGTGAGGTTAAGAATGTGAAAGCTGCAGCAATGATCAGCAGAATACTGCTCAGCCCGAAGGTGCTTCTCCAGCCACTGTAATCGAAAGCTAATCCGCCAATTGTCGAACCAAGAGCGATAGACAGTTGAATAACAGCAACCATCAGGCCGCCGCCTGCTTCAGCATCATCAGGCAATGTTCTGGCAATCCACGTCCACCAACCTGTTGGCGCAGCAGTTGCAATAAAGCCCCAGAAACCAAGTAATGGCGCAACAACCCAGACGCTGTACCCAAAAGCTATCAGCATCACGCTGATGATCACCATCAGGCAGGGAATGGAGACCAGTGTCATGTAAAATCCGGCTCTTAGGAATGAGCCAATAACCAACGTCCCAAGAAACCCGGCTACACCAATAATCAATAAGATGAGTGACAGTGTCGTCACACTGACATGCGTAACTGTTTCAAGAAATGGACGTACATAGGTAAAGAGCGAGAACTGGCCCATAAACAATAACCCGCAGGCTGCCAGTCCAATAACGACAACGGAATTAGAGAACAGGCTGAAAACAGTTGCAGGTTGCTTCGCCTTCTTGTCTGGCACCATCACAGGCAGGCTGAACCATTGCCATATGAAGGCTATGATCGTGACAGGTACAATACAGAAAAATGCACCGCGCCACCCAATAACTGCACCAAGATAACTCCCCAGCGGCGCAGCGATCACTGTGGCCAGAGCATTACCACCATTGAAAATAGCAAGAGCTTTTGCCACCTGATCCCGGGGTACCAAACGAATAGCCGTCGCAGCCGACATCGACCAGAAACCTCCAACGGCAATACCAATCAGCGCACGACCAGCCATATAAACCAGATAACTTGGGGCAAGCCCGATGATGGCACCTGAAACGGTCATAAGTGCCGTCATACCCAGCAACAGGATTTTTCGGTCAAGATTTCCGGCAAGCGTCGAAATAAACAGGCTGGTAAACACAGCAAAAGCGCCGGAAATAGCTATGCCCTGCCCGGCCAAACCTTCGCTCACATTAAGATCGGCAGAAATAGGCGTTAGTAAGCTGACAGGCATAAACTCGGATGCGATCAGTATAAAAACACATAAGGTCATTGAGAATACGCCGCCCCAGGAGGCGTCTTTTGAATTATCTGTCGTATCCCTCACCCGTGTCGGCATTCCCTAATTACCTCTGACTATTCGGTAGACATCAGCCGACCGAAACCGGTCGCTATCCACGCGATAACGTTGAAACGATTAATGTTATTAAAAAGCTGCGGCGTTTAACGCCGACATATGAAGTGTTCTGCTCAAAATCGCATGTCAGGAAGACAATGACTAGCTAATGAATATTTAATAGGTTTATAATCTATACTTATTAATTGATAGGTCCTAGATGAAACGTAACCTGAATGATCTTCTTTATTTTGTGACTGTCGCGCGTGAGGGCAGTTTCACACGCGCTGCTGCATTGCTGGGCGTAACACAACCAGCTTTGAGTCAGGCAATTTCAGCTTTTGAAGAACGTATGAAGATTCGTTTGCTGACGCGTACAACACGAAGTGTTTCTCCAACAGCAGCAGGAGAGCGGCTGCTAAACTCTATTGGCCATCGCATTGATGAGATTGAAACAGAACTGGATATGCTAACCGAGCTGCGTGATAAACCAGCCGGTACAGTCCGCATCACCTGCGGCCCGAATGTTCTTCGTACAATCCTGCTTCCCAAGCTGACTCCCCTTTTGCAGAAATACCCCGATATTCATATAGAGTTTGATGCCAATCACGGATTTCGAGATATTGTTGCTGATCGTTTTGATGCAGGGGTTCGGCTTGGTGATACAATCGATAAAGACATGATAGCCATGCCAATTGGTCCTAAACTACGCATGGCAGCCGTTGCTTCACCCGCATACTTTGAAAACCATCCAATTCCGCAAACACCACATGATCTGACCAACCATACGTGTATCAATCAACGTATGATCCGGTCAGGTGGTTTATATGTATGGGACTTTGATCAGGATGGTGGTGATCTGAATGTCCGCGTCAGTGGGCAGCTCACGTTTAATACCTCAGAGCATATCGTTGATGCTGCTTTAGCAGGGCTTGGTATTGCCTTCTTACCTGAAGAAGAATTTGGTCCTCATATTCAGGAAGGGCGTTTAATACGCGTACTTGAGCCATGGTGCCTGCCTTTTCCAGGCTATTACCTTTATTACCCAAGTCGCAAGCAACCATCACCTGCCTTTTCGCTTGTGGTAGATGCTTTACGAATGAGGCGAAAAAATTAGCAAAAAGCCCGCCGGATGGCGGGCTTTTCGTTTCTTTATCGGATATTCGCTTAGAAGCTGTAGCGCAGACCACCGGTGAGGCTGACACCTGACACGCCCGACTTGCCAACACGGTGCTGGTAAGCAACATCGCCATAAACTGACAGGTTCTTGCTGACCGTCGCATTCACACCAAGGCCACCCTCGATTGAGGTACCAAAGTCGCCAATGCGGAACGTATCTCCAAGATACACCTTGTTGCTGTTGTTGAACGTGTGAAGCATATTCGCCTTCGCATAAACCGTGATCAGGCTGTCAGCTGACTGTGTGTAAGTCTTCGAAAGACGAGCACCAACACGCGCCGTTACCTGATCAATATCTCCAAGACGAACCTCGAACATGTCAACGTCAAGCTTACGGTCAAACATCAGACGCTGGTAAACAACCTGAGCCTGCGGTTCAAGAACAACACCGTTCAAGAAGTGGATCGGGTAACCCATCTCAAGAGAGGCCGAGAATGTCTGCCCACTCAGAGAAGCTGTCTTGCCACGATACGTTGTCGAGACATTACCGTCGAAGGCCCCATATGACAGGATACCGTCAACATAGAAGCCGCTGTTATGCAGATATGTTGCAAAGGCAGAGACTGACCACTTATCCAGACGGGTCGAGTTTGTACCGTTCACATTCTTCGGATCAAAGGACACGGTTCCAACAGTACCCGCAACACCCAAACGCAGAATACCTTCCTGAGTTTCAAGCGCATAGAGGCTGCCACCCATCTGCATGGCAGCATAGTTGATATCCGCATCATAACCATAGCGGTAGGCATTACGGTTCGACTTATAGTTGTAAACACCACCATAACCACGGATGAAGAACTCACCCGTGCCACTGTTACGGCCTGTCAGACGATCATCACGGATCTCACCAAGACGCTGGTGCAGACTGGACATATCCTGAAGACCGGCATGGAACAGCGCCGTTGGGGCAATAAGATAATTCGCAACCTGCGGAGCAACCGCACGTACACGCTCAGGTATGATGATGGCTCCACCACCGCCATTACCACCACCAGTGGACGGGTGCTGCGGGTCAGTCACACCCGGATCAACAGGTGGAATAACCGGCTCAACATATACACTCTGCAAACGGTAATCCCAGAATGGATTTGATCCACTTACCAGACGCTGCGTCTCGTCTGCTGCACCGTTTGTAGAGGTAGGGCCATAAGCATACAAAGAATATTGGTAGGGTGAGCCAACTGCCGTAACATAACCACCCAGAAGCTGGAATGAGCTCTCGCTGGCATCACCTGATACCTGAACAACTGAGATACCGTTGGAGGCTCCATTGGTTGTCAGATCAGTCAGCGCACCTGTGCCACCTACCATCGGCTGGATAACAACCGAAGTTGTTCCTGAGACACTGCCATTGACCAGAAGACGGTCTGTCTGCTGATTGGACAGAGCACCACCTTCATTGAGGAAGGTATTCAGCTTCAGTGTTGCACCACTACCATTGTAGACAGGGGCAGCCGGATTAGCGAGGACACCCGCACCAACGATCAGGGTCTGATAAACACCAGATACCGGTGTCGCAAAGCTGATTGTACTGTCAGTCACCGACAGGGTCGAAACAGAGGAGAATGTCAGACCACTGGATGACGGTGCAACTGTCCATTCCGAACCATTCTGGAGATTCAGGTTCGTGGTGGATGTCCCATCAACTGCCGCCGTACCGGTGAACGTGCTGCTATCGGAAGTCAGGTTCAGATTTGCCGAGTTACTGGCAACCAGCAGATAATCACCGGAAATGGATGAACCACTGGTAAAGGAAGCAACCGTATCACCACCCATCAGGGAGATAGCTGTCCCCTGCGGCGTAGAAACCGTACTGCCTGAAACGTTAAACGTATTCTGGTTAGCTGTATCCACCACAGCCAGCCCCTGCGTATCCACACCCGTCAGGTTGATTGTCGTGTTATTCAGGTTGATGGTACTGTTATCAGTAGCGTAAGCGCCGATAGCAGATGCTCCGGGCAAATTAATCCGGCTGTTATCAAGCGTAACTGTCGACGTGCCTGTCGCATAACCTGCTGTAATCGAAGCCGCAGAGGAGATCACATCAACATTATCAAGCTTGATGGATGTATTATCTCCAGCATAGGCAGCGGTCGTCGAAGCACCATTGAGGGTGATTGAACCACCCGTCAGAGTAATCGTACCATAAATGGTTGCATTAAGGCCGTTCGCCTGTTCTGTTGTGATATCGGTATTGGTCAGATTAACAATGGCATTCCGCCAAATATTAACTGCATGTGCATCCTGTCCGGTTGTAGTCAATGTCAACTGGTCGCCCCTGACGACCGTTGAGCCAAGCGTAGAAGCCCGCGCGTAAAGAGCATAAGCCCCATCTCCATAAGTCTCGACCAGCCCGTTATCCAGACGAACACGCCCGTTAACATAAGCATAAATGCCAAAAGGGGTTGTCTGCGAGAGTGCGGAAGTCCTTGTCGTAACAGTGAAGTTCTTCATACTCAGGGAAATATCGGATTCATCGGTGATAGGAAGCTGGCGAAAAGAATCAACTGCTGCTGCGCCCCCTGTCATGGTTATAACAGTTCCATCCAGATTGACCGTAGCCATATTCATAATTGCAACTGAACGGTAATTTTCAGCCGAAACTGTCATTGTGCCGCCATTCAGATAAACAGTGGCATCATTATTTGCAGCTATGCCACGAACGTATCCAGCATTCGCAGCGGTTGATGTACCGTTTACAGAATTGTTTATATCAATGGTGACGTTATTGAAAGTAACAGTTGTATAGGCAGCTTCCAGCGCATCATTCACGGATGTGATTTTTCCACCTTCCATGATGACCACGCCACCAGCACCCGTGGCTACGATACCTTTGCCTTCTGCCATATTGACATTTATCAATGTCGCTTTAGCACCCTGCCCTAGAAAAATATTTGCCATGCCATAAATAGGGTTAGTCTCAGCTGCCAGAAGGGTCAGATTGGAACCAATAAAGGTACCATTAACACCAACCACGATCGCGCTTTCGTCTACTGAATTCGCGGGGTAGTAATTCAGATTACGGTATGTCCCGCCATCCTGTTCTATAGTTTGCCCGGCACCAACTTTAATTTGCTGCGCCATAGCCCCACTGGAGGCAAGCCCGAAAGCAACACCAGCGACAGAATATAGAAAACAATTCTTCTTCTTGAGAAAACCCTTGAAGTACATACTGCCCCCCTGAATTCTATAGAAAAATATCTCTAATTTAAAATTTATTTATACTATGAAATTATCATTTATGTTGATTTGAGTCAAATTTATATAAATTTATTATTTTTATAATTTTTTTGTTTCTAAATTTTATTCTTTTTATAATAAAAAAATTAAAGTATATTAAAAATATATATTTAATTAAAGTTATATCATAATATTAATCTACAATTAAAAATATAAATTAAATCATAATATTTAATTGATAATATTATATATTATGAAAAATAATCTTAAAAAAGCACAATGTAACAGACATATTACAATCAAAAAGCCCGCCGGATGGCGGGCTTTTCGTTTCTTTATCGGATATTCGCTTAGAAGCTGTAGCGCAGACCACCGGTGAGGCTGACACCTGACACGCCCGACTTGCCAACACGGTGCTGGTAAGCAACATCGCCATAAACTGACAGGTTCTTGCTGACCGTCGCATTCACACCAAGGCCACCCTCGATTGAGGTACCAAAGTCGCCAATGCGGAACGTATCTCCAAGATACACCTTGTTGCTGTTGTTGAACGTGTGAAGCATATTCGCCTTCGCATAAACCGTGATCAGGCTGTCAGCTGACTGTGTGTAAGTCTTCGAAAGACGAGCACCAACACGCGCCGTTACCTGATCAATATCTCCAAGACGAACCTCGAACATGTCAACGTCAAGCTTACGGTCAAACATCAGACGCTGGTAAACAACCTGAGCCTGCGGTTCAAGAACAACACCGTTCAAGAAGTGGATCGGGTAACCCATCTCAAGAGAGGCCGAGAATGTCTGCCCACTCAGAGAAGCTGTCTTGCCACGATACGTTGTCGAGACATTACCGTCGAAGGCCCCATATGACAGGATACCGTCAACATAGAAGCCGCTGTTATGCAGATATGTTGCAAAGGCAGAGACTGACCACTTATCCAGACGGGTCGAGTTTGTACCGTTCACATTCTTCGGATCAAAGGACACGGTTCCAACAGTACCCGCAACACCCAAACGCAGAATACCTTCCTGAGTTTCAAGCGCATAGAGGCTGCCACCCATCTGCATGGCAGCATAGTTGATATCCGCATCATAACCATAGCGGTAGGCATTACGGTTCGACTTATAGTTGTAAACACCACCATAACCACGGATGAAGAACTCACCCGTGCCACTGTTACGGCCTGTCAGACGATCATCACGGATCTCACCAAGACGCTGGTGCAGACTGGACATATCCTGAAGACCGGCATGGAACAGCGCCGTTGGGGCAATAAGATAATTCGCAACCTGCGGAGCAACCGCACGTACACGCTCAGGTATGATGATGGCTCCACCACCGCCATTACCACCACCAGTGGACGGGTGCTGCGGGTCAGTCACACCCGGATCAACAGGTGGAATAACCGGCTCAACATATACACTCTGCAAACGGTAATCCCACCATGAGACTCTTCCGGGAACAGTCCTTTGATTATCATCTGGCAGGCCGTTTGAAGAACCGGGACCATAAGCATACAGAGAGTACTGATACGGTGAACCAACAGCTGTCACGTACCCACCAAGTAGTTTGAATGAGTCCTCGCGGGCATCCCCAGCCACCTGAATGATCGAGATACCGTTAGACGCACTGTTAGGTGTCACATCAGTAGCCGCACCCTGACTACCCAAAACAGGCTGGATAATTACCAGAGTTTGACCTGAGACACTTCCCTTAATCAGAACGCGATCAGTCCATTGGTAGGGCCAACCTTCATCAAGCCTTGTGTTCATTCTTAGTATTGCGCCACTAGCCTGATAAACAGAAGCTGACGGATCAGTAACAACCCCTTCTCCAACCAATAAAGCGTGATAATCTTCAGGAGAACTCATTACAAAAGTAATTATACTGTCTGTAACTGATAATGTTGAAACCGTTGATCCTGCAAATGGAGAAGAAGGAGGTGAGCTATTTGGGCCATTTATCACCCATTCCGAACCATTTTGCAGGTTCATATTCATAGTCGCATTTGAAGCAACCGTTGCCCCCCCTGTAAGCCTGCTGTTATCAGCAATCAGGCTCAGTTTTCCTGCAACTTCCAGCACGTTTATTCCTGAAAGGGATGAGCTATTGGTTAATGAAATAAATGTCTCAGTAGAATTGTGCTCATCCCTAAAAACTGCGTTGTTTGGAACAGAAATTGTGCTGCCTGAAATGTTGAATATATTCACGCTGGAAAGGCCACCTGAATACAGCCCTTCTGTATACTGACCTGACAAACGGAGTGTCGTATTGTTCAGATTAATGGTGCTGTTATTGGTTGCATAAGCACCAACCGCCGTTTCAGCAGGAAGATTAATCCGGCTGGTGTCAATCGTAATTTTTGAACCATTACTTGCGTATGCGGCTGTAATCCAGTTTGCAGGTGAAATGACATCAACATTATCAAGCTTAATGTTTGCGTTATCCTGGGCATAGGCTGCGACTGATTCTGAACCGTTAAGGGTAATGGAGCCATTCGTCAGATTGAGAGTGCCATAATCCGCTACCTTCAAACCATTTGTAAAGGAAGCCCCTGTCGTAATATCAGTGTTGGTGAGATTCACGACAGCATTACTTTCAAGATAAATGGCATCTGCCATCAATCCAGTTGTAATAAGGGTAAGCTGGTCTCCATTCAGCACTGTAGAGCCAACCGTTGCAGCGCTGACATAAAGTGCATATCCAGGGCCAGAGTTATTATTAGGATCTCCCAGAGTTTCAACCACCCCGTTATTGAGCTGAACGCGGCCATTTTCATGAACAAAAATACCGTTAGGTATCTTCCCGGCCTCAGGAGAAGCCAGAGTCGTAATACTAAAATTTTGCATACGCAGAGAAATATCATTCTCATCTGTAACAGGGGTTAGTCGGGAACTCTGAACAGCAGCGTCACCGCCTGTCATATTTATAGTTGTACCATCCAGGTGAAGTGTACCAGCATTTGTAATTCCAACTGAACGGCTATGTTCACTGAAAACTGTCATTGTGCCATCCGTAAGATAGACACTTGCACCGTCAGCTGTGCTGATACCACGAACGTACCCATATTGTGGGAAAAGGAGGCCCCCCCGCATTGAGTTGCTTATATCAATATCAACATTATTCAGATAAACTGTTGAGTTAACCGCCTCCACTGCATAGTTTGCAGAAGAGATTGTACCTCCGTTCATGGTAACAATACTGTCAGGCCCTGTAGCCAGAATGCCCAGTCCCTCTGACATAGAGGTGTTTATTAGGGTTACTCTGGAATTCGACCCGGCAATGATATTTGGCAGAAGATAAACTGGGTTCTGGGCGGCTGCCAGAAGTGTCAGGTTAGACCCTTTGAAAACGGCCTCATTGCCAGCAGTACCACTGACAAAGATTGCAACAGCATCTGATGAATTGGCAGGATTAGTATTCAGATTACGGTATGTACCGCCGTCCCGCTCAATGTTTTGCCCTTCTGTTACGACAATCTGCTGTGCTATAGCCGTATTAAAAGATAGGCCAAACACAATTACGGTCACAAAAGATAAAAAGTAACCATAGAATTTTAAAAACATACCGCCCCTACTTAAGATATAAACTTACCGTTTATTATTTATAAGATTCATTTATTATTGAATTTTTATTGTGTCAAATCATACTTCAATTATATTAATGCAAATTAATATAAAACTGCTGCAAGCTTAAGCCTTTAAATAATTTCCAAATTAGATTTGGATTCTCAGAAGTCATCTCATATGCCATTCCCTGAAAACATAGTGGCGCTTCAGATCAAAATAAGTTAGAGCCTGAGGGACAAGTTATCAGGTGGATAACGTTAAACCTTACACCTGAGGCGCAGGCTTCATTTAATGTAAGATACAGAATTTGAGAGAGAACGATGGCTGACAAGCGTGTTAAAAAGGTTGTTCTTGCCTATTCAGGCGGACTTGATACCTCCATTATCCTCAAGTGGCTGCAGACAACCTATGGTTGTGAAGTCATTACCTTCACTGCTGACCTTGGCCAGGGTGAAGAGCTTGAACCGGCACGCAAAAAAGCCGAACTTCTTGGCATTAAGCGTGAACATATCTTCGTTGAAGATTTACGTGACGAATTTGTCCGCGATTATGTCTTCCCGATGTTTCGTGCCAATGCTGTTTATGAAGGACAGTATCTGCTTGGAACCTCCATCGCCCGTCCGCTGATTGCCAAGAAGCAGATTGAAATTGCTGAAAAGCTTGGTGCTGATGCTGTTGCCCATGGCGCAACCGGCAAGGGTAACGATCAGGTTCGCTTTGAGCTTGCCTATTATGCCCTCAAGCCGGATGTCACAGTTATTGCTCCATGGCGTGAATGGGATCTCCTCTCCCGTACAAAGCTCATTGAGTTTGCTGAACAGAACCAGATTCCGATTGCAAAAGACAAGCGTGGTGATGCGCCATTCTCGGTTGATGCCAACCTGCTGCACTCCTCATCAGAAGGTAAGGTTCTGGAAGACCCGGCTGAAGAAGTACCGGATTATGTCTTCTCACGTACGCTTTCACCTGAAGAAGCGCCAGATAAGCCAACCGTTATTCGCATCGCCTTTGAAAAGGGTGATCCGGTTGCCATCGATGGCGTCAAAATGGGCCCTGCTGCCCTACTTGCGAAGCTTAATGAACTTGGTCGTGCCAATGGTATTGGTCGTCTTGATCTGGTTGAAAACCGTTTCGTCGGTATGAAGAGCCGCGGCATGTATGAAACACCGGGTGGCACCATTCTGCTTCCGGCTCACCGTGCAATCGAATCCATCACCCTTGATCGGGGCGTAGCTCATCTCAAGGATGAGCTGATGCCAAAATATGCTGAACTCATCTATAATGGCTTCTGGTTCGCCCCTGAACGCGAAATGCTTCAGATGATGATCGACAAGTCTCAGGAATTCGTCACCGGTGAAGTAACCCTGAAACTCTATAAGGGCGGCATCCACATCATTGGCCGTAGCAGCCCATATACCCTCTATGATCAGGAACTGGTCACTTTTGAAGAGGGTAAGGTTGCCTATGACCACCATGACGCCATGGGCTTCATCAAGCTTAATGCCTTGCGCCTGCGTACGCTTGCGCAGCGTAAGAAGAAGCTTGGAATTAAATAAAGCATAGCGGCCCTTCGGGGCCGCTTTTTATTTCAGGCCAGAAAACCGAAGCCATGATCATTCTTCACTCCATGTATATGCGCCCTCTGGCAATTATCGTCAGCATAGCGGTTTTATCCATCGCCTCACGCATAGCCCTGCCTGTAGGCCCGGTTCCAATCACGCTGCAAACCCTTGCTGTAACTTTAACCGGAGCTATCCTTGGCTGGCGTCTGGGTACCCTGACTATTATCATCTGGCTCGCACTTGCCGCCTGCGGTATTCCTGTTCTGTCAGGAGGTGTAACCGGACTTGAGAAATTCATGGGGCCGACCGCAGGTTATCTGTTCGCATTTCCACTGGCAGCAGCATTCACTGGCCTGACCAGTTCTCAAAACCGACAGAAGTTCCTGAACCTTTTCTTTATCATGCTCATTGGCAACGCCATCTGTCTTTTTGTCGGGGCTGGCTGGCTTGGTATGAAAATTGGTTTTACCAAAGCCATCATGAGCGGCGTCGTACCATTTCTTATTGGCGCAATTATTAAATCTGCCGCCGCTGCTGCTTTTTTTCAGATATTCGCGCGATATATTGATCGTAGAAATGGTATAGAAAAAAAAGGAACAGACATCACTCTCACATAAAATTCTTGCCGTTTTTTGCAAGTCGTAGTATCGAAACGTCATATTTCATCGCCCGTTTCGTACAAACGGTCGCGCCTTCGACGAAATGGTGGCTCAGGTTTAAGGCCCTGAGTTGTATCTAAGGGCTATCTCGTCGCATTTTTTGAAATGCCGGTTACCGCTTTTTTGAAAATGCCCTCGCGTGACGATTGGTGCAGCGGCGGGACTGTTATGACGTATGGATACGCCAGATTGAAAAACTGGCAATGCCGTCAATCGCTAAAAGAGATCTTTCAGTACGTTAGATCAACAACCGGATATAAAATATATGCAACTGCGTAATATCGCCATTATCGCCCACGTCGACCATGGCAAAACAACCCTCGTCGATAAACTCCTTCAGCAGTCAGGCGCATTCCGAGATAACCAGCGCGTTGCAGAGCGCGTCATGGACTCCGGCGATATTGAAAAGGAACGTGGCATTACCATTCTGGCAAAAGCCACTTCTGTTGTCTGGAAAGATACACGCATCAATATCGTTGATACCCCCGGCCACGCTGACTTTGGCGGCGAAGTTGAACGTATTCTCAATATGGTTGATGGTGCTATCGTTCTCGTTGATGCCGCTGAAGGCCCAATGCCACAGACAAAATTCGTCGTGTCAAAAGCTTTGAAGATGGGTCTTCGCCCAATCGTTGCCATCAACAAGGTCGATCGTTCTGATGCCCGCCCTCAGGAAGTCATCAACGAAGTCTTCGATCTTTTTGCAGCTCTTGACGCAACTGATGAGCAGCTCGACTTCCCGATCCTTTACGGTTCAGGCCGTAGCGGCTGGATGGCAGAAAGCCCGGAAGGTCCTCAGGATCAGGGCATGGAGCCTTTGTTTGATCTGGTTCTGCGTCATGTTCCTGCTCCAAAGATTGATGCAGAAGCACCATTCCGTATGCTCGGCACAATCCTTGAAGCCAATCCATTCCTAGGCCGTATCATCACGGGCCGTATTTTCTCAGGAACCGTTCGTCCGAATCAGAGCATCAAGGTTCTGGATCACGAGAACAACGTTCTTGAACAGGGCCGTGTTTCAAAGATCCTCGCTTTCCGTGGCATCGAACGTCAGCCAATCGAAGTTGGTGAAGCAGGCGATATCGTTGCTATTGCTGGCCTTTCAAAGGGTACCGTCGCCGATACATTCGCCGCTCTCGAAGTGACAGAAGCGCTGAAGGCCCAGCCAATTGACCCGCCAACCGTTTCGATGTCCTTCATCGTCAACGATTCCCCGATTGCCGGAACCGAAGGCGACAAGGTTACAAGCCGAATGATCCGCGACCGCCTGCATAAGGAAGCAGAAGGCAACGTCACTCTGAAGATTGAAGAATCTACTGATAAGGATTCATTCCTTGTTTCTGGCCGTGGTGAATTGCAGCTTGCTATTCTAATTGAAACCATGCGCCGTGAAGGTTTCGAACTGGCTGTTTCACGTCCGCGCGTTGTTTACCGCAAGGATGAAGCCACAGGTGAGACACTTGAGCCAATCGAAGAAGTCGTCATCGACGTTGATGAGGAGCATTCCGGTGTTGTCGTTCAGAAGATGTCTGAACGCCGCGCTGAAATGGTTGAAATGCGCCCATCTGGTGGTAACCGTCAGCGTCTGGTGTTCTATGCACCAACACGCGGCCTCATCGGCTACCAGAGCGAACTGATGACCGATACACGCGGTACCGCCATCATGAACCGTCTGTTCCACGAATACGCACCATATAAGGGTGATATTCCAGGTCGTCGCAATGGTGTCATGATCTCCAACGACATCGGTGAAGCTGTTGCTTACGCCATGTGGAATCTAGAAGATCGCGGCCCGATGATGATTGAGCCAGGCGCACGCGTTTATCAGGGCATGATCGTTGGTGAACATAACCGCGAGAATGATCTTGAAGTGAACGTTCTCAAAGGCAAGAAGCTCACCAACATCCGTACGACATCCAAGGATGAAGCCGTTCGCCTTACACCGCCTGTTCTGATGACACTTGAGCGTGCTCTGTCATGGATTCAGGATGACGAGCTGGTCGAAGTAACGCCAAAATCCATCCGTCTGCGTAAAGCGATCCTTGATCCGATCGCCCGTAAGCGCGCACGTTGATAATAAAAGGGGTGCCATTGGCACCCCTTCTTTTTTTCATCTACTGTAATTTCATATGCAGAATGGGAAATGGATTTCCCTGTCCATCAAGCTCCGAGCGATCAAAAATGATAAATCCCATACGCTCATAAAACCTTAAAGCTGATGCATTCTGTTCATTTACATCAACATATCTGACGCCATGGTTTGCTTTCATATAAGTCACCAATGCGCGCCCTAACCCACGTCCAAGGTAATCCGGATCCACAAACAGCATCTCAAGCTTGTCAGCTGAAATACCGGCAAAGGCTCTGAGGCTGTTATTTTCATAACATCCCAAAAGGGTAACATGGTGCAGCCCTTCAACAACAAGCGGATGAATGGACCGGATATCCTGTTCGGTCAGAAAATCATGTGTTGCCCGTACAGAGCGCTCCCAGATATCCAGAAGCTCTTTGGCTGTCGGCTCATCAATCTGGTTCAGAGATTTAATTTTGTAAGTCATAGCCTCATCTCATAAAGCAAAAGGCGTTTCATAAGAAACGCCTTTTACATCTGTCAGTGATTACAATTGCTGCAGGTTACACAGACCAGAAGCCTGCCTTACCATTTCTGATCACGGCTTTTGTCGGTTTACGACGAGCAATAAATTCGGCCGAGCAGGATGCATCAACAAAGGTAATATCTGCCACATCATCTGCCTTTGGCCATGCAACCGTTCCATCATCGGTCAGGGTTTCCTTACCCTGTGTGAAGTATTTGAGCAGGCGGCTGATGCCATGATCACCTTCAAAACCAATAATTTCACCTGCACGGTTCGCACGATCAACAATCAGGCCTGAGTTGTAAGATGACCAGTGATCATTAATGTTATCGGTTCCAAGATGAACCGTAACACCCATCTTTGTCAGCTCACCCAATGGTGGCATTGTCGTATCGATGGGCGCAGATGAAATGATTGTCATACCGACGGACTTCATCTGGGCTCCAAGATCTGCCAGTTCGCCTGCTGAAGCCTGTCCCAGACAATAGGCATGGCTAACCGTTACCTTGCCATGCCATTTTGCCTGCTCTGCAAGATCAGCCAGACGCTTGATGGTAAACAGGCCAAGTGTCCCTCCATCATGCAGGTGAATATCAATCGGTGCATCATGCTTTACCGCCAGCTCAACCGTTGTATTCAGGGAGCGCTCGATATCATGATCAATTGTCGCCGGATCAAGCCCACCCACGATATCAAAACCATTGGACATGGCCTTATCCATCAGACCCGCTGTCTCCTTATCACGCAGAAGACCATGTTGAGGAAAGGCAACAAGCTGATAACCGATCTTGTCCTTGTATTCAGCGAGAGCTTCCAGAACCTTATCCTTGTTCTGCAATTCAATCACCGGATCAACATTACAATGTACTCTGGCAAAGGTAACGCCATTACTGGTAATCAGCTCAAGCAGGGCTTTGGCCCGCTGTGGTGTTTCCGGCAGGAATGATTTCAGAAAGCCCTGTTCTTCCTTGATATGGTTGGCAACACTTACAAAAGGCGTTGCCGCGTGCCAGGGACCACCATAATAGCCCTTATCAAGATGGATATGCATATCCGAGAAAGATGGCAAAGCAAGCAGGCCACCCATATCATAAGCTGGCACTGCGCCTGTTGCAGGAGCATTACTCTCGATTTTTGTAATCTTGCCATTCTCAATCAGAAGACTGACGGTTCTGGCTTTTGTACCGACAACATTACCTTCAGCATTCTTTTCAAAGCCATCTTCTAGCCGGACATTGGTCAGCCAGTATGTTTTCTCAGATGGAACAGATGTCATCCTGCTATCCTTTTTCTCAGAAGTAGATGCTGCCAAAGCACTCGTACTCGATAAACTACCGGCTGTTGCCAGCACACCCGCCCCAAGAAGAATATCACGCCTTGTTCCTGCATGCCGGTCTGAATTTTGTGACATTAAAAATCTCCTTAGTTAACCTCTGGAAGAAACCCGCAGGTTTCCGACATAATGTCCCTCCGGAGACGAAACTGACCGGGGTAAGGACATATCGTGTTAAACGGGGGGAGGAATTTCACGGCAAACTAAAAACTTCGAACCTTGAGAGTGACGTCCCCCATTAAACCTGAGCGATGGAACAGGCATTTAAAAAGTATACGGAATGTCAGGCTAATGGGGTTTTCAGAAAAGCACAGCCATTATCTGAATTACTAAGCAGGATTGTTGGAAGAGAAAGATATTGTTGAACCTGCCTCAATAATAAGGGGCGCCGTTCATAAGTTTGTGCCGGCCTTTTAAGACCGGCACAATGGAGTATCAGAACTGTACATCTGCCATATCAAAGAGCAGAACTTCAGCCTGCTGGCCATTCTTGATTTCAAGTGATGGATCATCTTTAAACAGCAGGGCATCACCTGCCTGCAGTTTCTTGCCATTCACTTCCACAGAGCCTGTAGCCACATGCAGATAACCAAGGCGCCCGGAAGCAAAGCTATGAGATGCTGTCTCACTGCCATCAAACAGGCCGGCATAAAGCTTCGCATCCTGATGAATGGTAACAGAACCATCCTGACCATTCGGGCTTGCCACAAGACGTAGCTTTCCGCGCTTCTCAGCCTCCGTGAAAGCTGTCTGCTCGTAAGATGGCGGCAGATCAACACGATCCGGAATAATCCAGATTTGCAGAAAATGGGTTTCGCCGTTCTGCTCATGGTTGAACTCGGAGTGCATCACACCGGAGCCCGCACTCATACGCTGCACTTCACCGGGAACGATTGTTGAGGTATTGCCCAGCGAGTCCTTATGGCTCAGCGAGCCATCAAGTACATAGCTGATAATCTCCATATTCTTGTGCGGATGGGTGCCAAACCCACGGCCGGCTGCAACCCGGTCATCATTGATCACCCGCAGTGGGCCCCAGTGCATATGGTTTTCATCGTAGTAGCCGGCAAAAGAAAAACTGTGCCAGGAATTCAGCCAGCCATGGTTTGCATGTCCGCGTTCATTGGCAGGTCTTAAAATCATCATCTTCTTATCTCCCACTTCTCTCACATCTGACATCAGACTGGAGAGGAACGGTGAAACAATTCACCGCTGACGTTCGTATCCTGATATGGGATTTCAGCAGTTAAGTTGAAGAGAGAATTCTGCAAAGTAGACTTTGCAATTTTGAAAGGTGCACTCAAAAAGAAAAGGGCCCTTTCGGGCCCTCTCAAACACTTTATCAGATACCCTCAAACAAGGCCGTTGAAAGATAACGCTCGGCGAAGTCAGGAATAATCACAACGATATTCTTACCCTCAGCCTCCGGACGGGCAGCAACCTCAAAAGCTGCCGCAATGGCGGCACCTGCAGAAATACCAACCGGAATACCTTCATGACGGGCAAGAAGACGTGCACTATCAATCGCTGTCTGGTTACCAACTGTAATGACTTCATCAATAACTGAACGATCAAGAACACCCGGTACGAAGCCTGCACCGATACCCTGAATTTTATGTTTTCCAGGCTGACCGCCAGACAGAACAGGGGAATCCTCAGGCTCAACAGCAATGACTTTTACAGCCGCGTTCTTCTCTTTAAGAACCTGCCCAACACCTGTGACAGTACCGCCTGTACCAACACCAGCGATAAAGTAATCAACCTTACCGTGTGTATCGTTCCAGATTTCCTGTGCTGTTGTTGCACGATGAATGGCTGGGTTATTCGGGTTCTCAAACTGCTGAGGAATGATTGCACCAGGAATGGTTTCTTTCAGCTCTTCAGCTTTGGCAATCGCACCCTTCATGCCAAGATCACCGGATGTCAGAACAAGCTCTGCACCAAGGAAAGCCAGCAAGCGGCGACGTTCGATCGACATGGTCTCTGGCATCGTCAGGATCAGGCGATAACCACGAGCAGCAGCCACAAAAGCCAGAGCAATACCGGTATTCCCGGATGTTGGCTCAATAAGTGTACCGCCAGCCTTTAAAATACCCTGACTTTCCAATGCATCAACCAGATTGATACCAATGCGGTCTTTGACGCTGGCAAGTGGGTTGAAGAATTCGAGTTTTGCAAGAATATTGGCCTTGAGGCCATTTTCCTTTGCCAGTCGATTGAGACGGACAAGCGGCGTGTTGCCAAGTGTCTCAGTAATTGAATCATAAACCTTGCCACGGCCTTCCGTCGTAATCTTGGTAGGCTGTGCCTTAATATCCTGAGCCATCATATCATCTCCCAAACAGAGCTTCTTGAACCTAACCCGAATTTAAAGGGCCGTGTACCCCTCAATAATTCTAACCTTGGCTGTTAGGTTCCAAAGAAAATACAAATTTCTTCTCTGTTATTACATAAATCACGATGATATGTCGAATTAAATTTAAATAACTTTTTATTTTGTTAAATATGGACTTTCTTCCCTATCTATCACTTTCGAAATGATAAATAGGGAAAGTAAAATTAATTGTTTGTTTTCAGTGTATTATCAGATTGTAAAATCAAGCGGTTCATTCTCGGAAGAGAAAACCTTTTTGGCTTCCGCATTATTGCAGAGCTCTTCCACGGTCACCGCATCCATTACCTTCAGGAATTGCTCTGTGCCATCACGCACCAGTGGCCCAATGACCACTTCAACAAGACGGGACTGTGGTTCTGGCTCATCATCATTGATTGCCTTCATAGCCGCACGCACAATATCACCGGCTGTAATCTTGCGGCGCTCACGAGCAAGCTCATACCCACCACGTGGCCCACGTACACCCTTGAGCAGCCCAGCATGTACAAGAGCCTGTAACATGGTTTCAAGATGTCGTGGCGGCAGATCATGACGGGCAGCTAAACTCTTTGCCGATACAGGTGTCGGGCGGGCATGCAGGGCAATATCAACGACAGCCGCAACAGCAAGAAGCGAACGACGTGACAGTAACATCATGATCTTAGACTTTCTTAATTAAAACAAATGATCACAAACCAGTTGAACCAAAACCACCTGCACCACGTGAGGTTGTTTCGACCGTTTCAACAGGGACTAAAGAAACAAATGAAACAGGCGCAATCAAAAGCTGAGCAACACGCATCCCGCGTGTCACAACAAAATCTTCTTCGCCCAGATTAATAAGCAGGACTTTTACTTCCCCACGATAGTCTGCATCAATAGTTCCCGGTGCATTGGCAACCGTTATGCCATGCTTGAATGCAAGACCCGAGCGTGGACGTACCTGCCCCTCAAACCCTGGTGGAATTTCCATAACAAGGCCCGTTGGCACAAGCGCACGTGCTCTGGGCTTTAAAACCAGCGGCTCAGCTTCCGGGTTTGCCGCAACCAAATCAAGACCAGCAGCATGTTCCGTCTCACGCCGCGGCAGTTCTAACCCTTCCGCATGTGGCAACCGGACAACCCGTATTTGAAGTTCCTGAAAAGACTGACTGCTCATTGTGTTTCCGTAGATAAAATTGCTGCAAGATGCGCAACCAGACGTTCCGCAACATCATCCTTACTTAAAGTAGGCCACGATACTGTGCCATCTGCACTGATCAGGTGAACCCGGTTTGCATCTCCCCCCATAACACCGATACCGTTATCAAGAGAGACATCATTAGCCACTATCAAATCGCAGCCTTTGCGCTGCAACTTCGCCTTGGCATTTTCAATGACATTCTGTGTTTCAGCAGCAAAACCAACCACAAGCTGCGGTCGCATGGCCTTGGATTTTGAAATAGTTGCCAGAATGTCGGGATTCTCGACTAAAGCTAAAGGAGGTATGGCTTTGCCATCCTTTTTCAGTTTCTGATCGCCTGCCTTCGCAGTTCGCCAATCTGCAACAGCAGCGGCAAAAACGCCGATATCTGATGGTAACGCAGCTTCAACAGCCGCCAGCATCTGGTCCGCTGTCTCAACATGTATTGTCGTCACACCAGCCGGGTCAGGCAGATTAACCGGCCCCGTCACCAGGGTCACATCAGCACCTGCGGCAGCAGCAGCTTTCGCAATGGCATGGCCCTGTTTTCCGGAAGACCGGTTTGCGATATAGCGAACCGGATCAATTGGCTCATGGGTTGGGCCAGACGTTACAACAATCCGGCGGCCTATCAGCAGCTGCGGTCTTTCGGTCTTCCCCTGTGTTTTCACAATACCGATAACTGCATCGACAATTTCAAGCGGTTCGGACATACGGCCATTGCCACTTTCAGCCTCAGCCATCAGGCCATTATTCGGACCGACAGTATGAAGGCCATCGCGCTGCAATGTTGCGAGATTACGCTGTGTTGCCGGATTCTCCCACATCTTTGGGTTCATGGCCGGCGCAAGGAGAACCGGCTTATCCGTTGCCAGTAAAACGGCAGACGCCAGATCACTTGCAAATCCGCCGGCCATCCGGGCCAGAAGATTGGCCGTTGCCGGGGCAACAATGACAATATCCGGCTCTCTTGCCAGCTGAATATGACCAATTTCAGCTTCGGTATTACGATCAAACAGGTCAGTATGAACAGGCTGTCCCGAAAGGGCTGCTGCTGAAAGTGGCGTTACGAATTGCTGGGCACCTTCAGTCATAAGACAGCGCACAAACGCTCCACGCTCTTTCAGGCGCCGAATGAGATCAAGCGATTTATAAGCAGCAATTCCGCCCCCCATAATCAGGAGAACCTTGCGACCATCAAGAGAATGCAAGTCTGAAGACATCACAATCTACCTCTCAAACAACAATCAGTATCATCGCCACAGCGATGACCCAGAGCGCGAGTGTGGCCCATAAGCCTGTCCCTCTTTTACGGGCAGACTGTCTCTGACAAAATTCATCCGTTTCAATTGCTTTTTCAAGCTTTCCGAGAATGTTATCAGCCCGCTTGGCAATATTGGGAAGATCGCGCACCATATCAACCAGCGCATGCAGGTTACGTCCCGCCTCTTCAAGCTGGCCAACAGGGCCGAGATTTCGCTCAATCCATGTCCGGACAACAGGATCTGCCGTTGTCCACATATCGAGCTTGGGGTCCAGCATGCGTGCAACGCCCTCAACCACAACCATGGTTTTTTGGAGCATAACAAGCTCGGGACGCGTTGCCATATCGAAAAGAGCTGTAATTTCGAACAGCAGCGTCAGCAACCGGGCCATTGAAATTTCATTGGCCCGGCGATCATGAATTGGCTCCCCAACAGCACGAATGGCCTGTGCAAAATCATCAATCGAATGGCTTGATGGGACATAGCCCGCTGCAAAGTGAACTTCAGCAACGCGATGGTAATCCCGATTGATGAAGCCAAGTAGAATCTCGGCAAGGAAGCGCCTTTGAGCAAAACTGAGACGCCCCATAATACCAAAATCAACAGCAACCAGACGACTCTGATGATCTACAAACAGGTTGCCGGGATGCATATCCGCATGGAAGAAGCCATCGCGGATCGCGTGTTTCAGAAATGCCTGTAATACTGTTTTTGCGAGTGTCGGACGATCAATCCCAGCCCGATCAATCGCATCCAGATCATTCAGCCGGATTGCATCAATCCATTCAATGGTCAGGATATCACGATCCGTGTACGTCCAGTACAAATCAGGAATACGGAAATCCTGATCATCTTTGGTATTTTCAACCAGCTCTGAAATCGCTGCCGCTTCGAGCCGCAGATCCATTTCAAGAGTGACGGAACGCGCCAGTGTTTCAACAACCTCACGAGGTTTCAACCGTTGCCCATCAGGCAGGAAGCGCTCCATCAACCCCGCAGCATAGCGCATGGATTGCAGATCACGGGCGAAACGATCACGAACATTCGGGCGGATAACCTTAACAGCAACGGTTTCTTCCGAACCATCAGCTGAACGAATAACAGCTTTATGAACCTGAGCTATGGATGCAGCGGCAACAGGTTCACTGAATGAAGCAAAAAGCTCATCAATTGGCCGTCCAAGGTTTTCTTCAATGATCTTGACCGCCCGCGCCCTTGGGAAAGGGGCCATCTGATCCTGAAGACTTTCCAGATTTCTGGCAGCCGCTGTACCGACAATATCAGGCCGCGTTGCAAGAAACTGGCCAAATTTCACATAACTTGGGCCAAGGCGTGCCATCGCAGCCGCAAGACCAGCCGCACCGTCGCGGGTTCTGCGACGCTCAACAATACGACATACCTTTAAGACCATCCGGGCAGATGGCGGCAGGGGCGCAGGGTCAACGAGAGAAAACGCACCCTCTCGCGCCAGCACAAAGCCAATCCGGATAAGCTGTAAAAATTGAAAGAAACCGCTCAGCACGTCAGATTTTCCAGCCCGAATGAATATTTACGACACCCATGGTCTGCGGCTTATGCGTTACCCGCTTGAAGCCTGCATCCTCAATCATCCGTGCAAATACGGAAGGTGCCGGAAATTTGCGAATTGATTCAACGAGATACTGATAGGAATCCGCATCACCAGTTACGACTTTCCCGATTTGGGGAATGACATTGAAAGAATAAAGATCATAAATCTTGTCAATCAGAGGCATATCAACCTTTGAAAACTCAAGACACATGAACCGTCCACCGGGCTTGAGCACGCGGTAAGCCTCAGCCAACGCCTTATCAATCCGGGGAACATTACGGATACCGAAAGCAATCGTATAGGCATCATAGCTTTCATCCGGCAGGGGAAGCTCTTCAGCATTGGCCTCTACGAAATCAATACGGTCACCATAACGGTCACCTGCACGCTCACGCCCGACTTCAAGCATGCCGCTATTGATATCAAGAACAGTCACCCGCGTATTCTCGCCACCCGATGCAAGGGCACGGAAGGCAATATCCCCTGTACCACCTGCAACGTCGAGCAAACGGAAAGGCCCGTTTTTGGGAACACGCAAATTAGTAATAAATGTGTCTTTCCAGATGCGGTGAAGACCACCGGACATCAGGTCATTCATGATATCATAACGACGGGCGACAGAATGAAAAACGTGGTTTACCCGTCCCTGTTTTTCTTCCAGAGGAACTGTTTCAAACCCGAAATGCGTATTTTCACCCATGATGTCCTGCCTTCAAATTTTGCCTGACATGAAATGCTCAATCAAACGGCAACCTGCAATCAGATATCATTATTCTGGTTGACAGGATACGTCTGACCCAGCTCTAACCTGTATTGTTATTAACGGATAGCTTTTCACATGGCTATTCGTAAAATATCCTAATACGCCTCAATTTACCGTATTGATACAAAAATACCGTGGTTTAAGGCGAAAGTTCAGCAAATTATGAGTCAAAATGCCTGAATTACCGGAAGTAGAAACAACACGACGTGGCCTGCTTGCTGCCATGGAAGGCAGCCGTTTTACGGATGTCAGACAACGACGGGCCAATTTACGATTCACATTTCCTGAAAATTTCAGCCAAAGATTGGTCGGCACAGATATCCTTTCACTTGATCGCCGCGCGAAATATCTGGTTGCTCATCTTTCATCTGAAGAAGTACTCATCATGCATCTGGGCATGTCCGGAAGTTTCAGTGTCCTACCTCCAGAGAAACCTGTTGCGGAATTTGGCAAGCATGATCATGTCGTATTCGGCTTCGCCAATGGTTACACTGTTATATATAATGACCCTCGACGCTTCGGTTTTATGGATATTGTTGCATCCGATCAGCTTGAGACATCAAAGCATCTCAGCCATCTTGGCATAGAGCCTTTGGGCAACCAGCTTTCCGGACCAGTCTTAAAGCAACTCTTCGCGGACAAAAAAACACCTATGAAAACGGCCCTTCTTGATCAAAGGTTGATCGCCGGGCTTGGAAATATTTATGTCTGCGAAGCTTTATTCCGGACACGTATACATCCTGAAAGACCTGCCGGTTCACTAACAGCTGAAGAAGCTGAGGTTCTTTCAATCTCCATTCGTGACGTACTCAATGAGGCCCTCGCATCAGGTGGCTCAACTCTACGAAACTATTCGCAGACAGACGGCACCCTTGGCTACTTTCAGCATCAGTTTCAGGTTTACGATCATGAAGGTGATCCATGCCCGACACCAGAATGCAAAGGACACATTCATAGAATCGTACAGGCCGGGCGTTCGACTTTTTTCTGTCCCACATGTCAGAAAATATAGCTAACATGCCAGTGTTCAAACTAACTTACCGCTGACTTTCTATTTTAAAAGGCATATACGGTAACTGACTTTTGAAGGAGCCTTATGCTCCGGATGATCACTTGAAGGAGACGTCGATGACCTACAGCAATATTATTGTCGAGACGCATGACAAGGTTGGGCTGATTACTCTCAATCGCCCGGATGCGCTTAATGCGCTTTCAGCACAACTGATTGCTGAAGTCGATGATGCATTGACGAAGTTTCAGGCGGACAAGAATATCGGCTGTATCGTTATTACTGGCTCAAAAAAGGCATTTGCTGCCGGTGCTGACATCAAAGAAATGCAGAACAAGACATATCCTGAAAGCTATCTTGAGAATTTTATCAGCGCCTGGGAAACAGTTGCTGAATGCCGTAAACCAATCATCGCAGCCGTTGCCGGCTTTGCCCTCGGTGGTGGTAATGAACTTGCCATGATGTGCGATTTCATCATTGCAGGCGACAATGCCAAATTCGGACAGCCCGAGATTCGTCTTGGCGTAATGCCAGGTGCTGGCGGAACACAGCGCCTTACAAGAGCTATCGGTAAGGCAAAAGCCATGGAAATGTGCCTGACTGGCCGCATGATGGATGCAGAAGAAGCAGAGCGTTCTGGACTTGTCTCCCGTATTGTTCCGGCTGACAATCTTCTGGAGGATGCTCTGAAAACGGCTGCAACCATCGCCTCCATGTCACTTCCTATTGCCATGATGACAAAAGAAAGCGTCAATCGTTCCTTCGAGACAACTTTGACCGAAGGTATTAAGTTTGAACGCCGGGTCTTCCATGCCATGTTTGCAACGGCTGACCAGAAAGAGGGTATGAGCGCCTTCGTTGAGAAGCGTACACCCGAGTTCAAAAACAAGTGATTGAACTTGATCTCTACGTACTCCTGTCTTTAGGGGCTGTGGCCTTTCTTGCAGGTTTCGTTGACTCAATAGCAGGCGGGGGCGGTCTTTTGACTGTCCCTGCTCTGGTTATAGCGGGGCTTGATCCCGTACACGCCCTTGGGACAAACAAGTTACAGGGGTGCATGGCTTCTTTTTCTGCGACGATTGCATTTGCCAGAGCAAAACTGATTGAATGGAAGTCAGCGCTTCCGCTCGCACTTATCTCAGCTGCGGGCGGCATATTGGGTACCTTCAGTGTTGAGATTATTCCCAACTACTGGCTGCAATTCATGATCCCGGTCCTGCTGGTTGTTGTGGCATTTTATTTTGCCCTTTCTCGAGGTTTGGGAGATTCGCGAATACGAGCCCGTATGTCTGTTGGTGCCTTCACCTTTACCATTCCATTGATTGTCGGGTTTTATGATGGTGTTTTCGGTCCAGGTGCCGGCTCTTTTTATATGCTGGGCTTTGTCACATTGCTCGGCTTTGGCATTATCAAGGCAACCGCTCATACCAAACTTCTGAATTTCGGAAGCAATTTTGCCAGCCTCTGCGTCTTTTCTATTAAAGGCTACGTCATTCTACCCATTGGCCTGACAATGGCTGTAGGTGCATTTCTTGGCGCACAGATCGGCTCCCGTCTTGCCATGCGTATTGGTCCAAAGCTTATCCGGCCTCTGCTTGTTATTGTCTGCTGTGCCATGGCAAGCAAATTGCTTATGGATCCAGCAAATCCATTACATGCCATTATAGTGGGCTGGCTCAGCTAAACTGAGCCATAAAAATAACCATCTGGGCACTGGATTAAGCAATTTCTAATTAAGAGTCGGCAATTTCTGAATTTCTTGCGATTCATACCGTTGACGCAAACACGGTTCACGTTTATAAAGCCCGGCAATAAGCCCACATATCACGCGGGCTATTCAGTTTCCACCTTTTCGCCGAACCGACGGAAATTCCAACGAATGACCTGGTAGGCGTGAACAGCTTAAGTGAGGACGCGCCATGGCCAACACCGTGTCGGCCAAGAAAATGACCCGCAAGATCGCGAAGCGTACCGCGATCAATCGCACACGCCGCAGCCGTATGCGGACGTTTATCCGTAGTGTTGAAGAAGCGATTGCTTCAGGCAACAAGGATACCGCAATCAGCGCCCTGCGCGCCGCAGAACCAGAAATTATGCGTGCTGCTCAAAAAGGTATTCTTCCTAAGAATACAGCATCCCGCAAAGTTTCCCGGCTTACGCACCGGATCAAGGCTCTGGCCTGATAGAATAAGCTTATTAAACCCGGTTTCGACCGGGTTTTTTATTATCTAAATTCCTGAGCAAATACTAAGTTGACGTATGGTAAGTTATTCCACGTGTTTATGTTGCATTTCAGTCACATAGTCAAAATTCTCATTTTTCAGCCCGATGTTCTCTCTTCATTCTCCTTGACAATTTTTGAATCAAAACCTGCTGTTTCCGGAGTCATTAAAATCTGAAAACGCACAAATATTCTCTTTAAATATCAATTTGTTAGTCAGCAAGAGCCGCCAACTAATAAGAATCAGGTCAGAATCTGCCAGATTCAGCTGCGCAATATTTTTATTTTTTTAATGATCAAATTTTCCAAAAAAACCACCAAGCATGTCATGAAACGACTGGATTCACAGACATTTTTCAAAATTGACGCAGTGAGCAAAAAATTTCAAAAATCGCAAAAATCGCAAAATTTAAATGAATCGTGTTGCACCCCATGAATGCACTGTGTAGTGTTTCCTTACTACGGCGGCTCCAGCGAAGAAACGAACCGTTTCTAAGTTAGGGAGGTGTTTTGTGGAGAGGGTGTATCGTGTTTCTAAACAAAAGAATTAGTATTTACACGATCTATAAGTGTGGGCAGCACCCCTTTGATGTAACTATGTGTAAAACTGGTTGTGTTTGAGTGGGTGTTATTTGAGTAGATTTTTCTAAGTCTGCTACTTCTGTTTATTTTTACTATGTGTGCTGCTGTACTCTGTACATCGGCTCGGATGGTATTGCGCCTGATTGACAATTATCAGCTTTAAATGTGTCGGTCAGGGAACACGCGCCAATAAGAAGAAAGGAAATTTGATGCAACAGACCAGCGGTAATGAGCAAAAAAGCACATCCGCCGGCATGACGGGAAGCCAGGCAGATAATGCCGAAATGGCGGAGCGTTCTGCAGCGGATATCTGGTCACGTGTCAAACGCCGATTGCGTGCGGAGCTCGGAGAAGATGTATATGCAAGCTGGTTTGGCCGGCTTGAACTCGAAACAATTGATGAAAAGGGCTGCGCGCACCTTTCTGTTCCAACCCGCTTTCTGAAAAGCTGGATTGAAGCCCATTATGCCGACCGTGTTCTGAGCGTCTATCGTACTGAAGCATCAGATGTTCAGCGTATTTCTGTAAGCGTCCGCGGCACTGCTGCGCGAGAAATGCCACAGGCTGTGCGCCGCACCGGAGAACCTGCACGGTTCCCAAACTCAAATATTAAGCCGATTATCAGCAATGATACGAAGCCCCAGGCTCCTCAATCAGCTGAAGACCGTGAAACAAACGAGCTTGGGGGAGCTCCGCTTGATGCACGTCTGACATTTGAGAGCTTTATTGTTGGCCGTTCCAATAATCTGGCCCATGCTGCCGCTGAGCGTATTGCACGTAACCAGAGCGGTTCGCTCCTTTATAACCCGCTTTATCTGCATGCAGGTGTTGGTCTGGGTAAAACCCACCTTCTTCATGCCATTGGCCACGAAGTCCGTAACAGCGGCCGTCGCGTCATTTATCTGACAGCTGACCGTTTTATGTATGGCTTTGTTTCATCTCTTAAGGCCCAGACATCTCTGGCCTTCAAAGAGCGCCTTCGTGCCATTGATCTGCTGATCATCGATGACGTCCAGTTCATTCAGGGCAAATCAATCCAGCAGGAATTTGGCCACACACTCAATTCACTGATTGATGCGGGTCGTCAGATTGTTGTTGCAGCTGACCGTCCACCAACAGAACTCGAATCGCTTGATGAGCGCGTCCGCTCCCGTCTTGCTGGTGGTCTGGTGGTTGAAGTTGGTTCGCTTGATGAGCAGCTTCGCGAGCAGATTCTGACAACACGCATTTCTGGCCTGCAGCAACTGCATCCGGGCTTTGAAGTGAGCGCCAATGTCATTTCTTATATTGCCCGTTCGATCACTGCCAATGGCCGAGACCTCGAAGGTGCTGTGAACCGTCTTCTGGCTCATGCCACATTGACAGGTTCAACGATCACGCTTGAAACAGCAGAAGCTGCAATCCGTGATCTGGTTCGCAATCGTGAACCAAAACGCGTCAAGATCGAAGACATCCAGAAGCTTGTTGCAAGCCGTTACAATGTTTCCCGTTCAGATATTCTATCAGAACGACGGACAGCAGCTGTCGTAAAACCACGCCAGATTGCCATGTATCTTGCAAAAATCCTGACCTTGAGATCACTGCCAGAAATTGGCCGCCGTTTTGGTGGACGTGATCATACAACAGTTCTTCATGCTGTTCGTAAGATTGAGAAAGCGCTTCATGAGGATACAGCCCTCAGTGATGAGGTCGAACTCCTAAAGCGGATGCTTCAGGAATAATTTGATATTCCGGGCGGTTTTCGGTCACGAAAGCCGCCCTATTTCTTTCAGCAGAGAGCCCTGCTTTCGTTCGAGTTGTATTTTTATCGTTAATCACTCGTTAACTGGCTCTTGCGTTTAGCGCGCAGCTTCGCCAATGTATGGCAAGTTCTTCTCGGCAATCAGCCGATATTTAACTAGAAATACAGAGCATATCCGCTCGGAAAATTATGGACCGGATCATGAGAGTTACAGTCGAACGGGCAGCATTGCTCAAGGCCCTCGGCCACGTTCACCGCGTTGTAGAACGTCGCAATACCATTCCGATCTTGTCGAACGTGTTGCTACGTGCTGAAGAAACAGGTCTTCGCCTCAAGGCAACCGATCTGGACATCGAAGTTACAGAGACAATTCCAGCTGAAGTTATTGAAGCAGGTTCCACAACTGTTCCCGCTCACGTCATTTATGAAGTTGTCCGCAAGTTACCGGATGGCGCCCAGATTTCGCTTGAGCTGACCGGTGACACTGGTCAGATGCAGCTGCGTTCAGGCCGTTCACGCTTCCTGTTGCAGGCTCTGCCTGAAAGCGACTTCCCGGATCTCGCAGCCGGTGATCTCAGCAACCGCTTTCAGCTCCCCGCTGCTGATCTCAAACGCCTGATTGAAAAGACACAATTCGCCATCTCGACAGAAGAGACACGCTATTATCTCAATGGTATCTATTTCCACACCATTGAAAGCGAAGGCGCACTGGTTCTACGGGCTGTTGCAACAGACGGCCATCGTCTCGCCCGTATTGAGCTGCCAGCCCCTGTTGGCAGTGAAGGCATGAGCGGCATCATTATTCCGCGCAAGGCTGTTACGGAAATCCAGAAGCTTCTCGAAGATGGTGATGAAACAGTTTCTATCGAACTGTCATCAGCAAAAATTCGCCTGACATTCGGCGGTGTGATCCTGACATCAAAGCTGATTGACGGTACCTTCCCGGATTACCAGCGCGTTATTCCTGCTGCAAACGACAAAGAACTGATTGTTGACCGTCAGGAATTTGCCCGTGCTGTTGACCGCGTTTCCACCATCTCATCAGATCGCGGTCGCGCTGTTAAACTGGCCTTGGCAAATGGCAAATTGACCTTCTCGGTTAACAGCCCTGATGCCGGTTCGGCGACGGAAGAAATTGAGGCAGATTACGAATCTTCCGATCTTGAAATCGGCTTCAATGCCAAGTATCTTCTTGATATTGCCAGCCAGCTGGAAGGTGACACTGCTGTATTTAAACTGGCAGATTCCGGTTCTCCAACCCTGATTCAGGATCGCCCGGGTGCGCCAGCCCTCTACGTGCTGATGCCAATGCGCGTCTAGAAGAAACCGGGTTATGAATTATAGCGGCGAAGCTTATGCTTCGCCGTTTTCATTTGTACCAACCGCTGTTTTTGAAGCCTGTAAAAGCTTATAACAACGACAGGAATGATTCGGACGCGATCTCGTCTATTAATAGAAAGGCTATCGGTGGATTTTCCGCTGCCCCTCCCGCGTATTGAGCGTCTGACGCTTAATGATTTTCGCACGTATCGAGATCTCGATATCGCGCCAAAGCGCGCGCTTGTCGCTCTGGTGGGTGAAAATGGAGCAGGAAAAACCAATATTCTTGAAGCCCTTTCCCTCTTCATGCCTGGAAGAGGATTACGCCGCGCTGATTTTTCCGAGATGGTCAGGCATAACAGTTCAGGCCCCCATGCTATTTCTATCAGTCTTGAAACGGCCTTTGGCGAACATCGGCTTGGCACGGGCTTTGACCTTGGAGAGGAGCGCATTGGCCGAATCTGTCGGATTGATGGAGCGAATGTTTCATCAGCAGCAAGGTTTTCTGAGTTTTTGCGGATTATCTGGCTGACACCGGATCTGGATTCCATCTTTCGAGGCGCCGCCGGTGATCGCCGTCGTTTTCTGGACCGTCTTGTACTGGCTGTAGACCCGGAACATGGTGCCCGCGTCAATGCACTGGAGCGCGCACTGCGCAACCGCAACCGTCTGCTGGAGGAAAATACTCCTGACCCCACTTGGCTGGAAGCAATTGAACGTGAAATTGCCGAAGTTGGCATTGCCGTTGCTTCTGCTCGCCGCGAAACCGTTGAACGTCTTGGAGCTTTGATTGATCGAGAGCATGAGAGCTTTGCTCCTTTCCCATTCGCAAAAATTGCACTGAGCGGCGATATTGATCAAATGGTTGCAAAGATGGCTGCTGTTGATGCCGAAGATCATTATCGCCAGATTCTGCGCAACAACCGGGCCAGGGATCGCGCGGCCGGCCGAACATTAATCGGCCCTCAGGCCTCAGATCTGCTTGTCAGACATGGACCCAAAGATATCCCAGCCAATATTGCCTCAACTGGAGAACAGAAAGCCCTGTTAATCGGGCTTATTCTTGCACAGGCACGCCTTATCTCTCAAATGAACGGCTCCCCGCCTCTTGTCTTACTTGATGAAGTTGCCGCTCACCTTGATCCGGCACGCCGCAGAGCCCTCTATCAGGCACTTAACCAACTGGGTGGTCAGGTATGGATGACAGGCGCAGATCCTGTGCTTTTTGAAGATCTCAAAGGCGAGGCGGATATCTATCGGGTGGCTGACGGAACTGTCACAGCCCAGACCTGAAAACTCCCCTTTTCGAATCTCATATATCGGCGTATAAGCAAGCCCTTATAACCCGCAATAAAGCGGTGGAGTTTCTATCGTGATCAGCCTTTATGGATATACGGTTTTTCTGCTGACACTTGCTGTTGCAGCTGCGGTCCCGGGACCCGGAGTTGCGACCGTGATTGCGCGCACGCTAAGCCATGGCATTAAGGCCGGACTTCTGGTCACATTGGGGACTATTGCCGGTGATATCATCTGGCTGTCAGTTGCAATTCTCGGCCTTGCTGCCATTGCAAAAACTTTTGCGGTTGTTTTTCTGGCAATCAAATATGTTGGCGCCGCCTATCTGGCTTATCTGGCATGGAAGCTCTGGAATGCGCCTGCTGGGCAGATTGATATGAAAGACACCAGTAACAGGAAGGCTTCTGGCTTCTGGGTTGGTTTGTCTGTCGCCCTATCAAATCCAAAAACCATAATGTTCTATCTGGCTATACTGCCAACATTGATTGATATTGGTCACGTTGGCTTCAAGCTCTATGGCATCCTCACTGCAACGATATTTTTCACACTGTTTGTTGTTATGGGTTCATATGTCTTGCTTGCAGCCGGTATCAAACAGGCTTTCAAGCAGAGTTCTGCCGTCCGCATTTTCCAGCGCAGCACCAGCATGATCATGGCTGGCGCTGCGGCTATGATTGTGGCGCGTTAAGTAAAAAATATTTCTTAAAAGTCATATTATAGCCTCAACCAGCATATATTCTGACAGTATCGTCACTGAAATAAAAACCGAGTGCTGATTATAGGGGAAACAAAAGGTTTTCCCTGAAAAAAAGCGCTTTTCTACGTGATCTTTCTTGTCGTGATCATTAGATTACAGACACGAATCAATTTTAGTTTTGTAGATCAAGGAATACCGAATGGCCGAAGCCAATCGTGATGAAGCTCAGCAGTCTTATGGTGCAGATTCTATCAAGGTTCTGAAAGGCCTGGATGCTGTCCGTAAGCGTCCGGGAATGTACATCGGTGACACAGATGACGGTTCCGGTCTGCACCACATGGTTTACGAAGTCGTCGATAACGCCATCGACGAAGCACTTGCTGGCCACGCAACCCGCGTTACCGTGACATTGAATCCTGATGGTTCCTGCACCGTCACCGATAACGGCCGTGGTATTCCAACCGATATTCACTCTGAAGAGGGTATCTCAGCTGCCGAAGTCATCATGACCCAGCTACATGCCGGTGGTAAGTTCGACCAGAATTCCTATAAGGTCTCCGGCGGTCTGCACGGCGTCGGTGTATCGGTTGTCAACGCACTCTCCACATGGCTGCGCCTTAAAATCTATCGCAATGGCAAAGTCCATGAAATGGAATTCCGCCATGGTGATTCTGTTGCACCACTTGCTGTAACAGGTGATGCCGGGGACAAGAAAGGTACGGAAGTTTCGTTCCTTCCAAGCCCGGAAACCTTCACGATGATCGAGTTTGACTATGCTACCCTTGAGCATCGTCTACGCGAACTCGCCTTTCTGAACTCAGGCGTCCGGATTATCCTGACGGATAACCGTACCTCAGAGCAACGACAGGAAGAGCTGCTTTACGAAGGTGGTACCGAGGCTTTCGTTCGCTATATTGATCGTGCCAAATCACCGATGATTTCTGCTCCGATCGTTCTGCAGTCAGAGCGTGACGGTATCACTGTTGAAGTTGCGATGTGGTGGAATGACAGCTACCACGAGAATGTCCTCTGCTTCACCAACAACATCCCGCAGCGCGATGGCGGTACTCACCTTGCCGGTTTCCGCAGTGCCCTGACCCGTCAGGTTACAAGCTATGCTGACAGCTCAGGCATTTCCAAGAAAGAAAAAGTCTCTTTCACTGGCGATGACTGCCGCGAAGGCCTGACTGCTGTTATCTCGGTGAAGGTGCCAGATCCAAAGTTCTCGTCCCAGACCAAAGACAAACTGGTTTCATCTGAAGTGCGTCCAGTGGTTGAAGGCATCGTCAATGAAGCCCTTGGCAACTGGTTTGAAGAGCACCCAGCAGAAGCTAAAACGGTTGTAAGCAAGGTTGTTGAAGCCGCAGCCGCTCGTGAAGCAGCCCGTAAGGCTCGTGAACTGACACGCCGTAAGGGTGCACTCGATATCGCATCCCTTCCCGGCAAACTTGCCGACTGTCAGGAACGTGATCCATCCAAGTGCGAACTCATCCTCGTCGAGGGTGACTCGGCTGGCGGCTCTGCAAAGCAGGGGCGTGATCGCTCATTCCAGGCCGTTCTGCCACTGCGTGGTAAAATCCTGAACGTTGAACGTGCCCGCTTTGACAAAATGTTGTCCAGTCAGGAAATCGGTACGCTGATTACTGCTCTTGGCACCGGTATTGGACGTGAAGAATTCAACATCGACAAGTTGCGTTATCACCGCATCATCATCATGACCGATGCTGACGTCGACGGTGCGCATATTCGTACATTGCTGCTGACATTCTTCTTCCGCCAGATGCCGGAACTGATTGAGCGTGGGCACCTCTATATTGCCCAGCCACCGCTCTATAAAGCATCACGCGGTAAATCATCGCTTTATCTCAAAGATGAACGCGCACTTGAAGATTACCTGATCGATATGGGTATTGATGGTGCATCGCTACAGCTCTCAAGTGGTCTTGAGTTCCAGGGGGAGCAGCTGAAAGCCCTGATCGACGAATCCCGTTTTGTCCGTCATGTTATCGGTAACCTGCATTCCCGCTATGATCGCGTCGCTGTTGAGCAGGCAGCAATTGCCAGCGCCCTGCGTCCTGATGTGGTTGAAGATCCGGTCAAGGGTAAAGAAGCTGCCGATTACATCGCCAAACGTCTTGATGCCATTGCAGAAGACATGGAACGCGGCTGGACAGGTGAAGTTAAAGATGGCGGCTATGTCTTCTCACGCACGTTGCGTGGCGTGACACAGGTCTGCATCCTTGATGAAGCTCTGATTCAGAGTCCGGAAGCCAAACGCCTTGATGAACGTGCAAAATCACTGCAGGACGTTTACGGCAAGCCGGCCACATTGGTTCGCAAATCAGATTCCATACTGATTGATGGCCCAACCAGCCTGTTCCAGGCTGTCATGGCAACAGGCCGCCGTGGTCTTCAGCTCCAGCGCTATAAAGGTCTGGGTGAAATGACGGCCCAGCAGCTCTGGGAAACAACGCTTGACCGCGATGTCCGCTCACTCCTGCAGGTTCGCGTCAAGGAAACATCAGAGGCTGATAACCTGTTCGTCAAGCTGATGGGTGATGTCGTTGAACCACGCCGTGAGTTCATTCAGGAAAACGCTCTGAGCGTTGCAAACCTCGACGTTTAATCTGAAAAAATCTTAATCTTAAAAGGCCGGTTCTCTTTAAGAACCGGCCTTTTTTATGCCTAAAGAAGTATTTTTAATATATACCTTGCATAACAAGATACCTTGTTATATATACCCTCAAAAGAGGTTTACTCCATGTCCGGTTCAATTTCGGTACAACTGAAAAAAGGCGTTCTTGATCTTTGCGTTCTGGCTTTACTCGAACAGGTGGATTGCTATGCCTATGACATTGTCAAAAATCTGTCTGGCCCGATTGATATGGGCGAGGGCACGATCTATCCGCTGATGCGTCGGATGCAAAACGAAGAATATGTCACAAGTTATCTTTGTGAATCGGAAAACGGTCCCTCAAGAAAGTATTATCGCATTACCGATAAAGGCCGTCTTTATCTGAGCAATCAGAAAAAGGAATGGAATGTTTTCGTAGCAGCTGTTGGCAATATTCTTGGAGAAAAATCATGAACAGAGCAGCTTTTCTTGCTCAACTTGAAACCAGTCTCAGGAGTCTGCCGATACAGGTCAGAGATGAGTTCCTCGGTGATTACAGGAGCCATTTTGATGAGGCTTCCGCTGAAGGCAGAAGCGAAGCAGAAACAGCAAAAGCGCTCGGCAATCCAGACCTTCTGGCCAGAGAGTACCTGCAGGATTATTTCAATGTGCGACAAAGCAGAAATTTCAGCCCTGTCTTCATGACACAGGCTGTTTTAGTCAAAATCGGCCTCATTGGGCTCATCCCCTATGCAGGTCCAATTCTTCTTATGGCATTTCTTGTTATCATTGCCGGCTTTACCGGACTGACCGGAGCAGCTGGTCTGCAATCTGTACTAATTGATATCGCTCTGTTTATTCTCGCAATCGTATGTACAACCTTCATATATCGGTTTGTGAGCGACAGGAAAAAACTGGATACGGATACCCTGATCGAACAGGAGTTGTTATGGTCCCCCGGCCAGAGCATGACGATAGCCGTTGCAGCCGATGTCAGCTGGAAACCAGCCGCCCATCCAAAAGCGACCATCAAAACATATCCATGGCTGATGGAACATCTGCAGCTTAACAGCGAAACACTGCACAGCCCCTTCAAAGTCAGATTCTTCAGCCGGTATAAAATACAGCTTGAGCTTGAAGGACCTGCCATTCCCAAATGGCTCCTGATCGGCAGCGGAACGCTTCATCTCCAGAATATTCAGCAATCCGAGCTTGATCTTTCTGTCGAGGGCAGTGGTGATATCATCGCAACCGGATTTACTGATCATGCCCGTATCAACATTAAAGGGACAGGTGAGATTGATATCGGTCAGCTTTCCCAGAGAGAAACTTTTGTAAATCTTAACGGTATGGGGGACGCAACCATCGCGCCAACAGAACGAGCTATCATCACCATGTCAGGCAGAGGGGATGTCAAACTGCTTACCCATCCACCAGTCATCGAAACCACGACAGACGGTAAAGGTGATATCCGCTTTGCAGATGGTACCCTTATAAAATAACCTCTTCACCACGAAAATTTCGCCGCCATTCCTTCGGGGAAATTTCAAATTTTGTTTTAAAATGCTGCCGGAGAGATACAGCTGACTGAAAACCAACAAGCTCTGCTATTCTTTCAATAGAATATGACGTTGTTTCCAACAGAAGCTGGCTTCGTCGTAACCGTTGTGCAATCAGCCAGTCACCTACTGTTTCTCCAGTCGCTTTTAAAAAGTGCCGCGTGAATGAGCGCCGGCTCATATTGACCCATGCAGCAAGAGAATCCAGATCATGATGGGCATTCAGGTTCTGGCCAAGATAATCTAGTAGCTGATTAATACGGGCATCCTGCGTTGAAACAGGCACAGGCTGTTCAATGAATTGTGCCTGACCACCCTCTCTATGTGGGGGTACAACTAATCGTCGAGCAATCTTATTTGCCGTCTTACTGCCATAGAACTGGCGCACCAAGTGAAGACAGCAATCAAGACCTGCAGCGGTACCTGCGGAAGTGATCAGTCTGTTGCTCTCAATATAAAGGGCATTCGTATCCAGAATGACGTCCGGGAAGCGGGACACGAAATCCTGCTCAAACTCCCAATGTGTTGACGCCCGTTGGTTATCAAGCAACCCGGCATAAGCAAGAACATAGGTACCAAGACATAACCCGACAATTAAGGCACCACGTTCATGTGCCTGATTAAGCGAATCAAGCAGCTTCTGACTTGGTCGCTCAGACGGGGCCCGCCAAAATGGAATAACTATGATATCTGCTGATCCCAGCTCATCCAGCCCATGATCTGGTTGAATTTGCAACCCGATATCTGAATGAAGCTGTCCTTCTTCACCCGCGCAAATCCTGAGGTCAAAGAGCTTTGTACCTGCAAGCACATTACCAAAAACAATGCATGGAACAGAAAAGTGGAATGGGCTGAAATGGTTAAATGCAACAACGGCTACCGTTGGTAATGACATATCTCTTTCCTCTCAGCCCGCTCTTTCAACCTAAATCTGGCAGGTTTCACCATCATCAGGCACCAAAACCTGCTTTTCCAATCCCTTTTCGATAAGAAATTCTCTCAATTCTTTCCGGGAGAGCATGCAATGATTGACGGCCTCCATATGGCTCGCAATGACAGTTGCCTGAGGTACTTTACGGCATACCTGCTCAACATCAGATGCATTCATAATGATTGACCCTAGCCCCGGAATTTGAGCATCACCACAATTTACAATCACAACATCCGGTTTGTAGGTCTCAAGATTACTGACAACATACTGGTTCCAGACAGTATCTCCTGCCAGATAAAGGGTCTTTTCGTTTTGGTGAGAGAAAACAATACCGCAGACATGCCCAAGTCTAGCACCTAATTTATCAAGTGCTTCATCACTCCCATGCTGGCCCGAAGTCTTTGTCATGCAAATACCGTCAAAATGGGTATCTTCAGACAACACACGCAGATTTGTAAAACCTGATTTTTGGATTTCGACGGCATCCTCTTCATTCTGGACAAACATGAGTATGTCTTTTGGAATGATCTCTTTTGCTAAATCATCCCAATGGTCCAGATGCATATGGGTAACAATAACAGCATCAACATCGAGCAGCTGTTCTGCAGGCGCAGGCAGATCAACCAAGGGGTTGGCAAGATGATCATTTGCCGTCCCTGGAAAGCCGGGATAGGTCCCTTTCGCAGATAACATTGGATCTACCAGAAATTTTTTCCCGGCATATTCAATGATCAATGTTGCGTTACGTATTTGCCGTATAAACATCTTCTATTGTCCCATTAAGGTTTCATACGAGCCTTCGCAAAGGCCTTAATGAGCTAATTATTATTTAATGGAAGCTAATCCAAAAGTGACCTGAAGGCCAGTTATAGAAAATATCGGGCCAAAATGGAAATGCAAAATATTGCACGGCAGCCGCAAAGTCTTTGCCAGTAGTGCATAAATTTGCACTAAGTTACTATTTTTAAACGATAATTTCTTCATTTCTGCGGATAACTCATAAGAAGGAAGCCATTTCCTTGCAAACAAAGGGGCATCCCGGCAATAGGAGAGGGCACCTTAAGAAGTGCTGTGAAAAATCATTCTAAATTCCACAATCAGTGAGTATCAGATGCCTTCTTTAAGGGGGGCGATACACCGTGACCGAGAAGAAAAATGACTAACGAAACGAATAAAAAAGCTAATCCAGCCCCGCTTGGACTGATGGGCTTCGGAATGACAACCGTTCTTCTGAATATCCATAATGCCGGATTCTTCCCGGTCAGCGCCATGATTATCAGCATGGGTCTATTTTATGGTGGCGCAGCGCAGGTTATTGCCGGTATCATGAGCTATAGAAACGGTGACACATTCGGCACAACCTCCTTCACATCCTATGGCTTCTTCTGGCTGACACTTTGCTTCATCTGGATGTTGCCAAGCATGGGTGCAACAGGTGTAACGGAATCTGCCTTCATGGGTATCTACCTTGCCATGTGGGGCGTGTTCACCTTCTTCCTGTTCATTGGTACTTTGAAATATCCCATTGCCAAACAGGTTGTTTTTGGCAGTCTGGTTATCCTTTTTGCGCTTCTTGCCGCTCATAACCTGACAGGCAACCACATGATCGGTATTATCGCTGGTTATGAAGGTATTTTCTGCGGCGCCAGTGCTATTTATTTTGCCATGGCACTTGTCCTGAATGAAACATTCGGTCGTACAATTCTGCCAGTCGGCGAGCTGTCTTCAGCATCAAAAGCTTCAGCAGTTGGCAAGGTCAGCATCGCTTAAGGCTTTGCACATAATATGCAGAAACGGGCCCATAAAGGGCCCGTTTTTTGTTAGAAACCTGCATTGTGCCTATTCGTTAAGTCTATGGAAGGTTTCATGGGCTAGAATCGGTCTCTCACAGACTTAAAGCAGGTTTATTATCATGACCAAGGTTGCGGTACTTAAAGGCGGATTATCCAGAGAACGAGATGTTTCCCTCTCCAGTGGAGCAGCCTGTGCCGTGGCGTTGAAGCAGGCTGGCTATGATGTTGTTGAAATTGATGTCGGCCGCGATATCTGGGAAAAACTGAAAGAAGCCAAGCCCGATGTTTGTTTGAATGCCCTGCACGGACCACTCGGCGAAGATGGTTCCATACAAGGTGTTTTAAACTATCTTGGCATTCCCTATACCCATTCAGGCGTCTCTGCTTCTGCTCTGGCTATGGATAAAAACCGGACGAAAATGATTGCCGATGATATCGGTATTCCGATCGCCAAGGGTAAGCTGGTCAATGAGGCTGAGTTCTGGGCGGAGCCTCCGGTTGAGCCCTACGTCATTAAACCCGTCAATGACGGCTCCAGCATTGATACATTCGTTGTTCGCGATCCGGCTGAGCATCCTTTCAAGAAAGGCGAATGGCCATTCAAGGGCCGGGCTCTTCTGGAAGAACTGATTGATGGCACGGAACTGACCTGTACTGTTTTAGGTGATCGTGCCCTGACAGTAACGGAAATCGTTCCGGCAAAGGATGCTTTCTATAATTATTCAGCCAAATATGCTCCCGGCGGCTCCAATCATATTCTGCCAGCACGTGTTTCTCAGGATGTTCTGGATACCTGCATGAGTGCATCACTCAAGATTCATAAAGCACTTGGTTGCCGCGGTATCTCACGCAGTGATTTTATTCTCGACAAGAGAACCAACAAGCCGGTTTTCCTCGAGGTCAATAATCAGCCGGGCATGACGCCAACATCTCTTGCGCCGGAACAGGCTGCACATGTCGGCATTGATTTCCCAAGCCTCATGCGCATCCTGATTGAAAACGCCCAGACTGATTAAAACAGAATACGCTATCTCAGAGATGATACGCCGTACTGTCTTCTGGCACCTCGGCACGTTCTGTCATTCCGTAATCACGGATAACCTGAGCCACGCGTAACCGATAATCAGCAAAGACACCCTGTCGGCCTGCCGCCTGTGCCTTACGATGGGACGGCAGGTTACGCCATTCTTTCACCGCCTGCTCATCCCGGAAGAAAGATAATGAAAGAATCTTGCCCGGCTGCGTCAGACTCTCGAACCGCTCAACAGAAATGAAACCATCAATCTGCTCAAGCTCAGATCTAATGCTGGCTGCAATGCCCAGATAGTCCTGCATCTTTCCTTCAGCCGGCCATACTTCAAAAATAACTGCGATCATGACTTCCCTACCAATGTGCGCACTCCTGAAGCAAGGCGTAAAAACAGCCTCTCTTCCCGACGAATAAACTGCCGCTCTTTGGCAAATTCATAATTGGCTTTACCCAATGGATCAGCCGCTAAACGATGACGATATTGCTCATATTCTGCCATACTTTCAATATTATAGACACCATAGGCAACCGTACTTGAACCTTCGTGTGGTGCATAATAACCAATCAGATCAGCACCACATCTGGGAATAGCCTCTCCCCAGTTACGTGCGTACTCTTCAAAATCAGCCTTTTTGAACGGGTCAATTTCATAACGGATAAAACAGGTAATCATTGCTCAAAACTCCAGTTGTTTGCCTGTCGTTTTTAGCCTTTTATAAACTTGCATATTTCGGTTATGATCGAAGTATGAAAGAAGGTCCTGTTATCGCAACTGTCGCGGCCCTGATTGGCGATCCGGCCCGCGCTAATATCCTGTCTGCCCTGATGGACGGCCGTGCTTTGACTGTCAGCGAGCTTGCTAATGTTGCAGGTGTTACGATCCAGACAGCCAGTGGTCACTTAAGCAGACTGGCGGATGCCAATCTTCTGGCCGCAGAAAAGCAGGGCCGACACCGCTATTACCGGCTGGCAGGAGAAGAAATCGCAATCGTTCTGGAAGCATTACTTGACCTTGCCCAGAAAACAGGCGCAACACGTGTCAGAACCGGCCCAAAAGATACGGCCTTACGTAAAGCTCGTATCTGTTATGACCATCTTGCTGGCGAATATGGTGTCACGATGCTGCGCAGCATCGCTAAACAGGGTTTCATTGCCGCTGGCGACAGAATTACCCTGACAGATCAGGGACGTGTATTTTTTGATGACTTTGGCATTGATATCGTAACTCTTGAACAGAGCCGCCGTCCTTTATGCCTGCATTGCCTTGACTGGAGTGAAAGGCGCCATCACTTAGGCGGCGCACTTGGTGCGGCTATCATGGGCAAAATGCTTGATCAGCAATGGATCAGGCGCGGCGAGGGAAGAACCATTACTTTCACACCCAAAGGGCTTGAGCAGTTCAAAAAGTACTTCCCTGACGAAACACCGTAAAGCCGTGGTTATTCAACCTTCTCGCCGGGATAGACACCCCAGAGTTTTTCCTGAAGGATATAACCGTCATTATCACGGGCATTCGGAATTGGAACGGCAACCCGGCACCATGTACCGTCACATTTCTTGACGTTCACGATAACATTCGGCTGCATGCGGGCTACAACCTCTGAACGCTCGTTTCGATCTGAGACCAGCGGGATCTGTTCGTTTTTGTTTTTGGACCAGGGCAACACTAAAGCTGTTCGGCGCCCAGAAAGCAATGAATGAAGAACCCAGCCCTCAGTCCCTTCAGAATCACGAATGCGGCGCCAGTTTTCGTATTCGGCAATAATCTCAACAGGAAGACCGGCACGCTGGAAAACCCAGGCTGTACGGTGATCCTTTGATGGCCCCTCACGCAGATTTACACGGTCTGTCTTCAGGCTGACATAACGTGGCACTGGAAGACCCGTTCCTTTTCTTCCACCCGTCTCCTGCGCATGGGAAAAGGCTGTACCCATGAAAAAGGCAGCAAGAACGCTGGCAAGAACGACGTGTTTACGCATCTGATATCTCACGAATCTGAAGTCTCAGTACCTACCCGGCCTTCAATCTCCAAGAACACGGAGAAGCCCAGCAGAGATACTTATAGGATTATTATCTCTATTTGGCCCCATGTAAGTTAACATGACGTGAAAGAATCTGAATTCTTCCGCTGTAAGAGCTTGTTTTATACAGATTCTATAATTAACTCTCTCACAGGTTTAAAACAGTACATCAATTCGGACAAAGTGATCAATTAATGCTCTTTCATGCTGCCCTTTTGGCTCTGCGTCAGGTTTTTTCTCCTGCTTTCCGCAAAATTCTCTGGAAATCACTCGGCTTAACTGTCGTTTTGCTGGCTGTCTTATGGGCTTCAATACGCTGGTTTTTCACTTACCTGCTCGCCAATCACAGTCTGACTGCACAGTACCCAACAATTGACTGGTATATTGTACTGGTCAGCAGCATTGGCCTGTTTCTTCTGTTTATCTATCTGCTCCCGGCAATCACGGCGGTTGTTGCAAGCTTCTTTATTGACGATGCAGCCAGCATTGTTGAACAAAGTGATTTCCCAACTGATGCTCCGGGAACGCCAGCTCCACTTGTTCAGTCAACTTTGAGCGGTATACGTTTTGCCGTGCTTTCGCTGATCGTGAATCTCTTCGCGCTCGCGCTCTTCTTTCTGCCTGTTATTAATCTTGTCGTATTCTTCGTTGCCAATGCCTATCTGCTTGGCCGTGAATATTTTGAATTATCAGCCAGCCGCTTCATGCCGGCAAAACAGGCTGCGGCACTGCGTAAGAAAAACAGTCTGGCAGTCTTCAATGCAGGCTGTCTGATGGCGTTTTTACTGATGATTCCAATTCTCAACCTGCTGACACCCCTGTTTGGGATTGCTCTTATGGTTCACGTCCATAAAAAACTTAATCACCAAATCAGCTATCAGCCATAACGGTGCAAGCTGGCTCCATTCTTCTTGAGCCATTTCTCAGCCTCATCCGTATGCGGACAAATCTGATAGACGATCTTCCAGAACCGTTGCGAATGGTTCATTTCCAGAAGATGTGCAACTTCATGGGCTGCAAGATAGTCAAGCACATAGGACGGGGCCATTATCAGGCGCCAGGAGAAGGATAGGCCTCCCTGGCTTGAACAGGACCCCCATCGGCTTCTTGTATCGCGTAAAGCAACTTTACGTGCCTTAACCCCAAGCTCTTCAGTATATTTTACCACGGCAGCCTCAAGATCACGTTGTGCTTCACGGCGCAGAAGCTCCTTGACCCGACGTGGTGTATGCTCCGCATCACCAGAAACAACAATCACACGTTCATTATCAACACTTTCAAAAATACCTGTCGGCATCTGTGGTGTTGTCCGTCGAATGATCCGGTGCGGAATACCGCGCAGAGGAATAATAGCATCTGGTTTAAAGGCAATAATCTCGGGAAGACGATGTACCCGTGTCGAGATCCACCCTCCATGAGATTGAGCAAAGCGCTTTGCAGATAAAATACTGACTTTCTCAGGAAGAGTCATGGCAACCTCACCGGTCGCACTTGAAACACGCAAAGTCACACGGCGGGCCGCTGGCCGTCGTTTAATCATAACCTTGTAGACTTCATCCCCATACGTCACCTCAATATGAGACGGGTCAGAAGCTTCATTTTTGAACAAAGCGAATCGCATGACATGTAATCTGCCCTGCAAAATCGTTGTTGTCAGCGGTTATTGGTGAATTTGTCACCATAAGATTGTACAAACGCAGTAATACATAGCATATAAGGTACAACTTTAGCTGCCGAATAACAGGATCGGGTAATAATGGGTCTCTTTTCTGCGATCAGTATTTTCAAGAATATCTTTCCTGATTATTCCCGTGGCATCCAGAATATGCGGGTCAACACGCTTGTACGTTTACGCTGGCTTGCAATTTTTGGGCAGACTATCACTGTACTTGGTGTTCAGTTCGGTTTTGGCTTTGAGTTTCCTTTCTGGTTCTGCCTCTACATCGTAGCCCTCTCAGCTTTACTCAATATTTTTCTAAAGCTCAGGCTGCCAACCAATTTCCGGCTGAACCAGAGTGCTGTTACTCTTGTTCTGGCTTTTGACATTCTTCAGCTTGCCGGACTTTTATATCTGACAGGTGGTCTGCAAAACCCTTTCAGCATTCTCTTTCTTGCACCTGTCCTGATCTCAGCAACAGCGCTTTCCCCTGAACGCACATTGGTACTTGGGCTGATTGCAACTGGCTGTACAACCCTACTAGCGCTCATCCATGAACCACTTCCATGGAATCCCTATTCAGATCAGCCGGTCTTACCCTTTCTTTTTATCTCAAGTATCTGGCTTTCATTATTTATTTCCATGGTCTTCATCAGTATTTATGCATGGCAGGTGGGTGCAGAAGCCCGGCAACTGGCAGGTGCCGTTTCTGCCATGGAACTGGTTATTGAACGTGAGCAGCATCTGACACGTCTGGATGGCCTTGCGGCTGCCGCGGCCCACGAACTGGGAACACCACTGGCAACCATCGCCCTGATTGCGAAAGAGCTGAGCAATAACCCGTCACACGACAAGGATACAAAAGCGGATCTGGAACTGCTGCGTGAGCAGGTTGTTCGGTGTCGTGAAATTCTCGGTCAGTTAACATCCCTTGGTCGCAATGAAGATAGCAGTGAGTTTTTATCATCGGTTACAATACGTCACCTCATCGAAGAAACCGTTACGCCTCTGCAGACACCCGATACCAGAATTGACATTGATATTTCCGGTATTGGTAAAGAGCCGCGATGCGTCAACAAATCTGCGCTTATTTTCAGCCTGACGAATATTATTGATAATGCGCTCGACTATGCGGAAACCTATGTTTCAATTTCCGCCTACTGGGATGAATCCACTGTCAGCATTGAAATTCGGGACGACGGACAAGGTTACGCACCCGATGTCCTTTCCCGCCTGGGAGAGCCTTATGTCACCACGCGCTCCCATAACAGGGACACAAACCATGCAACAGGTGAAAGTGGTGGCTTAGGCTTAGGACTTTTCATTACCAAGACACTGATTGAACGTTCTGGAGCGATATTGACATTCTCAAATGCTGTTCCACCTGACCATGGTGCGGTAACCCGTATCGTCTGGGAACGGCATGATTTTGAACAGGAAACAAACCAGAATTTAATTCATTGATAGATTGTCATTAACAGTAATCACTGAAACTAACTGCCATATCGATGACAACAATTGATATTAATGGTTTCTGCCCATATTACAGAGTAGTAAATAAAATCATGGAGGGGTCTGTGACGGAAAGTAACACCGCTGGAGCAGAAATGGATTCTGTTCAAGACAAAAGCCTGATTATTGTTGACGACGACAAGCCGTTTTCAAGCCGTCTTGGACGGGCAATGGAAGCTCGCGGTTATAGCGTGAGAATTGCAGAAAGCGTTGCAGAAGGTATCGCCCTGATTGATGACATGGCTCCTGCTTTTGCTGTCATTGACATGCGCCTTGGCGATGGCAATGGTTTACAGGTTATTGAACGCCTCTCAGAACGCCGTCCGGACGCCCGGGGTGTTATTCTCACCGGATACGGCAACATCGCAACAGCTGTGACAGCTGTGAAACTCGGCGCATTTGATTATCTTGCAAAGCCTGCCGATGCTGATGAAATCGAAGCTGCCCTGACAGCCCAGAGTGATGGCAAGGCCTCACCACCTGAAAACCCAATGTCAGCCGACCGTGTTCGTTGGGAACATATTCAGCGTGTTTACGAGCTATGTAACCGAAATGTTTCTGAAACAGCCCGTCGTCTGAACATGCATCGCCGAACGTTACAGCGTATTTTGGCGAAGCGCGCCCCTCGCTAATGAAATGAACTGATAAGCCCGGTTTGCATGTCCTTGTGATACCGGGCTTTTGTTTACCCTAATTCGTCAACTTACGAAGAGTAAACTTTTATCAGTGTGAGCGCGCACAGAGTTTCGGCCTTAAGCAGATCAAAATTCCTGACATTATGATCCACCGTATTTTACAAAAAAACACTGCTGATCGCCCAACAAAAGGCCTTACCGCCTATTTCTGGGGTGTGCGCGGTTCTTTTTGTGCCTGTGGTGAAGAATTCAATGAATTTGGCGGAAATACCCCTTGTGTCGAAATTCGTGTCGGTGACAGGCTTTTCATTATTGATGCCGGGACAGGATTTCCCGTCTTCGGACGTGAAGCATCTTCCTCCGTTCCTCAAAATGTGGATCTGCTTTTAAGCCATCTCCACTCAGATCATATTGGTGGGCTGCTGCTCTGCAAACACCTGCTGACCAAGGAAGGCCGCACCTTTAATACCTATTGCGGCAATCTCAATGGCGAAACAGCAGAAGCTGCCCTTAACCAGCTCTATTCACCACCAATCTTCCCGGTGAAGATGGATTGCATTCCGACGAAATTCAATCACACAGGGTTCCATGCAGGTGAAAACCTTGTCTTTGATGATGGTATAACTGTCAAAACCGTTCCCCTGAAACATCCGGGCGGCGCAACAGGCTATCGCTTTGATCATGAAGGACGCTCCATCTGCTATCTCAGTGATCTGGAGCATTCAGATCACTGGCCAGATCAAGAGCTCGTTACCTTCTGCCAGAATACAGACCTGATTATTTTTGATGGTATGTTCTGTAAAAATGATTACTCCGGACACGAGGGCTGGGGCCATTCCACATGGTCTAAAGGCATTGAACTGTGCCGGGCTGCCAATGCCGCCTCATTAGCACTGTTCCACCTTAACCCCTGCTATGATGATCAGCGCCTGCATGAAATAGAACGTACCATGCAGAAAGAAATGCCGGAGGCATTCATTGCGCGTGAACGTCACCATGTCTATCTGGAACCAAGATAACTCTGCCAAGACAACGCTGAATAGTATGTCCGCGCGTAAGGTGGACTCTAGACATCATCCTCCCTCACCCGGTATCATGACGATAAGGTGCTGATTCATTTCAGAAAATGGGAGTATGATGTCAAAAGACCATAAAACAGAAGAGCTTGGCACGCCAAAAAATTCTTCATCTCCCATTATTGTCACAGGTGCAGCCGGGTTTATCGGCTTCCATGTCAGCCGTCGTCTTGCAAATGCGGGCTTCAAAGTTATCGCGATTGATTGCTTTACGCCTTATTATGCACTTGAGCTGAAAGAAGCGCGTTGGGCAGAGCTCGCAAAAATTAAAGCACTACAGCTTGAGCGCATCGATATTGCCGATGCCTCAGCCATCGCAAAACTCTTTGCCGACCATAAACCTGAACGTGTAATCCATCTTGCTGCCCAGCCAGGCGTACGCCGCGCTCTAGTCGAGCCCCAGCCTTATATTGATGCCAATATAACGGCCTTTCTCAATATTCTTGAGGCCTGCCGTCATAACAATATCCAGCATCTGGTCTATGCTTCCTCAAGCTCCGTCTATGGTGCTAACCGCAAGTTCCCATTCTCTGAACATGATAATGTTGACCACCCTGTCAGCCTGTATGCGGCAACCAAGAAAGCCAATGAGGCGATGGCGCATGCGTACAGTCATCTGTTTGGCTTTGCAGCAACGGGTCTGCGGTTTTTCACGGTTTATGGCCCATGGGGGCGGCCGGATATGGCCGTCTATGCCTTTACTGATGCCATAGCGAATGGCCGTGAAATCAGTGTTTCCAATGCCGGTAAGGTCTGGCGGGATTTTACCTATATTGATGATATCGTTGAAGGTATCACCCGCGTACTTGATAAACCAACTGCGCCCAACCCTGACTGGGATGCAACAAATCCTGACCCGGCGACCGGAGCCGCTCCTCACAGAATTTACAATATTGGCAATGATAACCCGGAAGAGCTGAATGATCTTATCGGTTTGATTGAGCGGGCGCTCAATCGCAAGGCTATCCGGAAAGATGTACCATTGCCACCAGGTGATGTACTGGAAACCAGAGCCGATATTTCTGATCTGCGAAATGCCGTTGGTTTTGCACCTTCAACATCACTTGAAAAAGGCGTTGAACAATTCGTCTCATGGTACAGGAGCTATCACACACTATGAGCGAATTTGCTGATTTTCTAATGGTATTTGCGGGCATGGTCATCGCAGGTGCAGGCCTGACAGCTCTGTTTATCATGATGCTGATGCCTGTTCTCAAAGCCTATGCCATGGCACGTCCCAATGCCCGCTCAAGTCATAAGGTTCCGACACCTCAAGGGGGCGGTATAGCTATTTTGCTTGTTGTATTTCTGCTGGTTGGCAGTGTCATGCCCCTCATGGCCCAAGACAGTTTGGGACGTATGGCTTATCTGGCAGGCGCCGTTATTTTTATTGCTATTATCGGTGCTTTTGACGACATTAAACCCCTGCCTGTCGCCCCTCGGCTGCTTGCTCAAATTATTGCTGTTGCCATTGCAATCATCATGACACGCACGCATTTGTCCGGCCGAATTTTCCCAGAAATCATACCTTCGTGGCTGGAAGATATCGTACTGGTTTTTGCCGGTGTCTGGTTCGTTAATCTGGTCAACTTCATGGATGGACTTGATTGGCTCTCTGTTGCCGAATTTGTCCCGATCACAGCAGCGCTGCTTCTATTACAGCTTGTTGGATACATTCCATTTGAAGTTGTTGTAATCGCTGCCGCTCTGCTTGGTGGGATGGTTGGCTTTGCCTTCTTTAATAAACCTGTGGCCCGATTATTTATGGGTGATGTCGGCTCCTTGCCACTTGGTTTGCTGCTTGGCTGGATGCTCCTTAAACTGGCAGAGACCGGATCGTTAGGTGCCGCACTTCTGCTGCCATTATATTACCTGATGGATGCAACAATTACCCTTCTGCTACGTATCAAACGCAAAGAGAAACTGTCACAGGCCCACCGCAGCCATTTCTATCAGCGTGCCACAACGAACGGCTATAGTGTCATGGAAGTTGCTGGCACGGTCTTTGGCTTGAATATTGCCCTTGCCTTACTGGCCGCTTCAACATTTATCTGGCAAAAACTTTCTACTCCAGACTGGCCTTACCAGCTTGCAACGCTAATTATAGGAATGATTGCAGTCTCTTTTGTACTCTATCGCTTCTCAAAACCAAAAATTGTCAAGGAAGGGAAACAGAGCCATGCCTAACCGGATTGCGTCCGGAGGATTGATTGCTCTGACCGGAGCAACAGGCTTCATTGGACAATTTCTTCTGAAAGACATGATCCGCCGTGGGTATCGTGTACGTGTTCTCCTGCGCCGTCCTGTTAATCTGCATCTGGAAGCCGATAGCGCCATTATCGGCGACCTGACCCACCCACAAAATATGGCTGAAGCGCTTCAGGGCGTTGACGCAGTCATTCATTCGGCAGGTCTGGCACACGCTATGAGCGGCATGCCAGAAGCTGACTACAGAGCGATCAATACGGACGCAACAGCCAATCTTGCGCAGGCAGCTGAAAAGGCCGGTGTCCGGCGTTTCATTTTTCTCTCGTCAATCAGAGCGCAGTCAGGGCCTGTTTCCCCTACCATTATTCATGATACTTCCCCGGCATTACCGACAGATGCTTATGGGCGCTCAAAGCTTGCCGCAGAGCAGGCCCTTGCCCAGACAAACATTGACTGGGCAGCTCTGCGTCCCGTTCTGGTCTATGGCAATGGCGTCAAGGGAAATATGGCAACCCTTGCCAGACTGGCCAGAAGCCAATGGCATTTACCGCTGGGTGGCATACAGGCAAAGCGATCTCTTCTGTCAGTTGAAAATCTGGCCGACGCGATTGATTTTTTGCTTCGAACCGAAAAGCCATTACGCCAATCAATGATTGTTGCAGATAACGAACCTCTGACAATCGGTGAAATGATTGCTGCCATGCGTAGTGGCCTCAACCGGCCTGCCGGGTTAATCCCCGTACCTGAATTTCTTTTAAAACTCGGCTGCCGTGCCCTTGGAAAGCAGGAAGCTTTTGAGCGCATTGCAGGGTCTCTGGTTGTCGACGCCTCAACTCTCAGGGAGCTGGGATGGCAACCTCCGATTACGACGCAGTCGGCGCTGGCGGAGATGTCAAAGCATTTTGCTTCCGACGCTTGAACTCGGGAATCGCTTCCTCAAAAACCGCTTCTGCAGCAGAGCGATCAAGTTTGGCAACAGCTTCATGCAGCTTGCCAATCCAGCTTTCCATACGGGCCCGGTCTGCAAAAATTGGGCGGGCGGCCATGACACCATCAATACCGGTATCCGCCATTGGCTCTTCACGCGCAAACAGGATTTCATGCAGGCGCTCGCCGGGACGCATACCTGTCAGCTTAATCTCTATTTCTTCATTAGGTTCAAACCCGGCCAAGCGGATCATACGCTCAGCAAGTTCATAAATTTTGACAGGTTGGCCCATCTTCAGAACATAGACTGATGTCCGTTCATCCTCATTTGTCTCACCGCTTGCCATCAAGCGGCCTTCCATATCCGCATGTGATGCGGAGGTAATCACCAGATCAGATGCTTCACGAATTGTCATGAAGTACCGAACCATTTCAGGGTGTGTCACCGTCAGGGGGCCACCACGAGCGATCTGAGCCTTAAACTTCGGAACAACAGAACCGACAGAACCAAGCACATTACCAAAACGAACGCCGATCAGGCGGGTTTTGCCGCTATGGATATATTCTGCATCAAGCGCCTGCGCATACATTTCAGCAAAACGCTTGGTGACGCCCAGCATTGAAACTGGATCAATCGCCTTATCAGTCGAGATCATGACAAGGGCATGGACACCGGCAGCAACAGCTGCATCAGCGACATTTACAGAGCCAAAGACATTTGTCTTGATACCTTCTGCCCAGTCCTTTTCCAGATAAGGTACATGTTTCAGGGCTGCCGCATGGAAAGCAACATCCGGCTTAAAATCTGCCATCACCTGGAACATACGCTCACGATCACGCACGTCGGCAATGACACCATCAACCACCATATCGCTGGCAACCAGATCAGGGTTTTCAAGAATATGATTCAGTGACGGCTCAGAACTCTCGACAACCATAAGCTCTGATGCACCAAATGCGGCAAGACGCATACAGATTTCACTGCCAATCGAACCACCACCACCGGTGACCAGAACACGTTTGCCGCGGACATAATTACCCAACCGCTCACGATCAATCTGAACCGTTGGACGTAACAGGAGATCTTCAATTTCAAGCGGCAGGATTTCCGCATCGCGGATATTCTCACCAAGGCTGGTGAGGCGCATCAAGGGCAGACCAAGCTTCCGCGCACGACTTAAAAGGTGTTCAGGGCGTGCTTCAGGAGCCAGTGCACTCGGTGTTGCCACCAAGCGCCGGATCGCAGTTCCACGTTCTTGAAATTCATTAATAACATGCTCAAGATCAGCAAATTCGCCCAAAACCGCAACGCCACGGATCGACTGACCAAGATCATCAGTGCGATAGGTCAGGATACCTTTGGGTTGAATCCTCTTGATTGAACCGGATTCAATAGCCCGCAAAATCAGTTCAACGTCAGCACTGCGCCCCAAAAGAAGGGTTGGAATATTGGCTGTTTTTTCCAGAGTTGAGCGAGAACGTGCATATTTGAAATAACGGAAAGCCAAACGCGGCCCACCAAGCAGGAACATCTGTACCAGCCAGTAGAGCGCAATTGTAATTTTGCCGAAATAGTAGAACCCGAAAAGGTTCGGCGCGACCAGAATATAATCCAGAACCAGCAGTGTCAGCGCCAACAGGGTTGTTGCGCGGAAAATATTGAACAGATCAGGAAGCGACGCAAACCGCCAGCGTGACCGGTAAAGATGGAAGAACCAATAAACAACACCGGCATAAATGACGAAGAACGGCAGGATACGCGGCAGGAGATAAATACGCTCCTGTAGCTCAGTCCCGTGGAAGCGCACGAAGAAACTCACCATGATGGCGGCAGCCGTCATGATCAGGTCATGTGCAATAATCAGCGCTTTTTTAAGATCGTGACGGGTCATGGTCCTGCTTCATCAATAGCAAGGGGTATCGACCGAGCCTGTTAATTTGTCAACATTTATACTGTATTTAGCTGGTTGTTGAATGAGATATCATTAACGCCGCTTATTTTCAGGTGGTGCAAAACACCATTGTCTCCCAAACAAAAGCATTCTAAGCAGAATATCTGTTATTGAAAAATCAGGCACAGAACCATGAATCGTATTTTTTCCGATCTCCCGACAACTGTCTTTGAAGTCATGTCAGGACTTGCCCGGGATACCGGTGCCATTAATCTGGGGCAGGGTTTTCCCGATGATCCGGGGCCGGAAGATGTTCGTGAAACAGCAGCCCGTGCCGTTCTGACCGGTTATAATCAATATCCCCCCATGATGGGCCTTCCTGAACTGCGACAGGCCATCGCCAAACATTATAAGCATTGGCACAATGTTGATTATGATCCGCAGAGTGAAGTCATGGTCACATCCGGTGCAACAGAGGCACTGGCAGGCGCTCTCTTTGCCCTGATTGAACCGGGTGATGAGGTGGTGCTCTTTGAGCCAATGTATGATGCCTATCTGCCCCTCGTACTGAGGGCGGGCGGTATTCCAAAATTCGTGACCTTGAAGCCTCCAGCATTCGGCCTCGACAGGCAATCTCTGGAAAACGCCTTTAGTGATAAAACCAAGGCTGTTGTCTTCAATAATCCCCTGAACCCGACAGCTACTGTCTTTTCAGATGCAGATCTCTCTCTTCTGGCGGAATTCTGCATCAAACATCAGGCCTATGCCATCAGCGATGAAGTCTGGGAGCACATTGTCTTCGATGGGCATCAGCACAAACCCCTTGCAACCATCCCCGGAATGCGTGACCTGACTATTAAAATTGGCTCTGCCGGCAAGATATTCAATCTGACGGGCTGGAAAGTCGGGCTGGTCTGTGCTTCTGAAAAGGTAATGAAAGTTATTGGTAAGGCTCACCAGTTCCTAACCTTTACAACAGCGCCAAACCTGCAGGTTGCCGTTGCCTATGGTCTTGGCAAGGATGACAGCTATTTTGAAAACCTGCGCAGCAATCTGGCCCGCAGCCGCGATAAATTGACAGACGGGCTGCTTCAGTGCGGTTTCAAGGTTTTGCCATCTCAGGGAACCTACTTCCTGAACGTTGATATTGCACCACTCGGGGAAACCGACGATGTTGAGTTTTGCATGCGTATGGTAAAGGAATATGGCGTTGCAGCCATCCCGGTCAGTGCTTTCTATGCCAATGGTTCGGTCCGGAATATTGTTCGGTTTTGCTTTGCTAAAAATGATGCAACCCTTGACGCAGCACTGGAGCGTCTGGCAAAGGTTAGCCCATAATTTATAAAGATATGGGCATAAAATGAATACAGTATCATCTACAAAACGCTTCAAGATCATGCTTGCAGTTGGAATTCTGCTATTAGGATTTGGCGCATTAACCTATGATTACACTCCAAGTGCGGATTCATCTCTTGAAGCTGCCTGCCGCGCAAAACTCTCCCAACAGGGAGGCGGATTGGCGTCTATGGCTGAACGCTGCAAAGAACAGGCTTTTGCGACCGCTTTTACAGCTCAGGACGCCCGCTCTGCAGCAAGTCGCATTGGTAGTACCAATCAGTTTGAGGTTATCATTCATATGGTATCCATGTTTGCCCTTGGCCTTGGCGCCGTCTGGGCAATTTTTGGAGCCCTTGGTTGCTTCGGTCTGATTAAACCCCGTCAGAAAAAATAGCGGAACAACGGGGCCATCAAAGTAAATCATCTGTTGGATATTGTTTTTCTTGCTGTTAGGCTAACTATATTGTAGCGACAAAAATCAGCCACATAACCCCTTAAACCTTACAGTTCCGGAAAACGACCTAATAGAGGATTTTCCCTGCATGATTCGCAAATTTTGTGCCGCAATCACCCTTGCCGCAACTGTCGTTACCGGAGCTGCCGCTCAGGAACGTGTTGTCAATGTCTACAACTGGTCAGACTACATTGATCCGCAGGTCCTTGATAATTTTACCAAGGAAACGGGTATCAAGGTTGTCTACGATACATATGACAATAACGAGATTGTTGAAACCAAGCTGCTAACCGGCAACTCCGGCTACGATATCGTTGTGCCAACAGGGCCATTCCTGCAGCGTATGTCACAGGCCAATATCTTCCTTCGTCTTGATAAGACCAGGCTTCCGAACATCAAGAATGAATGGCCGGAAATCATGCAGCGCATTGCTGCTTATGACCCGGGCAATGAACATGCCATCAACTACATGTGGGGCACAACCGGCATCGGCATCAACGTCAAGAAGGTGCGTGAACGTCTCGGCCCTGACCAGCCTCTGAATACATGGGAACTTCTCATGAACCCGGAGATCTCCGCAAAGCTGAAAGATTGCGGTATCTATGTGCTGGATAGTGCAGAAGACGTCTTCCCGGGCATTCTCAACTATGTTGGCGCAAAGCCTGACAGCAAGGCCGCCGAAGACCTTCAGAAGGCCGGTGATGCCCTCATGAAGGTACGTGGCAACATTCGCAAGTTCCATTCCTCTGAATACATCAATGCACTCGCTAACGGCGATATCTGCATGGCTGTTGGTTACTCCGGCGATATTCTTCAGGCGAAGAAGCGTGCAGATGAAGCCAAGAACGGCGTTGAAGTTGCATATTATATTCCGAAGGAAGGCGCCCTGATGTGGTTTGATAATATCTCGGTTCCGATCGATGCTCCGCATCCGCAGGAAGCTCTTGAATTTATCAATTACCTGCTGCGCCCTGAGGTTGCTGCTGCAAACTCCAATTTTGTTTCCTACGCTTCCGGCAATCTGGCAGCAAAGGAACTTGTTAAACCGGAAATCCGCAACAATCCTGGCATTTATCCAGACGATGAAACTTTTAAGCGGCTCTTCACCGCAACCGCTTTTGACCAGAAGTCACAACGCCTTCTGACCCGTCAATGGACACGGATCAAATCCGGTAAATAAGCCGAAACCAATCTGATTTTCTGAATGGCCGCTAAAGTGATTTAGCGGCCATTCATTTTTGTGGCCCTATATATTTTGCAACAAAGGAGCAAGATACATGTCAACCACCGGATATATTTCAAAAATCATGGGCCTGATTATGGCCGCTGGTATTATTGTACCAACCATGAATGGTATGGCCACAGCACAAGAAACTGCATCCGAAACCTATAGCAAGGCAACAATTGTCATTCAGGGTACCGGAATTGTAACCAGAAAGCCTGAATTTGCGCGTGTGATATTGAATGTCTCTGCCCGCTCTGAGACGATTCCAGAAGCCTCCGCGGCAAGTAAGGAAGCCAGCAAGAAGGTTCTGGAGAAGCTGAAAGCTTTCAAGATTGCCGATACAGACATCAAGACCCTGAATATGGATGTATCCATTTCCAGAAAATCCTCCGGAAAATTCTCAGGCAGCAGTGAAGACGGTTATCGGACAAGTCAGCAGTTTGAACTTATTCTGCGTGATCAGACAACGGTTGGACAGGTTATCGGTGAGCTTTTGGCCATCGACAACGTCAGGGTTCAAAGTCTGTTCTGGGATATCGAAAAGTCTCAGGAAGTCGATGATGAAGCCCGTAAAGCTGCTGTTGTCGATGCCCGCCATCGCGCTGAAATCTACACGCAGGCAGCCGGTACCAAGCTTGGTAAGGTCTTACAAATCCGTGAAGGTGGCGGTGCCCGCCCATTCAATCAGCCTGTAGCCTATGGCGCTATGGCAGCCCCTGCAGGTGTCAGTGCCAGCCCTGCTGCCGAGATGCCAGTCGTTCCGCCTTCCGAGCTGACATTTGAATCTGGCATTTATATTGTCTGGGAACTCCAGCCTTAAGAATTTTGCAGCCGGTTACTGTATCCGGCTGCAACCATCTCTGAACTCAGCAAGACGATCAGCAGCCTCTGTCAGCGGGTAGCTGACTGTCTTGTTTGAGCGGATAATATCAAGCTTCTGACCATCTTCAATTGCTGTAAAAATTGGATCATCCGCTTTCAGAGGTGCAACAGAGCGTAGCATTTCCTCATCCGAATCATACGAGGTCTGTGCCTGTGTTGTGGTTTTTACATTGCCAATCTGCAAGGTGACTTCAAATTTATCACCTTCCTTGGCTGCACCACCCTGCGTTTCATATAAAACAACGTAGGTATTTTTGGTTTTAACCTCACAGGCAAAAGCAACCGCAAACTGATCGCTCTCAGGTATGGAATAAGCCAGATAAAAGAACTCATCGTCCTGATCTGTTACCCAGGCCATTTCATTATCAGCAGTTGTTTGCGCAGTTGAATGGGCACCTCCAAAGAGGATCAGCGAAAGTCCAAACATCAGAACATGAAATATCTGCTTCACAACAAACCTCTTGAATGGCGTAAATCAAAAATCATTTGGTAATCTAAACTGATTTTCTCTTACAAGAAACCAGCTAAATAAAAACCCCGGATTTACTATTTTCTCAGGTATTTTATACCTGAGAAAATACAGAATTCCGAGGTTCAGAGAACAGGATGCCCTATTTGCATTCTGATACAGCTGTTGTCCGATTTAGTCGGCGCAGTCGTCCTTAAACTCTTTCATAGCTTCAGTAATACCCTTGAGTGGGTATGTTTCAGTCTTACCTGAATGGCTCACTACAAGAGATTTATCATCTGCCAGAGCCTTATAAATCGGGCTTTCAAAGCTAAATGGGGCAACGAGTCTGACTGCATTATCATCTTCGTCTGTTGCTTCTGTCTGAAGAGCCGTTTTTACATCACCAATCTGAAGTGTGACTTCAACTTTATCGCCAACTTTTGCATCCAGCTGTTTCACATCGGATTCATACTGATGAACGATAAAATAGGTTTTCTTGCCACCATCATTACAAGCAAATGCAACTTCAACATTCGTTGAGCTGTCGACACCGGAGTAGGCAAGGTAATTCAGACTGGCCATACCCGGTTGTGAATTCCACTTCATTTCTTCTGCAAAAGCAGTTGTTGAGGAAAACCCAAGCATAGTCATTGCCAGAATGGCAAAAGTTTTTTTCATCATATACCCCCAAGGATAAATTTTTGTGATTTTACGCGAGCGGAAGCGCCGTCATTACGGCATAGATTTCTGCTCCGTCGCGGGCGGAGCGAATCTGTTCGAGAATTTCCTGATCTCTCAAAAGTCGTGCAACTTGAGATAGTGCCTTGAGATGGTCTGCGCCCGCACCTTCAGGTGCAAGAAGCAGGAAAACAATATCGACCGGCATACCATCCATTGCTTCGAAATCGACTGGTTTTTCCAGTCTGGCAACCAATCCAAACAGTTTATCAAGATGGGGAAGTTTGCCATGCGGAATAGCAATACCCTCACCAATACCTGTCGAACCAAGGCGTTCGCGCTGGAGCAAAACCTCATAGATTTCAGACGAATCACGTCCAATCAATTTGGCCGCATGTGCGCTGATATCAGCCAATGCCTGCTTCTTACTGGTACTTTTTAATACCGGCATAACAGCTTCAGGCTTCAAGAATTCGAGCAAGGACATGGGTTATTTCACACCATTATAAAAGACGGCCAGGTCTTTAGAAGGCTAGGCCGTCATGTACATTTCAGGCAAAAATCTTAAGATTACTGCCAAGGATTAACTGTTATTGGGTGGAGAATCGACCCAGCCGATTGCACCATCCCCGCGACGGTATACGACGTTAACGCGTCCAGTTCCAGCGTGTTGAAAAACTAAAACAGGAGCACCGGTCATATCAAGCTGTAAAACGGCCTCACTAACAGCAAGGATTTCCAGCTCTTGTGTCGTCTCTGCAATAACAACAGGATGGTATTCCTGCTCTTCTTCGATCTCATCACTGGGCGCCTCGAAAAATGTGTAAGCACCTGTGAAAGCAGCCTTGCCACGCGCAGTTGCATTGCTCATTTTGGTTTTCAGGCGTTCCTGATAACGGCGCAGACGCTTCTCCAGCGTACCAACCGTCTGATCAAAGGATGCATAGGCATCATTGGCAACACCTGTTGCTTCAAGGTTTACGCCAGCTGGCAGGTAAAAAATGCAGTCACTGCGAAAACCATTCCCATCCTTGGATACGGTCACGCTTCCTTTATAATCACCGTCGACAAAACGGCTCATAATACCTTCAATGCGGGATACGATTTGTTGCCGGAGGGCCTCGCCTATGTCCAGGTTCTTGCCGGATACCCGTAATACCATATCAACTCTCCCATCAAAGACCTGCTATCACAATTGATGTCAGGTAAACTGCATACACACCAGATTAAGTTATCCGGTAGCTTATTTTAAACCCCTTTAATCAAATTCAACCCTGTTTCATGACATATCAAGCATACAACATTATGTTATCTTGTCATGTAATCTATTGAAAAACATCAATTTTCAATCACTACATTCAGACAGTGATTTTCTTCAAGCGCCGTCTTTCCATAGATGAGGGTATTTTCAGTGCCTCCCTATATTTTGCAACGGTTCTACGTGCCACATCGATATTCTCTTGTTTCAGATGATTAACAAGAGCATCATCTGATAGAATATTGTTCGCGGCCTCATTTTCAATAAGCTGTTTGATCCGCCGGCGAATAACTTCAGCCGCCTGGCTCTCCGAACCGTTGCTCTGCCCAACAGCGGATGAGAAAAAGAATTTCATCTCAAACGTACCACGATCCGTTCCAAATGATTTATTGGCAGTGACCCGCGATATTGTCGATTCATGCAGTTCAAGCTGCTCTGCGATCTGCTTGAGGGTCATGGGCTTTAAATGGCTGATACCATGCAGAAAGAACCCTTCCTGCTGGCGAACGATTTCTGTTGCAACCTTGAGAATTGTCCGAGCCCTCTGTTCCAGACTTTTTGTCAGCCAGTTGGCTTTAGCCAGACATTCCGTCAGAAAGCTTTTCTCACTGTCATCTGCCCCAGCTTTTAAAATCGCCTGATAATCCTGATTAACCAGAACATTCGGTATTGTTTCAGCATTCAGTTCAAGATGCCAGCCACCTTCCCGGCGGGCACGGACAAATACATCAGGTATTAAGGTCTGGACGGGCTCAGAACCAAATACGGAACCGGGTTTAGGGTTGAGATTGCGAATTTCGGCAATCACATCAACCAGATCCTCTACATCAAGCCCGCTACATTTTTTTAAACCGGCCAGATCGCGTTTTGCCACAAGATCAAGGCTCTCCAGAACTTTCTGTATGGCAGGATCAAACCGGTTTCGTTCTTTCAGCTGTAAAGACAGACATTCTGAAAGACTGCGGGCACCCACACCTGTTGGCTCAAAACTATGAATATATTCAAGGGTTTGCTCAACAACTTGAAGATCTACACCAAGCCGTTCAGACACTTCCTCAAGAGCCACGGTCAGATAACCGTTATGATCAATTGCATCAATGAGATGCGCTCCAACCATACGCAGGATAATATCTTTTGTTGCCAGCTCCAGCTGCCGTAACAGGTAATCATGCAAGCTTGTTTCAAAGGGCAGCAACTGCCCGAGTTCAGTCAGCTCTTCCCCTGCATAGCCATGATTACCTGAAAAACCTCCCTCAACAACGGGAGAGACCTGAGTGCTGACATCATCAGGAAAGATATTGTCTAACGAGGTATCAAAGGTCTGTTCCAAATCCTGTTTGGAAGGTAGCCAATCATCTTCCTCTGACGTACCCGGGCTGCCCTCAGCTATAATATCTTCCTGAAAAAGATCGGATTGATTGTCTGGCTCTTCATGCTTTTCAAGCAGAGGATTGCCTTCAACCTCGGCATCCACAAAAGCCTGAAGGTCATAATATGGCATCTGTAGCAGTTTGATCGCCTGAGCCAGTTGCGGCGTCATCTGGAGCACTTGCCCCTGTCGCAGCTCCAGCTTCTGTACCAGACCCAAAAGCACCTCCGGTGTTCAGGATAAAACCCTGAAAATACAAAAGAGATCACCCTATTAAAGGAGCGCTCTTATCATTTGTAACAATACCATTATTGAACAGATTCTTGCAAGCAAGGGATGTGCCAATCCGTTGGCTTAGCTATAAACTGTAACATGCATTCGTGTTAGAAAGCCAAAATATGTCTGACAAAACTTCGGTATTTCTCGACGATCTTGCCATTGGGCAAGAATACCAAAGCCAGCAATACCAGCTTGATAAAGAGCAGATCATCAGTTTTGCGAAACAGTTTGATCCCCAGCCCTTCCACACTGATGAAGCAGCGGCAGAGCACTCTTTCTTTCAAGGGCTTGCGGCCAGTGGCTGGCATACGGCCGCGATTACAATGAAACTGTTAGTTGGCAGCCTTCCCATTGGAAATGGCCTCATTGGTGCAGGGGTAGATGTCCAATGGCCGCGCCCGACCAGACCTAATGATACACTACGCGTTGTCAGCAAGATTATCGAGATTACTCCATCTCGCTCAAAACCAGACCGTGGCATTGTTACGGTTGAGTGCAGAACACTCAACCAAAATGATGACGTATGCCAGAAAATGCTCACAAAAATCGTTGTAATGCGCCGACCATAACAAAAATCAAAAGTTAGCCAGAAGCTCTGGCTAACTCAACATTACCGTCAGTATTGGCCATCCAGAAACAGATGATAGGCAGGGTTATCGTTCTCATCCCACCACGGATAACCCAGTTCATCCAGAAAATTACTGAAGGCAGCGCGTTCAGCTTCCGGCACCTGAATCCCCACCAGTACACGGCCATATTCTGCGCCATGGTTACGGTAATGAAACATGGAAATATTCCAGCCATGCGCCAGACCTTTGAGGAAGGTCAGCAAAGCTCCCGGACGTTCCGGAAACTGGAAGCGGTAAACCATCTCATCCTTAAGGCCTGTAACACGCCCACCAACCATGTGACGGACATGTAATTTAGCCATTTCGTTATCGGTCATATCAACCACACGGTAGCCCTTGTCCTGGAGAGAGCCGATAATCTGGTGTTTTTCCTGATCACCACCACGCAACTGAATACCGACAAATATCTGGGCGATATTCTCAGAAGCATACCGATAATTGAACTCAGTGATGGACCTGTTACCCATTTCTTCAATGAAGGCCCGATAAGCGCCCGGAGTTTCCGGAATTGTCACAGCAATCAGTGCCTCACGACGCTCACCGATTTCAGCGCGTTCAGAAATATAGCGCAGGCGGTCAAAGTTCAGGTTAGCACCACTATTAATCGCAACCAGCGTTTTGCCTGACAGGTGTTTCTGAGCAGCATATTTCTTGAGACCAGCCAGACTGACAGCCCCGGAAGGCTCGGCAGAGGCACGGGTATCATCAAAGATATCTTTCACAGCCGCACAGATTTCATCACCGCTGACCGTAATCATGTCATCAAGCAGATCATTGCAGATACGAAACGTCTCTTCACCAACCAGACGCACCGCAACACCATCAGCAAAAAGACCAACCTGTTCCAGTTCAACACGTTTATGCGCCTTGATTGATGTGGTCATTGAAGCCGCATCATCGGGCTCGACACCGATGATCTTGATATCCGGATAAACATATTTTGCGTAAACTGCGATACCTGCCGCCAGACCACCACCACCAATCGGGACAAAAATGGCATCAACCTTGCCGGAATGCTGGCGCAGGATTTCCATTGCAATTGTTCCCTGACCAGCGATCACATCCGGATCATCGTAAGGATGAATGAATGTCAGGCCACGTTCTTTTTCCAGCTGGCGGGCATAGACGGAAGCTTCATCGAAACCATTGCCATAAAGAACAGCATTTCCACCGAAGCTTTTGACGGCCTCAACTTTAATATCCGGTGTCGTACTTGGCATGACGATTGTTGCTTCAATACCAAGACGGCGCGCAGCCAAAGCAACACCTTGTGCATGGTTTCCGGCTGATGCGCAGATAACACCTTTGGCAGTTAACTCAGGCGGCAGATTGGCAATCTTGTTATAAGCGCCACGAATCTTGAATGAAAAAACCGGCTGTAAATCTTCGCGCTTCAGTAAAATCTGATTTTCTGCCCGCTTGGATAAACGCAGCATAGGGTCAAGCGGCGTTTCAACAGCCACATCATAAACCCGGGCAGACAGGATTCTCTTGATATAGTCTTTCATGTCACAAATAACCTGAAGCGTACTGGTAAAACAAAATTGCGTTTCAATGATAAAAACAGAATGGTTCTTTCGCATGAGATGTTCTTAAGCGCAAAGACAATTTGCACTTAAAAGCCCCCATTCATACGAAAAGCCTTAACCGCTGTTCCGCAATCCGGCCGAGATACCGTTAATGGTCAGCTGGATGCCCTGCAGAACGTTCTCATCACCGGGAGCGGTTCTGTGCTTCTTCATCATCTCAAGCTGAATATGATTCAGCGGATCAAGATACGGGAAGCGGTTCTGGATTGAACGATTAAGCAATGCATTGCTTTGCAGGAGGTGATCCTGCTCCATGATGTCACAGATCGCCTGAACGGTATCCCGCCATTCTTCCTTGATCCGGCCAAATATCTTCTCACGCAACGCGACATCCGGAACGAGCTCTGCATAGCGCGAAGCAATAGCGATGGAGCTTTTAGCCAGAACCATGTCCATATTAGACAGCTGCGTCTGGAAAAATGGCCAGTCACGATACATCGCTCTGAGACTTTCCATTCCATTTTCAGGATGCTTTGCCAGCCATTCCTTGACGGCAGAACCGAAGCCATACCAACCCGGAAGACTGAGACGACACTGTGCCCAGCTGAAAACCCATGGAATGGCGCGCAGATCTTCAATGCTACGTGTTTTCCGACGAGATGACGGGCGGGAACCGATGTTTAAAGTTGCAATCTCGGTAATCACCGTCGAAGACCAGAAGTAATCTTCAAATCCCGGGGTTTCATAAACAAGCGAGCGGTAAGCCGCATAGGCAGATGCAGACAGCTCTTCCATTGCTGCCAGATAGTCATCGCTTGGCGCCTTGCGATTGGGCTGCAAGAGTGATGCATCAAGGGTTGCTGATGCGATAATTTCAAGGTTACGACGGCCTGCCTCAGGGCGTGAGTACTTACTGGCAATGATTTCACCCTGCTCAGTAATCCGTATCTGACCGTTCACGGCACCACCCGGCTGGGCCACAATACCATCATAGCTTGGCCCACCACCACGACCGACCGAGCCACCACGACCATGGAACAGGCGTAATTTAACACCATGCTTTTTGAATACTTCAACCAGCTGGATTTCGGCCTTGTAAAGCTCCCAACCAGAGGTCACAAAGCCACCATCCTTGTTTGAGTCCGAATACCCAAGCATAACTTCCTGAGTATCTCCCAGACTCTCAACCAGCTTACGATAATGCGGAACGCTGAACAGCTTATCCATAACAGCGCCGCAGTCACGCAAATCCTCAATTGTTTCAAACAGGGGCACAATGGTCAGTGCACTGGAACCACCGGGTGAAATCATCCCGGCTTCTTTCAGCAGAAGGGCGGCTTCCAGCATGTCAGAAACCGTGCGCGTCATTGAAATGATATTCTGCCGGATAACTGATGAACCAAAACGTCGATGGGCATCTGCCGCCGTCCTAAAGACTTCCAGCTCCCCTGTGGTCTCTTCGGAATAGGCAATGAACGGAGATACCAGCGGACGGCTGGCGCCAAGCTCCTTTACAAGCACTGCGATACGGGCATCTTCATCAAGCCCCATATAATTTGTGCCCGGCATCGCGGCTTCCAGCAACTCATGAACTGTCCGCTCATGAACATTTGAATTCTGTCGCAAATCAACGGAAGCCAAATGGAAGCCGAAACAATCAACCGCCCGGATCAGTGAACGGAGACGGCCATTGGCAATAATTCCAGACCCGTTTTTTTCAAGCGAGTCTCGAATGATCTCAAGTTCATCGGCAAACGCTTCCGGTGTCTGATAAGGCTCAGCCTCACCCAGAGGCTGTCGATCAATTGTGCTTTCCAGGCTTGTCGTGGTCGCAGCAAGGCGTGCATAAATGCCCGACAAGGCGCGCCGATAAGGTTCACGATGGCGATGCGGTGAATGATCAGGAGAATCTTCAGCGAGCTTCAGCAGTTCCGGAGAGACAGAAACAAGCCCGTCCGACAATGACAACTCACTGCCAAGCTTGTGAACCTCTTCCAGATAGAAACTCATGATACGGCCTGACTGCATATTGGTGGCCTGACGCAGAACATCAGCCGTTACAAACGGGTTGCCATCCCTGTCGCCACCAATCCAGCTGCCAACACGAAGAAAAGTGCCAATCTCGCTTGGCTGGTTGCCCATCTTGGACAGCTCATCTTCCAGAGCGATATGCAGATGCGGCACTTCCTTGAAAAATGTGTAGTCATAGTAGGACAGGCCATTTTTGACCTCATCCAGAACAGTTAGCTTATTGTGACGCAACAGATCGCTGTTCCACAAGGTCACAATGGCGCGCCGAACTTCTTCATCACATTGCTCCTGTTCATCATGAGTCATCTGCGTACGGTCACGCAAGGCGAAGAGGTCTGCAATTTCCTGCTCGCGATCAAGCGTACTTTTGCGTCTCACCTCTGTGGGATGTGCTGTCAGCACAGGGCTGATATTGGCCTCATCAAAGAATTTTTTCAGCACATCTGCTGTAATACCGGTATCTTTAGCTCTGTTAAGGGCCTCAACCAGAGTGCCTCTACGCGGAGCGGAACCGGCAATGGCATGCGCACGGGTCCGACGGGTCCGGTGTTGATCTTCGGCAATATTGGCAAGATGTGAGAAATAGCTGAAAGCGCGGATAATCCGCAAAGACTGCGAAGGTGACAGCGAATTGAGCAAACGATCCAGCTCATGCTTTGCAGCCTCATCGCCCTCACGATGAAACTGTTTCGAGTTGACACGAATCTGCTCAACAATATCGAAAATCTCCTCTCCTTCCTGCTCACGCACGGTATCACCAAGAAGGCGCCCAAGAACACGAATATCCTCACGCAGAGGGAAATCCTTATCCTGATATGAAGCAGAAGAGCCGGAATTATGGGGAGACATGAACTTCACCTTACCAATAACTGTCATGCAGAAGAAAACACAAAGCCATCAATAGCCTGCATATGCAGACTTTAAGGTTTTGTATGAATTTGGAAAGGGCCTAATATAAAACTATGCCCTAATCTTTTATTAGCGCCGTCCGCGAATGACAGAACGAATGGCAAAACTCGACTGAATGCGCGAGACACCAGGAAGGCGCGACAGAATTTCAGTATGAATGCGCTCATAATCACTGGCATTCTGCGCCTCTACAAGGAGCAGGTAATCCTGCATCCCCGTCATCAGATAGCATTCACGCACTTCACTGCACTTGCGGATTGCCGTCTCGAAACGCCTGAGAAAATCTTCTGTCTGACGTTCCAGAGATATCTGCACAATGACAACGGTTGTACTGTTGTCGATGCGTTCATCCAGAATAGCCGTATAACCTCTGATGACACCGCTACTTTCTAGCAGCTGCAATCTGCGGTGACAGGCAGACTGCGAGAGGCCAACAAGCTCAGCCAAACGGGCATTACTGATACGGCCATCTGTTCTCAAAACACGAATTATACGTTCGTCTATAGCATCGCGCGGCATGATGATTTCTTCTAAAAACAGGACATTTCTTCTAATATACCTCTTAAATTCGAAATTACATCTAATCATAGCAAGAAAAACAGGAGATTATTCAGATTAACTAGTCACATGGACCATAGGTCGATTTGTCGCAATTCACTCCTGATTTTCTGAGGCCGCGCAATGAAGGTTTTTGTTCTGGGAAGTGGTGTTATTGGTGTAACAAGTGCCTATTATCTGGCCAAGGCCGGGCATGAAGTTACCGTTATCGATCGAGAGGCAGGCCCGGCCCTTGAAACCAGTTTTGCCAATGCGGGTGAAGTCTCTCCCGGTTATTCAGCACCCTGGGCCTCACCGGATGTGCCGCTGAAAGCAATAAAATGGCTCCTGATGAGCCATGCACCCCTGATTATTAAATTCCGCGTTGATACCCAGATGATCAGCTGGGTCATGAAAATGCTGCGCAACTGCACATCTGCCCGCTATGCCGAAAACAAGGCCCGAATGGTACGTATTGCAGAATACAGCCGTGACTGCCTTGATGAACTGCGCAGGGAAACGGGCATCACCTATGATGAGCGGATGCAGGGCACTCTCCAGCTTTTCCGCACCCAGAAACAGCTGGATAGCATTGGTGGTGATATCGCCGTTCTTGAGCAGTTTGGCGTGCCTTATGAAGTTCTTGATCGTCAGGGATGTATTGGTGCCGAACCTGCCCTTGCCAAGGTAACTGATAAATTTGTCGGTGGCCTTCGTCTCCCGAATGATGAAACCGGCGACTGTCATATCTTCACAAATCGCCTAGCAGATATCTGCAAGAGTATGGGTGTCACCTTCCTATTCAACACAATCATTCAGGGCTTTGAGACAAACGGCCAGAGGGTAACCGGCATCCATACCGATAAGGGCGTCGTGAGTGCTGATCATTATGTCACTGCTCTTGGCAGTTTTTCAGCGCCCATGCTGAATCAGATTGGTCTAAATCTGCCAGTCTACCCTGTCAAAGGTTACTCAATTACCGTTCCGGTTCGAGAAGACAGGGATGCCCCGGTTTCAACCGTGATGGATGAGACATATAAAGTTGCCATCACACGTCTTGGCGATCGTATCAGGGTTGGTGGCATGGCCGAGCTTTCCGGCTATAATCTCAAGCTCGATGCCAAACGACGCGAAACACTTGCCATGTCTCTGACTGATCTGTTTCCCGATGGCAGCAAAATCGACGATATGCAGTTCTGGACAGGTATGCGGCCAATGACACCGGATGGCACACCGATTATCGGACCGACATCGTTCAGCAACCTGACAACGGCAACGGGACACGGAACCCTAGGCTGGACAATGGCTTGCGGCACAGGCCGACTTGTGGCTGATATTGTATCAGGCCGGAAAGCAGATATCGAAACCGCTGATCTGTCGATCAAACGGTATAGCTCTGATTTCACAACTTCAGGTCTTGCACTCGCGTAATTATATATGTCTTTTATAGACTTAACCGGCAGCTTGTTTTAAACAGGATGCCGGTTAATCATTTTTATTGCGCAATTCATCCCGCCAAGAGGAGTAAACCATGAAGGCCTTGCAACGCCTGGGTGTCATTCTTTCCTGTGCCGTAATGGCTGTATTTGCAGGCTTTTCAGCCACGCAGACTGCCAAAGCAGAAACCGTTAAAGTCGGGGTTCTGCGTTATGTTTCTTCCGGCGGGCTGTTTCTTGCTGTTGAGCGCGGGTACTTCAAAGCTGAAGGCATTGAAGTTGAGCTAAAGTTCTTTGAAGCTGCCCAGCCAATTGCCGTAGCCGTTGTCTCTGGTGATACCTCTTTTGGTGTTACAGCCCTGACAGGCGGCTTCTACAATCTTGCAGGCAAAGGTGCGCTTAAGATTATCGGTGGGCAGGGCATGGAAAAGAAGGGTTACGAAGGTAACCTGATCGTTGCCAGCAATGAGGCTTTTGCGAAAGGCCTGACCGATGCCTCCAAGCTTGCAGGCAAATCTGTTGGTATTTCTCAGATTGGCTCATCCTTCCATTACCAGATCGGCCAGATCGCCAAAGCCAAGGGCTTCAAGCTTTCTGATGTTTCACTGAAGCCATTGCAGTCGCTTTCAAACATGATGGCAGCCGTAAAGACCTCACAGGTCGATGCCATTATTATCGCGCCTCATATGGCTAAAGCTCTTGAAAAAGCAGGTGAGGGTAAAATCATTGGCCGTGTTTCCGATATCGACGAATATCAGTATGGCGGATTGTTCACGAGCACCCAGATCATTGAGAAGAATCCTGAACTGGTTCAGAAGTTTTTCAAAGCTTATCAGAAGGGTATTATTGATTACTCCAAAGCCTTCCTGACAAAAGATGACAGCGGCAAGATTGTATTTAATTCTGATACAGACAAAGCTGCAGAAGAAATTGCCAAATACGTCTATCCGGGCGAAGCACTGACGGCATCTGTGCCAAAAGTGAAAGATTCAGCTTTCTATCTCGCAGATCGTGCCGGCCTTGATCCCGAAAACATCAAGGCACAGATTGACTGGATGAAAGAGAACAAGCTGGTCGACAGCAGCGTCGATGCAGACAAAATCATCGACCTGACTTTCATCAAGGCAAATCCATAATCTCAATTTCTGACGCAGACCGTTCGATCTGACAGCGGTCTGCGGACATCAAAAACATATGAAACTGATCGCCGATACCATTCGCCATTCCTATGGCCCGTTGACTGTTCTTGAGGATATCTCTTTTGAGGTAGGCCCCGGAGAAGTCGTTGCTATTGTCGGGCCAAGTGGCTGCGGTAAATCGACACTTTTGCGCATTCTTGGCGGCTTGGAAAAGCCAACCTCCGGGCAGGTACTGGTTGAGGGTGAGCCACCAGAAGGTTCGATAAACCCATTAACATTCGTCTTTCAGGATTTCGGCCTACTGCCATGGCGCAGTGTTGAAGGCAATATTCGTCTGCCACTGGAAGGCAGCGGTCTCAAATCATCTGAAATAGAAGGCAGGATCAGTAATGCCCTTAGCCGTACCGGCCTTTCAGATTTCCGCAAGGCTCTACCAAAACAGCTCTCAGGTGGCATGAAACAGCGCGTCGGGATTGCCCGCGCCCTTGCCGTTCGTCCATCCGTTATGTTTATGGATGAGCCATTGTCAGCGCTCGATGCCCAAACACGCGAATTGCTGATGGATGATCTCGTAACATTGGCTGAAGGCTTTGACGGGCATCAGCTGGCAACCGTTTATGTCACCCATAATCTGGAAGAAGCAACACGTCTGGCCGACCGAATCCTTGTTCTGTCACGCCGTCCGGGGCGGATTCGCTCGGTTATCACAATTGATCGTCCACGCAGGGAACGCTCTGCTACTGACCCGGATATTGCGAAACAAACCCGCGAGCTTTGGGATCTCATCCGTAATGATGCCGCTGAAGCTGACCGTGAATTGACATCAGGTGAGGTCAGCTGATGTCAAATAATAAGAAAGCCCCTGTCTCTTTTCGTGGCGGTCTGCTTATTCCGCGTTGGCAGCGTGGCGTTGGCGCAATTAGCCTTATCCTTCTGATTGCCCTATGGCAGGTGTGCTCCAGCCTTGGCTGGATCAGCCCGATTGCGGCCCCAAGCCCAGCTGAAATTTTCAAAGCGTTAGGCGACATGATCCAGACCGGAGAGATTTACGGTCACCTTGCTGCATCTCTTGGTCGTCTGTTCGGCGGTTTTGCCATTGGTGGCAGCATCGGCATCCTGACAGGGCTTGCAATAGGCTTATGGAGCCCGGCAAGGGCTCCGGGTGTTACAATTGTTGCAACCCTCTTTCCGATCCCAAAGATCGCGCTGTTGCCGCTTTTCATCATCTGGTTTGGCATTGGTGAGGCATCTAAATTGGTTACCATAGCCTTTGGTACCTTCTTCCCGATGGTTGTGGCCACCTATGGTGCCGTTGATAACGTTGACCGCTCCCTTATCCGAATGGGCAGAAGCTTTGGCCTCTCAACCTCAGCCATCATCCGCAAGATCGTCCTTCCCGGAGCACTACCCGGCATTTTATCTGGCCTGCGCATCTCAACTTCTATCGGTATCGTTCTGCTGGTTGCAGCTGAAATGATCAACGCAGATCAGGGCATCGGCGGTCTGGTTCTGGCATCAGGGAATCTCTATCAGACGGATCGCCTGCTGGCTGGTGTCTTCATACTCTGCCTGATCGGCCTGATCGTTAACAGCCTGATAGATCTTGCAGAAAAACGTCTGTTGGGCTGGCGATCATAATCTCTGGTTTCAAAACTCTTGCTCGGATACCCCAAGGGGCGTAGGTTCAAACTGATTTAAACCCTCTGGAGATTCAGATGAGCATTGAACGTATCCAACCCGGTAAGCGTATGAGCATGGCTGTGAGCCACAATGGTGTTGTCTACACCGCTGGACAGGTTGCCAAGGCAAATGCCGGTAAAAGCGTTACAGAACAGACAACTGAAATTCTCGGCCTGATCGACGGCCTGCTTGCAGAAGCCGGAACAGACAAGAGCAAGCTGCTCTCAGCCACAATCTTCCTGTCTGACATGTCTACATTTCAGGAAATGAACGAAGTCTGGGATTCATGGGTCTCCCCGGATAATGCACCAGCCCGTGCAACGGTTGAAGCAAAGCTGGCAGCTCCAAAATATACCGTTGAGATTATGGTTATTGCTGCAAAATAAATCAGCAAAAACTGCACAAAGCCGCTCTAACCGGGCGGCTTTTTTATTGTTATAGGGCTTCTGGATAACGCGTATAAACCCGCTCAGGAGCCTAGAGGCACATGGCAAAACCACGGACACTCGTTAAAGTTCTATGCATTGGCCTGCTTCTGAGCGGCGCTGTTGTTGCTGGTGCAAAAATCTACTTCCACTCAATTCATAAAACATATGAAAACGGGATTATCATTGCCCAACTTGATGATGTACCTGTTTATGATAATGGGCCGATATTCAACATCGCCCATGGCCGCCATTATGCTGAAGATGGCTATTATCTGGGCCAGAAATGGCAATGTGTTGAATTCATCAAACGCTATCTCTATCAGGCAAAAGGCCATCGTATGCCGGATGTTTGGGGTCATGCCATATCTTATTATGATAAAGAGCTGCCTCACGGTAAGCTTAACGATAAAAGAGGCATGATACAGTTTCAGCAAGGCGGTAACGAGAAACCACAACAGGGGGATCTAATCGTATTCTCAGGTGCCGGGGGCTATGGCCATGTCGCGATCATTGCTGCTGTCAGCGATAATGAAGTCGAGATAGTACAACAAAATTCCCCACCTGCACGCGAGAAGCTGCCACTCATTTCCAAGGATGGGAACTGGGAAATCGGTAAGAGATCAACCCTCGGGTGGCTACGGATTCCACAACCACCCGAAAGTACGGAAATCAGAGAATAAAACGGCTCAAATCCGTATTCTTTGCCAGAACATCAACCTTTTCATTGACGTAGGCTGCGTTGATTTCAAGCGTTTCACCATCACGGTCAGGTGCCGTGAATGAGATATCGTCAAGAACACGTTCAAGAACAGTCTGCAGGCGGCGGGCGCCAATATTCTCCACGGTTGAATTGACCTCAACAGCAACGGATGCAAGCGCATCAATGGCATCATCAGTGAAGACGAGATCAACATTTTCCGTCTTCATCAGAGCAATTGACTGCTTAATCAGACTGGCTTCGGTTTCCGTCAGAATACGACGGAAATCATCAACCGTCAGTGGCTGAAGCTCAACACGGATTGGCAGGCGTCCCTGCAATTCCGGCAGAAGATCAGAAGGCTTTGCAACATGGAACGCACCTGATGCAATAAACAGGATATGGTCTGTCTTAACCGAGCCATGCTTTGTTGAAACGGTGGTGCCTTCAATCAATGGCAACAGATCACGCTGGACACCTTCACGGGAGACATCGGCACCTCCACGCCCTTCACGGGCACAGATTTTGTCGATCTCATCGAGGAAGACAATACCGTTGTTTTCAACTTCAGAGATGGCTTCCTGAATAATGGCATCCTGATCAAGGAGCTTGTCACTTTCTTCATTGACCAGAGGCTCATAAGCTTCCTTGACTGTCAGCTTGCGGGGCTTACCACGCCCACCCATTGCCTTGCCGAAAATATCACCGATGGAAATGGCACCCATGGATGCACCCGGCATACCTGGAATTTCAAACATCGGCATGCCGCTGTTACCGGTCGGCTGCAACTCAAGCTCAATTTCCTTGTCATCAAGCTCATTATCACGCAGCTTACGACGGAAGCTGTCACGGGTCGCCTGACTGGCGCTGGCACCAACCAATGCATCCAGAACACGCTCTTCAGCTGCCAGATGCGCCTTGGCTTCAACCTGACGACGCTTTTCAGCCTTAACAAGCCCAATTCCGATATCGACGAGATCACGGATGATCTGTTCAACATCACGGCCAACATAGCCAACTTCCGTGAACTTTGTGGCTTCAACTTTCAGGAATGGCGCACCGGCGAGCTTGGCAAGCCGGCGGGAAATTTCTGTTTTACCACAACCTGTTGGGCCGATCATCAGAATATTCTTTGGCGCAACTTCTTCCTTAAGAGGGCCGGTCAGCTGCTGACGGCGCCAGCGGTTTCTCAGGGCAATCGCAACAGCACGCTTGGCATCCTGCTGGCCAACGATGAACCGATCCAGCTCGGAAACAATCTCACGGGGAGAAAAAGTGGTCATATTATTCTCTAGCTCACAATAGCGGGATCAAAGATCAATCGCTTCAAGGACAAGGTTATGATTGGTGTAGACGCAGATATCTGCAGCAATTTTCATGGAACGGCGTACAATCTCTTCCGCATCAAAATCCGTATCGGCCAGTGCACGGGCAGCTGACAGGGCATAATTACCACCAGATCCAATTGCCATAATGCCATCTTCAGGCTCAAGAACATCACCAGAGCCAGACAGCAGCAGGCTGACATTCTTGTCAGCAACCAGCATCATAGCCTCTAAGCGACGCAGATAACGGTCTGTTCGCCAGTCTTTGGTGAGTTCAACACAGGCACGTGTCAGTTGTTCAGGATATTGCTCAAGCTTGGCTTCAAGACGTTCAAACAACGTAAAGGCATCGGCCGTTGCGCCTGCAAAACCGCCGATAACATTTCCTTTTGCCAAGCGACGCACCTTACGGGCATTACCTTTGACAACTGTCGGGCCGAGGCTGACCTGCCCATCACCACCGATAACAACGCGATTACCTTTGCGAACCATCAAGATTGTTGTGGCATGCATGGAAGGCAAACCTGAGGGTTGATCATTAAGTGTCATCTAAAACCTTTTCCTGAAGGGCAAATCCCTTGATGATTGAACATTTAATCATTCACCCATGAAATTCCAACCACCACGACCCCCTCTTTTCCGCGACTTTTTCAGCCTCTTAACGATATAAGAAGAAAGGTGAAATTCTTCGGACTTTTGTTAAAGGAAAATTTCGGTTATTTATGAATATGTTCGTATAATAATCGAATGTTTCCCTGCGCCTTGCAAAAGGCCCCCAATGGAAGGAAGAGCCAATGCGTTCCGGAACGGTCACTCGCCGTACCAACGAAACTGATATTGCTGTCTCCGTTAAAATTGACGGTTCCGGCAAAGCCAATATCGCAACAGGTGTCGGCTTCCTTGATCATATGCTCGACCTTCTGGCACGACACGCCCTGTTTGATCTCGACATCAATGTGAAGGGCGATCTGCACATTGACCAACACCATTCTGTCGAAGATTGCGGTATTGCACTCGGGCAGGCATTCCTGCAGGCGCTCGGCGATAAAAAGGGCATCAAACGTTATGCTGATTGCCTTCTGCCAATGGATGAAACCCTGACACGGACAGCACTTGATATTTCTGGTCGGCCGTTTCTGGTCTTCCGCACCAGCTTCCCGACAGAGAAAATCGGCAATTTCGATACAGAACTTGTCCGTGAATGGTTTCAGGCATTTGCAATGAATGCAGGTATCACCCTGCATATTGAGACTCTTTATGGCGACAACAGCCATCATATCGCGGAAAGCTGCTTCAAAGGCCTGGCACGCGCACTTCGTGACGCTGTTGCTCAGGATCCACGTGAAGCAGGACGCATTCCCTCGACCAAGGGAGCGTTGTAAAATATACGGAACAGATGGAATGTTCCGTACTCTTTTATGACCTTGCTGCTTGCGGCAAGGCGGTCTGATGACTGGCAATGCAATGAAAAGCTACACTGTCCACTTTCCAAAGGGTTGCACGGAACCTAATGCCGATGCCCTGACAGGTGCTGTCCTTATTCGTGACGGTTTCTCATGGGGAGCGTTCATTTTTGGCCCCTTCTGGCTGCTGTGGAACCGTTTATGGCTCACCGGCATCATTATGCTGGTAGTTCTGATCACGGTTTCAACGCTGGCAGATATGCTTGAGTTTGAGCCAATAACATGGGGAATTGCCGACTTTCTGATCATGCTTCTGATTGGTTTTGAAGCCAACTCTCTCAAGAGATGGACATATGAGCGTCGCGGCCAGCCTGTTGCAGGTATTGTGACAGGACATGATGAAATTGAAGCAGAGGCAAAAATGATTGCTATTGGTCTGCATAAAAGACCAAAACCGGTTAAAAAAGAGCCCCCCGTACAGGCCGGGCCTCTTGCAGCTGCAAATGCATCAGATGCACTGGGAATCTTTCCCCTTCTGGAGAAATCAAGATGAGTGTTGTCATCGTCGACTACGGTTCAGGAAACCTGCACTCTGCAGCCAAAGCTTTTGAGCGGGCTAATGAAGAAGCAGGCCTCAAGAACCAGATCATCGTCTCCGCAAACCCGGAAGTTGTTCGCAGGGCTGAACGTATTGTTTTACCTGGTGTCGGTGCTTTTGCCGATTGTCGTCGCGGACTTCATGCTGTCGATGGCATGATTGAAGTTCTGGATGAGGCTGTCCATAAGGACAAAAAGCCTTTTCTTGGCATCTGTGTCGGAATGCAGCTTCTGGCAACCCGAGGACTAGAATACGAGATATCTGAAGGACTTAACTGGATTTCAGGTAGCGTAAAACGTATTGAGCCAAATGATCCAAGCCTGAAAATTCCGCATATGGGATGGAATACGCTTTGGCATAATCTGCATGGTCGCGACATGCGCCCACACAAGCTGTTTGATGGCATACTCGCCGGAGAAGATGGATGGCATGCCTATTTCGTCCATTCCTTCCATTTTGCCGCCGATAATGAAGACGATATTGTCGCTGTAACCCAATATGGCGGCCCGATAACCGCGGCTGTTGCCCGTGGGAATATCGCCGGCACACAATTTCATCCTGAAAAGAGCCAGATGCTTGGCCTTCGTTTTATCGCCAATTTCCTAAGGTGGCAGCCGTGATTCTTTTTCCAGCAATTGATCTCAAGGAAGGGCGCTGTGTGCGCCTCATTCAAGGCGATATGGAGCAGGCTACAGTCTTTAATGACGACCCTGCCGCTCAGGCTGCAAGCTTTGAACAACAAGGTTTTGAATGGCTTCATGTCGTTGATCTTGATGGTGCTTTTGCCGGAAAGCCAATGAATGCCGTAGCAGTTGAAGGCATTTTAAAACGCATCACCATTCCGGTTCAGCTGGGTGGTGGTATTCGCGACCTCAAGACTGTCGATGCCTGGCTGGAAAAGGGTGTTTCACGCGTCATCATCGGCACTGCTGCCGTTCGTGATCCGGAATTTGTTAAACAGGCTGCAAAAAAATACCCGGGTCGTGTGGCTGTCGGTATTGATGCCCGCGATGGTTTTGTTGCTGTCGAAGGCTGGGCTGAGACATCCACCCTGAGTGCTGAGGAGCTGGGCAAACGCTTTGAAGATGCAGGTGTTGCCGCCATTATCTATACAGATATTGCCCGGGATGGAATTCTTAAAGGTCTGAATATCCCGATGACTTTGGCTCTTGCCAACGCAGTCTCCATTCCCGTGATTGCATCCGGTGGCTTTGCGTCAATTGCTGATATTGAACGCCTTCTTGAACCGGATTGCGCTGTTCTCGAAGGCGCTATTTCAGGCCGTGCTCTCTATGATGGCCGGATTGATCCTGCAGAAGCTCTCAAAGCCATCCGTAACGCCCGAAAAGCTTAAGGGGAATGTCATGCTAAAGGTAAGGGTTATTCCCTGTCTTGATGTTAAAGACGGACGTGTGGTCAAAGGCGTACAGTTTGTTGATCTGATTGATGCTGGCGATCCGGTTGAATCAGCCAAGGCTTATGATGCTGCCGGCGCGGATGAGCTTTGCTTTCTTGATATAACGGCAAGCCATGAAAACCGTGGCACTTTGCTCGATGTTGTCAGCCGCACAGCAGAGGCCTGCTTTATGCCCCTGACTGTTGGGGGAGGGGTACGAACTGTTGAGGACATCCGTGCCCTTCTTCTGGCTGGAGCCGATAAAGTTGCGATCAATACAACGGCCGTGAAAAACCCGGAAGTAATCAAGGAAGCTGCCGAAAAATTTGGCGCACAATGCATTGTTGTTGCGATTGATGCAAAGAAAGTATCCGCAGATGGCGAGCCCCATCGCTGGGAAATCTTCACCCATGGCGGCCGTAATCCAACGGGTTTAGATGCCATTGAATTTGCCAAAAAGGTAACAGAGCTCGGTGCCGGTGAAATCCTGCTCACATCCATGGATAGGGATGGCACAAAGGTTGGTTATGATCTGGAACTAACGCGCGCTATTGCAACGGCTGTGACAATCCCGGTCATCGCATCAGGCGGTGTTGGCAACCTTGACCACATGGTAGATGGTGTCAAAGAGGGCAAGGCCAGCGCTGTTCTTGCCGCTTCCATCTTTCACTTTGGCAAATACACCATTGCAGAAGCCAAACGCTATATGGCCGCCGCTGGTCTGAATATGCGGCTTGACCCTGCGACTTGGAGCCCTGTTTCCGGAAGCAAGAAAGGCTAGCCCCATGGCAACCAATTTCACGCTCGATTCCCTCGCAGAAATCGTCTCAATTCGGGCGAAAGCCTCTCCAGAGGTCTCTTATACAGCCAAATTGCTCAAAGACGGGCCAGAACGCTCAGCCAAGAAATTTGGTGAAGAGGCGGTTGAAACCGTTATTGCAGCCATCCAGAATGACAAGAAGGCTCTTGTTTCTGAAACAGCTGATGTTCTGTATCACCTTTTAGTCGTCTTGCATGGAGCTGATGTTTCTATATCGGACGTAATGGAAGAGCTTGAGAAGCGGACATCACAATCAGGCTTAGAAGAAAAAGCATCCCGGAAAGCTCACTGAGCACCGGCTGAACTGATATTAGATATTTAGAGTTTTAAATGCCGCGCAATGTAAAGAAAAGCAGACGAGCTCACGAGCGCCACGCTGCTTTCTCGCCATACCGTCGTTTTCCCCGCGAGCAATGGGCAACATTGCGCGCTGATACACCTATGACGCTTGGCGCAGAGGAAATTGCGCAGTTTGTTTCTGTCAACGACCGCATCTCGCTTGATGAAGTTGTTGAGATTTACCTGCCATTGTCACGTCTGCTATCGCTCTATGTTGAGGGTGCCCAGCAGCTTTTTCAGGCAACCGGGCGCTTTCTGATGACAAATGGTGACAATAAGGTCCCTTTTATCATCGGTATTGCCGGTTCTGTTGCCGTTGGCAAATCAACAACAGCCCGCGTACTGAAGGCTCTTCTGGCGCGCTGGAAGAATATTCCGAAAGTTGATCTGATCACGACAGATGGTTTTCTCTATCCCAATGCCCAGTTACAGGAACAGGGCCTGATGGAGCGGAAAGGTTTTCCGGAGAGTTACAATACCAACGCTTTGCTGGAATTCCTGCATGATATCAAATCAGGCAAGCGCAATGTAAAAGCGCCGCTTTATTCGCATCTTGTCTATGATGTATTGCCAGATGAGCATACGATCATCGACCAGCCGGATATATTGATTATCGAGGGCCTGAATGTTCTACAGCCTGCACGTTTACCGCGTGATGGCTCATTCATTCCGTTTGTTTCGGATTATTTTGATTTCTCGATCTATCTGGATGCGAATGAAGACGATCTTCATACCTGGTACATCAACCGCTTTATGAAACTCAGGACAACGGCCTTCCTTGATCCGAAATCCTTCTTCCGGCGTTACGCAGAGCTGTCGGATATTGAAGCTTATGAAGTCGCGGATGATCTTTGGAAAAGCATCAATCTGACCAACTTGCGCGAGAATATTCTGCCCACGCGCCAGCGGGCAAATCTTATCTTACGCAAGGGTTCAAATCATCATATTGAGGAAGTATCACTCAGACGGCTCTGAAAAGTGTTTCACGTGAATCACTTTTCAGTCCGCGACAATCCCGGATCAGGCAATCAGCATATTTGCTTTAGCCAGCTCACGTAAGGAGACCTGTGGGCGTGGACCAATATGACTGATCGCCTCTGAGGCCGAAAGCGAACCAAGACGAGCACAATCCATCAGGTGCAGGCCTTGTGTCATTCCAGCAAGGAAGCCTGCCGCAAACAGATCGCCAGCACCCGTTGCGTCAACAACCTGATCAACAGGGTAAGCCGGGACAGAGCTGGTCTCACCAGACATGATAACCAATGCGCCTTCTTCTGAACGCGTGACAACACCCAGAACATTCTCATCACGGAAAGCGGCAATAGCCGTATTCTCATCAGCTGTCTGATACAGGCTGCGCAGCTCATGGGTATTGGCAAACAGAATATCGATGCTGCCATCACGGATCAGCGTCAGGAATTCATCACGATAGCGATCAACACAGAAGGTATCAGAAAGCGTCAGGGCAATCCGGTTACCATCCTGGTGGGCAATATCAATAGCTTTGCGGAAAGCATCCTTTGCCTTTGGCGGATCCCACAGATACCCTTCAAGATAGATAATAGAAGAGGCCTTGATGGTCTCAGGGTTAATGTCATCAACGGTCAGGTTCTGGCAGGCACCAAGGTAGGTATTCATGGTACGCTCGCCATCCGGCGTAATCAGGACACAACAACGGGCTGTTGCCGGGCCATCGGTTGCAGGAGCAACATTGTAATGCACGCCGATTTTTTCCAGATCACGGGCATAAAGATCACCCAGCTCGTCATTACGAACTTTACCGATAAAAGCAGCTTTTGAGCCAAGAGATGCAATACCGGCAGCCGTATTGGCAGCAGAACCACCAGACATCACCGTTACATCGCGCATCAAGCCATAGAGCTCTTCCGCCCGTGGCTCATCGATAAGATGCATCGTTCCTTTGGCCAGATTCTGTTCAACCAGAAAAGTCTCATCAGTCTGGGCAAGAACATCAACGATAGCGTTGCCGATTGTCAGAACGTCGATTGTACGGTTTGTCATTGGTCACTTACACTTTAAAGAATCTTTAGCGCGGTTTGGCATTGCAAACCCACCGGGTCAAGGAAATTCAAACTCACTTACCACTTTTTAGGACGCTTGCGCATTTGTGCCGCATCAAGAATGGCTGTCATCGCTTCAATATCCTGCTCGTTTAAATCGCGAATCTCACGAGCCAATCGATTGGCAAAGAATGTTGTCTGGGCACTGGTCTCGATTGTATCAATCCGAACACGCGGATCTGACATCTGTGCGAGCCTGACGAGTTCATCCGCTTCATCCCAGATAATATGGAAGAATGCCAGCATCCCCTGAATCATAACCCAGGTGGGCTTACCCCGCTGGCCCTTTTCAAGGGCAGAAAGGTAAGCTGGTGAAACACCCAGATGTTCCGCCATATCTTTCAGAGCGACTCCACGCTCCAGCCGCAACTGGCGCAAATGCTCTCCAAGAGGGGTAACATGTTCTGCCGTTCCCTTGGTGCGGCGCTGCAAGCGTCCTTCTGATGGTAGAGTATCAGCCTCTGTTTCGTCGGAGTTTGACATACAGCGCTCCCGTACCACCATGATGCTGGGCTGCATCATTGAAACTCACAACAAATGGGCGAACATCCGGCATACTCAGCCACTGCGGGACAACGCGTTTTAAAACGCCTCGTTCCTCAGCACCACGGTAAAAACCTGAACCACTTTCACCCTTACCTGTAATGACAAGAACCAGCGACGCACCTCGGGCCTGAGACTGTCTCAAGAAGGATAAAAGTGCGTAATGTGCCTCACTCTGGCGCATTCCGTGCAAGTCCAGAACACCATCAACTGCTTTAGAACCCCGACGTACCGAACGAAGCGTTTTACGCTCCAGTGGCATGATTGGTGGCAGTTTCTTGGGTTCAGGTGCTTTTTGCCTGAGTTCCTGAATACCAATTGCCAGTTTTGATGTATTTTGATCAAGCTTTTCAGGCCCTGTATCAAACTGAGCTGGTTTATTTGGCTCTACGGGCTCCATATCTTTCAGAAGGCGCTTCATATCAGCCCGCATCGCATTATTTTTTAAAGGTGTGTAGTTGCTTTTGACCTTAGCCCAAAGCCACCTTTCTTCATAAGAAAGCGTCCGTTTTGAACGTTTACTGCTCATAATGCGCATCCGGAACAGCAGGCTTCAAGCCACGTGGCTGTAAAACGATAAAGCGGGTTTGGTGACGCATAAGCCCGGCCAGTGTGCCAGCAGCTTTACCCGAGCCAAAATAAAAATCACCTCGCGCAGCCCCTAGAATGGCGGAACCAGTGTCCTGTGCAATCATCAGCCTGTTAAGAGGCTTCGTCTGATTTTCGGTAACAGGCAAAACACCTTCCAACCAGAAAGGCATACCATAGCTCCAGATATTGCGATCAACCGCAAGACTGCGCTCAGGAAACAGCGGAATACCCTGACCACCAATTGGGCCTTCATGCTCTGAAAGCTCTGTCGCCAATCTGAAAAAGATAAAGGATTTATTCTGGTGCATCAAAGCACGGGCATCTTTAGGATTGGCATCAAGCCATCCCATAAGGCGTTCGAGACTCATCTCATCCTGAAGAATTGCACCACGCTCAATGAGTAACCGGCCGATTGAGGTATAGGGCTGGCCATTACGACCGGCATAAGCAACCCGTACGGATGAGTTATCAGGGAGCCTGATCCGCGTAGATCCCTGAACATGGATGATGAAGGCCTCACTTGGGCGCCTTAAATAAACGAGAGGTTGCGCTTTATCTCTTAAAGCACCCTCCTCAATCTCCTGACGAGTTGGATAAGGCTCAAAGCCTTTAGATGTTCGCTTTGCACCTCTAAGCCCTGCTTCAATTCCAGGTCGGCTTTCACCCTCAGGAATAGTTTCCAGATCATCGGGACGAGCTAAAAGAGGAACAGAAAACTCATCTGTTGCTACAAGGGAGCCTGAAAGCTCTGGCTCATAATAGCCTGTCAGAAGGACTGTATCTGAACCTTTATAGTTTACCAGCCATGGAGTGAACTCTGCTTCGAAGAACTGGCGTGCCTTTTCTGAATCAAGAGAACCAAGCTGAAAAGCTTTTTTACAAATGCTTCTTAAAGCATCTTCCATAGATTTGGCTGGCCGGAGGACACTCTTATCATTTTCAAGAGCCTCGCATGATTTGAGAAAGACGGCATAAGCGACATCCTGGGCATCATTCTTCCAGCCCTGAAGTTCTGAAAAGGCTAGTTTCTTCAGATGGATATCCCCTGAAGGGGCGGCTTGTGCGAATGTCGATGTCATGATGAGACTGAAAATAAGAAAAAGGTGCCTGAAACGAATAGCACCTTTTCCTTTAGAACAGATTACCCTGTTATTTGATGTCACTGCCCGCTTTCCGTGGCTGCAAGCAACCAGGTTGGGTCATCACTGCCCAATGTCCGTGAGAATGTCCAGATATCAGACGTATCAACGACTTCATCAGGAGATCCATCAACAATATTGCCCTGTTCATCACGGGTTACCGTGATCATCTTTGCTATGAAGCGGATTGTCAGCTGAGCATCTCTGCCAGAAAGCTCTGCAGCCATCAGCTCACTCTTGTCGATGGAAACAAATGTTGTTTCAGCCGTTTCATGGGCTTTTTCACGTGCCTTAATCGCCTGATCAAATCCTCTGTAAACATCGTCAGTCAGAAGGTTTTTAAGCTCTTCCCGATTACCCTTGGCAAAATCAACGACAATCATCTCGTAGGCGACTTTTGCACCTTCAAGGAAAGCTTTGATGTCAAAGGATGGCTCAAGACCAACAACGCGATCAAGCGTATCTGCCAATTGTGAACCTTCCTCAGCAATGCCTTTCCATCTGTCTTTTTGAGAAACAGGCGCCGGCTGGCGGGGTGGCAGGGTAATAACCTGATCATTATCAGCGCGTGGAGGTGGCATATTGGACTGGTTCTGCCACGAATCCTTGTGAGGTTCCTGCGTGTTATCGCGGTTCAACTCCTGGGGTGGCTGCTCATTACCTGTTTTCTGTCCAAGAACTGATCTCAGTTTCCAGATTATAAAAATTGCCAGACAGGCAAATATAATGGTCGAAAGATCAAAACCGTCCTGCATATTTCATCCGATCTCGTATTACCGATATAAGAACTCAATAGTTTTCAAAGTGGGCGCCAAAATGTCGCTTATCTTCAACAACAACTGATCCTGACTTTTCATATGGGATAGTTTTTATCCAATATCCATATGAAAGCCTAAAGAAACTTTGCTAGTCACGTTGTTTTTATCAATCAGCAGGGCTTTACCCTCAGGCTAAAAGTCATAATTAACTTATGCTCTTCCTATAAATAATAGGGGGAGGTAAAAAGGAATTGATACGTAATGGTTGTATTCGCAAGAGTTTTGCGGCATGCATTACGGGAATATTTCTCAAGTCACGAATTTTCAGGAGCTGACGATGGCCGAAAATCCGGCAACAAACGACACAAACCAGGCGGCCCCGTCGCTGAATGCACTGGCACAATATGCCAAGGACTTCTCCTTTGAGAACCCAAATGCACCGCGCTCTTTCCAGACGCCACCTAACAACCAGCCTGAAATCTCCATTCAGGTAAACATTGATGTTGCCCAGCTGGCAGAAGCTGACTTTGAAGTCGAGCTGGCTCTTGAAGGCAGCGCCAAGGTTGGTGAAGAAGTTCTTTTCGCTTTTGATCTGAAGTATGCCGGTATTTTCCGCCTTCAGGGCATTCCGCAGGAAAACTTCCATCCTGTTCTTTACATTGAATGCCCACGCCTTCTGTTCCCATTCGGTCGTCAGATCGTTGCAGATGCTGTTCGCAATGGTGGCTTCCCACCACTGTATATCGATCCAATCGATTTCGTTGAGCTCTACCGTCAGAAAGCAGCCGAAGCACAGGCTGCTGCTGAAGAGCGTGGGAATGCTCCGCTGTCTTCATAAGAAACAGCAAACGTACGAATTGAAAAACCGGCCATTCAGGCCGGTTTTTTTCATGCGGTCTCAGAAGGTTCTTCAGGCATATAATCTTTCCAGATCGCCTTATCACCCATTTTGGCAATAAAAGCCCGATGGGCCATTAATTCATGATCTGTCATGCGTGGTTTAAAAACCCGCTTCTCACGCGGCATGACTCCCGCTGCCTGAGCCGAGTTCTGCTCATTTGTAACCTTTGCAGGCTCATCTGCCAGATTAAAGCCGGCCTGGCGGCCACCAATCAACTCAAGATAAACTTCAGCGAGAATCTCCGAGTCGAGCAGAGCGCCGTGTTTCGTCCGGCGGGAATTATCAATGCCATAACGTGAACACAGGGCATCAAGCGAATTACCAGCACCTGGATGCTTGCGCCGTGCCAGTGCGAGCGTATCAATGACGCGCTCCATAGAAATCTGCCGACTTTTATCAATCCGTGCATATTCCGCGTTCATAAAGCCAATATCGAAGCTGGCATTATGAGCGATCAGCTTGCTGTCACCAATAAACTCCCAAAATTTATCGGCAATTTCGGCAAAAACGGGCTTATCAGCCAGAAATTCATCTGACAGGCCATGAATATCGAAAGCCTCAACCGGTACGGGGCGCTCAGGATTGATATAGACGTGAAAGGTATTACCTGTCGGAATATGATTGAGGAGCTCAACACAACCAATTTCCACCAGTCGGTCACCATCATTGGCCCGAACACCTGTCGTTTCCGTATCAAAAACTATTTCGCGTAACATTAAGCCGGATTACCTTTACCTGTCCGGCCTGAAAGACACCGGATGATGGCCTCAACCTCAAGCCTTGCATCATCAAGACCACGGCTGCTATCAATTATAAAATGCGCTTTAAGCCGTTTTTCCCTATCGGGAATTTGCTTGGCCAGAATGGACTTCAGTTTCTCCTCAGTCATTCCTGCCCTGCTTAAAACACGCTGACGCTGAATATGCGCTGGTGCGCTGACAACTGCAACCGCATCACAACGGGCTTCCCCACCGGTTTCCAGTAAAAGCGGACTATCCAGTACAACAAGCCGGTGACTTGCAGATGCAGCAGCTTTTACAAAAACACGTTCCTTCTCCCAGACAAGCGGATGAACGAGAGATTCAAGCAAACGCATCTTCTCAGGTGAATCAAGAACTTCAGCAGACAGTGCCTCTCGATCAATGATGTTGTCTTTAACGGTATTCGGGAAATGCTTTGAAATCGGGACGACAGCTTCATTTCTATAAAGATCATGGACGGTCGCATCTGCGTCATAGACTGGCACGCCAAACGAACGGAAGAGATCAGCCGTTGCTGATTTTCCCATTCCGATAGAGCCTGTCAGTCCAAGAACAAAGACCATCACATTTCCCCGATATCCCTTAATATAATCTCTCTCAGCTCTGGTGTAACCTGTGGCGTTATACCAAACCACTTTGAAAAACCGGGAACTGCTTGATGCAAAAGCATTCCAAGGCCATCAACTGTACGTAGAGAAAGCGCCTGTGCCTGCTTCAACATTGGTGTTATCAACGGGATATAAACAATATCTGTCACAATTGTCTGCGAGCCACACCGAGAGAAATCAATATCAAGTGGTGGGTAACCAACCATCCCGAGTGACGTCGTATTAACAACAACTCCGGCGCGTTCTGTTTCCCGGGCCATATCACTCCATGGTGCAACACTGATTCTGTCAGGATTAAATTCTGCGAGGCTGCGTGCTTTCTCTTCTGTCCGATTAATGATTGTTACCTGCATTCCCTCATAGGAAAGCAGACCGGCAACAACAGCCCTGGAGGCCCCGCCTGCACCGACAACGAGAGCATGCGTAATATCCTGATGCCAGTCTTTACCCAAAGCCTGATCAAGATTGGCTGTAAAACCTATGATATCGGTATTATCTCCCCACAGCTTTCCATCCTGCATCCACAATGTGTTCACAGCTTTGAGACGTCTTGCACGATCAGTCAGAACATCCGCCGATAGATAAGCAGCCTCTTTATGAGGGATTGTGACATTGCCACCAATAAACTCACCATTTCTGATGCGTTTGATTAAATCACTAAAATGAGAAGGCTCTATTTCAACCTTTTCATAGCTTCCTTCAATTCCATGAAGTTTTAGCCAATGATTATGTATCAGTGGTGACCGGGAATGTTTTACAGGATAACCGGTTACAAATGCTTTGCGGATATCAGTCATCTTATCCCCGAAGTTCTCATATCGCGACATCCTGCATACGGCGCTCACGATATTTCTCAATTATAGCTGCGGCCGTTTCTTCAATTGAACGCCGTGTCACGTCAATAATTGGCCAGTTATTCCGTGCAAATAATCGTCTTGATTCTGAAATTTCCTCAGCAACCGTATCACGATCGACATAATCAGTATCTTCATCGGCATTGAGACTTAAAAGACGATTCTGTCTGATCTGAACGATACGCTCGGGCGTTGCAACAAGGCCCACAATCAATGGTCGACGGGCCTGTAATATCTTTTCCGGAATAGGAACATTCAGAATTAGGGGAATATTGGCTGTCTTTAATCCCCTGTTGGCAAGATAAATTGATGTTGGTGTCTTGGATGTTCGACTGACACCAAGCAGGATGATATCAGCCTGTTCAATATCATCTGGCAAATGTCCATCATCATGAAGCAAGGTAAAATTCATTGCTTCAATACGTTTAAAATATTCCGCATTAAGAACGTGTTGGGCACCTGATCGACCTGTTGCGGCGGTCCCAAGATACGACTGCAGGAGAGAGTGGACAGGTGACAGAACCGAAAGAAATGGAACACCAAGATTTCGGCAGGTCTCTTCCAGCTGTTCATTCAGATCCTGATCAACAAGCGTATAAAGAACAATTCCCGGCGCTGATTCAATATCGTCCAAAGCTTTCTCAAGCTGTGCTTTTGTGCGCACGAGCGGATAAATATGCTCAATGGCTGAAATACCCTCATACTGAACAGTAACAGCACGTGCGACCGTGAGCAGCGTTTCACCTGTTGAGTCGGAAACCAGATGGATGTGAAAGAAATTCCGGGACAAGTTATTGATCCTTAATAATAATTTCTATCATGATCGTAATACACAGCCCAATGGGGAGGAATGTGAACAACTGGCCCCTACTTTACGCTGTTCGTGCTCCCTTGTGGATGACAAAGATATTCATCAACAGGCATTACCACTGAGGACAACTTTAAAGGGTCAGTTAAGTGAATCAGGTACGAATCGAAATTCGATTCAGAGATTCCGGTTTCAGACATTTCATTAACTTTATGTTAACCCTTAACTATTTGTTAACCATTGCCGCGTTCACTTTGATACCTTACAAAAGCGCAAAATGAATTCACGGTGTGGATGAATTGTGGATGATGTTGTGACATCAGGATTCACTTCCTAACAACAACAACAGAGTCTTTTAAATAGATTTAATTATTCTTTGGGAGATGCCTGTGAACACGAGTCAGAAGAAAATCATGCAGGTCCTGAATGGTCAGCCGGTATGGCCATTACCAATATGGGTTATGAGACAGGCAGGCCGTTATCTTCCAGAATACAGACAGGTTCGAAGCAGCGTATCCGGTTTTCTCGAACTCTGTTACACACCAAAGCTTGCTGCAGAGGTTACACTTCAACCAATCAGACGTTTTGGTTTTGACGCCGCTATTTTGTTTTCGGATATTCTGGTTATTCCAGACGCGCTTGGGCTTAAAGTCAGTTTTGTCGAGAATGAAGGACCAAAGCTTGATCAGGTTCTCTCTCTCAAGGATTTATCCAAGCTTGAGGATGAGCTTCCTCTTAACAGGCTCGATCCGGTTTTCGAGACACTCGATATTTTAAAAACAGCCTTGCCTTCTGAAACAACGCTTCTTGGTTTCTGTGGTGCCCCCTGGACAGTGGCAAGCTACATGATTGCCGGTAAGGGAACGCCAGATCAGGCACCAGCACGTATTCTTGCGTATCAGGATCCAGAATTTATGGATGCCCTGATAGATCGGCTTGTTCGTGCATCAACGGCTTATCTGATCCGTCAGATTGATGCAGGTGCTGAAGCTGTCCAGATTTTTGAAAGTTTTGGTTCCGCACTACCGCCTGCCTTGTTTGATCGCCTCTCGCTGAAGCCGATTGAACGGATTGTTAAAAAGCTTAAGGAAGAGCGACCTGCAGCAAAAGCGATTGTTTTTGTTCGTGGCGGAGGCAATAACCTTGAAAAAATAGCAGCTGCCGGTTTTGCAGATGCTATTGCCCTAGATTGGGGCACAAATATCGCCGTAATTAACCAGGGAAGCCTGTCTTCTGTGCCAACTCAGGGTAATCTTGACCCATTAGCGCTTGTTGCTGGTGGTTCTTATCTTGATGATGGGGTTGATGTTATCCGCAAAGCTGCGCGTCAAAAAGCACATATTTTCAATCTTGGTCATGGAATTGTTCCCCAGACACCGATTGAGCATGTCGAACAACTGATTAAAAAGGTTCGTGAAGCTTAGTAAATAGTTCTAAGCTTGGCTTTTTTATTCAGATTGTAACTTGCCGATTTTGAGAATATTCAGTCTGTCTGACTAGGGATTATAAAAGTGCTTTATCTTTATCTGAAGGCGTTTCATATCATTGCTGTCATCGCATGGATGGCTGGTACGCTCTATCTGCCAAGGCTTTTTGTCTATCACTGCAGTGCGCCCGTTGGGTCTCAGCAGTCAGAGACATTCAAGGTTATGGAGCGGCGGCTTCTGAAAGCTATCATTAATCCTGCAATGATTGTTGCCTGGATTCTTGGTCTTTATCTTGCCTGGGATGGTGGTTTTCTGAAATCAGGATGGTTTCATGGAAAACTGCTGCTGGCTTTTGTTTTGACAGGTTTACATGGAATGAATGTTCGCTGGATGAAAGCATTTGCGCAGGATAAAAACACACATTCTGACAAGTTCTTCCGTGTCATGAATGAAGTGCCTACCCTTCTGATGATTTTCATCGTCATTCTGGTAGTTGTGAAGCCCTGGAGCTAATTTCGTTAGATTTTTTGGTAATAGCCTCTTGGAAATTAGAGTTGCTATATTAACTCAGTGATTGAGCATTTTTTCTTCAATTGAAGATTTATGCTCTATTGCTCTTGAGTTGAGAAATAAAACAGGTTATTTCTTGATTCCTTCCCAAAAAGGTCGAGCATAACGAATCCAAGCTTTCGGTTTTTAGCTGGAACTCCAGTGTCACGTTATCTGATCTAAATTTCGCTTATTAATCATTAACTTCATAATTTGAGAGTATTCCCCCCAATGAGGGAAATCCAACTTCAGGATTTAAAAATTAAATCCCCGACCGAGCTTTTGGCATTTGCTGAGGAGCTTGAAGTCGAAAACGCCAGTATTATGCGTAAACAGGAATTGATGTTTGCAATTCTTAAACGTCTGGCAGCCCAGGAAACCGAGATTATCGGTTCAGGTGTTATGGAAGTTTTGCAGGATGGTTTCGGCTTCTTGCGTTCTTCCGAATCCAATTATCTTCCCGGTCCTGATGATATTTACATATCACCATCGCAGATCCGCCGTTTTGGTCTGCGGACAGGCGACACGGTTGAGGGTCCGATCAGAGGTCCTAAAGAAGGTGAGCGTTACTTCGCCCTTCTCAAGGTCAATACGATCAATTTCGAAGATCCTGATAAGATCAGGCACAAGGTTCACTTTGATAACCTGACGCCGCTGTATCCAAACCAGCAGCTCAAGCTTGAAGTCGAAGATCCGACAAAGAAGGATTATTCTTCTCGCGTTATCGATATTGTCTCCCCGATTGGTAAAGGCCAGCGTGCTCTTATTGTTGCACCTCCACGTACGGGTAAGACGGTTCTGCTTCAGAACATTGCTCAGTCAATTACAGCAAATCATCCTGAGTGTTATCTGATCGTTCTTCTTATTGATGAACGCCCGGAAGAAGTGACGGATATGCAGCGTTCCGTGAATGGTGAGGTTGTTTCCTCAACATTTGATGAGCCGGCAGCACGTCACGTTCAGGTTGCTGAAATGGTCATCGAGAAAGCTAAACGTCTGGTTGAACATGGCCGTGATGTTGTTATCCTGCTCGATTCCATTACACGCCTTGGCCGTGCCTATAATACGGTTGTTCCATCTTCCGGTAAGGTTCTGACCGGTGGTGTTGATGCGAATGCTCTGCAGCGTCCAAAACGCTTCTTCGGTGCCGCCCGTAATATTGAAGAAGGTGGTTCGCTGACAATCATTGCAACTGCTCTGATTGATACCGGCTCACGTATGGACGAAGTGATCTTCGAAGAGTTCAAGGGTACAGGTAACTCTGAAATTATCCTTGATCGTAAGGTTGCTGATAAGCGTGTCTTCCCTGCTATTGATATCACGCGTTCCGGTACACGTAAGGAAGACCTTCTTGTGACAGCCGATTCGCTCAAGAAGATGTATGTTCTGCGTCGTATCCTCAATCCAATGGGTACGGTTGATGCAATTGAGTTCCTGCTCGATAAGCTGCGTCAGACAAAGAGCAATGGTGAATTCTTCGATTCAATGAATACCTGATCCATCAGGCATTGATTCGGATATGAAATGAAACGGTCGGGCTTTTCCGACCGTTTTGCTTTTGGATGTTTTGCTATATTTTCAAGACCACCCTGTCGTGATGGGAAAACTTCGGACGAATACTGATGAGTGATAACTCTCTTGATACCATCTTTGCACCGGCATCCGGCCATGGCCGTGCTGCCGTATGCGTTATCCGTATTAGCGGAAACAAGACTCGATTCGTCCTCGAAACAATTTTCAGCAAGCTGCCAACGGAGCGTCGTGCAAGTTTACGTCATATTATTGACCCTGCAACCGGGGAAACACTTGATCAGTGTCTGGTTTTATGGATGCCTGGGCCAGCCAGTTTTACAGGTGAGGATCAGGCAGAACTTCAGATACATGGTGGCATTGCTGTCAGACAGGCCGTGCTGAAATGCCTTTCTGCTATTGAAGGTTGTCGTGCAGCTAAACCCGGTGAATTTACAAGACGGGCATTTCTCAATGGTCGGATGGATTTAACAGCAGTTGAAGGTCTGGCTGATCTGATTGATGCTGAAACAGAAGCCCAGAGACGACAGGCTCTTCGGCAAATGGAAGGTCGTGTTGGTGAGATTATTGAGCTTTGGCGTGAAGATCTGCTGACTGCCCTTGCTCTGATGGAAGCCGCTCTTGATTTCTCTGATGAAGGCGATGTCGCGGATGGGCAGCTCGAAGCACAGTCTATGGAGCTTATACAGCGTGTCCGTCATGCAGTTGATGCAGAACTGATGAACCGGACAGGTGAACGCCTGCGTGAAGGTTTGACGATTGTTCTGGCAGGTGCACCGAATGCCGGTAAGTCGACTTTGCTCAATGCGCTTGCACGTCGTGAGGTTGCCATCGTTTCACCTATCGCCGGAACAACCCGTGACGTCATAGAGACACGTCTCGATCTTGGTGGTTTACCTGCCGTACTGGTTGATACAGCCGGATTACGTGACAGTGATGATCCTATCGAGCAGGAAGGTGTTGCAAGAGCCAGAAAACGGGCAGAGGACGCTGATATTGTTCTTTGGCTCGTTGCCCCCGGTGATAATGCGGAAAACCCGCCAGAGGGCCGCGAAATCATTCGCGTGGCAACTAAGAATGATCTTGAACACTCTTCCGTTACATCTGATTACAGCATCTCAGCAACAACCGGTTCCGGCTTATCGGAATTGATTGAGGGTTTGGAACAGCGTGCTTCGCGTATGATGATAGGTGAAGATGCAATCATCACGCGGGAACGTCATCGCAAAGCCATGCAGGATATTTCAGAGTGTCTGGAGCGGGCAGTTACTCTTCTTCAGACAAACGGGTTGCCAGAACTGGCAACTGAGGAAATCAGACTGGCAACGCGTGCCTGTGGTGTAATGACGGGTCGTATTGATGTCGAGGATGTCCTCGATCGTCTGTTTTCATCGTTTTGCATTGGAAAATGATTCACGCTGTTTCACGTGAATCATGTTTTTAGCGGGCTGGCACTTTCAGAATACGTTTCCAGATTGTACCGCCCGTTCTGTTTCCAATGACGAAATAGGCAATAATTAATATGAAAAGTATAAGAGCTGGCCCGCCGCTCAGAGAAAATCCATTTTCGGTTGTTTGACCTGAGATAAGTCCGATCAGGTAGCCCATAACTGCGAATGCTGTCAGAAAGTCGAGAAAAGCAGTACATATAATACGAATATTCGATACTTTTCTTTCACTGGGTTGTTCTGCCATTTTTAGCTCCAATTTTTATGATTCACGTGAAACAGGTTTGACGAATCTGTGCCAAACACATAAATCCTTTTTTACGGAGTTGATGACGTAATGCTACCCCTCGAAAGGGATTAATCGATTCGGAAGCGGAATATGCATTATGAACCCGGATATTCCTGATCAATGGAAGTGAATTAAGATAAATTATGGAAAAAGCACAAAGCAGCTTTGATGTAATTGTTGTTGGAGGTGGTCATGCTGGTGCAGAGGCTGCCGCTGCTGCTGCACGCTTCGGGGCAAAAACGGCTCTTGTAACTCACAGACAGGACACGATTGGTGTCATGTCATGTAATCCGGCAATTGGTGGTCTCGGAAAAGGCCATCTTGTCCGTGAAATTGATGCCCTTGATGGGGTGATGGGCCGCATTGCTGATGCATCAGGTATTCAATTCCGTCTTCTTAATCGACGTAAAGGCCCGGCAGTTCGTGGGCCGCGGACACAGGCTGACAGAAAACTCTATGCCCGTGCCATGCAGACTGAACTTGCGCATACGGATAATCTCACCATTATTGAAGGTGAGGTTCATGATATGGATGTTGATGCTGGACGTGTAAGCTCCATTACCTTATCGGACGGTCGTCGATTCGGAACCGGTACAATTGTTCTGACGACCGGAACCTTCCTTCGAGGCCTGATTCATATTGGTGAGGTCAAGATTCCAGCGGGCCGTGTTGGTGAAGCCCCCGCTATTGGGTTATCCGCGACACTGGAGCGTTTTGGTTTTGAACTTGGCCGTCTGAAGACCGGGACACCTGCGCGTTTGGATGGGCGGACAATTGACTGGTCAGCTGTTGACCGACAGGCTGCTGATGATAATCCCGTACCTTTTTCAAGCCTGACAGACCGCATAACGCTTCCACAGATCGAATGCGGTGTGACCCGCACGACTAAAGCCTGCCATGATATTATCCGGGCAAATCTGCATCGCGCACCGATGTACTCAGGCGATATCTTGAGCCGTGGGCCGCGCTACTGCCCCTCTATTGAGGACAAGGTTGTTCGTTTTGCTGATCGAGACAGCCACCAGATATTCCTGGAGCCAGAAGGGCTCGATGACATTACCATCTATCCGAATGGTATTTCGACCTCCCTCCCTGAAGATGTACAGCTTGAGCTTTTAGCACAGATCCCTGGGCTCGAAACGGTTCGCATGATCCGCCCGGGTTATGCAATCGAATATGATTATATTGATCCGCGTTCTTTATCTGCGACCCTTGAGACAAAAGCTATACAGGGGCTTTTTCTAGCCGGTCAGATTAATGGCACGACTGGTTATGAAGAGGCTGCTGCTCAGGGGCTTGTTGCAGGTATGAATGCAGCTCGCATGGCATCAGGCATGGCTGGTGTCACATTTGACCGTGCAGAAAGCTATATTGGTGTTCTGATTGATGATCTGATTACCCGTGGTGTCAGTGAACCCTATCGGATGTTCACATCCCGGTCTGAATACCGTTTATCACTTCGTATTGATAATGCCGATGAGCGTCTTACCGGTAAGGGTATCGAAGCTGGGCTCGTCGGGTCACACAGAGCCGCTGTTTACAGGCAGCAGCAGGATGAGCTGACAACAACGCGCCAGATGTTGAATGAAGTTTCAATCACCCCTCAGGAAGCTGCCAAACACGGTATAGAGCTTAATCAGGATGGTGTACGCAGAACAGCCTTTCAGCTTCTTTCGTATCCGTGGCTGGATTGGGAGAGGTTAAGCCATGTATGGCCTCAGATGCAGAATGTTTCACCTGTGATTGCTGACCGTCTTGTTACAGATGCAACCTATGCTGTTTATCTTGATCGTCAGAAGGCCGATATTGAATCTTATCGCAATGATGAAGCTGTGGTGATTGATAGTGATCTCGATTTTGCGGCCCTTCCAGGTTTGTCTAATGAGATAAAGGCTAAGCTGGATGTTGTAAAACCAAAAACGATTGGGCAGGCTGCCCGTATTGAAGGTATGACTCCGGCTGCAATTACATTGTTGGCCGCTCATGCCCGAAAAACATCACGTCAGCTTAAATCTGTATCTTAAATATTTATAACTAGTTGAAATTATTATTGTTTCAATTTTTAGTTCCATAATATTGTTTCACGTGAAACATGGAAGGGTTTCTGAATGTCTGGGGACAGCCGGGAAAAGGTGCTCAAGGATTTCTCTGTTTCCGAGAAGACAGCGGAGCGTCTGGACATACTCGTGGCAGAGCTTGCTAAATGGCAGAGAATTAAAAATCTGGTTGGTCCGGCAACTCTGGATCAGGTCTGGTCTCGCCATGTTGCAGATTCCCTTCAGCTTGCAGAGCTTGCTCCTCAAGGTACCAAAACCTGGCTTGACCTTGGATCTGGTGCTGGTTTTCCGGGGTTAGTACTGGCTATTCTTGGAGCAGAGGTCGATTTTCATGTGACAATGGTGGAAAGTAATGCGCGTAAATGCGCTTTTCTTCGTCATGTTACGCGACTGACTGGAGCATCAGCAACAATCTATGCAGAGCGTCTGGAAGTGATTATACCAAAGATGGTTGGTAAAACAGATGTCCTGACCGCGCGTGCGCTTGCCTCCCTGGAACAGCTGCTCCAATGGACAAAGCCTTTATTTGATAATAGAACAAGCGCCCTCTTTCCAAAGGGCCGTGATGTCCAGACTGAACTTATGGCTGCCGCTAAACGGTGGGATATTTCCTATGAAATCATTCCAAGCCGTATTGATGCAGAGTCATCTATTGTTCGCATATCGAGTATCAAGCCACTATAGTCTGCTTGCCTAAGTTGTAGAAAACACCGGAAATAAGCGGTTTTGCGAATAGTAAGGATTCCCGAACTCTTTCAGATGATCTACTATGGGACATAGCCATTACCCCTAATAGGGTTTTCATGACTTCGTGTACGTCATGACTGTGGGATGAAGAGATGGATGCGCTAACAAACCAAAATCAAGACCGCTCAAATCAACTGGTTGGCAAACCGCGCGTTATTGCTGTTGCAAACCAGAAGGGTGGTGTTGGTAAAACAACAACAACAATCAATCTGGGAACTGCGCTGGCAGCCATTGGTGAGAAGGTGCTTGTTCTTGATCTTGATCCGCAGGGAAATGCTTCTACGGGTTTTGGGATTGATCGCCGTAACAGGCATGTTTCAACCTACCATGTTCTGGCTGAAGATTTACCATTAAGTCAGGCAATTGTCGGAACTGCTGTACCAGGCTTGTTTGTTGCTCCCTCAACACTTGACCTGCTCGGTTTGGAACTTGAGATTGCGCAGGAAAAGAACAGAGCACACCGTTTACGTCTGGCCATTGAGGAGATGGTTAAGGATCTTTCAGATGGCTTTTCCTATGTTCTGATTGACTGCCCGCCTTCATTAAACTTACTGACCGTCAATGCACTGGCGGCCTCAGATTCTGTTCTGGTACCACTACAATGCGAATTCTTTGCCCTTGAGGGGTTAAGCCAGTTACTCTCTTCCGTAGAGCAGGTACGGGCAGGATTAAATCCACGGTTAACAATCCATGGTGTTGTTCTTACTATGTTTGACCCGCGAAATAATCTCTCAGGCCAGGTTGTAGCTGATGTACGTGAGTTTATGGGGGATAAAGTCTATAATACCATGATCCCGCGGAATATCCGTGTGTCTGAAGCCCCATCCCATGGAAAGCCTGTTTTGCTTTATGATTTAAAATGTGCAGGCTCTCAGGCTTATCTACGATTGGCTTCTGAGGTTATTCAGAGAGAGCGTGATTTGCTCGCTGCATAATTGACATCACGCTGACAAATGGCAAAAACATAAGAATGTATTTATCAAGCCAATCTGGCATCAGGGAACAACATAATGGCTGATGAAAATAAACCGCGCCTCGGGAAAGGTCTCGCTGCACTTATTGGTGAAGTAGGCGATGAATTTGGAATGGCAGAACGTAAAAATAATGGCTCCCGTAAGGTAGCGATTGAGTTTTTACGCCCTAATCCTCGTAATCCTCGCAAGTACTTTGATGATGCTGATCTGACAGAACTTGCAGAATCGGTTAAACAGCGTGGTATCATCCAGCCAATTCTGGTTCGTGCTATTCCCAAAATGCCTGATGCTTATGAGATTGTGGCTGGTGAGCGTCGCTGGCGTGCTGCACAACGGGCTGGTTTGCACGAAGTTCCGATTGTTATTGCTGATATTGATGATAAAACATCACTTGAATATGCCATCATTGAAAACGTCCAGCGCTCTGATTTGAATCCGATGGAAGAGGCTGCTGGTTATCAGCGGCTGATGGATGATTTTGGTTATAACAGTAACGAAATTGGACAAACTCTTGCAAAGAGCCGCTCCTACGTTGTTAATACCGTACGTCTTCTTAATCTGCCTGCAGGTGTTCAGGAGATGGTGGTTGATGGCCGTCTTAGTGCAGGCCAGGCTCGTGCAATCTTAGCCTGTAAAGATCCTGAGCAGGTTGCTCAGAAAGTTTTGAATGAAGGCCTTACAGTTCGTGAGATTGAACGGATTGCTCAGGATGAAGCTGCTGCCTTGGCTGGTGAGAATAGAAAACCATCTAAGCCTAAGAATGAGAAAGATGCAGATACGCGGGCTCTTGAACGTGCATTAGAGGATGTTCTCGGGCTTGGTGTTACCCTCAACCATAAAGGTGACAGCGGTGAACTGCGAATTCGCTATAAGACGCTTGATCAATTAGATGGTCTATGTCGTCGTTTACGGGATGGCACATAAATAATTTAAAAGGAGGGAGCAATTCGCTCCCTTTTTGTTTCATGTGAAACAATATTATGGAACTAAAGTTAATACTTTAATTATATCAATATATTAGCCGCGTCTCATAGATAGCGAGAGTAATGTTCGGCCACCAATATCCGTACTCATAGAGGCCATACGGCGTGTATCAAGCAAGCTCGCTTGCAGACTTTGAATAGCAGACTTCAGGCCGGTTGATGTCCAGCGGTTAAGTTGCCGTTCAATATGGGGCTTGCGTTTAAAATGTAACCCACGCCAACTTTCAACAACAGCGCCTGAACTCTTTCCTGCTTCAATATCGATTCGGCCCTGTAACAAACTAAGAGCGTGGCGAAGTGCAATATTCAGTATAACGGCTGCAGGTGTTCCTTCCGCAACAATTCTCTGAAAATCAGTTTCAAAGCCAGCAGGATTGCCAGAAAAAACAGCATCAATAATGGCATCCATGGCAAGACTGGAGACATCCGCAAGAACGGCTTCTACATCTTCCAGAGTAACTTCAGATTGCCCGTGAACATAGAGAAGCAATTTAGAGAGCTCTCCCCGGGACGCCATGCGGTCGCCACCCAGGCTGCTTATGATGGCCAGACGCACATCTTTGGAGAGTGTGAACCCATGTTCACGGAACATATCATCGACAACAGCACCTAAATCCCGTGCAGAATCCGCATAACACGGGACAGCAATGGTATGTTTGCTCTTCTCGCATAGCGCGCGCAAAGGTGATGAGCGCCCAAGATCGCCGGCTTCTATTACAACCGCAACGCCATCTAATGAGGGAGCTGCCAGTAAGGCATCAACAGCAGGCGCGAAATTCTTGCTGGATGGTTTTACCCATACGGTACGGCGGCCCCCAAACAGGCCCATTGTTGTGGCTTCATCAACGAGTCTTGCAGGGTCTGAAGCAAGCAGATCCCCGTCCAGACGAATGAGCTGAAAAGGATCTTCCGGGTTTTCGGTACATTTTTCAGCAAAAAAGCGGGCCCGTTCATTCACAAGACCCATATCCGGTCCGTAGACCAGAATAATAGGGGACCGGATTTCTCCGGTCCCGAAGCGACGCATAAAACCGTCTATTTCGCCAGCTTTAAGGGCGACCATAATAACCTCAATCAGCTACCGGAAAGCTTGGCTGCAAGGCGTGTTTTAACATGACGGGCAAGCTCTTTTGCCAGACGCTTTTGCGCATCCCGGTTGGCGCGTAATGAGGCAAAACGCTGGGATGGACGCTCATAGGTAACCATTGACTGAACGCGGCCCTGAGCTGATATGACCTTATTATCAAAATCAGTCAGTGTGTAATTAACGGTTCCGGTCAATGTTGTTGTTGTTGCACGGCCGGTTTCCGCATCAATCATCGGTGATGCTGACGCCTGAGAATATGATAGCTTCAGCTTGTAAGCTTTTGGTGCAGGCATGCCAGAGCCATTCAGCAGATAGATAAGCTCACTGCGGAGCTCATGAGCCAGCTCTTCCTGCTCGTATGAGACCGCCATTTTCTCTACGTCAATGGAAGCCAGGATATCTGCAAGGTTTTTACCTGAAGATGTTGGCCCGTAGAGTGGGCGGAAACATGCAGCCATACCAAGTGAAACGGTGGCAACAAGCCCCAGACGAACCAGAGTTCTGCGATTAAGCGACGACATTCACGATTCTCCCTGGAACAACAATAATCTTACGTGGTGGTTTGCCTTCAAGAGCCTTCTGAACGGCTTCAAGAGCCAAGGTTGCCTCTTCGACGGCTTTGTTATCAGCATTGGTTGGGACGACAACGTCAGCCCGTTTTTTGCCGTTGATCTGAACAGGCAGTGTAATGCTGTCTTCAACCAACATGGCAGGGTCAAATTCTGGCCATGGAGAATGGGCAGCAACGCCTTCAAGACCAAGTGTTGTCCAGCATTCTTCAGCCAGATGCGGCATCATAGGAGCCATGAGAAGCAGGAAGATGCTGCTGACTTCACGAAGAACATCGGCAAAGCCTGCTTCCATATCCTTCTTTGAAGCTTCCGCCAGAATATCACCAATTGAATTGGCCAGATCATAGATATGAGCCACACAACGGTTAAAGCGTAAACGTTCAATATCATCACCGACATTGTACAGCGCCTTGTGAGCAGCTTTACGGAGCGCAATGCCATAAGGGCCGTACTCCGCGGCTTTAGGAGGTGTTCCTGCTTCGATGATTTCCGCCATCGCGCAGCTTAAACGCCAGACGCGCTGAACGAAGCGGTGAGCTCCCTGTACGCCGCCCTCTGTCCAGATGATGTCGCGCTCGGGTGGTGAATCCGACAGAACAAACCAGCGGGCCGTATCAGCGCCATAAGACGCAATGATATCATCCGGGTCGATGGTATTCTTCTTGGATTTGGACATCTTGATAACCGGGCCAATGGTAATTGGTTCACCGGTGTCAACATGGGAAGCAACACGTTCATTATTGACGGTGTTGAATTTGACATCTGCCGGGAAGACCCAGTCACCCTTGGCGTCACAGTAGCTCTCATGGACAACCATGCCCTGCGTAAACAGCCCTGCAAATGGTTCATCAAGCCCGGTATACCCTGTTGCCTTCATTCCACGCACGAAAAAGCGGGAATAGAGAAGGTGCAGGATGGCATGCTCAATACCGCCGATGTACTGGTCAACCGGCAGCCACTGATCAACAGTGTCCTTGTCCGTTGGCTCATTTTCAAGTGTCGGATCGGTAAAGCGTGCAAAATACCATGAAGAATCCACGAAGGTATCCATGGTATCTGTTTCACGGGTTGCTGGTTGACCGCAGCTTGGGCAGTTGACGTGCTTCCAGGTTGGATGGCGATCAAGCGGATTACCCGGTGTCTCGAAGTCGATATCTTCTGGCAGAACAACCGGCAGCTGATCGTTGGGAACCGGAACCGAACCACATGATGAACAGTGGATCATCGGTATCGGGCAACCCCAGTAACGCTGGCGGGAAATACCCCAGTCGCGCAGACGATAGGTTGTACGGGCATTTCCAAGGTTCTTCTGCTTCAGAGCCTCAGTTACTTTGGTCTTGCCTTCTTCCGTTGGCAGCCCGTCATAGCCCGGTGAATTCGTCATAACACCGTATTCAGAATAATGATCCTGCCACTTCGTGTTGTCGAATGTCCATTCCGGCTTGTCTGGCCAGGTAACAACCTGCGTGATTGGCAGGTTGTATTTCAGAGCAAAATCGAAGTCTCGCTCGTCATGGCCCGGAACAGCCTGAATAGCGCCTTCACCGTAGCTGATCAGTACATAATTTGCGACCCAGATCGGCAGCTTGGCGCCCGTAATAGGGTGTATTGCAAAGGCACCCGTGTCCATACCGAGCTTCTCGCGGGTTGCGAGTTCAGCTTCTGATACGCCACCCTTCTTACATTCCTCAATGAAGGCAGCAAGTTTTGGGTTATTCGCTGCTGCCTTGGTTGCAACAGCATGTTCTGGAGCAACAACAAGGAAAGAGGCACCAAAAATTGTATCAGCACGAGTCGTAAAGACATTCAGTGCGCCTGAGCCATCTTCCAGCGGGAAGCTGACCTCTGCACCAACGCTTTTGCCAATCCAGTTCTTCTGCATGAGGCGGACTTTATCCGGCCAGCGATCAAGACCTTCCAGAGCATCTGAGAGATCTTCTGCAAAATCCGTGATCTTAAAGAACCACTGTGTCAGTTCACGCTGCTCGACTTCAGCGCCAGAGCGCCAGCCTTTACCGTCAATGACCTGCTCGTTGGCAAGCACTGTCTGATCAACCGGATCCCAGTTGACACGTGCTGTTTTGCGGTCAACCAGACCAGCTTTAAGAAAATCAATAAAAAGACGCTGCTGATGCTTATAGTAGCTTGGATCGCAGGTTGCGATCTCACGGCTCCAGTCGAGGGAAAGGCCCATTGATTTGAGTTGCTTGCGCATGGAAGCAATGTTTTCATATGTCCACTCTTTCGGGTGAACCTTGTTTTGCATTGCAGCATTTTCAGCAGGCATACCGAAAGCGTCCCATCCCATCGGATGGAGTACATTATAGCCCTTAGCGCGGCGATAACGTGCAACGACATCGCCCATGGCGTAGTTGCGTACGTGACCCATATGGATGCGCCCTGACGGATAGGGGAACATCTCAAGCACATAATATTTGGGACGCGGATCTTTGTTTTCAGTGCGGAACAGATTGAGATTGTTCCACTTTTCCTGCCACTTTGGTTCCGCTTCTTTAGGGTTATAGCGCTCAGGCCTCATTTTCCAGATCGTTCTTCAGCTAGTTAAACAAACAGGTTATTGCATCAATACAGCTTGCATCGAAGCATTCTGTCGGACTAGGACACGAGAAATCAGAACTGTCAAATAGACAAGCATGAAAAAATGACAAATCATGTAATTCGTCTGGAAAAAAGAGCATAATAAGCGCTATATCCGGATAGTTTAAGGAGACCATTACCGTGACCGATACCCGTGCCCGTTATCAGGATGTGCTGAATGCCATCAGTCGTTCTGCAAAGGATAGTGGTCGTAAGCCAGAAGATATCTGCCTGATAGCTGTGTCAAAAACCTATCCAGCTGAGGCAATTGAGCCTGTTCTTGAAGCTGGACAGAGGGATTTTGGCGAGAATTATGTTCAGGAGGCGTCAGCCAAATGGCCTGTTCTTCGTGAGCGTTTTCCTGCCACGGTTTTGCATCTCATCGGGCCGCTACAGTCTAATAAGGCACGGGAAGCCGTTGAACTGTTTGATGTTATTCAGTCTGTTGACCGTGAGTCTCTTGCCAAGGAACTGGCTAAGGAAATCAAACGTAAAGTTGAAGCCGGTGGTCAGGCGCCAAAACTTCTGGTGCAAATCAATACGGGTGAAGAGCCGCAAAAGGGTGGGGTCTTGCCTCAGGATGCTGATGCATTCATTGCAGCCTGTCGTGAACAGTATGGACTGAAGATTCATGGCCTGATGTGTATTCCACCATTTGATGAGCCACCTTCCCCACATTTTGCTCTGCTTCGTAAAATTGCGGAGCGTAATGGTTTAAAAGAGCTATCCATGGGTATGAGTGCAGATTTTGACCCGGCTATCCAGATGGGTGCGACCTGTGTGCGTATCGGAACGGCTATTTTTGGATCACGTCAAAAGGCCTGATAACAGGCCTTTTCATAATATTATTTCATATGATGTTTGAATGCGGTAACTTTGCTATTCAAATTCATTGCAAAGCATTCTAATCCTGTCACGACCATAGTGATTTGCTCAGGGGAATTAAATGTCGACTTATAAGCTGCTGCTGTTGCCGGGTGATGGTATCGGTACCGAGATTATGCGTGAGATGGAAAAAATCACGCAGTGGCTGACAGCTCAGGGAATCATTTTCTTTGAAACTGAGACCGATCTCGTTGGCGGCGCATCCTATGATGCTCATGGAACACCGGTAACAGATGCAGTTGTGGCTCAGGCCCTTAAGGCTGATGCGGTTTTTATGGGTGCTGTCGGTGGACCGAAATGGGCTGATGTTGGTTTTGCCAATCGTCCCGAGGCTGCTTTGCTGCGGTTACGAGCCGACTTGGATGTTTTTGCCAATCTGCGCCCTGCAATCTGTTATCCGGCTCTTGTGGGCGCCTCTTCTCTCAAGCCTGAACTGGTTGAAGGCCTGGATATTCTCATTGTTCGTGAACTGACAAGTGGTGTCTATTTCCGTGAACCGAAGGAAATTGTCACTCTTGAAGATGGTTCAAAGCGTGCAACAGATACGCAGATTTATACGACAGGTGAAATTGAGCGTATTGCTAAAGTTGCCTTCGAACTGGCCCAGCAGCGCCGAAATAAGGTTTCTTCTGCCGAAAAGCACAATGTTATGGCATCCGGTATTCTCTGGAAGCAGATTGTGACGCAGGTTGGTAAGGAACTTTACCCGAGTGTAGAGCTGGAACATGTTCTGGCTGATAACTGTGCCATGCAGCTTGTGCGTCAGCCAAAGCAGTTTGATGTCATTGTAACGGATAATTTGTTTGGTGACATTTTGTCTGACGTTGCTGCCATGCTGACAGGGTCTCTAGGTATGTTGCCATCAGCCTCTCTTGGCAACACCAACCCTGTAACAGGCCGTCGTTTTGCATTGTATGAGCCTGTTCATGGTTCTGCGCCTGATATTGCCGGGCAGAATGCCGCTAATCCGTTGGCGATGATTGGCTCGCTGGCAATGGCACTGCGCTACTCATTTGATCGTGGTGATGTTGCCGAGAAGCTTGAGAAAGCAATTATCAATGTTCTGGCTAACGGCACACGTACCCGCGATATTGCAGATGGCGCACAGGCTGTGGGTACGTCTGCGATGGGCGATGCCGTTCTTGCTGAGCTTCAGAAGCTTTTCTGAGATTGTTTATTCTACCGCGGCGGCAGTGATATTATTCATTGCCGCTGTGCAGGCCTCTGTCTGATTTTTATCAAGAGCCCGTATTTCTGTCTCAAGATCCCGCTCACGTAAGGCCGGGGTTGGTGTCAGACGATCAATGAAACAGGCCAGCATATCGTGGCTGACATATTCATCATTTCCGCACAGCCAACCATGCATGGATAATCTGCCAAGCCCCTGCCCGCGGAAAGCGATACAGCTGGTATCCGTATTCTTGGCAAGGGTTACAAGCGAGAATTCGAATGAACCGAATTTGGTTGGATATTCGACACTCTGTGCCGTTTTCTTAACAGATAAACCAGCTGTTGCCGCTGTACGAACCAGATCAATATAGAAGCTTGAGCTGCGTTTTTGCTGTGACCGGTCAATCACAATACGCAAATAGAACGGGTCTGCTGCCGAACCAATAGAAAGCGAATCTTCTCGACCTCCCTCACGATATGTGCGGGCTTCAACGCTCATATTCGGGAGTTCCAGTTCCGGCATATCAAAAGCGAACAGGACAGCCGGATTGATGACCTGACTCCATGGAGCCGGCGGAGAAACAAGAGCTGCTGTGGTATCAACATCGGGAACTCTATCCCCATCATGCTCGGTTTGTTTGACAGCATAATAGGACAGGCCGGAAATGATAACGGCACAGGACGCAAACCAGAGTAACCAGGGCTTCTGCTTTTTTGTTTTCTTACGTGCAGGCAAATCTTCACGCTGATCGGAGATCAGAGTGTTGGGGTTTTGCTCTGGCGACGCATGGTGAGGCATTTGCAGAAATTGCCCTTTGCTTGAGAATGTCAGGTATGTAGCGGGATACTCTTGAGTATCCGTGCAGATCACCATTCTCGCGTGAGAAAGTTAGCTAAAGCTTACCAGCCAAATCTGTTTGTCTTTTAAGATGAATCAATAGTTACCAAGTAGTAACGTATTGAAAAATATTGGTTTCAAAGAATTCCCGAAAAATCTTCCTAATCCCATAATAAATAGCTTGCTATATAATTATATAGTTTGCTATGTATATTATGCCAATCAGGGAGAAAACATTATGGCTTTGAAAAGCAGCAAAACATGTTATGGCCGTATGGCTGTTCTCATGCACTGGTTTGTCGCTATTGCAATTCTTGTTCTTATTCCGCTTGGGTTTCGGATGAGTGCTACAACAGATATGGTGTTGAAAGCCGGTCTTTTAAAAGCACATGCTGCAATTGGTCTGATGGTCTTTGCTATAACCATTGCCAGAATCGTATGGTGGTGGTTTGCAGACCGTAAGCCGGAAGACCTTCCTGGAACACCCAAACTGCAATCCAGAGTAGCTCATCTGACCCACACCGCCTTGAACCTGATTATTCTGGTTATGGCAATAAGTGGTATCCGGATGATGGTCCTGATTAACAATGGCCTTGGAGGCAGTGATCAGATGTTTGGGCCAATGAAAGCGCATGGTGTCGCAGCATTTTTACTGATCATGATGCTGACATTTCATGTCGCGGCCGCGCTCTATCATCAGTTTATTTTGAAAGATAAGCTTTTTGCACGCATTGGGATCGGGCGGATGCCTGCTGTTTAAGGAAAGTTGCAAGAATTAAAGAAGCTTGCTTTCATCATTTTTCTAATTGTCAGAATGAAATCTCTGCTTGACAAAACATCTCATTTCCTGTTGCTCAGAACAGCTGGTTTTTATCCGGCGTAATCGCAGTCCGGCTGACGGACCAAAGTGGTGGACGACTTAGAATCATGACGGCGCTCATTAAAACAAAGAGCACAATTAAAACCGTCACGACGATTGTGAAAACAATCGGCTAACGTCTCGTCGTCCCCAGTTCTCTCCCCAAGGGTCGCACGAGCAAAGCAGGCGCCCTTCACATTCCAAAATGGGTGTCGGCTTAAGGGGGGAGAGAGCGAAACAGGAGATCTGACATGAGTGGGTACAAGGTCGCAGTAGTTGGCGCGACGGGTAATGTAGGGCGTGAAATGCTCAGCATTCTGGCTGAACGCGCATTTCCCTGCCGGGAAGTTGTTGCTTTGGCATCGCGCCGCAGCATGGGTAAAGAGGTTTCTTTCGGCGATAAGACGCTGACAACAAAAGCCCTTGATACTTACGATTTTTCTGATGTCGATATCTGCCTGATGTCGGCTGGTGGTGATATCTCCAAGGAATGGTCACCGAAGATTGGTGCTGCTGGTGCTGTTGTTATCGATAACTCTTCCGCATGGCGTTATGACGCTGATGTGCCGCTGGTTGTGCCAGAGGTTAACCCGGAAGCTGTTCGTGATTTCCATAAGCGCAACATCATTGCCAACCCGAACTGCTCAACCATTCAGATGGTTGTGGCGCTGAAGCCTTTACATGACAAGGCCAATATCAAGCGCGTTGTTGTTTCCACCTATCAGTCCGTGTCGGGTGCCGGCAAGGAAGGTATGGATGAGCTGGATCGCCAGACAAAAGCTCTTTATTCCCTTCAGGATGTTGAGGTGAAGAAGTTCCAGAAGCGTATCGCTTTCAATCTCATTCCGCAGATCGACGTCTTCATGGAAGATGGCTATACCAAGGAAGAGTGGAAGATGATGGCCGAGACGAAGAAGATTCTTGATCCGAAGATCAAGGTCAGCGCAACCTGTGTTCGCGTTCCGGTCTTTATCTCTCATGCTGAATCACTCAACGTTGAGTTTGAAAATCCCATCTCTGTTGAAGAGGCCCGCGAGGTTCTGCGGTCTGCTCCGGGCGTTGTGGTTCAGGATAAGCGCGAAGCCGGTGGCTATATGACACCCCATGAAGCTGCTGGTGAAGATGCGACCTATGTCTCACGTATTCGCGAAGACATTACGGTTGAAAATGGTCTGGCTTTCTGGTGTGTTGCAGATAACCTGCGTAAGGGCGCTGCCCTTAATACGGTACAGATTGCGGAAGCACTGATTAACCGGAACCTGATCCAGCCAAAGGGCTGATCCTCCGGAAGAAATTAAGGCGCGATGCATTTCGCGCCTTTTTTATAGGCAAGTCAGAGAAAAATATGCTTGCCAGCGACAGGAAACGCCAGAAGGATGAGCTCATGACGGTTTTTCGTCCCCGCCGTAGCGCCCTTTATGTCCCCGGTTCAAATGCCCGCGCTCTTGCTAAAGCCGGAGAGCTTGGAACTGATGTTGTCATTCTTGATTTAGAGGATGCGGTATCACCACAAGCCAAACTTGAAGCCAGAGACTGTATTGCCAAGCAGTTTGAAAAAGGGTTTGGCGATAAAGAGGTTGTTATTCGGGTAAATGGTGCGGAAACCCCCTGGGGTGAGGAAGACCTTACATTCTGTGCCTCCGTTAAACCTGATGCCGTTCTGGTGCCAAAAGTAAGCAATGCATCAACGATCATGACACTGGCCAGAACGCTGGATCGTCTTGCAATGCCCCAGACAACGCGTATCTGGACGATGGTTGAGACACCGCTGGCAATTCTGAATATCGCAAATATTGCATCAGTAGCTCAGGATCCGGCCTCACGGCTTTCATGTCTGGTTATGGGCACCAATGATCTGATCAAGGAGACACGGGTGCGTTCGATACCGGGACGGGCCAATCAGTTACCCTGGCTTTCAACATCAGTTGCGGCTGCAAGGGCTTATGATCTGGCGATCCTTGATGGTGTCTACAATAAGATTGATGATCAGGAAGGGTTTGCTGAGGAATGCCAGCAGGCGGTTGATTTTGGCTTCGATGGCAAAACCCTGATCCATCCATCTCAGATTGAGGTTGCCAATACGCTCTTTTCACCATCAGATAATGAAATTGCTTACGCGCAGGCTCTTGTTGCCTTCTTTGAGCAACCAGAAAACGCCGATAAAGGCGTTCTGTCGTTCAATGGGCAGATGGTTGAGCGGTTACATCTGGAAATGGCACGCCGCACGCTGATGATCGCGAGGGCGGCTTCCAGGGTCTGATACTAATCAGGCAGAACCCGGGCTTCATCCGGTAACATGATCGGGATGCCATCACGGATGGGATAGGCAAGCTTTGCGGAGCGGCTGATTAGCTCCTGCGCCTCTGCATCATATTCCAGTGGGCAGCGTGTCAGAGGGCAGATAAGCTGCTCCAGCATCTTGCGGTCTGGTTTCAGGGCATCACTGCTGTAGGATGTCTCGATGCAGGGTGACATATCGGTCATTGTAATGTCTGGTCCGAGACACCGGCAAGACGGGCCAGCTCAATCTCTGTAATGGCAATCAGTGTTTCCGCACGGTCTTTCAGGGTCTCTGCTTCCAGCAACGCCTGTTTCTCTTTCACGCCATAAGGGCTCATCATGGAAAGTGCATTGACCAATGCTTCATTTGGCGTGCGTTCAATACCCTGCCAGTCGATCTCGATATCTGTTGCCATGGCGAAATCACGCAGCATGCGAAGAACATTGTCGCGGTCAACGTATTGTTCGCCGTCATTGGGAATAAAATCCCGCGCAAAAGGCTCAAAACTGGCGCGAACCTGCCGGAAAGTTGTTGCGGTTTCCACTTCTTCAATGATCTGGAACCGGGCCATGCCGACAAGTGTAATAAGATAGCGGCCGTCACCTGTTTCAGAAAACTGCGTCAGACGCCCGGCGCAGCCTACCTTATAAAGCTTCGGCACGGCAGCGTTTTCGTCATCATTGGGCTGGACGATACCGATAACCCGGCTGGTACGCAGGGCTTCATCGACCATATCAATATAGCGTGGCTCAAAAATATTCAGGGGCAATTGCCCGCGCGGTAAAAGCAAGGCCTCCGGTAACGGAAAGACCGGAAAGGTTTCCGGGCAATCTGCAGGATATCGATAGGCTGTATTCATCCGCGTAGCCATGTTCTAACGCCACTCTGTCTCAAACGATGCAGCTCCACTGGTAAGGTATTGCTGCCGATTATGCTGCAAAAGTACAGCTTCATGCAAACAGGATGGATGACAGACGGCGTCTCCCATCCAGTGTGGCTTCGTCCATCGGGCCCCAGGCCTCGAAAAACTGCACCAGCTGTTTACGTGCTCCATCATCATTCCATTTACGGTCGCGACGCACGATATCAAGGAGCAGATCTGCTGCTTCTTCGCGTTTGTTGCGTGCGTTCAGGGCAAGCGCAAGGTCAAAACGGGCTTGATAATCTTTCGGGTCTGCCTCAACACGACGACGCAGTTCTTCAGTGTCACCAAGGTCTTCAGCCTGTTCAGCAATTTCCAGAGCAGCCTGAACAGCTGTCACGGCCGGGTCATTGACCTTATTGGCCGGCACCATTTCAAGAAATCTTCTGGCGTGCTCCAGATCACCCATGGCGATATGAATTTTAACAAGGCCAACAATTGCCGGAATATTTGCCTGATCCTGTCCCAGAATGGCAGCGTAAATCTGGGCAGCACCCGCCATATCATTGGCTTCCATCAGCTCAGAAGCCTTTTCCATCAGGGCTTCAACAGGTGATGGTCCAAGCGGCCCTGTCAGGCGCTCGATAAATTCTTTCATCTGCGGCTCTGGAATGACGCCCATGAAGCCATCGACAAACTGTCCGTTCTGGAAAGCAACAACAGCCGGAATGGACTGGATACCAAGCTGGCCTGCGATGGCCGGGTGCGCATCAATATCCAGCCTGACCATTTTGACCTTGCCACCAGCACTGGTAACGAACTTTTCCAGTACGGGGGCCTGTTGCCGACAGACTTCACTGCGGGTTGACCAGAAATAGACCAGAACCGGCTGCTGGGTCGATGCCATAAGCACGTCCTGCTGGAAGCCCTGTGTTGTTGTATCTGAAATCAGAGCCGTATTCGGAGCAGCAGTGTTATCGGTGAGCATACCGGACCTCATGATATGTGCCCGTTATTTTCGTTTACGGACATGTTGTTGCTTTAAGATGTATCTTTAGATGGGCATTATACCCCTGTCGTTCAATAAACCGACCTTAATAGAAAAGCATCTTTTATCGGATGATGTATCACAAAAAGAGCTATTCAGCGGGCGGGGCTGGCAAATCCATAATCTCAGGCTCGTGGCCCGTTGCCCGCAGGAAGGCCAGAAGTCCATCTCGTGACAGACCGGTGGTCATTGTGTTGACCAATGGGTGAAAATTGACCCGTTCATGCTGCATAAGCTGCGAATCAAGAATGACCTTCACCTTAAGCTCTTTGTCATTCAGAACGCCAAACGGCGTTACCGAGCCGGGAAGCACACCAAGAAAATGCATCATCTGTTCGGGAGAACCGAATGAAAGCCGCCCTGAGCCACCAATAACCTCATGGGTTTTTTTCAGGTTGATCGGTGTGTGATCCTTGGCGCTGATTAAAAATAGCTGGCCCTTTTTATCTTTCAGAAACAGGTTTTTTGAATGAGCACCGGGGATATCCGTTTTGATGTCGCTTGATTCCGCAACCGTAAAAGTTGCCGGATGTTCAACGGTTTCATGGTGAACACCAATGGTCTCAAGGTAGGAAAAAAGCTCTTGCGGAGAAACGGCCAAGATATCACCAGCTCCAACTATGCCGCGCACGTCTGCCCGGCAGGTTTAAAAGACGACAGAATTTGCCATATTTATCACCTGCATATCGCACCACAAGCAAAAAAGAGTGAGAGATCATGATGATAGAGCATTTCATACACGGGTATTCCAGCCTGAATTTAACGATGTTATCCAGAATTTTGCCGCTTTGATGAGAAAAAATGCACTTATCTGCGAAAACCCCCTTGCCAAGTCCGATTATTTGAGGCAAATGACACACCTCGCTTAGGCAATCACATGCCCAGCGCGGGTGTAGCTCAGGGGTAGAGCACAACCTTGCCAAGGTTGGGGTCGTGGGTTCGAATCCCATCGCCCGCTCCAATCTCTCCAAGAGATGGAAGCGTCAAAAAACACGGTCCTTCGGGGCCGTTTTTTTGTTTCTAGGTATGCTATTGAGCTCAAGTTGTTTGGGTTTTATCTATATTTCCTTCAATTTTTGCAGTGTTTGCAGGAGAGGATATTATCTATTGATTTTTATAATCAAATTAGATATGAACATATGGGGAACATTGCTATGACTTTAACGGGATATGATGGACGTTCCATCGCAAATTTTGTACTTGATTTTTGCGATAAAGAAGGTCGGCCTATTACAAATTTGGCCTTGCAGAAAATAGTATATTTTTGTCATGTTTGGTCGCTTATTAAATTAGATCGTCCGTTGATACGCCATAAATTTGAAGCTTGGGAATACGGTCCAGTTCTTCCATATTTATATAGAGAATTTAAAAAATTTGATCGTGCTCCTATAGTAGATCGCGCAACACAAGTTGATCCCTTTAGTGGTAAATCACAATCAGTACTTTACAATTTTGATTCGGAAACAAAAGAGTTATTAGAACAAGTGGCGGCTTTTTACACGAAACTCAATGCAAGCTATCTTGTTGAGCTGAGTCATATTGAGGGTGGACCTTGGTATACAGTTTGGAATCATGGAGGAATAGTAAACCCTGGAATGAAAATTGATGATGCTCAAATAAAAGAATTTTATAAGAAAGCTATTTATTTATCCCCCATACAATAGGTATTAACCATATGGCAGATTTGCGAATACCGTCCCTTCAACACTTAGCTAGGAATCTAGCCAATAAACCAGAAACAGTGTCTAATAGACTGGTTAGGCTAGCCTTAAACCCACCAAATTTTAGCTATGATCCTCTATTTGGGGCAGTGAAGGATTTGCTAATTTTAGGCCAGCCGTATGACGAAGTTCTTAGAGGTATAAGCAAAATTAGAAGACAAGTTGTCCGTGATAGATTGCTTGAAATTTTGCCTTTAATTCATGGTCATTTTTCTGGAGTTAATCCAGATTTTTATCAGTTAGTCGGAAGACGACATTACCCAGTTGGCCGTGGCTTAATGGTTCCATTTGAGCCACCGATGATTTATGGCATTGGTGGGCAGTTATACTTTCCATGGTTCATTTTCTGGCGTACGAACCCCCTCAAGATAACAGATGAACGACTATCCTTGTTTGTTACACTTGTTGATGAAATTTTGATGCAGGACCCTGATCTTGATACGGCCTATTTTCAAATATTAGACTTCAGTAGTCCTAAACCAAAATTACCTCGTGAGCTTGAGGTAATCGATACACGAGATATCCCTCGTATTAGTGAAAAGCGTAAGATAGAAATGTTAGAATGCTTTGCTGAGGGATTTAATCAAGCACTTGTTAAGCTAAAGGGTATGCCTGCACCTTCAAAAGAAGAGCGTGACACACAAGATAAAGATTCTAAGCAACCGGGACTGTTTGATTAATTTAAGATAGGTGATCGCATGCGGCTCTAACGCTGGTCTCTATGGCTTTTGGTACGCAATATGCGAAACAGATTCAACTACAGATCAAATATAATCCTGAGCCTGCGTTTTTCTAAGGAGATCTGGGAATGCTTGATGCGTGTTGCATAAGACGGATGCGCCCAGGGCAAACAGGAAAGCCATCGTGCCCCCCGATATCCGGTGATTTGTCAACCCTATTCCCGCTCATATCTCTTCCCAAAATTCTCTCCGGTCTGGAGAGTGGCGCGTTATGCCCTAGTTATGATTCAGTTCATGGGAGGAACTTATGAAATTTATAACGAGCATTTTTGCCGCCGTATCGGCCCTGTTCCTTACAGCCTGCTCTGTCTCTCCACCCAAAGATCTCTCAGTTATCAATAACTTTGATGTGAAGCGGTATCAGGGGGATTGGTATGAGATTGCCCGTCTTGAGAACTCTTTTGAGAGAGGCCTGACAAAGGCAACTGCAAATTATGCCATTCAGGAAGATGGTACGGTACGTGTCACCAACCGCGGTTATGACCCGCGTACTAAAGAATGGAAAGAAAGCGTTGGTGTTGCCAAGTTTGTCAGTGAGCCGAATGTCGGCGCACTAAAGGTTTCATTCTTCGGCCCGTTCTATGGTGGCTATAATATTATCGCGCTGGATAAGGGCTATAACTACGCGTTGGTAGCTGGCAATGATCGCAGCTATCTCTGGCTGTTATCCCGTAAGCCTTCGATTGATGCGAAGACAAAACGCGAATATCTCGACATTGCCAAAGCTAATGGTTTTGCTGTTGACCAGCTTGTCTGGAATGACTGGTCAAAATAATTGCCCTGATGTCAGGGTGTAGTCTGGATGTTTTCGGGCTTTGTACAAAACAATTCAAGAACGGCCTTACGGGGCCGTTTTTTTATCTGATTGTAACTTTGAAGGGGCAAAGAACAGAAGTAGAAGATAGGCCAGAAGCCATAACCAGTAAATGATATGACTCAGCGATGCCTTTGCCATATTCAGCAGACTGGCAGGCTCATAATAATTCCATGTTAAATCTGTTGTTGTCACCGCACCAATAAGAAATGGCATCAGAAGGTTTACAATAATGAGTACCCGATAAATCCTGGCATCTTTCAGGCGGGCGCTTTGAAGGGCAAGCCCACAATATGAGGCAATAATCATGATTGCCGGATGTGTAATCGGAATACCAAACTGCTCACCAAAAACCCGAATATTACCAATCAGGATAACCAATATAACCAGACTAATCAGAAACTGCATGGGCCCAAAAGCTGAACGGAAGCTCAGGAAGCGAATAAATTCAGAATTCCAGATTTGCTCAGCAGTCACGTGAAAATTCCCTCAAGGGCTTGCGATTGAGCCCAACCATATCATAGAGATTTATTCCGAGTATAAAAACGTGATTTTTCGATGAAGTATTTTCAAATTTCTGACAAAAACAACCATTGTTTATCGTTTGACCTGAAGGAGCTGCTTGAGGTTTTGTCCGATCATGGATTGGAAGCAGATTGGATTGTCTCCGATGCTGATGAAGAGCTGGATATCATGGGCAATAGTCGTATCGAATTTGATCAGTTGGCCCTGACAGGTACAAGAATTAAAGGTGTTCAATTGATGGAACTTGCTCAGAATACGACGCAAGTCATTTGGGGGCAGTTTACCAGTTTCCTTCCAATCTTTCCAAAGCGTCCATGGGTTATTTTAAAAGCTTTTGATAGTAGTTTTTGGGAGGTTGCAACTTCCGATAGCAATGTCATCAATGCACTTAAGGGAAGATTTGAAGATATAAAAGAAGTACCTGAGTTCTGGATTAATCCAGTCTGATTATATCTTTCTACGTCTTACCCATTCCACACCTCCGACACCTATCAGTAGGCCAAAGAATCCTGAGAAAGCACAGTAATCAGTTATCCAAAACACAATTATTATCAAAAATAACAGCAGACATAATGCACCGAGCAATAACAGCAGGCATACAAACCATAATAGATGGTTTTCGTGTGGAGCCATGCATAATCCTGCGATAAGCGTAAAATAGAAAAAAGCTGCCAATACTATGAGCGATAGAAAGCCAAGCGGCTTTGAGATAATGTAGGTTACTTCCGCAGATATGAACTCAAATAACGTCGCATTGCGAACCTTGAAGCCTTGGAAACTCTCGCCAACTTCATAAATTTCTAAGCCCTTATTATCAAAAGAGCCTGCATCAATAACATGAACCTCATTTGCGGTATGGTCATAGCCCCAGCAGGAGGTTTCAGACCAGTTACAGTTGAGCGTTACATTCTTATTCATCGGGCCAATAGCGGTAAACCGGCCGGTTCCATCTGAAATTACCAGACGTGTTGGGTCACTTGAGAAAAACCCTTCTTCATGGAGAAGCTGTATCTTTATAATTTGGCTGTCATTGAGCCGTAGCTCAGTCTCATTCGTCAGATATGAGTTAGCAGCGAGTGGATTATGAAACAGCGTATATATGCATGTGATGAGCAGAAGAATTAATTTAAATTTCTGATGTTTTTCAAATGGATGCATGATTATTCACTTATGATTTAAAACATGCGTAGTAAATGTACTGGTGAGCCACATTTATTGAAGAAAAGAGTATAAATTGGGCGCTGATTATTTATGATTCCCGTGAAATCCGCGGTCCATAAATTCTTACTCTCTTCACCATCTTCGTAAGTTCCACCACTTGTTACGTTGATATGATTTTTAATGATTGCTTGTTTTTCTGTTCTGTCCGTAATTTTATAGTGATTCCACAACCCTTTATCATCATTCAGGATATGGTTTTGAGCAAACTCCAGAGCTTCACTTTGCGTTAGGATTGTTTCATCTGCTGCCGAGCAATCAGAAATACGAATATTAAAACCTATATAGAATAACAGTAGTACTAGCATTGGTGATAATAATACAAAGGTAACCACTGCTGCAAAAAATCGAAGAATCCATTTCATATATCTGCCTCTTAAAGCTGCCATTCAACTTTTATAGAAGGCTAATATGCAGTTTTTGCGCAGTGATTACGTATTCTCTCAGGAGTTGATCTGCGGAAGCTATTTTGTCAGTGAGTGGTATGTTATGAAATATAATATGAGAAAATAATTCTGGGAGACGTCCCTATTAAAAGTGAATTCTTATTTTCAAATTTCAGAACCTTCACTGGTTTGGTTTTGCTTTGTCTGGGAGTCTTGAATAGTCATCTGGCAATGACAATTGATACCTGTACAGATGAAACCGCAGATTCGGTTATAGGCATTATCTGGACTGCATTGTTGTTTTTGATTGCCTATATCCTTTGCCGAAAACAACGGTTCAATTTGGCAGAACATATTTTTCTGCTGCCAATAAGCTTCACCATTTTCTGGCAGATGCGTTTTGCTCTAAGGCTAATGGCTGGACGGTATGTCTGGGGGCAATCAATTTGTGAAGTTATGTTAAAATTGCCTTCTGACATGGCTTTTGATCCGCCATTAATTATTTACCTATGGTTTGTGACCTATTTACTCTGTTGTATCTGGATTTTTAAGGTTTGGGGAAATGCCTTAATGTGGTTGATGGGTAGCGTTCTACTGAAAAGATAAGCTGTTAAACTCCTCGTAATATTCCTATGCAGCAAAGGGTTGTAATGGCAGGTTAATCGCTATGATCAAGCCATGGCTATCATAGCTGTCTGCAGTTATTTGCCCTTCATGAAGCTCAATGGCGCGTTGGGCTATTGAAAGTCCAAGGCCTGCACCTTGTTTGTCTATGGAATTGCCACTTTTCGTAAAAGGCTTGAATATTGTTTCCAGTTCGCTCTCGTCCAGACCGGGGCCATCATCTTTAATCCGGATGTTGAGATTTTGTTTATCGGGACTGAGACTTGTTACAATCTCAATATGTCCTCCGGCATCACAAAACTTGATGGAATTACGAATGACATTTTCAATGGCCCGGGTGAGTAACTCCTCATTGACCTGAGCCATTATGCTTTTGCTGGCATCAAACTGAATGGAAATATTCTTGGCCTGCCCCTCAAATGAAGCGTCACTGACTATGGCTGCAATCAGCTCGATAATATCAACCCTTTGTTTTTCAAGAGATTGAGGTTGATCTGTTTCCAGTTGAGCAAGCGTTAGAATCTCACCAACCAGGCTGTCCAGCCGATTACACTCCCGGTTAATGCGTTCCAGCATGATAGGTAATCTGCTGGTATTCTTTTCCAGTACACCAGTTGCGGCTCTTAGCCGTGAAAGTGGTGACCGAAGCTCATGGGAGATGTCATGGAACAGTCGTTTTTGAGACTGGTTCAGAATTTCCAGTTTGGAGGCCGATTGATCAAAGTCATGGGCGACGGTGGCAATCTCATCACTGCGCTTGCCAATCATTCCACTGATACGGGTATTGAAATTCCCTTTAGCCAGAGATTTGAGCCCTGTCTTGAGAATCTCTAGCGGCTGTAGAAAGTACCTTGCCAGCCACAGAGCTGAAAGCAGGCTCATGAAAGTTGCTGCAAAGACGGGGCGGCCAAGTGGGCTGAGAAAATCAAAAAGGGATAAAGGAGGAAATTCAATAACAATATGAATGCATTCGCCCTTTGATGGTGCGAAGCGTTCATTGCTCGGTACCTGTGTGATTGCTGGGCATGCGCCTGAAATGATGCTGGAGGAGATATGTGAACCGAATTCTTTCTGTAACAGGTCGGATTCAATGAAAACCTGTAGGGCGTCATTCCCTGATTTTCGGGCAATCGCATCGGCAAGATTAAGGGTTTCCTGTCCAAACAAATTTTTGTCGGGCAGATGCGGGGGGCCAAATAGCAGATTTATTATAAAGATAATGACGACTGAGCCGGCTATTGTGAGCCATAACGCAGTAAAAAACCGCCAGAAGACCCGCCCCATTATATGACCTCTATTAACTGATAGCCCATACCTCTGATGGAACGAATCCAGGACTGGCCATCTGCGTGATATCCAAGCTTTTGACGAATGCTGCTGATATGAACATCAATACGCCGATCATAGGCGGCGAGCGGATGGCCGAAGACAATTTTTGAAAGATCGTTTTTGGCAACAATCTGTCCGGCATTTTTGACAAGAACTTCCAGCAGGTTGAATTCCGTTCCTGTCAGTTCAAGGGCAGCTCCCTGCCACTCGGCAGAACGTGATCGCGGGAATAGCTTAAGGGACCCGGATTGCAGGATATGGGTCTCCGGATTGCCCTGCAGAGATTTTGTTCTGCGAAGGATTGCTCTGATCCTGGCAACCAATTCGCTTGGTGAGCATGGTTTTTGCAGATAATCATCAGCGCCCAGATTCAGCCCGGTAATTCTATCGATATTATCTCCGCGGGCACTGAGCATCAAAATGGGGATATCAGAGGATTTTCTGATACGCTGTAAAACCTCAATACCATTCATTCTTGGCATCATGATATCAAGGACAACCAGATCATAGTATCCGGATGCTGCTTCTTCGATGCCGATGCGTCCTTCGTTCACCGCCTTGGTTTGCAGGCCTTCTTCAGAAAGGTATTCTTCCAGCAGTCCGGTCAGCTCAATGTCATCATCAATCAGTAAGACTTTTATCATTTTCCCACTTCAAGGCTTTGCACTCAAATCTGCATACGTGAGTTTTTAGTAACAATAAGCAAAATTTACATAACTTTACCAAGCGCTGACGTTACTTCACACCCAGTCGTTTAAGCATGTTTGTGACTGATAATCGCTTTGTATGGTTAGGCGCATGAGACTGAACAGAACCACTTTTATGGAAGACTTAGGACGGTTTTTCTTTATCACCGGTATTACTTATGCCTTTATATGGTGGTTCGGTCTGGTTCATTCACCGACTGGACAATGCCCGCATGATAAGTCGATTGGCAGCATTGAGCAGGTATTTTCTGGTTGTAGGGTTGCTCCAAAGGATACCCGCTCTCACCTGTTCTAAAAAGCCCGGCTATCATAGGCCCATTGCAGAAGGGCCTGCCTCTGCCGCGGACGGCAGAATGGGTCACCTACCTCACAGTTCTTTCTGATTTGAGCGATATGCCTGCGCATGGCTTTCCAGCGTTTGATCTGACGCTCATCTTCTTTGGGTATGCGGCGGCCCATGTAATAGCGGCAATACCACTGAAACCACCCACGTGGATCTTCATGATAGATCCAGCCTTTCCTTTGCCATTCTGAAAGCGGCTGGCTGGCGATAATATGGAAATAATTGAGGTCAGGATTGGCACGTTCTGGTGAAAGTCTAGCTTCTGTAAACCAGCTTTCCGGAAATTCATCCCGGGTATCTGTCATATACTTTCCGCCAAAAACACCCAGTTTCAGCATGTCAGCAGGTGTCAGATCAGGAGTGAAATCAGGATGAAAATCTGTGCCTTCAGGGGCTGTTAGCGCATAGCGGTACCCCTGTTGCATTTTGTCATGAACCTCGATCCATCTGCGTATCATGATGACGCCTGTATTTTTTGTTTTGATAGATAAGAGATATGCATGATGTCTCAATTCGTCGAGTAATTTTCTGATTAATCTGATCTTTATCTTCTGTTGAATGGTTTTATCTAAACTCAGGCGATAGAGTGACACGATTCAAACTATTCTGAAAACACGATGCTGATTGCCCTACTCTCTGATATTCACGCCAACCGTGAGGCTTATGAAGCTGTGCTGGATGCAGCTGAAGGAGCCGGTGCGGAGCGTTATGTGCTGCTGGGTGATATTGTTGGTTACGGCGCAGACCCGGAATGGTGTGTGACAAAAACCATGGAGTTAGCTGAACAGGGGGCGGTGGTTCTCAGGGGTAATCATGATGAAGCTGTCACAGATCTGAATGCTTCTTTTAATTCTGTGGCACAGATTGCGATTGAGTGGACACGTAACCAGCTTGGTCAAACGGAATGTGCTTTTCTGGATGGGCTTCCCTTTATTATTGAAGAGGAAGATCGGCTTTATGTTCACGCAACGGCCAATGATCCGGAACGCTGGAAATATCTTCTGAATACATCTGACGCCCACAAGCATATGGATGCATGTCATGCCCGTGTCAGCTTTTGTGGCCATGTCCATGTGCCGATGCTCTATGGTACGTCCTTTACGGGTAAGGTTATTCGGTTTCCGCCTGTTGTGGCATTGCCGGTTCCTTTACTGGCCCAGCACAGATGGGTGGCGGTAATGGGAGCAGTTGGTCAACCGAGAGATGGCTATGCAACAGCCGCGTTCGGCCTTTATGATACGGAGAGAAGTGAACTCAGTTTCCGGCGTGTCCCGTATGATAATGAAACCGCAGCCCGGAAAATTCGTGAAGCAGGTCTGCCGGATGTTCTGGCTGATCGTTTGATAAAAGGGCGCTGATATGAAACCGGGGGGGATTCACTCAGGCGATAATGTCGATGGCTTCACGATTGGTGAGTTGGTCTACAGTCGGGGTATGGCCAACCTGTGGAGTGTTACCTATCCTGATTATGATATTCCGTTGCTTATGAAGATTCCGATGATTGGAGAAGGGGATGACCCGGCTGCCATCGTTGGTTTCGAAATGGAACAGATGATTATGCCCCGTATTACGGGCAGATATGTGCCAAAGTTCATTGCGAACGGTAATTTTATGGTGATGCCCTATATCGTGATGGAGTGGGTACAGGGTACATCACTCTTTGCACGATTAAAGGAGCTGCCGCTTCCGGCCTCTGAGGTTGCGGAGATTGGTGCCCGGATTGCCGATGCACTTGATGATCTGCACAGCCAGCATGTGGTGCATCTGGATATAAAGCCTTCGAACATTATCATGCGTGACAATGGTGATGCCGTTTTGATTGATTACGGCCTGTCACACCACAACCAGTTTCCTGATCTGATGCAGGAACAGTTTCATCTGCCTTATGGTACTGCGCCTTATATGGCACCCGAACAGCTGCTCGGAACCCGCACTGACTACCGGAGTGACCTGTTTGCACTGGGTGTCCTGATGTATTTCTTTGCAACGGGTGAGCGGCCTTTTGGAAACCCACAAAGGTTCAAGGGCATGAAACGCAGGTTGTGGCGTGATCCTGTTCCACCACGCAAACTCCGCCCGGAAATTCCAGAGGCTCTTCAGGAGATCATTCTGCGCTGCCTTGAGGTTAATCCGGCCTGGCGCTATCCGACAGCGGCACAACTGGCGCTTGATTTGCGAAATCTCAATTCAGTTAAACTGACGGCTCGGGCACATAAAATGAAACGTGACCCGTGGCGGGATGTTATTCGTCGGCGATTTAACCCCATACCCCTTGAAACGGTTAAGCCATCTGTTGTTGAAGCTCAAAGGGCGAATGCTCCGATTATTCTGGTCGCAATTGATCTGAATGAGCAGTCTGCCGCATTGGCCAGTGCGTTGCGCCAATGCGTTGAGCGGACTTTGTTTAATGTTCCTGATGCGCGCATTGCCTGCCTGAATGTCCTGAAAGTCAACCGGATTGCGATGGACAGTTCGCTGGATGAAAAGGGCCGTAACAAGCATGTGTTACGTCTGGCTGAGCTGAAAGCATGGGCGCAGGGGCTGGAGACCAATGGAGATGCAGTCACATTCCATGTGCTTGAAGCTGTATCAGCGTCGGAAGCCTTACTGGAGTATGCGCGCAAAAACCGGGTGAACCATATTGTGATGGGTGCGCGTGCTGAATCAACAATGCGTTCAATGCTGGGAAGTGTTTCCGGTGCTGTTGCGGCTCATGCACCCTGTTCTGTAACAGTTGTCCGAAGCCGGAATTTTGAGGCAGAAATAGTCAGCTGAGTTATCGGATTATGTTTCTTCTTCTGATGAGATCTGTTCTGGTTTCTCATCAAGAATAGGGTACGCAACAGACCTGATATGGGCGTTGATACGGCGTAGATCACGCAGAACGTCCAGATGCAGGGTTGAGCTTTGGAGTGTTTCTGGTTTTCCTTCCTGCAGCCGCAGCAGATGATGCTCGTAAGAAGAACGTTCCAGATCATGTACCTCAGCTTTTGTATCCAGAAGCTGGTGGGCCAGATTGCTGTCACGGGAGACGAATATACCCTGTGCAATACGGAAGTTCTCAATGGTCAGCTCATACATCTGGCCAATCTCCTTGAAACCGGCATCGGAGAACCAGACCTGCTGTTTGATCTTCTTGGCAACAATATCTGTCAGCCCGCGCTGCAGGATATCGCCAATATGCTCAAGATTAATGGCATAAGACATGATTTCTGCCGAACGCTTGCTATCATCCTTATCAAGCCCTTCCCGTCCGATATCGACAAGGTAAATCTTAACGGCCTTGTAGAGTGTATCGACAAGATTTTCCTGCTTGTTGATTGTGTTACACAGCTTGAGATTGCCGGTACGCATGGCTTCCCAGCTTGTCTGGATCATAACCTCAATCTGATCACCAATCCGCAGGGTTTCCCTTGCAGCACAGGAGAGAGCAACAGCCGGTGTGTTGATTGCGGAGTTATCCAGATATCGCGGCCCAACTTCTGTAATTTTTGGTTCTGGCAGAAAACGTGCTGTCAGGCGTGACAAAGGGCCGATCAGAGGCAGAAAGACTATCGCAAGTATGACATTCAATGCGACGTGTGCCTCGATAACCATTGATGCCGTATTTGGTATCCAGCCAGAGAACAATTGGCTGAGCGGTGTAAGAAAAGCCATAACGGCGATGACACCGACGAAACGGACGATAATATTGCCGATGGTAATGCGTTTTGCCAGTGCACCACCTGCTACTGTTGCCAGATAAGGCGGGATGGCCCCTCCAAGATTGGCACCAAGAACCAAAGCCAGGGCAATGGCCGGGCTAATGATATTCCCGGAAGCCAGTGACATGATAAACAGGATCACGGCAAGGCTGGATGATGCAATCATTGCTAATCCGGCAGCAATGATAACGGCAACAATCGGCGCAGCATCAAGGGCTGACAAAAGATTCCGCATGACGGCCGAATCCCGGATTGGTGTCGTTGCATCGCCCAACAGGTGCAAAGAGAGCAACATCAGCCCCAGACCGATCAATGCGCGCCCAATAGCATGGTACTTGCTGCTTTCATTGGACTGGAATGTGACAACACCAGCCAGAATCAACAAAGGAGAAAGCCAGCCAAGATTAAGGCTAAGTATTTGTGTGACAAGGCTGGTTCCAACATTGGCGCCCAGCATTATCGCCTGCCCCATGGCTGATGAAATCATCTGCTGGCTTGCAAATGAAGCTGCCATCAGGGCCGTTGCGGTGCTGCTCTGAATCATCAGTGTTGCCAGTAATCCGGCAAAGAAAGCGATCAGCCTGTTTTGTGTTCCAAGGGCAAGCCAACGTCTCAGGCGACTGCCGAAGGCACGGGTCACACCCGTTTTAACCATACGGAGCCCCCAGATCAGCAGGGCACAGGCTCCCAGAAGGTTGATGAGGACAAGCGTTGAAGACATGATGCTCTCCTCTTCCTTCAGGTGGTTGGGAGCCCCGATAGCGGGGATGGAGTGATTTGGTATTTGCCTAGGCCTAGCAGCCTATTGTCTGAACAACAATATGCCGGGCTTATTTCATGCCACTTTTGATGTGCTGCATGATGTCACGAACGAGGGGGAAAAGCTCTTTGAAGACAGGTTCATTTTTGTTTTCAAGCACGATTTCGGTAAACAGTTTTAACCCGACTGCCATCGCTGTACTGTCTTCTGCGTTGGCAATATTGAGGCCTTTGATCTTCTCAACAACGAAAAGAAGATCATCATGATTTCGGGCATTAAAGGCTATTTGTTTGCCTGAGACGGCATTGCCGTCTTTATCGTGCTGTTGCTCAACTGTAATTTTATAATGATTTTGTTTCATATTGTGCACCACTTCTGGCTCTTTATAAGAGTTTTTTAGCAAGTGCTGATATGTCCGTAAGTGCGTTAAAAGACCCGTAGGATGTCCGGCGGGTCTCAGGGGTTCGCTTAGAGGCTGTTTCGGTTAATTGCTGCCTTTGAGGCTGGCATTGCAGAAGCTGTAATAGCCACCACCCTTCTCAATCCATTTCATACCATTAAGAGTATTCTTTGCCTTGGCATCGTTATACGCATCAAGGCATGTGTGCATGCGGCCTTTTCCAGCTGTTTCACTGGCATATTTTGCAGAAACGGCTTTTGGAAATGTCATGCCGCGTGGTGAGGCTTTTGTTGGTGCCGGCGGCTCAACGTCTTCTCTTGCTGCGGCTTTTGTCTTTGTTGTTCTCGTATCTGTTGCAGCGGGAGTGGCTGCTGTGCTGTCAGTTGCACATTCTTTGGCGCGGAAATCATTCCATTTCATGGTGCCAAGTTTTCCGCTATCTTTGGCTGCCTGATATTTTGCACTACACTCTTTCATCGTCAGAGCCTGTGCGGGCTGTACCTGACCCAACATGAAAAGCGCTGAGAGTGTACAGGCTGCGGCACTTGTCAGAACAAGATATTTAGACATAGGAATCATCCTTACTTCAATAAAACCGTAGCGGATTATTTTGAAAGCGAGATGCCTGGTCCGGATAATCCACTGCTTGCGATCAACGCATGTCAGCTGAATTGTGTTCCATGAAATATTATTTAGCTTCTTTAAGGGCTACTCAATGCAATTCATTGATCTGCAATCTTTTTAGCCCTAAATATACGTATCTTTTCGCCCTCTTGATGGGAAGAAGTAGGGATTAATAATGCTTATTCTGGGAATTGCACTCGGTGGTGCCATAGGGTCAGTTTTAAGATATTGGCTGGGTCTGCTTCTGGATCCGGTCGGGCGATCTGTCAGTATGCCCATTGGTACCATAAGCGTTAATATCATCGGATCTTTTGCCATTGCATTTTTTGCATCCCTGACGTTGGCAGAAGGCCGTTTTTCTGTGCCTGAAGCATGGCGAGTCGTATTTATGGTAGGTATTTGCGGAGGGTTTACAACTTTTTCTTCATTCAGTTTGCAGACGTTTGAGCTTATTGAGCACGGTGAAATGACGCGTGCTGTCATGAATGTTTTTCTTTCTGTTACTTTATGTTTATTGGCTACTTTTGCCGGTTATCTTTTGGCAAATAACTTGAAATAGAGTTTTTAAACTCTGTTGAGTATTTCTGCTTGAGTAAGAGCATGTTGTAATTTCAGAAATGTTAAACGATTTGTAATTTCAGAAATGTTAAACGATAAAAATCACTACGATTCTATAAAATAAAAGATAAAATTTTTATTATATTATGTTATTTAACATAAATATTTTGCATTTTAATTTTAAATCATATGTATCTGAAATAATTTTCAAGGGGTAATTTAAAAAAAATAATAGCGCTCCAATTAAGACTCATAAGAGGTTTAAGGGGAGAAATGCCATGACAAATCTTCGGTCTAAAAATCAGCTACGATCATCCGTAGTTTTCTCTGCTTTTATTGTGACAGTTCTAGCTCTTGCAACACCGGTATCGGTCTTGGCGCTTGGCGGTGGTTCCGCTGGCGGCGGTGGTGGCACTGCAGGTGGCGGCGGCGGTACAGCATCCAGCGGTGGTGCAGCTGCCGGTATTGGCGGTAGTCTTGGTGGTGCAGTTGGCGGTCTTGGCGCAAGTGTTGGCGGTGGTCTCGGTGGTGCCCTTGGCGGTGTTGGCAATTCTGTTGGCGGTCTTGGGAATGCCGTTGGAGGAACAGTAGGTGCCGTTGGTGGTGCTATTGGTGGCGCTAATGTTGGAGTTGGTGCGAGTGTTGGCGGAGCCTCTGTTGGTGTCGGTGCAGGTCTGAGCAATAGTGGCTTGAATGCCGGTGCAGGAGCAAATGTCGGTGGTACCAGTGGAATCTCAGCGGGTGTTGGCGCCTCGGCAACATCAAGCAGTGGTATTGGCGCAGGCGTGGGAGCCAATGTTGGTGGTAGCAGCGGTGTCAGTGCTGGTGTTGGTGCAAGCGTGAATGGGTCTACCGGTATTAATGCCGGCGCGGGTGTTGGTATTGGCGATACAGCTTCTGTTGGTGCTGGTGTTGGTATTGGTGGTGGTACCGGCGGCGGTGGTAATAATGGAGGCGGTGGCGGCAATAATGGAGGTGGTGGCAACAACGGCGGCGGTGGTAACAATGGTGGTGGTGGAAATAACGGAGGAGGTGGCAATAATGGTGGCGGTGGTACGAGCGGTGGCGGCACCAGTGGTGGCGGCACCAGTGGTGGCGGTACAAACGCCGGCGGCGGTAATAACGCTGGTGGCTTAGGAGGTAACAGTGCCTCAAGTGGAACACGAGGCTTCGGCAGCTTCTTCAGTTCTGTACCAAGTCAAAGTGATTATGATGTTGCCTATGATCGTGTTTCCAACATGAACCAGCGGGAGCGGGTTGTGCTCAAGAAGCGTTGCGTTGATGTTCTGAAAGCAACCAGTGATTATGATGACAACGTTGTTGCTCTCTGCCAGGTAGCAGCAAAATTCTGATAAGGTAACCGAAGACCGCCAGCTTTTATATGCTGGCGGTTTTCTTTTTTCAGAAGGCCATTTTTATCGAAATTTTATTATGCCATGGATCTTCGATGATTAAGCTGCCAGAATCTTTATTGCCGGTACGATCGCGAATGCCACTGATTATATCCTGCTCTGCGGCAATCAACTCAATCTGGGCAAGACCCGTTGTATTTTTTTCTCTGGGAGGTGCGTTTCTGCTATTCCAGATGTTGGTCGCAAGGTGATGATGGTATTGGCCGGTACTGTAGAAAGTTGCGCCGGGGTAATGGCAGGTTATGTCAAACCCCAGTTTATCGGCATAGAATTTCTCTGCTTCTGCAATATGGCCGACCTGTAAATGGACATGTCCTATACGGGTGGCTGCCGGAACGGTTTCCCAGCTCTGACCGTCAGCATCTTTAACAAGATCAGCAATATCAAGTGCAATTGTTGCCATTTCAACCTGACCTTCATGCCATCTCCAGTCAGAGCGCGGACGATCTTTGTAAATTTCAATGCCATTGCCTTCCGGGTCTGCAAGATAAATTGCTTCACTGACAAGGTGGTCAGATGCTCCCTGAAGATGAATACCAAGCTGATGAGCATGCAAAAACCAACGGGCCAGATCGCCTCTGGTCGGCAGGAGGAAGGCTGTGTGAAATAATCCTGCTTCTCTGATGGAATGTCTTTTGGCGTTCCTGTCTTCTTCAAGCACAAGAAGTACTTCTTTTTCTGTACCGAGTGCGACGCGGCCTGCTGTTTCATGTAACGGGATCAGACCGAGGATTTTTTCATAAAAATTTCTGACATAATCAAGGTTATTAACTGTCAGGGTAACCAGGCCGATTCTGAGAGAGGGGATTACTTCAGGCATCATAAAATTACCTTTTGTAGCCGGGTGTGGGCTTCAAGGCGAAGGCACCATCGCCTAACAATGCGAGAACCAGCAGGGCAATTGCCCAAAAGGCCGGATATTCCCAACCACCATTCGGGTTTGTAAAAAAGAAACCAGCGGCTCCGTGAACCGTTACGATTGTACCAAGCAGATTAGGAATCATGGCCAGAGCCGCAAGACGTGTCCAGAAGCCCGTGATGAGGGCAAGTCCACCAAGAATTTCCCAGACAATGGTGAAATAAGCCAGTGCCGATGGGAGCCCGAGAGAGGCAAAATACTGCGCTGTTCCGGCTGGTGTGAAGACGAAAATCTTTAGTCCGGCATGGATAAGAAAGAGAACACCCAGCGTAAGACGTAAAATAAGGGCGGCGTAAGGAGCAGTACGTGAATCAATCATGGTAATATCCTGTCAAAGATGATTACCCCGATATAATATATTCCATTACAAAGATTATTAGTGTGTTTTAGATATTTAAATTTCTATTTTGGAAATAATAAAATGTTTTAAAAACGTTCCTGATGGAAGGTCTTTGCCATAAAATCCACCATTGCCCTTGTCTTTCCTGCAAGATAGCGGCCTGCCGGATAGATGATATGAGCAGCATAAGGATCTCTCTCATAAGCCTCTAGAATAATCTTGAGACCTTTGCTCTCCAGATCAGCTTTTGGGAAGAAGCTCGGAACGCGCGTAATCCCAAAATCCTTCGCGGCGGCATCGAGACAAATTTCGGCATTTGCAAAACGCAGACGGCCTGAAACACGGATTGCTATCGGTAGTCTCGTGTCCGGATTATTGAAGCGCCACAAGGCGGGATCTGACAGATTGGTATCCATTATGCATTCATGGGAGATAAGGGCATCCGGATGCATTGGCGTTCCAGCCTGTTCAAGATAATGTGTTGATGCGACCGTTATTGTTTTGAAGTCGCATAATTTGCGGGCAATAAGACTGCTGTCATCAATCCGCCCAATCCGGATGGCGGCATCATACCCCTCTTCAACTAAATTGACATTCCGGTCACTGAAGGAAATATCCAGCTCGATTTCCGGATAAGCCTGCGCAAACTGAATGAAAACCGGGGCCAGCCTTATAGTACCGAATGATAGGGGAACAGAAAGACGTAATCTGCCTTTGGCTGTTCCGGATGAATTCTGGACGGATGAGTCGAGGCTATCAATATCCTCAAGAATGGCTTTGATCCGCTCAAAATAGGCGGTGCCCACTTCAGTTGCTGTTAATGACCGTGTTGTTCGTTTTAGAAGCTGGACACCAAGATCACTTTCCAGTTTTGAGATAAGCTTGGAAGCTTGACTTGGGCTGACACGGGATTGTTCGGCTGCTTTTGAAAAACTGCCTGTTTCCATAACTTTGACGAACATACGGTCACAATCAAGTCGATCCATATTGCTTCCATTTCAGAATGAATAAGACGTTAAATAGCATTTTAAGTATATTTCAGAAATAAAAAAGGAGAGGCTTTCACCTCTCCTTTTGCGCTTTTCTATAAAGCTAATCTTAGTTGCTGGCAGAAGCTTTGACGTCGATCTTACCGTCAATCGCAGCAGGGTTCTGCTTTACAGACATAAAGTCAGCAAGGCCAAGACCCTTGCCATCTTTGGCTTTAATGGAGATATCAAGCTTACCCGGATTGGCCCAGAACTTAAGGGCAGCATCCTTGATTGTCTTGACAGATTCCATGCTGGCAAATGGCTCTGGAATGAAGGCAGCCATCATTGGAACAGTTGACTTGATCTGTTCAGGTGTGATGCCCTTCTCTTCAGCATTCAGTTCAATAAGCTTATTCAGCATACCCTTATCTTCATGATGCAGGGAAAGATCCTTCACCAGCAAACCAAGGGCGCTTAATGTTGCAGCCTGCTTGTCGGTTGTGAACATGGCAGATGTAAAGTTACCGATGGTGCCCTTGATCAGGGTTGAGCCCATGGATTCTTCTGCAGTCTTGATTTCATTGATGTGGAGCTCGTTTGCATCCTTATTCCAGGACGCATCGACAGCGTAGGAAACGTTTAAGTTCTCAAGGCCAACCTTCTTGAGGTTTTCCATTGCCTTCAGGCCCTTTTCATCACCCTTCAGAGCAAACAGAGTTGCCGGGAACTGCAGGTTGTCGAAAGAAATCCGAACTGCTGATGGAATGTTATTGACCGGGTTTTCCAGCTTGAAAGTGAAGTTCTTGGCTTTGACGTTAATGTCAATTGTTTCGCCAGATGTTGCCTGCGAAGATGTTGTTTCCTCTACAGTCTCATCCGTTGTTTCTTCATCATCCTCGTCGTCCTGCTGAACGACAGGCTTTGGTGCAACGGCTTTAATATCAATGTTATCAAAGCTGGTTGTGCCAAGATTGGAATACATAGCCAGAGCCAAAGACATACCATCTTCTTCGCTCAGGCTATTATCTGGCTTGGCGAGCAGGGTTTTAGCTGTAGCCAGCAAAGGATCAATTGAAAAGCCCTTGTTTGAGACAGAACCAATTTTAACTTCGGCCTTTGCTGTCGGAACAGAGACAGTAATATCAGATACTGAAAGCTGTTTTGGACTGAACTCAATTTTGCCAGTGCTTGCGTTAATTGTAACGCCTTCTTGTCCTTTTGGAGTGAGGACTTGTGTCATCTTGTAGCTATCAAGCGTATAAGTCTCAAAATAATAGTTTTCGATGAACTCGATTGCCTGAGGTGCAATTGCCTTGAAGCGCTTGAGCGCTTCATCTTTATTCTTCTGAGCATCTTTGTCGTTCAGAATGGCAATTACTTCATTAACTGTTTCTTTCAAAGGCTTTGAAGGCAGTTTGAATTTTGAACCCTGACTGACATTATACTTGCCGTATTCAAATGTCTGGGAGCCATTTTCGTCTTTCGCGCTTCCAGATATGCTTTCTATCTGGGCAGAACTGTAAAGGGCCACAGCCTCTTTATCTTCTGGACCAGCCTTATCTTCCCATGCACGGAAAACATGAACGAAGTTAAAATCATTCATTGAGTATGATTTTGCATTGTAGTTCATTGATAAGATGCCAGAAGCATCAACGTCCAGGCCACCATTTGCTACAGAAGTTTTACCAATCTTGCCATTGGCAACTTTTTCCAGCTTTACATCTTTGTAATCGCCTGAGAATTTTACGAACTTGCTTGCATCGCCAGTTGAGGCATCAAGCACAAAAGTCATTGTGGGGATGTCAATTGAATTGGCTGTATAGGCAGAAAGTGCCTTGATGCGATCTGCAACAGGTGTGTCTTTCGCAAACATCTTTTCAATATCGGCCTTCTGAAGGCTTGAGCCTTTGATCTCAACCTTAGGCATATTGATTTTAAGTAAGAAAAACTCAGCTGAAATATTATCAAATGAAACATCGTAAGCCGCTGCCGGGCTTTTGCCACCAGCATAGGCTGTGCCAATCATCGACAAAGCGATGGCAAAGGCAGCCGCACCCTTAAAAGTGATTTCAGTATATTTTTTATTCATATCAGTCCCCTGTTCGAATCAAAGAAGTTTTTAATCAAGAAATTCTATGGTTTAAACCCTGCTGTATAAAAAGCATGTTTAATATGTATTGAATTTTAACTCTTGGCGTTCCAAGTCTATGCTAGACGATATCTCGCAAGAAATAAAATGATGTGCCATTGCGCATGCTTAAATATTTACCTTGTTATAGGGTTCTGATTTGTAATATTGAAAAAGTCAGTCAGTTTCATTTTGACAAGTGGAAGTTGAGGTTATGGAAAAATTTACCGTGCTTGAGGGCGTTGCCGCACCGATGCGGACGGTCAATATCGATACAGATATGATCATTCCGAAAAACTATCTCAAGACAATCAAGCGTACCGGTCTTGGCAAGGGTCTTTTTGCCGAGATGCGTTATAATGAGGACGGTTCAGATAATCCTGACTTCGTGCTGAATAAGCCTGCCTATCAGAAGGCCAGTATTCTTGTGGCGGGCGATAACTTCGGTTGTGGCTCTTCGCGTGAACACGCACCTTGGGCTCTGCTTGATTTTGGTATTCGCTGTGTCATCTCCACCAGCTTTGCTGATATTTTCTATAACAACAGTTTCAAGAATGGCATTTTGCCAATCAAGGTCTTACCTGAAGATCTTGAGAAGCTGTTTGATGATGCCGATCGTGGTGCCAATGCAACTCTGACGATTGATCTTGAAAATCAGCAAATCCGTGGTCCTGATGGCGGTATGATCCACTTTGATATCGACCCGTTCCGCAAGCATTGCCTGCTGAACGGCCTTGATGATATCGGACTGACACTTGAAAAGCAGGATAAGATTGACGCCTACGAGGCAAAGCTTTCTGAGCGTTCCTGGAGCTGAGCCAGTCCATTCTCGGACTCGGCCATTTTTAGCAAGCCTTAACCATATTGGGTTAAGGCTTGTTGTATGTCCAAGTTTATTAAAACCACAATCATCTCAGCCGGGGCTGCCGTTGCTCTGGCATTCTCCGTTTTACCTGCAGCAGCGCAGGATTATCGCGGATGTCTTGCACAGCTGCGTTCTGAAGCCGCTTCAAAGGGTGTTTCAGGCCGCACATTTGACCGTGCCATGCGCGGTGTTGAACCTGATCTGACCATCTTTGATCTGATGAATAATCAGCCGGAGTTTAAAACGCCGGTATGGGATTATCTTGGCTCTCTCGTTGATGAAGAGCGGGTATCGGATGGTAAATCTGCCATGCGCCAGTGGGCTAAGGCTATTGCCTCTGCCGAATCCCGTTATGGTGTTGATCGCTATGCAATTGTTGGGGTCTGGGGTGTTGAGTCCAACTTCGGCAAGAACCTTGGCAAACGCCCACTGCTACAATCGCTTTCAACCCTTGCCTGTTATAAAAACCGCCGTCAGTCCTACTTTAAGGGCGAGTTTATGGCGACCTTGCGGATCATTGAACGTGGCGATATCGACCCGTCCCGTCTGACAGGTTCCTGGGCCGGAGCTTTTGGTCAGACCCAGTTCATGCCATCAACCTTCTTGCGCCTGGCCGTTGATCTTGATGGTGACGGTCGTCGGGATATTGTTGATTCCGTTCCTGATGCGCTTGGCTCAACTGCAAACTTCCTGAAAAAGGCCGGTTGGGTTCAGGGGCTGCCTTGGGGGTATGAGGTCCGGTTACCCCGTGGCTTTGATACAAGCCTTGCTGGGCGCAAGAAGAAGCGTGCTGTTTCTTCATGGGCCTCAATGGGTGTGACACGTGTTGATGGTCGCTCATTGAGCGGAAACTATCAGGCCGGTATCATCATTCCAGCCGGTATTAACGGACCAGCATTTCTGGTTACCAAAAATTTTGATGCCGTTTATTCTTACAACGCTTCAGAATCGTATGGTTTGGCCATTGCATTGCTGGGTGATCGTTTAAGAGGTCTGCCCGGTATTCAGGCTGCATGGCCAACAGACGATCCACCACTCTCACGTGCTGAACGTCGGGAATTACAGAGCCTGTTGAATGCCCGTGGTTTCAATGTCGGTGAACCTGATGGCATGGTGGGTGCCAAAACCCGTGAAGCGATCAAGGAAATCGAGAAAGCAATCGGGTTACCTGCTCGTGGTCGCGCTGGCTACAAGGTACTTGATGCCTTACGGCGTGCACGTTGATCATTATGACCTGATTATAAAAAGGCCAGCATCTGCTGGCCTTTTTTATTAAAGCTCTTCACCTTTAAAGAGGCGTGGAGCGCTCACGGTTGTGCCTCCGACCGCCTGATCAACGAAGAAACGTTTCAACTCAGGCAGGCGGTTAACGAGGCCAAGGCCAAAATCTCGGATTAATCTGACCGGTGTCAGATCATTTGAGAACAGACGGTTCAGGCCATCCATTGCCAGCCCTTTGGCAGTAACATCAAAGCGCCGTGCATTCTCGTAAAGCTCAAGCTGGTTATAGGTTCCCGGGTCAAGGCCAATGCGGACGGCATCGACAATGATTTCAGCGAGGGCGGCGACATCTTCCAATCCAAGGTTGAGGCCCTGTCCGGCAATGGGGTGGATGGCATGGGCAGCATCACCAAGCAGTGCGAGGCGATCAGAAATGAAACTGCGGGCAATGCCAAACGTAAGCGGGAAACTTTGAAGACTTGTCTCCAGCGCGATTGTCCCGAGTGTTGGCCCAAAGCGCTTCTCAACTTCCGCCAGCTGTTGTTTTTCGCCAAACTCCATAAGGTAATCAGCGGTCTCGGTTGTTTCTGTCCAGACGATTGATGAGCGGTATCCTAATGTACCGCCCGGAGCTAATGGCAGAATGGCAAAGGGGCCGGATGGGAGAAAGTGCTCGTAGGCTTTTCCTTCATGATCGCGGGAATGGGTAATGGTTCCGACGATACCTGACTGATTATAGGGCCAGCTGATCCAGCCAATATTGGCCAGTTCCCGCAGGCGGGAGCGTTTCCCATCTGCTGCCACAAGCAGGTTTGAGGTGAAGGGTTTCCGGCCTTCCATTTCAATTTCAACGCCATTACCTGTTGGTGTGAACCGTTGAATGGCCGAAGCAGAAAAATCAATATTGCAGGTTTTACAGGCTTGAAGAAGCAGCTTTGTCAGTGCTGCGCTTTCAACCATATAGGCCAGCGGCTCGCCCTGAAGGTTACCTTCAGCAAAAGTCAGGAGACTTGGTCGCACAGGGTCTTCGACACGGCTGTCTGTGATGACCATATCGGCGACCGCCTCAGTCTGCAGAATCTCATCATCCCAGACACCGAGGGTTTCAAACATCCGACGTGATGATGGCGTGACGGCAAAAGATCGCTTGTCGCGTGAGGCATCACGATCAAGGGCCGGGTCAGCAAGTGTCAGACGGATATTGTCTCCAAGAGCTTTCTTTAATGCAAAAGCGAGCGCCAGACCATTTAAGCCAGCTCCGGCAATCGTGATATGATATGGATTTGCAACCGACATTTATCTTTCACCATTTTGCATCTGAAAGGTAACCTGGAACACGACCAGCCATTTTCAGCTTGCTATGCTATAGCAGCTTTGTACTCTGGAAAAGAGTTACAGCAAATATTGCTAGAATTGTGTTATTTCTATACTCGTGGCAAAAAATAGTGAGAGACAATAATAATTAAGGAGTCTGGTCGTGTTCAACAGTGTTGATGAGCTGCTTTCCATTTTAAAACTCGAACAGCTTGAGTTGAATCTTTATCGCGGCCAAAGTCCGCAGGTTGGCTGGCAGCGTGTCTTTGGCGGGCAGGTGGTCAGTCAGTCGCTGGTTGCTGCAACCCATACTGTAAATTCACAGTTCCATGTTCATTCTCTGCACGGCAACTTTATTTTACCTGGTGATCCGACCATCCCGATTATCTATGAGGTTGAGCGCCTGAGGGACGGGCATTCCTTTATTACCCGACGCATTACGGCCATTCAGCATGGGCAGGCAATTTTCTCCATGTCAGCCTCTTACCAGAAGGAAGAGCAGGGCTATGAGCATCAGCTGCCAATGCCAACTGGTATTCCAACGCCTGATACATTGCCTAATGAAGAAGAATTCCGGACAAAGATCGTGCCATTGATGCCGCCGGAAATTCGTTCTTATTTCGCTCGCATGCGTCCGCTGGATATCCGCCCTGTTGACCCGACACGTTATGAGCTCAAGTCCGGGCATGAACCTTATTTCAACTGCTGGTTCAAGACTGTCGCGCCATTGCCGGATGACCCGGCAATTCATCGGGCCGTTCTTGCTTACGCCTCCGATTTTACATTGCTTGATTCATCACTCGTTGCCCATGGACGGAGTGTCGTTGAGCGTTCGATGCAGGCTGCAAGCCTTGATCATGCCGTCTGGTTCCATCGCTCATTCCGTGCTGATGAATGGCTGCTTTATGCTCAGGACAGCCCGAGTGCGATGGGAGCACGTGGTTTCTCCCGTGGTCTGATTTACAAACAGGATGGCACTCTTGTGGCTTCTGTCGCTCAGGAAGGTCTTATTCGTCGGCGAGACGACCGGCTTTAAATAATCGTTCATGCGTCAAACAAAGGGCCCGTTGAGGCCCTTTTTTCTTGGCTATTTTTTAAGCATCAACCTGATGCGCCTAAAAAATAGGCAATGGTAATTTTCAGGATGTGGTGGGTCAAATTTCAGCAAAAACTGCTTAGCAGACTGAAATGAAAAACACTTTCTCATTTTTCTATAAAATTTTGCTACCTGAAAGCCTTTATTTCCTTGTCATCCGTAAGTTCAAAGCAGTGTTGGCACGCTCCTTGCAAATTCATCCTTGAGATATCGCGCTGGAATATCCGGCCAGAAAAACCGAGGAGGAAACATGAAGTTTGTCATAGCCATTATCAAGCCATTCAAGCTTGACGAGGTCAGGGATGCATTAAGCTCTCTGGATGTTCATGGTCTGACCGTAACGGAGGTAAAAGGGTACGGCCGCCAGAAAGGTCATACCGAGATTTATCGTGGCGCCGAATATGCGGTGAACTTTCTCCCTAAAATCAAGATTGAGGTCGCGGTTGATACCGCCATTGTTCAGCAGGTTGTTGATGCAATTGCAGCTGCTGCTCAAACGGGCCAGATCGGCGACGGCAAGATCTTTGTTCTTTCTCTCGATTCAATTTTACGAATCCGCACCGGCGAAACCGACGGTGATGCCCTCTGATTTTTAGATTGTGGAGTCTGTTCATGCTTTTGCGTTATTTCAAAAAACTACCGATTTTGGCATCCCTTGTCGCTCTTTCGCCTGGTGCTGCTTTTGCTCAGGCAACGGAGGCAGCCACCCCAAATAAGGGTGATACGGCTTGGATGCTGATGTCCACAGTTCTTGTTTTCTTTATGATTTTACCGGGCATTGGCCTGTTTTACGGAGGTATGGTCCGGGCCAAGAATATGTTGTCGGTGCTCACCCAGATTATGGTGGTTGCCTGTGTCGTCTGTCTGCTCTGGATTGTTTATGGCTATTCACTTGCCTTCACGGCAGGTGGGGACTTCAAAGAGTTTATTGGTGATTTCTCCAAGTTGTTTCTGATTGGTGTTTCGCCTGCTTCAACAACAGCTGATGGTGGTTTGCCAGAATATGTCTTCATCTGTTTCCAGATGACATTCGCCATGCTGACACCAACGCTGATTGTTGGCTCATTTGCCGAACGCATGCGCTTCCCTGCTGTTTTGCTATTCTCCATTCTGTGGTTCACTTTTGTTTACATCCCGATCGCTCACATGGTCTGGGGCGGCGGATTGCTGGCAGAATGGGGGGCGCTTGATTTTGCTGGTGGCACAGTCGTGCATATCAATGCCGGTATTGCTGGTCTTGTAGGCTGCCTTCTGGTGGGTAAGCGTATCGGTTTTGGTAAAGAGCTGATTGCGCCACACTCCCTGACCATGACAATGATTGGTGGTGCAATGCTGTGGTTCGGCTGGTTTGGTTTCAATGCCGGCTCTGCCCTCAAGGCTGATGGTGGCGCGGGTCTTGCCATGATCAATACTTTTGTAGCGACAGCAGCAGCTGGACTTGCCTGGCTTCTGGCTGAATGGATTCTCAAAGGGCACCCTTCAATGCTCGGTCTTGTATCCGGTGCGATTGCGGGTCTTGTTGCGGTGACACCTGCTGCCGGGTTTGCCGGACCAATGGGGTCGATTGTTCTTGGCCTTCTGGCGGGTGTGGTCTGCTTTGTCTTCTGTTCGACAATCAAAAATGCTTTTGGTTACGATGACACGCTTGATGTTTTTGGAATCCATGGTGTTGGCGGTATTATCGGTGCTATTGCAACAGGTATTGTTGTTGCCCCGGCTCTTGGTGGAACAGGTCTGGCCACGGGTGAGTATGTTATGGCAACGCAGGTCTGGATTCAGACAAAAGCTGTGCTTGTGTCCTTGCTCTGGACAGGTATTGGCTCTCTGATCCTCTTCAAGCTTGTCGGTATCTTTACGCCTTTACGCGCTTCGTCTGAAGAAGAACGGGAGGGCCTTGATCTCGCTGAGCACGGAGAACGCGCCTACAACTACTGAGTATTGGTTGCGAATCAGTAGTCTGTTTCAAGAAATTTTAAGCCGGTCGCGTCACACAGGATGCGACCGGTTTTTTAGTTGTTCCTGGAAAAAGTCATATTCACGAATAGGTTACGGGAAATACACACTTTCTTCGTAAGGTTAAGGCACCCTTAACCCTCGTGGCGTAAGGTTAACTCTGGAAAAATTTACGTTATGTTCCCCTCCTCGAGACACGAGATGCGAAAGAGTCGACCTACACCGCTTGAAAGCCTGTCTGATTTATTCCGTGCGTTCCTGGCCCGTTGTGCCAAGGAGCTGATCGGAATCACATTGCTTCTGTTATCAGGGGCGATGGTTGTTGCGCTGGCAACATGGTCGGTCGATGATCCAAGCTTTAACAATGCCGTTGATGGGCCCGTAAAAAACACGCTTGGCTGGATTGGTGCAATCAGTGCTGATCTTGTTATGCAGCTGTTTGGTCTTGGGGCAATTGTTATTCTATGTACGATGCTTATCTGGGGCTGGCGACTGATTACCAAAGCCCGGATTGATAAAGTGCAGTTGCGCCTTGTGCTCTGGATTCTTGGTGTTTTCACGGCAACCGCTATGGCAAGCTCATTCCCGGCAACGGCACAATGGCCTTTACCAACAGGTCTGGGTGGTGTTGTTGGCGATGGTCTGGTGAGTGCTGCCAAAGCAATCACTGGTTTGTCAGGAGGTCCGGCAAAAATCATTCTCGGTTCTGTTTTTGCAATCATTACCATTCTGTGCCTGACAGCTGCCTGTGGCTTTGGCATGCACGAGCAGGAGCCGCAGTATCAGCCACTGGATGATGCTGAGGAAGAAGAATACTGGGAAGAGCCAGAAGATACGCATCGTGAAGATGAACCGGGCTGGGGTATTGTTTCTCTTGGAGCCATTGCTCATGGTTTTATGAGCATAAGCAGTACATTGCGTCGCTGGACAGCAAAGCGTAGTGAGCCAAAGCTGGCTATGGCCCGTGGCGGTAATATGCATTTTGAACAGCCCCGTATGGCATCGGAAATGCCTGGTGGTGGTATGGCTGGTGGTCCGATGATGCGCCGTGAGCCGAGCTTCGGTGCTCCAGTGCAGCTTCATCATGGTTATCAGCCGCAGCCAGAACCGCAGTATCATGACGACTATCAGTCTCACTTTGAGCCGTCACATGCGCCTGTGCTGCATGATGATGACGATATTGAGCCCTGGCATGATGGGGAAACCTATATTCCGCATCCGGCTCCTGTTGTTGAGCGTCCACAAAACCGTGTGATGCTCCAGAGAAGTGAAGCTGAAAATATTGTCCACTCGGTGTCTGATGAAGAGGCTTATCAGGCTGGTCGTGTGGGTCCGGCGCCTACTGCACCCAAGCAGGGCAAACGTATTGTCCGTGAAGCGCAGCCATCATTCCTGAATGAGGAATCTTATGAGCTGCCACCACTGACTCTTCTGGCAGAACCGCCAAAGACCAATACCAACGCGATCTCGACAGATGCGCTCGAGCAGAATGCTGCCCTGCTTGAAAGCACCTTGCAGGATTTCGGCGTTAACGGTGAAATTATCAATGTTCGCCCTGGTCCGGTTGTCACACTTTATGAACTCGAGCCCGCACCGGGTACCAAATCATCACGTGTGATTTCACTGGCAGATGATATTGCCCGCTCCATGAGTGCAATCTCGGCCCGTGTTGCGGTTATTCCCGGTCGTAATGCTATTGGTGTCGAACTGCCAAATCATAAGCGTGAAACGGTTTATCTGCGGGAACTTCTTGCCAGTCAGGATTTTGAATCCAGCAAACACAAACTGGCCCTGTGCCTTGGCAAGACCATTGGCGGTGAGCCGGTTATAGTTGATCTTGCCCGTATGCCCCACCTGCTGATTGCCGGTACGACGGGCTCTGGTAAGTCCGTTGCGATCAACACAATGATCCTGTCGTTGCTCTATCGTCTCAAACCGGAAGAATGCCGCCTGATCATGGTCGACCCGAAGATGCTCGAACTGTCGATCTATGAGGGCATCCCGCATCTCCTGACACCTGTTGTGACCGATCCCAAGAAAGCGGTTGTTGCCCTGAAATGGGCCGTCCGTGAGATGGAAGACCGTTACAAAAAGATGTCGAAGCTTGGCGTCCGCAACATTGATGGTTTCAATGCCCGTGTGAAAGAAGCCAAAGCCAAGGGTGAGGAAATCACCCGGACAATTCAGACAGGCTTTGACCGTGAAACGGGTGAAGCGCTCTATGAGCAGGAGAACATGGATCTCGAGCCATTGCCATATATCGTCATTGTTGTTGACGAAATGGCTGACCTGATGATTGTTGCCGGCAAAGAAATTGAAGGCACAATTCAGCGTCTGGCCCAGATGGCACGTGCCGCTGGTATCCATGTGGTTCTTGCAACACAACGTCCATCCGTTGACGTTATCACGGGTACGATTAAGGCCAACTTCCCAACCCGTATTTCTTTCCAGGTGACTTCAAAGATTGATAGCCGGACAATTCTGGGCGAGATGGGTGCCGAGCAGCTGCTTGGACAGGGCGATATGCTTTACATGGCAGGCGGTGGCCGCATAACGCGTGTACACGGGCCTTTCTGTTCGGATGAAGAAGTCGAGCATGTCGTTACACACCTGAAACAGCAGGGTCAGCCTTCCTACCTCAGCTCAGTGACTGAGGCTGAAGAAGAAGCAGGCAGCGATGGTGCTGTCTTCGATAATACGTCTTTCGGTTCTCCGGGTGGTGATCTTTATGATCAGGCTGTGGCACTGGTTCTGCGTGATAAGAAAGCTTCAACGTCCTATATCCAGCGCCGACTACAGATTGGCTATAACCGTGCTGCCTCAATTATGGAGCGTATGGAGCAGGAGGGTATTGTCAGCCCCGCTAACAACGTCGGAAAGCGCGAGATTTTAATGCAGAGTCCAACCGAATTTGCCGATGAGGAGGCCTGACATAAAATTGCTTAATAAGACGGTTTCAATGGTGTGAGGGAAGGCTGGCCTTCTCTCGAAGTTTCCAATGTGTTGCGAAAGAAGCAATAGATGCCTCTTGTGGACCATATGCCAATAAACGGGTTTGTTCGCCTGTATAAACCACAGCGGTACATTGTACTTGGCGCTGCGATTACCTGTTTCCTGACGGTATCGGTTCTATGTGCTTTGATGGCCAAGGCACAATCTGGTGGAATTCCCGTTGATGAAAACGGTAACCTTCAATATCCTTCTGAACGCGTTTTACAAGCTGCACCATTGCCTCCAAAGCGGCCGGCATCACTGTCAGGCTCTCAGGAGGGACAGCCAGTTGCTGCTCAGCCGGTTAATAATGAAGCTCCGGCTGTACAGGAGCCTCAAAGTTATCAGGGCAATTTTGGAACCGTCTTCAAGCCTCTCGATTCAAAAGGCTTCGTACCTTTCAGCGCTCCAAAGTCCGTACCTTTGCGCCCGAAAATGGAGGCAAAGCCCGCTTCTGAAAAACCAGAATCTCAGCCAGAACAGCCAGTTGCAACAACGCCTCCGGTTGAGGATACACCTGAGCAGTCAGATAATAGTGCAGCACAACAGCTGGTGAATGTCCCTTTACCGCCTCCTGCTCCGCCAAACAGGGATGTCTTGGCTGAAGGTGTGCAGAATGCTGCCGGTAATAATGATCAGCCACAGACAGTGGGGGCTGCGCCGGGAGTTGCCGCAGTTCCGCCGCCTGCTGATTTACCAGCGGCATCAAAGCTGTCTGACCAACAGATTCTTGACCGGGCCAACCGTTTTTTCAATACGCTCAATACAATGCAGGCTGACTTCGTCCAGATTGGTGGTGATGGCAAGCGTATGAAGGGTGTGCTGTATCTAGAGCGTCCGGGACGTGTCCGCTTTTCCTATAATCCGCCATCTGCCATGGAGATTATCTCTGATGGTAAAAACGTGGCGATTAAAGACGGCAAGCTGAATACATCTGATGTGTACTCGATCAATCAGACCCCACTGAAATTCCTGCTGCGTGACCCGATTAATCTTGGCAAAGATCTCAAGCTTGTTGAAATAGATCGTGATCCGACAAGCACACAGATCACACTGGAAGACAGTACAACGATTGGTGGCCGTGCCCAGATTGTGCTGTATTTTGATACAGCCGTTCAGAACTTAAGCCGCTGGCAAATCCATGATGCACAAGGATTTGTGACAACGGTTATCCTCTCAAACATCGACCGGACCCGCCGGGGCAGATAATCATCCATATTAATCTGCTTCCTGATACTGGAGCCCGTGCATGAGCTGGGGTAGGTTATCTCCACTTCAGGACTAGCACAGGAAAACAGGCGTGAAGCTTTCAGTTACAACATGGAATATCAATTCCGTCCGGTTACGTAGTGATCAGGTCAGACAGTTTCTTGAAAATGAAAGACCGGATATTCTGTGCCTTCAGGAAACCAAGTGTCCTGATGACAAGTTTCCGTTCAAAGAACTGAAGTCGTTTGGTTATCCTTTCATCACCAATGTTGGGCAGAAGGGCTATAACGGTGTAGCAATTCTCTCAAAATATCCGTTTTCTTCCACGCAGGTGATGTCCATGTGTGAGCGTATGGATGCACGCCACATTGCCATTACACTTGCACCAGAAGCCAAGCAGGCCGCAGGTATCACCATCCATAATTTCTACGTTCCGGCAGGTGGTGATATTCCGGATGCGGTTCTCAATCCCAAGTTTGCGCACAAGCTGCAGTTTCTTGCCGAAATGCGTGCATGGGGAGAGCGTAACCGTAAACTGGGAGCTCCCGGAATTCTCGTTGGTGATTTGAATATCGCGCCTCTTGAGCACGATGTCTGGTCTCACAAGAAGCTTTTGGATGTTGTCAGTCACACGCCTCTTGAAACGGAGACTCTTGAAACATTGCGTCAGGAAGCAGGCTGGGTTGACGGTATGCGCCATCTGCGGCCTGAGCCGGAGAAAATCTACTCATGGTGGAGTTACCGCTCGCCTGATTGGGCCGCAGCAGATAAAGGGCGCCGCCTTGATCACATCTGGCTGACTGAAGACTTGGCCCCTGTTCTCAAGAGCATGCACGTTACAAAGGAAACCCGTGGCTGGGAGCGCCCGTCAGATCACGCACCGGTGACAGCTATACTTGAGCTGTAAATTTTAATTATTGGGTTCGTCATCTTCAAAGAGATGGCGGACCTTTTCCAGATTTTCGGTAAACTCGATAAGATCAGCGCTCAGTGCATCATGAGCGGCATTGGCACAATCGGGAAACTCTTCCAGAACTTTCCGCAGTAATGTCGGAGATATCCGTAACAGCTCTGATGGCTCAAGGGCTGTTGCTGTTGCGGGGCGAACGTTTCGGACGAAGAGGGCCAAACGACCGATCAAAGTACCGGGTTTGGCTATTATGGCCGTTTTGTCATTGTGCTCTTTTTCAACCCTGAGAGAGCCACTGATCACCACATAACCACAATCAGCCCGGTCTCCTTTGCGAAACAGGAGATCATCTTTTTTGAGACTTCGACGTTCAGCTGCAAATGCAATCAACCTTAAAGCTTCAACTTCAAAAAGGTTGAATAGCTCAGTTTCAGCAAGAATGCTTATATCGTCTCCGAGGGCCATGCTACTTTAAAAATCCTGATCAAGGTGCCAGTCGATAGCCGCCTGCATCTGTCAGCAGAATACGCGCATTCGAAGGGTCCGCCTCAATCTTCTGACGAAGGCGGTAGATATGGGTTTCCAATGTATGTGTTGTTACATTGGCGTTATAGCCCCACACTTCTGCAAGCAATGTATCTCTTCCGACAATCTGCTTACCTGCGCGATAAAGATAGCGCAGAATTGCAGTTTCTTTTTCTGTCAGTTTTGTTTTTGAACCTTTGGCATCAATAAGCAGTTTAGCCCCGGGTTTAAAAGTATAATGCCCTATCTGAAAAACAGCATCTTCACTGGCTTCATACTGGCGCAACTGGGTCCGTATACGAGCGAGAAGAACCGAAAATTTAAACGGCTTGGAGACATAGTCGTTTGCACCGGCTTCTAAGCCCTGAACCGTATCTTCATCCGAATCCTGAGCAGTCAACATGATCACAGGTGAGCGAAAGCCCTCTTCGCGCATCTGGCGTACGGCTTCCCGGCCGTCCATATCCGGCAAGCCAACATCCATGATGACAAGATCAATCCGCTGGCTCTTAACAGCCTCCTGTGCCTGACCAGCGGTTTCTGCTGTCAGGATTTCAAATTCCGGATTTAAGGAAAGCTGTTCAGAGAGCGTGTCACGCAGTATGGCCTCGTCATCAACCAGAAGCAGACGGCTGGCATTGGACATGAATGACATACCTCTCAATGCTGGATTCCGGTGTAACGGAATGAGGAACAAGGATAATACTGCAAAGCAGGTTTCAACTATGTAAGCAGTAATGCCTCGCAAATAAAGGGAATTTTCTGACTTCTCGGCGATATAAAGTTGAATAGAGCCGTAATCCCCGCTTATCGTTTGTTATTGGTTAAAGACCTGTTGCTATGGTGCATGTTCGCAGAGGAATTTTTCAGGAAAGGGCAGCCGTATTATGAAGCGGACATCGGTTGATACGATCAGGGTTTTCCGGTCGCCGCTGAATCATAGTCGCGGTGTGATTGTCGCCGGGTCATTACGTATCCCTTGTGCGATTGGCCGTTCTGGTACCACACATCTGAAACGTGAAGGTGATGGTGCATCAAGAATTGGTCGATTTGGGATGCTGCAGGTCTACTATCGGCATGATCGTGGTAAGCGTCCAAGAACACTGCTGCCGATTCGGCGGATATCCCCTGATGATGGCTGGTGTGATGCCCCTGCTGATCGCTGTTATAATTCGCGCGTGACATTGCCCTATAATGCCAGCTGTGAAGAGATGTGGCGGGATGACAACCTTTATAACGTGGTTGTCGATCTGGATATCAATCGTGGTCCTATCACCAAAGGGCGGGGCAGTGCCTTATTTTTGCATATCGCCCGGCCAGATTACACACCGACGCAAGGGTGTATTGCCGTTGCCCAAAAAGATATGGCCCGACTGCTTGCGCTTGCCGGGCCAAATACAAAAATTCAGATCTGCGGCTGATAGGCCGAAGATAAGGCAGCTTACTTGCCGCCTTCTTTCTTGTGGCGTTCAATACCTTCGAGAATCAGCTTGCGTGCTTCGGCAGCATCACCCCAACGGATGATCTTGGCCCATTTGCCTGGTTCCAGATCTTTGTAGTGGGTGAAGAAATGCTCGATCTGCTGTATGACGATTTCTGGCAGATCTGTGCATTCCTTGACGTTCTCATAACGGCGGGTCAGCTTTGTGGTTGGGACAACGATGATCTTCTCATCTTCACCACCGTCGTCTTCCATGACCAGAACGCCGATTGGACGCACATTCATGACTGCACCCGGAACGATCGGACGGGAATTGACGCAGACAACGTCACATGGGTCACCATCACCTGAAAGCGTATGTGGGATAAAACCGTAGTTTCCTGGATAGCGCATTGGGGTGTAAAGGAAACGATCTACAAAGAGAGCGCCGGATTCTTTGTCCATTTCGTACTTGATTGGTTCGCCACCAACCGGAACCTCGACAACCATGTAGACTTCATCTGGCGGATTTTTCCCAACTGGGATGCTAGCAAGATTCATTGTATTTCTCCGCAGACAGGATGTGTCCTGTCTTGTAATGTTCGGGTTCATATCTCTAAAGGGCCATGACAGCACGAAAATAACATTCGTGTTTCACCCCCTGTCACTATGGTCTGTAATGGTTACACGGGATTATCTCAAGAGGGTTTCACACAACAATCCGTTTATGGTTTCTGCAAGAAAACATGTGAAACAGCCCAGAGACATTGCTCACTGGGGTGATCACTGCTAGAGAAACAATCGCTGAAACCTGAGTATCTGCGGGTTTCAGGGTTGATTGAGGGTAGCGTCATACCTACCTGTCAGTCTTCATCTGTGATATTTACCGTACCTTGAAATAACGAAGAGTTTTACATCTGTGCTAAATCGTTTCCGCAAGCCTGCAATACGTCGTGCCCGTCGCGTGGCACGTATCAAGCGTTGGGACAGGCCAATTGACAGCACAGGTGAGAGGTTACGCGCATGGTCAAACATGCTGTTTGTCGACCATGGAATCTTTCGGATAGCCTATCTCAATAAATACAAGGTTACACCCAATCTGTGGCGTTCGGCTCAGCCTGCGCCCTATCAGATTGCAGCTCTTGCCCGGGATGGCCTAAAAACAATCGTCAATTTACGGGGTGGTCGCGAACATGGTGCCTGGCAGCTTCAAAAAGATTATTGCGCCAAGCATGGAATTAAGCTCGTTGAGTTTATCGTCCGTTCACGTGGTGCACCGGATAAGCAGGTTATTTTATCTGCCAAGAAGTTTTTTGATGAGCTTGAATATCCGGCTCTCATCCATTGCAAATCAGGGGCCGATCGCGCTGGCTTTGTTGCAGCCCTTTTCCTGATTGTGCACGAGGGTCGTCCGGTCTCAGAAGCCATCTCCCAGTTGTCGCTGAAATACGGCCATTTCCGTTTTGCCAAGACAGGTATTCTCGACGCCTTTTTTGAGATGTACCTCAAACAGGGCGAGGCGAATGGCATCCCATTTCTTGAATGGGTCGAGAAAGTTTACGACCCTAAAGAGCTTGAACGTAACTTCCGCCCAAGTTTCTGGTCAGACCTCCTCGTCGATGGCATCATGCATCGCGAGTGATTTAGCCCTTATGCAGGGCTGATCACATCATCCGTCAGCTGCAGTCTGTAAAGACGGGCATAAGCGCCGTCTTTCGTAATGAGTTCATCGTGGGTTCCGGTCTCGATAATCTTTCCGGCTTCCATCACGACAATCATATCCGCATCGCGAACGGTTGAGAGTCGATGGGCGATGACAAGTGTCGTGCGACCATGCATCAGCTTGCGGATTGCCTGCTGCACCAGGCGTTCAGATTCTGAATCAAGGGCAGATGTGGCTTCATCAAGCAACAGAATAGGGGCATTCTTGTAAAAGGCGCGGGCCAGAGAGATGCGCTGACGCTCACCGCCAGACAGGCGTGTGCCCATGCTTCCAACCTGACTGTCATAACCTTCCGGGGCTTTCATGATGAAATCATGAGCTGCGGCAGCTTTGGCGGCTTCGATAATACGCTCTTCATCAGCATCATTGCGGCCAAGGGCAATATTGGCACGGATGGTATCGTCAAACAGCATGACATCCTGACTGACGACAGAAATCTTATCACGCAGGCTGTGCTGTGTGACTTCGCGGATATCCTGCCCATCAATAACCAATGCACCATCTGTCACGTCATAAAGGCGTGGCACCAGTGACATCATGGTTGACTTGCCTGAGCCGGACCGGCCAACCAGTGCGGTGGTCTTGCCAGCCGGGATTGTCAGGGTGATGTGATCAAGAGCTGTGACATCTTCACGATATTTGAAGACAACATTCTCAAGTCTGATTTTGCCTTTACTGACATTGATCGGTTTGGCATCGGGGGTGTCAACAATTGTAGGTTTTTCATCGACAATGGCATAATAGCGAACCAGTGCAGCAACCGCTTCCTGAATAATGGCGCTCAGGTTGCCGAGTGTGCGGATAGGCTGGGATGCAAGCAGCAATGCGGTAACAAAGCCGGCAAAATCACCAACTGAACTTTGCCCGGCCATTATGCGCCAGCCAATCAGGAACAGGACACCTGCAAGGGCAATACCACCAGCAATTTCCAGCAATGGATCGAGGCGTCCGCGTGCATTGGCAGCCTTGACCTTTAGGAGGCGGATTTCGTTGAAGGAGCTTGCCGCTTTTCCTTTCAGGTAGTCTTCAAGATTATAGGTTTTGGCAACGCGGGCACCCTGAAGGCTTTCAGAAACCAGCCCTGCCATCTCACCAATCTGCTCCTGAGTTGAAGTAGACATGCGGCGCAGCTTCTTGCCAATTTTCGCAATAGGAGGAGCGACAAAAGGAGCAACAACGGCAGATGCCAGCGTCAGGATCGGATCAATCCAGATCATAGCAATGACAACGGCAATAATTGTTGCGGTATCACGCAGGAAGACTGTCGAGATACGGGTCAACGCTTCTTTGATATAGGTAAAATCAGTGGTGAAGCGTTGGGTAAGTGCTGCTGAACTCTGCCGCCCGATCTGGGAGATGTCACCATCAATCAGATGGCTGTAGAGCTTCAGCTGCATGTCAGCTTCAATCTGGCTGACAACCCGGTTGGTCAGAACTGTCTGACCCAGCATCGAGAAACCTTTGACAGCGGTCACAACGATAATGAAAATCGGGGCAACCATAATGATATTCTGGCTTTTGTCCGTAAAAGCATCCAGAGCCATTTTTACAAGGACAGGATAGAGACTTGCCGTACCGGCAATCAGGATAACCAGACACAGAATAAGCAGCAGTGAACCTGTGTAGGGTTTAACCCATTCACGCCACATCCGCATGAGAATCGGCCAGGTATCTTTGGAGAAGGTCAGCTTCTGTGAATTTTTCTTTGCCATCAAATCGTCTTCGCTGTCTCTCGCTGAACGTGCCAGCATTCATTGGCGTGGCTAACACGCAATCAGTAATGCATGCAACTGTTAGCAGCTTCAGGCACCTGCGAACAACTGTTTAAGCTTAACAACGGAAGTTGTCGGTGCCGTCAGAACAGGCACTTTGACCACTGAACGGACAGAGGCTGCCGCACGGGCCATGGAGAACTGGGCCAGCATAACGGCATCACAATGTCCGAGCTTATAGGCAGCGTCCGCTACAAGGTGATTATGGGTTGTGACATCGCCATTGCGAAGAGCATCCATGGCTTCAGTGATCAATTCTGTTTTCAGGGAAGCGTGTTTGCCAAGGTAAGAACAGGCATTTTCAAATTCGTCCGTCATGGATTTGACGGACGGTTTGAAGCTCGCAATCATACCAATATTATGCCCATGCTTAAGAGCCTCTTCAAACATGGCTTCATTGGGCTTCATAACCGGGACTGAGAGAAGCCCGGCAGCGTATTCAATACCTTTTCCAAAAGCAGAACATGTATAGAGAACGGCATCTGCACCTGTAGAGACCGCATAGCGGCCAAGGTTTGCGATACGTTCAATCAATATATCGGGCATATCATCATATTGTGAACGGTCATGTGCCAGAGAATCATCCCAGATATTGACCAGTTCCGCCTGTGGCCATTCAATAGCAAAGGCTGAATGAATTGGTTCCATGGAAGCTTTAAGGGCGTGAACCAGAGCAATGCGTGGAGAAACAGACATACCGACCTCGAAATTCTTCACGAGAAGCATAAGTAATGAATCATGAAATCTGCTTTTTGCGAAAGTAAAAATGGTTTCTGAGCGCATTGTCCCGGGGTTTTATGGTTTTCTCGTCTGTATTCACCCAATTGCCAAGGTTTAAAATTGGTCATTCGCTTGCTACTACTCCCGGTAAGCATGCTAAGCTGGTGTGTGGGTTTCGACAGCTCTGAACTTATGAGGGATCGATATGGCTACACAAACAAATAATGTCCCGAAAAACTTCCCCATTATACGTTTCCATGGTGCAACAAAGGTTGTTACCGGATCTTGCTATGAAATTGAAACAACGCACGCCCGTATCATTGTTGATTGTGGCATGTTTCAGGGGTCAAAATCTGAAAAAGAGCTGAACTATCGTGAGTTTCCTTTCAACCCGGCAGATATTGATGCCGTTGTTTTGACCCATGCCCATATTGATCATAGTGGTCTGCTGCCAAAGCTTGTCAAACATGGTTTTAAGGGTCAGATTTTTGCGACATCCGCAACTGTTGAGCTTTGTTCGGTGATGTTGCCTGACTCGGGCTATATTCAGGAAAGCGAAGTCAAACAGCTTAATTGCCGGAACCAGCAGCGTGGCCGGGCTCTGGTTGAACCTATTTATACCGCAGAAGATGCCAGAGACTGTCTGACACATTTCCGGCCAGCAGATTATTGTGAGTGGGTGCAGGTTGCAGAGGGTATCCGTATCCGTTTCTGGAATGCTGGCCATTTGCTTGGTTCTGCTTCTGTGCAGATGGAAGTCACAAATGGTAAGGAAGTGCCAGTCCGTATCCTGTTTTCCGGGGATATCGGGCCTTCAAGTGAATTGTTGCAACCAGACCCGAATGCTCCGCATTGGCTGGATTATGTCGTTTGTGAATCAACCTATGGTAATCGGGATAGGGTTGATGTTTCCGCAGAAGAACGCCTGACTTTATTGGCAGAAGAAGTTCAAAAAGCAGTGAAGCGGAATGGTCCGTTGCTTATTCCTTCATTTGCGGTGGAACGAACACAGGAAGTTCTGGTTGATCTTTATACTCTTATGAAAACAGGGCGTGTGCCAAGAGCTGCTGTTTTCGTAGATTCCCCTCTGGCCACCAAGGCCAGTCAGGTTTTCAGTAAATATGCACGTGATGTTGAGCATGGGGAGGTTCTGCTTGAAGCATTCAACTCCAGCTTTGTTCGCTTCACGGAATCCGCTGAACAGAGCAAAGCCATTTCAAGAATTCGTGGCTTTCATGTGATTATTGCTGCCAGTGGTATGTGTGATGCAGGCCGTATCCGCCATCACCTTAAGCAATGGCTCTGGTCTTCAAAAGCAACGGTGCTGTTTGTCGGGTTTCAGGCTCAAGGATCTCTGGGGCGTATTATTCTTGATGGTGCAACGAGTGTCCGAATTCAGGGAGAAGAGATAAGGGTTAAGGCCAATATCGCTTCTCTCGATTTCTATTCCGGGCATGCAGATGGCCGTGCGTTGACAGAGTGGGTTCGTGAGCGCCTGCCAATTAATGAAAATATCTTTCTCACTCATGGTGAGCCGGAAGCGATGGAAGGCTTGAAAGAGAGTCTTTCCCATATCATTCCGCCTGAAAAAATTATCATGCCAACTCTTGATCAGGCATTCGAGCTGTCAGGTAAGGGCGCGCATGAGGTTGAAGCTGGACAGCCAAAGCGGATGGACCATGAAGATATGGGCCGTATGGACTGGCATAATGATCTGTCAAAACTGCTGCTGGATATCTCTGAAGAGATTGGCAATCAGGCAGATGAACGTAACCGTGCCAAGGTTATTCGCAGACTGCGCAAGGCGTTGGAGAATGGTGATGTACCCAATGGTAATTGATCGCCTGCTGCAAAAGTTACGAGAAGGGGAATACCCCTTCTCGGTTTTAGCTTTGATTTTGGCAATTCCGCATTTCGGATGCGAAATAGACTTTATCTTCCCGGTCAATGATTGTTAGCCTGTCATTGCCGACAGTCAGGTATTCCTCGATGATAATCCATGTATCTCCGCGCTTTACGGCTGAGACAATGATGTCAGCTGAAGCTTTTGTGCCACGGACCGGCACAGAGATAATAGCACATGAGCCAATTTGATTTCCGGTTACAAAAAAACCTGCTTCGATATTTTCTCCCAAGTATTCCTGCGCTCTGCTGTCTTGCATTAATTGCTGCAAACTTGCCTTTTTAAGATCCGAGAAAAGACCCATAATAAAGGAGAAAATTGCAATAGGCATTAAACAGCTGAGTAAGATAACAATTACCCATCCACGTCGACTGAGATTGAAATTCTTATAATAATAAAAGTTTACACCGAACATTACAGGTGCCTCCTGTGAGATGGGTGGTCAGTCATTATTTTTAAGGCAGTCGCGCATCTCAGCTTGGTAAGCGCTCTTATTCGTTAGCGGTACAATATCAATAATGCCATTAGCCGTGAATAATGTTGCCTCAAGGATGACCCATTTCTCTCCTCTTTGAGCTGCGGAGAATATGTATTTTGCAGAATTTTGAGAGCCTTTGGCTGTATAGGTTCCGTTTGCACATGAATTGTTTCGGCTAACGTTTGAAACATTTAATGACACAGGTTCTCCAAGAAATGCGAGAGCTTGCTCATTCGTGGTTAGAGCTCTTAAGGCTGCTTCTTTTGGGCCAGCAAAAAATGACATGAAGAACCAGATGAAGAAACAAATGATCAAGGGAAATAAGATAAGGCCAGCAATCGACCATTTTTTCTGCACTTTGTTAAAATGCTCCACGCTTTGCCAGCGTTTATTTCGCCATGCCCATTCACGACCTTTAACTCCTAGAACAAACATCATGATAATGTTTGCTATGGGAATGAATACGAGAAGGGCAATGTAGACGTTGTTAAAAATTCCCCAAATCCAGCTCAGGCAAAAAGCGCCCCAGCTCCAACCCGGCACACCAAGGGGCACGGCTGCATAAGGTCCGGTTCCGGATGTGTTTTCTGTTGCTTGTGGTTCAGTCATTTTTGTTCCCTCTTTGTACTCTTTGAGAGAATAGAACATAATTTCACTAAACTTGAAATAAATACTATGTTGTAATGCGTTAGACTATTTTTAACGAGACAATAGCAGGGATTATATTATGAGATTTCAATACAAAAAAGGCGCGTGATTAACGCGCCTTTTCATAAGAATTATGCTTCGGTAATCAGCGGGCATTCCACTCACGGATGTCAACGAAATGCCCGGCAATAGCGGCAGCGGCAGCCATAGCTGGAGAAACCAGATGGGTGCGACCTTTGAGGCCCTGACGGCCTTCAAAGTTGCGGTTTGATGTCGAGGCACAACGATCAAGCGGGTTGAGCCTGTCTGCATTCATTGCCAGACACATGGAGCAACCTGGCTGGCGCCATTCAAAACCGGCTTCCAGGAATATCTTGTCGAGACCTTCAGCTTCTGCCTGCTCTTTAACGAGGCCGGAACCCGGAACAATCAGAGCCTGACGAATATTGGCGTGCAGTTTGTGACCCTTAACGATGGCAGCAGCGGCGCGCATATCTTCAATGCGGCCGTTGGTGCAGGAGCCGACAAAGACCGTATCAACAGCGATATCGGTAATCTTGGTTCCCGGCTTCAGGCCCATATATTCGAGGGCCCGCCATTTTGACTGACGCTTGTTTTCATCTTCAATCTTATCGGGATCAGGAACGGCACCTTTGATCGAGATGACATCTTCCGGGCTTGTGCCCCAAGTGACGATTGGTGGGAGGTTTGCGCAGTCGATATGGATTTCCGTATCGAATTCAGCGCCCTCATCGGTGCACAGGCTATCCCAGTAACGGCGGGCATCATCCCATGCAGTGCCTTTTGGTGCCTTTGGGCGGCCTTCAAGGTAGGCATATGTGGTTTCATCCGGGGCAACCATACCAGCGCGGGCACCGCCCTCGATGCTCATGTTACAGATGCTCATCCGGCCTTCCATGGACAGGCCACGGACGGCTTCACCGGCATATTCAATGACATGGCCCGTACCACCGGCTGTACCGATTTCACCAATGATGGCAAGCACCAGATCTTTTGCCGTGACGCCGCTTTGTGGTGTACCGTTCAGCATGACGCGCATGTTTTTCATCTTGCGCTGAATCAGCGTCTGAGTTGCAAGCACGTGTTCGACTTCAGAAGTGCCAATACCATGAGCAAGAGAGCCAAAAGCGCCATGGGTTGATGTATGAGAGTCACCACATACGATGGTTTGTCCGGGAAGGGTAAAGCCCTGCTCTGGGCCGATCACATGGACAATGCCCTGACGTTTGTCATGCTCATTATAATATTCAACGCCGAATTCCTTGACGTTTTCAGCGAGCGTCGAAATTTGCTGCACGGATTCAGGATCTTCAATCCCTTTTGAACGATCAGTTGTCTGGACGTTATGATCGACAACAGCCAGTGTTTTCTCTGGATGACGGACTTTGCGCCCAGCAAGACGCAGACCTTCAAAGGCCTGCGGGCTTGTCACTTCATGTACAAGGTGGCGATCGATGTAGAGTAGGCAGGTTCCATCTTCCTGCTCATCAATTACGTGATCGGCCCAAATCTTGTCATAGAGTGTACGCGGTTTCATAACGGATCCTAGTGAACGAAAATTTCATCAACTATGCCGAGATATTCGCTAAATAAGCAAATCCGGTCATTCAAGGGTAATTCTATTACGCTTTTCAGTTTTTGAGTACAATAAAAAAGCGCGGCTTTTTAAAGGCCGCGCTTGGTATCTGAAACTATTATGGAAGAACTTACTTCTTCGCAGCCTCTGGGCGACGGTCTGTACGCTCAGCAATACGAGCGGATTTACCACGACGGTCACGTAGGTAGTAAAGCTTCGCACGACGGACCTTACCGCGGCGGACAACCTTGATGGACTCGATCAGTGGTGTGTAGATTGGGAATACGCGCTCGACGCCTTCACCATAAGAAATCTTGCGAACTGTGAAGCTTTCGTTGAGGCCACCACCGGAACGGGCGATGCAGACGCCTTCATAGGCCTGTACGCGTGTACGATCGCCTTCTTTAACCTTCACGTTGACGATAACTGTATCACCTGGCTGGAAGTCAGGGATATCTTTGTTAAGGCGTTCGATCTGCTCTTTATCGAGCTGTTCAATAATGTTCATTTTTCTCTCCTGCCGTTTCAAACGCTCCATTTCCGGAGTTTTGAAGGATTTCGGCGTCCTGTTTTAAGTTGAGGTCGTGGAATTAGCAGAGAATGGCAGTTTTGTCGAGCGACATTTGATGCCGCTCGTACGATTCCTGTCTTACTCAAAGATCACATGCGGTTTGGAAGGCTCAACAGTTATCCAGATTGTGCCGGACTGCAGTACGGGGCCAGGGTCAAAACTGTCGATAATCCATTCCTTTTTAAAAGCATCTTCAGCAACATAGCGTGTTTTTTCACCCAGAAAGATGCTTTGTTTAATTGTGACCTCCAGGGAAAAGGCGTTCTTGTCTGCCGCTTTGGCAATCCTGATGGATTCCGGGCGGATACTGATGGCAGCCTTACCCTTGCGTCCCTGATCCTTGCCACTTTCAAGCGGAATGACAACATCATGGTAACGGGCTTTATCATTCCCTTCGATGTCGACATCAATCAGATTGGTTGTACCAATGAAGTCGGCAACGAAGCGGGAGTTCGGGCGATAATAGATATCCTGTGCTGAACCAGCCTGCTGAACGATACCCTTGTTCATCAGAACAATATAGTCACTCATGGCCAGAGCTTCCTGCTGGTCATGGGTGACGTAAATGGCTGTCAGCTGCAATTGCTGCTGAATCTGACGCAATTCAACACGAACGATCTCGCGCAGTTTGGCGTCAAGGTTGGAAAGCGGTTCGTCAAGAAGAAGGGCGTCCGGGTTCATGACAAGGGCGCGCGCAACAGCAACGCGCTGCTGCTGGCCACCGGACATCTGATGCGGATAGCGATCCTTGAGGTGTGCAAGCTGCATCAAAGAGAGAGCTTCAATAACCTTCTCATTGATCTGGGCTTCGTTGAGCTTGCGATCCTTAGCCTGAATACGCAGACCATAAGCCACGTTTTCAAAAACGCTTAAATGCGGAAACAGGGCATACTCCTGAAACACCATGGCAGTGTTACGGGCGTAAGGTGCCAGCTTATCGACGCGTTTACCCTTGATGTAGACTTCACCGGCATCGGGCTCATAGAAGCCGGAAATCATGCGCAGCAGGGTTGTCTTGCCACAACCCGATGGGCCGAGGAAGGTCACAAACGAACGTGGTGGGATAACAAGATTAACATCATTGATGACCTTGTTACCGCCAAAGACCTTACTGACGTTTTTCAGCTCAACTGCTGCAATTTCTTCAGTCATTTCTTATACTCCGAGCCTTTGATCAGGCCGTGTTCTGATTAAAGGTTAAAGATGCGGATACGATCACGCAGGAACAGCTTGGCGACACCAAATGTCACCATGATCGTCAGCATCATGCCGAGTGCCGTTGCGCTGGCCTTGCCGTAATAACCATGGTCAGCCAGCGAAAGAATCGAGATCGCGGCCAGCATCCATTGCGGCGAGGTCAGGAAGATAACGGTCGACAATGTGTTCATGTTTTTGAGGAAGCTGTAGATCAGGCTGGTTGAAACAGCATTCTGCAACATCGGAATAACGACCTTGCGGAAGGTGGTTGTGCTGTTCGCTCCCAGATTGGTCGAGGCTTCTTCAATGGATTTATCAATCTGCTTGAAGGCAGAGATTGCATTGCGGTAGCCAACGGGCAATTGCCGTAAGGTCATACCGATAATGATGATGGCAGCAGTCCCGGTCAGCTCGAGGGGTGCCGTATTGAAGGCAAGGATCAGCGCCAGGCCCATGAATGTGCCCGGCATTGAAATCGGCAACAGGGCAACAAAGTCGACTAGACCTTTACCCGGAAAGCTCTTGCGCGCAACGAGGAACGCCGTGAACACGCCAAGGACTGTTGTTGCAGCAGCTGAGATCAAAGAGAGGAACCAGCTGTTGAACATGCTGCTTGAACGCAGGAAGACTTCCGCGAAGTTCTCTAATGTGAGCGTGTAATCCCAGCCAAAGTTCTCGGTCAGGGCAAAACAGATCACGATCGCAAAGTTCAGGAGAATGTAGCAGGAGACGATGGCGCAGAGCAGCCACAGGAAGAACCGCCCAACCGGCCCGATCGTGATACGTGTCAGGCCAGCTACCGGTTTGCCTGTCACAGTCACATAAGAACGGCGATCAAGGAAGTACTTCTGTACAAGGAAGACACCAAGGGTTGGCAACAGCAGGACAATCGACAGGACTGCTGCCATTGGCATATCGAAAGCGCCGGTAACCTGCTTGTAGGCTTCTGTTGCCAGCATGCGGTGGTTACCACCGATCAGGATCGGGTTACCGAAGTCGGCAAATGAGTTAATGGCAACCAGCAGGAAGGCAGAAAGAACGCCAGGCAGAGCCAGAGGCAATGTCACGCTGCGGAATAGCTTCCAGCCACGGGCGCCAAGATTCTGGGCGGCCAGTTCAAGGTTTGGACTGATCGAGCGTAACACGCCGGAAATTGTCATATAGGCCAGTGGGAAAAAGGCGATTGTCTGCACAACCCAAAGGCCAATCCAGCCGTAAAGATCAACACGTACTTCGAGAAGGTGACGGGTAATCATGCCATTACGGCCGAACAGCATGATGAAGGCTAGACCACTGATGACAGAAGGGGACATCAGAGGAAGCAGCACGATAAAACGGAAGAATGCCTTACCCGGGACATTGGCATAATTAATGGCGTAAGAATAGCCAAAGCCAAGCATAACAGCCGTTGCTGTTGCCAGAAGTGAGGAGACAATCGTATTGCGCAGGGCCTCGAGGAAAATTGGCTCTGATAAAAATATCAGCCAGGTTTCACTTGTTGGCAGAAAGCAGATTTTCAGCAGCGGGTAAACGATGAAAAGTGCAAAAAGCACGATCACAATGCCCAGACTGATAACCAGAGATGGTTCGCGCAGGGTACGGCTCAAATCTGCAAGCAGACCCTTCTTTTCCTGAATAGCTGTTGTTGCCATGTCTTATCTTTTTGTTACGTGCGGTCTGATGGCCGCTGGTGTTAGCTATCCGGCTAAGGAGAGAAAGTAATAAGCCGCATAGCGTGATTTAAAAAGATGGCCCGAATACAGCGTAAAGCGTACTCAGGCCAGCTTGAATGACAGATTATCAGGCCCTTAGTTCAGGACTTTCCACTTTTCGACCAGTTCCTTGCGCTGCTCACTGGCTTTGGCAAAGCTGAAATCCTTGTTGATTTCCATCTGATCAAGAGGCTTGGCACCTGCTGGTGTTGGCACGTCTGAACGTGTTGAGAGGCGCTGTGTCATCTTCGAGTGGATTTCACCAGCTTCCTTGGTCAGCATGAAGTCTGCAAAAGCCTTACCAACATCTGTATTCGGGCCGCCCTTGATGACAGAAACGGCACCAATTTCCCAACCTGCTCCTTTTGGAACAAAGCTGACAACCGGCATACCGCGTTCTGCAACCAGAAGCTGGTCATGAATGAAGTTCAGAGCAATCAGGTATTCGCCACTACCAACCATCTGGGCTGGTTTGAAGCCGCTGCTGGTGTATTGTGCAATCTGTCCACGCAGTTGCTTCAGGTAGTTCATACCCATTTCCTCACCCATGGACTGGATGATGGAAGCAATCATTGTATAGCCCGTGCCACTTGTAACGGCATCTGGCATAACGATCTCACCTTTGAAAGCCGGGTTCAGCAGATCTTCAAAGGTTTCTGGCATCTTCAGGCCTTTGGAGGCAAAGTTCTTGTCCCAGTACTGCTTGTTGATACCAATCGCCATTGGGCCAACATAGAAACCGGCCCAGTAATGATCCTTATCTTTGTAATAGGCAGGAATATCCGCACCAGCTTTGGAGTCATATTGTTCCAGAAGCCCGGCTTCTTTCAGGAACTCATGGTTTTCGGCAGCACCACCGAGAATAACGTCAGCTTTTGGAGAGGCTTTTTCAGCCTGTACACGGGCAACAATTTCGCCAGCAGAGATACGCAGGAAGCTGAAATCAGCACCTGTTTTTTTCTTGAAAGCTTCCAGCAGGGCTTTGCCTTCGTTTTCATGAAAGGCGACATAAACAACAAGCTTCTTTCCGGAAAGATTTGGTGCCTCTTCAGCCTTTGCTGCTGAAAGACCAAGCACGAATGGCAATGCGGCAATGCCGGAAACGATGTTTCTGATTAATTTCATGTTGTTACCCCTTATTCCCTTGGCGGAAATGATAATTCCAATACGTATACTGCTCAATAACAATGCATTTATACAGGTTATTATTCATGCGATCATAAAGGACTAACACCTTATGACTACATGTCAATCTGGTTAAGGCTGATGTGGTAAACGCTGGTGTGATCAGCTGCGTGGCTTGGACATCAGATCAGGTCGGCGTTGGGCGGTCAGTTTATCTGACTTTTCTTCACGCCAGGCTTTAATGGCAGCGTGGTTTCCGCTCAACAGAACATCAGGGATATCACGCTCTTCCCAATTCCGTGGGCGTGTATATTGCGGATATTCCAGACGATTGTTTTCAAAGCTTTCTTCTGAGCCTGATTCAAGTTTTCCCATGACGCCGGGTAGAAGGCGTACACAGGCATCAAGCAGAACCATTGCGCCGAGTTCACCACCGGATAAAATATAGTCACCGATGGAAACTTCTTCGAGATTGCGTCCTTCAATGACGCGCTCGTCAACGCCCTCAAATCGGCCACAAACGAGCACAACACCCGGACCCTGAACCAGTTCACGAACGCGCTTCTGCGTCAGGGGTTTGCCTCTTGGGCTTAAGAGAAGGCGCGGGCGCGTATCATTTTCCGGGATGGCAGCATCAATCGCTTCTGCGAGCACATCGCAGCGTAAAACCATACCGCAACCACCACCCGCTGGTGTGTCATCAACGGCCTTGTGGCGGCCGATGCCATGATCTCTGATATTTCGTGCTTCAAATGACCAGATGCCTTTTTGCAATGCATCTCCTGAAAGTGATGTGCCGAGTGGCCCGGGAAACATCTCAGGATAGAGGGTCAGAATTGTTGCGGAAAAACCAGTCACGTTCGGCACCATGTTATCTGTTTGAAGAACTCTCAAACCCTAAAGGCTTGGCTCTTCATCCTCATCTTCTGTTTCCGCGTAGTCAATTGTAACGCGGCCCTGCTTGATATCAATTTCGGGTACGAAATCTTTGGTAAAGGGCACAAGCAGGCCAACCGGAGCAACTTCAAGAATATCGCCGCCACCGTAGTTTGAAATAGCACTGACAGTACCGATTCCCGTACCTGATGCATCGAAGACTTTTAGACCGATCAGGTCTGCGTGCAGAAACTCATCTTCATCTTCTGTTTCTGGCAGACGGGTGCGCTCAACATATAGACCAACGCGATTCAAGGCTTCTGCACCGTTGCGATCATCAACACCTTCAACCCTGATCACCAGCATATCCGTCTGATCACCGGCGGCTTGCCGAAGAACCGTGATATTTTTCTGTTCACCGGTTTCAAGAAAAACAGGATTATAATCAGCGATGGCCTGAGGATTTGCTGTAAAGGATTTCAGCCTGATTTCGCCTTTCAGGCCCTGTGCACGTCCCAATTCGCCAAGCAGGACGTAATCTGCATTACCTGACAGCTTTCCTGATTTATTGGGTTTTGTATTGGCCATCGGTACCTATTCCTGCGGCTGATGTGAAAACGGGTGTGCCTGTCTTTAAAGAACCGGCACACCCGTTAATCATGATAAATCGCTCCGGTAAAGCACCGGAAGCGATATTGTTTAATTATTCTGCTGCTGGTTCTTCAGCAGGGGCCTCAGCAGGAGCTTCGACCTGTGCTTCAGCAGGAGCTTCCTCAACAGCAGCAGGAGCTGCAGCAGCTTCAGCCGCGGCAGCAGCACGTTCCTGTGCCTTCTTGCCTGGCTCACCCTTCTGAGGGTTGTTGCGTGGAGCGCGCTTCAGAAGGCCTGCAGCGTCAAGGAAACGCAGAACGCGGTCTGTTGGCTGTGCGCCCTTTTCAAGCCATGCTTTGATCTTTTCGATTTCGAGAACAACGCGAGCTGCATCACCCTTCGGCTTCATGGGATCGTAGATACCGACCTTGTCGATGAAACGGCCATCACGCGGGGAGCGGGAATCAGCAACAACGATACGGTAGTGAGGACGCTTCTTTGCACCACCACGGGTGAGACGAATCTTGAGAGCCATAATTTTCTCCTTAAAACTCTAAAACTTCTGATACCTTTTGCCGGACTATCCGACAGAACTTACTTTTTCTTCCCAAATGGAAAACCGCCAAGACCGGGGAGTCCAGATGGTTTGGACCCACCTCCCAGGCCGGGTAATCCCGCTGGCGGTTTGGGGCCAGAGCCAAGATCAGGTGGCATTGGCGGTACGCCGCCTCCACCAAGACCCGGAGGCATCTGCCCACCCATCTGCTGTTGCAGTTTTTCCATCATCTCCGGTGTGGGTTCTGGCATACCGCCGCCCATTCCGAACATGTTCCCGAGCATTCCGCCAATGCCGCCGCGTTTATTGCGACCCATCATCTTCATGACGTCCGCCATCTGGCGGTGCATTTTCAGAAGCTTATTGATTTCTTCGACCTTCGTGCCTGAACCAGCAGCAATACGCTTTTTGCGTGATGCCTTGAGAATTTCAGGATTGCGGCGTTCTTTCGGTGTCATGGAATCGATGGCAGCAGCCATGCGTTTCAGAACATTTTCACCGATATTGGCGTTGGCCATTTGAGCCTTTGCTTTGGCAACGCCGGGCAGCATGCCCATCAGGCCGCCGATACCACCGATGCGTTCCATCTGGATAAGCTGATCACGCAGGTCTTCGAGATCGAATTTACCCTTGCGCATCTTTTCAGCCATGCGCTGGGCTTTTTCATGATCAATATTCTCGGCAGCTTTTTCAACGAGCGAAACAATATCGCCCATGCCAAGAATACGATTGGCGACGCGTGCCGGGTGGAATTCTTCCAGCGCATCAATCTTTTCGCCGGTACCAACCAGTTTAACAGGCTTGCCGGTAACAGCGCGCATTGAGAGGGCTGCACCGCCACGGGCGTCACCATCCATACGGGTCAGAACGATACCTGTTACACCGAGGCGGTCGTCAAAGGCGCGCGCGGTGTTGACGGCATCCTGACCGGTCAGGGCGTCAGCAACGAGCAGAATTTCGTGAGGGTTGGTGGCGGCCTTAACCTCGGCAACCTCAGTCATCAAGGCTTCATCAACTGTGACACGGCCAGCCGTATCAAGCATGATGACATCATAGCCGCCAAGCTTGGCGGCTTCATGAGCACGTTTGGCAATCTGGACGGCGGACTGGCCAGCCACGATTGGTAATGTATCGACGCCAACCTGCTTACCGAGAACGGCAAGCTGCTCCATAGCAGCCGGGCGGCGGGTGTCGAGAGAAGCAAGCAGAACCTTGCTCTTTGATTTATCGGTCAACCGTTTGGCGATCTTGGCAGTGGTTGTGGTTTTACCAGAACCCTGCAGACCAACCATCAGGATTGCGACAGGTGGGGCTGTATTGAGGTCTATAACTTCAGCCTCAGAGCCGAGCATGGCAACAAGTTCGTCATGGACGATCTTAACGACCATCTGGCCGGGGGTTACCGATTTGACGACCTCTGCACCAACCGCGCGAGAACGGACACGATCTGTAAAGCTACGAACAACTTCCAGCGCAACGTCTGCTTCAAGCAGAGCGCGGCGGACTTCACGCAATGCGGTATTAACGTCATCCTCGCTCAGCGCGCCGCGACGGGTCAGGCTGTCGAGAATACCGGATAGCTTTTGCGAAAGACCATCAAACATTGCTGTCACTTAGCTTTCAGAATTGCGTTACCGCGTTGATCGGAGCAGAAAATTCGCTCAATGCACCATTGCGCCCGAGGGCGTAACACGCTGTCGGACGTTGACCTCCGGCGAACAAGTCTCAGATGACAGGCCCGACACGGTCGGCGGCTCATAAAGCTCGCTTTTCCAGATTGTTCGGGTTCGATAAAGGGAAATGAGTGGAGAGTCAAGAAAATCTGCTTATTCAGTCGTTTCTTGACTCTGATTGTATGTACCTGACGGCGCAATCGCGCTTTCAGTTTTTTGATTGATACCAGCCCTGAGTTGCGTTGACGACGCGAACCACGAATAGCATGACAGGGACTTCAATCAGAACACCAACAACGGTTGCAAGTGCTGCACCCGAGTGGAAGCCAAAAAGGCTGATGGCGGCCGCGACGGCAAGCTCAAAAAAGTTTGAAGCACCAATCAGAGCAGAAGGACATGCAACGGAGTGTTTTTCGCCGGATACTTTATTCAGCCAGTATGCCAGTCCTGAATTGAACAATACCTGTATCAGAATCGGAACAGCCAGAAGCAGAATAATCAAAGGCTGTTTGACAATGGCTTCTCCCTGAAAGGCAAACAGGAGGACAAGAGTGAGAAGCAATGCAACCATTGACCATGGGCCAATTTTAGCCAGCACCTGATCAAGTTTATTCTGCCCTTTAGCAAGCAGGGTTTTACGCCATATCTGTGCAAGAATAACAGGCACAACAATGTAAAGTACAACGGATGTCAGCAGGGTATCCCATGGAACGGTGATGGCAGATAAGCCCAGCAGAAGAGCCACGATCGGAGCGAATGCAAAGATCATGATCACATCATTCAGCGCAACCTGGGATAATGTGAAGTAAGGGTCTCCATTGGTCAGGCGGCTCCATACGAAAACCATTGCGGTACAAGGTGCTGCTGCAAGGAGAATAAGGCCGGCGATATAGCTGTCATGCTGATCTGCCGGAAGGTAGCCAGCAAATATCTGCCGGATAAAAAGCCACCCCAGAAAAGCCATGGAGAATGGTTTGACGATCCAGTTGATAAACAGGGTGATGCCAATACCACGCCAATGTTCCTTGACCTGTGATAATGCTCCGAAATCAATTTTAAGCAGCATTGGTATGATCATAACCCAGATGAGCATACCAACAGGTATATTGACCTTCGCGATCTCAAGACTGCCGATAATTCGAAATGTTTCCGGCATTATCTGGCCAAGGCCAATGCCTGCAATGATACACAGTGCGACCCATGCAGTCAGGTATCTTTCAAAGAAATTGAGAGGTGAGGATTGTTTTGACATCGACTTACTACGATTTGTTTTTTGAGAAAGTTTGGACGCAAATATTTGATGGAGTATCTGCGGATTGGGTGCAGATATCTTCGGAGCAGCATTCGTCAGTCAGATAGGTAATCAAATCCTGCATGAGATTTATATCTGCCCGGTATCTTTGATATCGACCTTCCTGCTCAACAGTCAGAAGCCCCGCTTGTGTCAATGCTTTCAAATGGAATGAGAGATTATTAGGCGCTATGCCCAGAGAGGTTGATATTTCGCCAGCGACAAGACCTGAGTAGCCCTTTTTGACCAAAAGCCTGAAGATATCCAGACGGATACTGGATGAAAGAGATTCAAAGATTGTTGTTGCAGTTTTTTGCTTCATATTTCAATATTACAAGAATTATTGAAATAATCAAGAAAAGATTACATCTGATTTGAAAACAAGTGCACTCCAAGTTCAGGAATCAGAATACCAGAATGAATAATATATTTTGTGGAACATTTGGTTTATCAAAGACTTAAGCTATAATAACCTGGAGGGTAGGATGCATGGGTAATGAAGTCTAGGTCTCGTGAAATCTGGGATATATTTCAAGCTTTCCTATGGTTGGGTTTAACCAGTTTTGGTGGGCCTATTGCTCATCTCGGCTACTTCAGGGATGAGTTTGTTGAGAAGCGTAAGTGGCTCTCTGACAAGCAATATGCGGACTTAGTTGCCTTATGTCAGTTTCTGCCCGGGCCTGCATCCAGTCAGGTTGGTATGGCAATAGGTTTATTGCGGGCGGAGTTTATTGGGTCGTTTGCAGCCTGGTTTGGTTTCACATTGCCTTCAGCCTTACTCATGCTGGGATTTGCTTATGGTTTTGATGCCCTCTCAGGGCAAAGTATGGGTAGCGTTTTACACGGTTTGAAAATTGTTGCTGTTGCGGTGGTTGCTCAGGCTGTTTGGGGAATGGCAAAGAATCTGTGTCCGGACAGGCTGCGGATCACAATTATGGTTCTTGTCTGCTCACTGACATTGTTATTCCCGTCTGCATACGCGCAGATAATCGTTTTGTTTTGTGCCGGTATAATCGGGCTCATACTCTGTAAGCCAGAGAGAGAAAATGTAAGCTATGATGCATTACCCGTTCCTTACAACGGTATAATTGGCCTGATCTTACTCAGCATATTTTTCATTTCATTATTAGGACTGGTTTTGGCCATTTTGCTCTGGCCATCCGTTATTCTGGCTCAGATTGAGGCTTTTTACCGGAGTGGAGCCATGATCTTTGGTGGAGGTCATGTGATCCTTCCATTGCTGCGTGAAGCGATTGTTGTCCCGGGATGGGTTGATAATAATACATTTCTGGCAGGTTACGGTATTGCTCAGGCACTTCCGGGGCCTTTGACAACATTTGCAGCCTTTCTTGGGGCCAGTATGAAGCAAGGCTTACATGGCTGGCTGGGTGGTCTGGTTGGGCTTATAATGATTTTTATCCCTTCATTCCTGTTGGTTACAGGCGCCTTACCTTTCTGGAGTAAACTGCAAAACTACAGGAATACGCGCGCTGCCCTGATGGGTATTAATGCAGCGGTTGTCGGGTTGCTTGTTGCTGCATTGTATAATCCGCTTTGGCAGAGTACAATTTTACAGCCTGCGGATTTTGTCTTATCACTTCTTGCTTTTACGGCACTGGTATTTTGGCGTGTACCAGTTGTTTTAGTCGTTTTATTGTGCGGAATGGGGGCATGGCTTATCACTGGCATCATATAAGTAATATGGTGCCGCTGTAGGATAAGTTGTGCTGATAATTATAAAAGCGGGAAACAATGAAACAGAATAAAGCAGAGCTTCTGGCTGCTGAGAGCGCTGACTGGTTCCATCGAGGGCTGATATCCGCTGAGACTGCTCAAAATTTAGCTCAGCAGTACGATGGTCAAAATACTGGATTTTTTGCCATATTGGGGCGTTGGCTTGGTATTTTTGCGGTTATCCTATTAGCCAGTGCTGTCATGTTTATGATGATTGATCATGACAATACGCTCATTACGGGTTCTGTTATTCTTGTTATGGGTATAGGCTGCTGGATTGCAGGAATTAAAACGGTTACTTCCAGAACGCATCCGCTACCAATAACCGGTTCTGCGATTATTACAGTCTCATTTCTGTTTCTGTTTGCTGCCCTTACTGCTTTTTGTCTGGAATATTCAGAAGAACATACTGAACGGTATTTTTATCTTCTGATGTTTGTCATTGCATTTTCTGCAGCTTTAACAGCCTATGTTTATAAGCTGCGGTGGCCTTTGTTCTTAAGTATTTTATTAGTGTTTCAGGCTGTTGGAGCATCAGGTTGGTATGGTGGCAGGGGGAGCTACTATTTTGATATCGCCCATCCGCCATCCATGGCCCTGACGGCTTTTATTGTTATCCTCATCGGCCTGTATCACCGTCGGCAAGAAGATCGTGTGTTTGACCGCTTCAGCGGTTTTGGCCGGATTATGATCATTCTCGGTCTGGTTTATCTGAATTGCTCCTTATGGTTTCTCAGCCTTGGCTGGTATGACAATACGCATCTCCTAAGTGATGACAATGATGAGACAATACGGGCATTGCGTTATGTCCTCCGTTTCTTCTGGCTGATGATATTTACAGGGGCAGCAATTGGGCAGCTCATAGTGGGAGCTTATCTGAAAGATCGGATTTTTACGGGTTTTGGGATCGTTTTCCTATCTATCAATCTCTACACCCAGTTTTTTGAAAGATGCTGGGATAAACTTTCAGCTGCCAGTTTCTTTATGATTGTCGGAGCCAGCGGTCTTTTGCTGGGTTACCTTTTTGAACGGCTGTATCTGAGGGAAAAGAGGCGTGCTTCAGAAGATCTACCTACAAATGAGGTGGCGCTATGACTCCAAAAGCACGCAATGCGGTTATTAATAGTGAGCTTGCAGAGCTTCTGCGCGATGGTGACATTACTCGGGAAACCTATCTGCAATTGAAAGAGCTTTATCCTGTCGAGAAATGGGACTGGCGCTCCCTTGGCCGCTGGTTTCTTCTCTTCGGCGCAGTCAGTTTTGCTGCTGGGATTGCTCTGTTTCTCAGAGATATTTTTGATTTTTCGTATGAAAAACTGGCAGTTCTGCTCAGTGTAACAATGCTGCTTTTCTTTGCAGGTGCGCAGTGGCTTAAAGTGAAAGGCAACCAAATTTCTGCTGAAGCTTTGGAGTTGTTATCTGCTTTTGCATTGATTGGCCTGACCTTTACGATCGGAATTATTTTTTCCAACGGTTCCGGTGACTGGCCCTCTCTTGTTCTGGCGGATTTCATCATCATTCTGCCCCTGACCTATCTTTTACGAAACAAGCTGCTGCTTATTCTTGTCGCTATCCTTTTCTTTGTCTGGTTTGGCGGACGTACGGGTTACATATCCGGATGGGGTGCTTACTGGTTCAGTATGAATTATCCATTGCGCTTCTTTATGGTCTCCATGCCAATTATTGCGATGGGTGCCATACATATGCTGATGGAAAAGGGGTTTATGGCCCGCTTTCGCGGGTTTGCCAAAATCTGGATATCAATTGGCATTTTCTTTATGGAAATGGCGCTTTGGCTGATGTCCATTTTTGGAAATTATGATCTGGATAGCACAACACCAGATTTCGTGGAGCCAGATGTTTTTGGTTTCAATCTGTTATGGATTTCCGTGAATATTACCCTGATCGTTCTGGGTGCTCGTCTGAAGTTCAGAATGCTCAGAGGCTATGGTGTAACCTTCCTGATTATTCATGGCTATACCTTATTCTTTACGCATATTGGCGGCCATTTATCGCCACTTCTGACAGCAATGATTGGAGGTATTCTCACACTCGCATTGGCATTTGCGTTTGAAAAAATGCGTAAAAAAAGCAGAGTCTGAATACAGGCCCTGCTTTTAAGATTCTTATTGGTTTTGACTGAATTCAGTTAGTCTGTTCAGCGGGTTTTTGTGCCGGTTGTGGTGTGTTTTCCAGCTGAATGTAGATGTTCACGATCGTCTTCTTATCAGCCTGATCGGTGATATCAGTGACATATTCCTCAATCAATTCATCCTTACCGACCAGATTCTTATTTTCCATGTAAAGGGCGATGCCTTCATAGGTCATACTGATCAGTTCATAAGGATCCTTATGGATGAAACGAATGGCCTTGCCGATTGGTGAAGTACCGTAACGGATATTGTCAGCGAGCGCTGTGGCATCTGCGGCTGGAGCTTCTGCAAGCGGGATCAGGGCATCATAAGAGAAGCCGTCTTCTGTTGATTTTGTGAAAACAGCGACTGGACGTCCGGCTGATTTCTTCCCGGCTTTTGCAAGAGCTGCATCCAGTTTCTTGAAAGCTTCTGCCAGATTGACGATGCTGTCATCCCATGTGCTGTCGCCTGAAATAATGGCAACAGGTTTCGCCGGTATCTCAACTTCCTGAACATCCGGCGGTTCTTTTGGCATCGGTACCAAAGTTGGGACATTGGTCAGATCAGGTAAAGGCTCCGGGGCTGTTACCTCATGGTTCTGGCCGGTGTCATAATTTGCTGGCGGGTCTGTTCTTTCCTGTATGGGCTGTGTTGCAGGAGCTGTATCGCCCGCTGCCGGAACTGCCGGGCTGGCAACCGGGGCTTCCGGTGCAGGCGTGGCTTCTGGCGCCTTGGTTGTGGTTGCAGGCGTTGCAGCTGGTGCAGGTTCACCAGTTCCGACCGTTGTTCCGACGGTTGGTGTCGCACGCGGAGCTTCTTCTGCAAATGATGTGATTGAAGTTGTTGCAAGTGTGAGTGCCCAAAGACCGCAACTTGCGAACATTTGGAAAGGTGAGATCGTGAATTTGGAGCACCGCATCATTTTACCCAGCCAGATAGAATCAGGTCTATAGATCGATAATATACGTGGCATTTATCTCAACAGCGAGAGACCAGAATGCAACACTTCAGACAAGAATTCCCATATTAAGGGAATATTGCCCTGATCGTAAAAGGTTTTTCCATACTGTTGCTTGATTTCAAGATCGGATGAAGGACTCGCAATTTACGATAAAATAGAGCATATAAATGTGAACTGCAGAATAGCGCGTCCTAAAAGACCTGCCAGACGAAAATTAATAGTGACCTTATGAGCAATTACCTCACCAATCACCGCTTTTTGAAAATGAACGGCCTCGGGAACGAGATTGTTGTTCTTGACCTGCGTGGTGAGAAACACATTGTGACCTCTGATGAAGCGATTGCGATTGCCAATGATCCGCGCTCCCGCTTTGACCAGATGATGGTTCTGCACGATCCCGTTACACCCGGAACAGACGCTTTTATTCGTATCTACAACACAGATGGTACGATCGCGGGTGGGTGCGGAAATGGAACACGCTGTGTTGCATGGGCCCTGATGGCTGATGCGGAAATATCGGCAGGATTTCAGGGTACAAAGCTGCATCTTGAAACCAAGATGGGTCCGCTTGTTTGTGAGCGCCGTGGAGATGTTGAATTTACGGTTGATATGGGTGTGCCATTATTTGGCTGGCAGGATATTCCGCTCGCTCATGAAGTAACAGATACACTTGCTTTTGAAGTTCCGCTGGAAGGTTATAAGTTTGTACCAGCGGCAGGTGTCAGCGTCGGTAATCCGCATATCATTTTCTTCATTGATAATGTCGCGGATTGGGATGTCCATAAAGTCGGCCCATCACTGGAGCATCATCCCCTATTCCCTGAACGTGCCAATATCTCCTTTGCGCAGCTTGTTGCGCCAGATCACTTCAAGGTTGTTGTCTGGGAGCGTGGAGCTGGTGCGACCCGTGCCTGTGGGACAGCATCCTGTGCCGTCGCTGTTTGCGCCTATCGTAAAGGGCTTGCAGGTCGGGATGTGACAGTCAGTCTGCCCGGTGGGGATCTTCAGATTGAATGGCGGGACAATGGCCATATGTTCATGACCGGCCCGGTGGAGCTGGAATGGGAAGATCATTTCCGCCCTGAGCTGTTTGCCGGAGTGCGGTAATGGCAATTGAGATTGTAACATTCGGTTGCCGCCTGAATAGCTATGAGTCTGAGGCCATGCAGAAGCATGCAGAGACTGCCGGGCACGAAAACCTGATTATCGTAAACACCTGTGCTGTAACCTCTGAGGCAACTCGTCAGGCCCGTCAGGCAATTCGCAAGCTGGCTCGTGAAAACCCTGAAGCCAAAATTGTTGTGACAGGCTGTGCGGCTCAGGTTGAGCCACAGATGTTTGCAGCTATGAATGAAGTTTCCAAGGTTGTTGGCAATCAGGAAAAAATGGTTGCTGAAACATGGGAAAATCTGCGTGACTTTGGTGTCGGCACATCCGAAAAAGTGATCGTTAATGACATTATGGCGGTCAAGGAAACAGCAGTCCATCTGATTGACGGCCTGCGGGAACGTACCCGTGCTTTTGTGCAGGTACAGAATGGTTGTGACCATCGCTGCACCTTCTGCATCATCCCTTATGGTCGCGGTAATTCACGCTCTGCCCCAATGGGAACGATTATTGATCAAATCAGGCGGCTGGTTGAAAACGGTGTTCGGGAAGTTGTCCTGACAGGCGTTGATATTACAAGCTATGGCGCAGATCTGCCGGGCGAACCGAAGTTCGGCACATTGGTGAAAACCATTTTACGTCTTGTGCCGGAGCTTGAACGTCTAAGGATTTCTTCGATTGACTCTGTCGAAGCGGATCATGATCTGCTTGATGCGCTGGCAAACAATGAGCGCCTGATGCCACATCTGCATCTGTCATTGCAGGCAGGTGATAATATGATCCTGAAGCGGATGAAGCGTCGCCACCTGCGTGATGATGCCATCAATTTCTGCAGGCAGGCGCGCGATCTGCGGCCGGATATCGTTTTTGGTGCTGATATCATCGCCGGCTTTCCGACAGAAACCGAAGAGATGTTCACGCGCTCACTCGATATCGTTGATGAATGCGGCCTGACGCATCTGCATGTTTTCCCATTCTCTCCACGTCCAGGCACACCGGCTGCGCGCATGCCGCAGCTTGATCGTGGTATCGTGAAGGAACGTGCCCGCCGCTTGCGTCAGAAGGGTGAAGAGGCTCTGCTCGCACATTTAAAGACAGAGGTTGGGCAGAAGCGTCATGTTTTGGTGGAGACCGATAATCTGGGCCGCACGGAAGGTTTTACAACCGTTCGCTTCTCACAGCCTGTCGAGCCCGGCCAGATTATTCCCGTGACCATTACGGGTTATGAGGAGAAGGGTAATCTGCTGGCCTGATTATCAGCCAGCTTCAAACTGCTTGAAATATGCGGCCATATGCTCCGGTGGCGGTGCTGAAATAGTGATTGTTGGTTTGCTTGGATAAAGCGGTATGGTGATGGAGCGGGCGTGTAGATGCAGTCCCGGGCCGTCAAACCGTGGGGCTGTGCCGTAAATTGTATCACCATGAATTGGCCAGCCCATGGCTGAGCAGTGAACGCGCAACTGATGCGTTCTGCCTGTGACTGGTTTTAGCTCAAGTAATGTGATTGGCTGACCTTCGGGGTTCTGGCTTCTGCCCATGACACGCCAGAGCGTTTTTGAGGGTTGACCATCCGGGTCAACTTTCATCCACCATCCCCTGTCCGGAGATTTAGGGGCGAGGGGGAGATTGATTTCTCCATTCTCATCTTCTGGCCCGCCTTCAACAACAGCCCAGTAAGTTTTGTCGATCCGGTCATCGTGAAACAGTTTACCAATGCGACGCAGGGCTTTGGGATGGCGCCCAAGAACCAGACAGCCTGATGTATCTTTATCAAGACGATGGGCAATTTCTGGCTTGCGGGGCAGGCCGAATCTCAAAGCGTCCAGATGGTGAAACAGAGTATCGCCACCCTTTGGGCCCGGATGCACTGGCAGACATGCCGGTTTATTGATAACCAGCATCAGGCCATCCCGATAAAGGAGTTGCGCCAGAATTGGGTCGTCATCCGCCTGTATGATATTCTCTTGTTTCACATTTTCGGACATTTGGGGTAAAACTTGGTTCAAATTGCATGGTTAGGTACTTCATACTACCCATAAGGCATTTTACGAAAACATAAAAACCGGTGTTGCTGATGGATGTAAAATGCTATCCATTGCTCACGTATAATGGCTGTCAGCAGGAGGCCGCTTTAGTCCATGGCGGAACACGAAGAAAAAAAGGGATTTTTGTCCCGTCTGTTCGGGCGCAAGTCTGAAACACCTGTGGCTCAGGAAAATGTCCCAGTCGATGTTGTTGAGGCTGAAAAGCCGGATGAACAATCGCAGGAAACAACACAAGATGTTCTTGAGGATGTCTTTGATGTTGCGGATAAAGTGCCTGATGCTGATCTGGAAACAGATGAGATTGAGTTTCTGACAGAAACAATTGAGGCAAATGATGAACCGGAAGAGCAGCCGGAGCCGGTTGCTGAAGAAGTTGTTCCTGAACCCCAGACTGAGCCGGAACCACAGCCCGAGAATGAACAGCTTATAGCTCCTACTGTTGCTGCAGAAGAACCCAAAAAACTCAGCTGGTGGCAGCGTCTGACGCAGGGAATGCGCCGCACGTCATCATCCATCGGTGAGCGGCTGACAAATCTTTTCACCAAGCGCAAGCTTGATGCCGCAACCATTGAAGACCTTGAAGATATCCTTGTTCAGGCTGACCTTGGTGTTGATGCTGCAATCCGCATTACAGACCGCTTGTCTGATGGCCGCTTTGATAAGGAAATTTCACCAGAAGAGGTCAAAGCAATTCTGGCTGATGAAGTTGAGAAATCACTTCAGCCTGTTGCCAAGCCGCTTGTGATTGACCGGACAAAGAAGCCCTACGTCATCCTTATGGTTGGTGTTAATGGCTCCGGTAAGACAACCACAATTGGTAAACTTGCTGCAAAATTCAAAGCGCAGAAGCTTTCTGTCATGCTGGCGGCTGGTGATACTTTCCGCGCTGCAGCTATTGAACAGCTCAAAGTGTGGGGTGAACGTAATAACGTCCCGGTTGTTGCAACGACACAGGGAGCGGATGCAGCCGGTCTTGCATTTGATGCTCTGCAGAAAGCTCAGAATGATGGCGTTGATGTTCTGATGATTGATACGGCCGGGCGCTTGCAGAATAAAGCCGGGTTGATGGACGAGCTTGAGAAGATTGTCCGCGTTATCAAAAAGGTAGATGCAACAGCACCGCACTCCAGCCTGCTCGTACTTGATGCAACAGTGGGTCAGAATGCCCTGTCACAGGTTGAACTGTTTGGTAAAACCGCGGGTGTCACGGGCCTCATCATGACAAAACTGGATGGAACGGCCCGCGGCGGTATTCTGGTTGCGGTTGCCGATAAGTTTTCTGTCCCGGTTCACTTCATCGGTGTTGGTGAGGGTGTCGATGATCTTGAACCGTTTGAAGCAAAAGATTTTGCCCGTGCAATTGCCGGACTGGATGACGAATGAGTACTGAAAGCAAAAAAATCAGCCCAATCCTGAAACTTGTTTTGGAAATGGGCCCTCTGGTCGCTTTCTTTGTGATCTATTCAAAATTCGGCCTGCATATGGCAATTGGTGCGTTCATTCCGCTGACCATTGCTGCATTGGTCGTCTATTACTTCCTTCAGGGCAAGCTGCCGACAATGCCGCTTGTCTCTGGCGTGATCGTTATTTTCTTTGGCGGACTGACGCTGATTTTTGATAACGATACCTTTTTCAAAATGAAGCCGACAATTGTTAGTGGTATCTTTGGGGTCGTGCTTCTGTACGGATATTACTCAGGCAAGCAGTTGCTCAAGATTGTCTTCGATAATGCCTTTTCCCTGGATGATGAAGGATGGCGTATCCTGACATTCCGTTGGGCAATTTTCTTCATTGTCCTTGCGGTTTTAAACGAAGTTGTCTGGCGTACACAGACGGAGTCATTCTGGGTTTCGTTCAAGGTCTTTGGCCTGACAGCCATCAGTATTGTTTTTGCCATGGCGCAGACACCATTGCTGATGCGCCATGAGCTCAAGAAGGATGACGATCAGTCTAACTGATCAGGGTTTGACAGCTTCCGGATATTTGGCGATGGCAGCTTCAAGCTTTGCGATGAAGCTGTCGAAATTAACCGGAAGCAATGGCCCGACGTGTTTTTCAAAGAAGATTGCATCCGGGCCGATAATAAAGGTTTCCGGTACGCCGTACACGCCAAAATCAATACCGGCGCGGCCACTGTTATCAACACCGACAGCACTGAATGGATTACCAAGCTCTCTCAAAAAGGCGAGCGGGTTTTCAGCTGGCTGGTCCTTATAATTGATGCTGACGAACTGAACGTTTTTCTGCTTTGCAATCTCGGCCAGTTTCATGAGGCCGGGATGCTCGGCACGGCACGGTACGCACCATGAACCCCAGAAATTGACGATGCTGATTTTGCCCCTGAAATCTTCAGTTTTCAGCCCGGGCATCTGTTGTCCGTCAACGGTCTTCAATCCGTTAAGCGGGGTGAGATTAAAATTCGGGACAGGTTTACCCTGCAACACCCAGGTCAATTCACTGGGGTTGCGGCCAGATTGGGAAAAGCCGCCAAGTCCAAACCAGAGTAAAACCAGAAGAATGCCAAAAACAGCAAGTGGCAGAAGGTAGATATAAGACCGCTTTGTTTTTTCAGGTGGTGTTTCTGTCTGGCTCATAGTCACATACCGATCAGATTATCACGCAGTGCGTTTTGAACGGCGGCCAATGCCGCGTGCTTCCAGTTCAGCCAAACGGCGCTTCTGGGTTTTTGTATCCAGCATGATCCGCCCGACCAATCCGGCGATGACAATGATGGCAAAGGCATAAGCGCCAATAATAAAGACGCTGTGGGGGCCTAGATCAATCATGATGTTGCTCCGGCGGCGTCAAGACGCTCAGCTTCAAGAATGGTCAGGGTGCGTACTTTGCGACGCAGGATTTCTGCACGCATGCCTGCAATATGCAATGTCACGCCCAGCAAGGTAAAGCCAATCGCGCAAACCAGTAATGGGTAAAGCATACTGGAATGCATGGTTGGCCCATCCATCCGGAAGACCGAGGAACCCTGATGTAGGGTATTCCACCACTCTACCGAGAACTTGATGATAACGATATTCGGTACGCCAATCAGTGTCAGGACAGAGACCGCACGTGCTGCCCGGTTTGGGTCTTCAATGGCGCGCCACAGGGCGAGAATGCCGCAATAAATCAGAAACAGGATCAGGACAGATGTCATCCGGCCATCCCACTGCCAGTAGGTGCCCCACATCGGGCGGCCCCACAGGGAGCCGGTGACAAGCGAGATAACAGTGAATGAGGCACCAATTGGAGCCGCAGCTTTTTGCGAGACATCAGCAAGAGGATGACGCCAGACTAATGTACCAAGTGCTGAGAAAGTCATGATCATATAGAAGAACATGCATAACCATGAGGATGGCACGTGCAAAAACATGATCTTGATTGTCTCGCCCTGCTGGTAGTCAGGTGGCGCACCGAACCATGCCCAGCTTAAACCGCCCAAGGTTACAACAGCAGACAGCACAGCCAGATACGGCAGCAGTATGCCCGTTGTCTTGAGAAACTGAGAAGGGTTGGCCTGAGAGGCTATCCATTTTATCATGCTGTCAATTCTACCGTTGGCAAGCTTAAACTTCAATCTGCCCGAGTTACTGATCGCATAGCAAACACGAACAATCTGTCAAAGTCTTTGTTCTGCATCACGCTTCACAAGTGTTTGAAGCCTTAGTCAGAAATTCGTAATGCGGCGGCGGCGCCGATTGTGCCGATCACCATGAAAATTAATGATAGCGCCACCAGAATCAGAAATGGTGTCATGAAAGCAATGGTGCCACCAAGAGCGGCATTGGTTGCAGACACGCCAAATATCAGGGTGGGAATCATCAAAGGCAGAACCAGAATAGCCAGAACCAGTCCGCCACGGCGGATCGAGCATGTCAGAGCTGCACCGATTGTGCCAATGAATGCAAGGGCAGGTGTTCCCACTAAGAGGGTGACGGACATCGCCAGCATACCTTCCGGGCTTAATGCGACCAACATTCCAAACAGGGGAGACGCAATGGCAAGTGGAATACCCGTTCCAAGCCAGTGAGCGATTGCCTTGGCAAAGACTACCGCTTCCAATGGGGCGGGAGATGAGCGCATTAGATCAAGAGAACCGTCTTCTTCATCTGCCTGAAACAGGCGATCAAAGCCGATAAGGGTGGCAAGAACGGCCGCAATCCACAAAATGGCCGGACCGATTTTTGAAAGCAGATTGAGATCAGGTCCTAATGCGAAGGGAATTAATGTCACCAGCATCAGAAAGAAAATCAGGCCAAGGGCTCCAGAACCACCGATACGGGCGGACAGCTTCATATCTCGGATGATCAGGGAAAGTATAATGCGAAACATCAGAAGCCCCCAGCCATCATATCGCTGTCAATTTCCTGAGGAGCCGGGCGTTCAATTCGTAATTCGCGTAAATTCACGAGGGGCATTTCCTGATGGGTTGCGGCCATGATCATCCCACCTTTTTCAACATGTTTGTTCATCATGTTGAAAAGAATTTTCTGAGAAGCCGTATCAAGAGCTGAGGTTGGCTCATCCAGAAGCCATAATGGCCTGTGCGCTACAAGAAGACGGGCAAGCGCAACACGGCGCTTCTGCCCGGCTGATAGATAGGCAACCGGCATATCAGCCGCATGTACAAGGCCAACATGCTCAAGCGCTTCAAGCGTTGAAAGGGCGGGGTTACCAAGAATTTCAGCAGCGAAATCAAGATTCTCCCGAGCCGTCATGACAGCTTTCAGAGCTTCCTTATGGCCGATGAGATGCAGGCACTCCGGTAATGTGCGATCTTGCACCCCGGAGAGATGGATTGTACCGCCTGAAGCCTTGAGACGGCCTGACAAAATGGCAAGTAGCGTAGATTTCCCGGCGCCATTCCGCCCTGTCACCACAAGGGACTGGCCTTCCTCTAACTTAAAGGAAACATTATCAAAAATGCGTCTGCCACCGCGAATGCATTTCAGATTTTCAACGATAAGCTGCAAGCTTGGTGCCCCATAGAAGTGGAATACTTTAGAACTAATCTTATTAATGTAGCGGGTTTGGATAAAATGATCTATACGCGGTTTTAGCTGCGCCGTACGTTTTTGGATAGGGGCCCTCGAAAGCCACTTTCTGTTAACGTCCATCTTTCCGGGCGCTCCCGGGGCGGCGCGCGCACTTAGCGCATTCGGCTGCGGATTCTCGAATTATGAAGGAGATGGCCCGTGTCGTCGCAGAACTCTTATAAAGCTGAGCAGAAGCTCACCGTTGGGTCCAAGACCTATACTTATTACTCCCTCGTTGAGGCCGAAAAGAACGGTCTTAAGGGAGCATCAAACCTGCCTTTCTCAATGAAGATCCTTCTCGAAAACCTTTTGCGTTTCGAGGATAATCGTACAGTCATGAAAGAAGATGTGGCTGCGATTGTTGGCTGGCTTGATAACCGTGGCAAGCTGGAAAAGGAAATTGCCTATCGTCCAGCCCGCGTCCTGATGCAGGACTTCACCGGCGTTCCAGCTGTTGTTGACCTTGCTGCCATGCGTGATGCCATGAAGGCTCTGGGTGGTAACCCTGAAAAGATTAATCCATTGGTACCAGTTGATCTGGTGATCGACCACTCGGTTATCGTTGATGAGTTTGGTACACCAAACGCTTTTGCAGATAACGTTGAGCTCGAATATAAGCGCAATGGTGAGCGTTACCGCTTCCTGAAATGGGGCCAGAGCGCATTCAAAAACTTTTCCGTGGTTCCTCCCGGAACAGGTATCTGCCATCAGGTTAACCTTGAGTATCTTGCCCAGACTGTCTGGACAAAGCAGGAAAATGGCAACGAGATTGCCTATCCGGATACACTGGTTGGTACCGATTCCCACACCACGATGGTCAATGGCCTTGGCGTTCTTGGCTGGGGTGTTGGTGGTATTGAGGCTGAGGCTGTTATGCTTGGTCAGCCGATTTCCATGCTTATTCCGGAAGTTATTGGCTTCAAGCTTGTTGGTAAGCTTAAGGAAGGCATCACGGCAACCGATCTCGTGCTGACAGTAACCCAGATGCTTCGTAAAAAGGGTGTTGTTGGTAAGTTCGTTGAATTCTTTGGCCCTGGCCTCAATGATATGACTGTTGCTGACCGTGCAACCATCGCCAATATGGCGCCTGAATACGGTGCAACCTGTGGTCTGTTCCCGATCGATAAGCGTACAATTGATTATATGCGTACATCCGGTCGTTCTGCTGAACGTATTGCTCTGGTTGAGGCTTATGCCAAGGCTCAGGGTATGTGGCGTGATGAAAACACAGCTGATCCGGTCTTCACGGATACGCTTGAACTCAATCTTGCCGATGTTGAACCATCTCTCTCCGGTCCAAAGCGTCCGCAGGATAAGGTTCTTCTTGAAACAGCAGCAAAGGAATTTGCTGAGGTTATGGACAAGGAGTTCAAGAAGGCTGCAGAGATCGGCAAGCGCGTAAAGGTTGAAGGTACAGATTATGATCTTGGTCACGGCGACGTTGTGATTGCCGCGATCACATCCTGTACCAATACATCTAACCCAAGTGTTATGCTTGGTGCTGGTCTTCTGGCCCGCAACGCAGTTGCCAAGGGACTCAAGAGCAAGCCTTGGGTCAAGACATCGCTGGCCCCTGGGTCTCAGGTTGTTGAAGAGTATTACAAGAAAGCCGGCTTGAAGGGTGATCTTGATGCGCTTGGCTTCAATCTGGTTGGCTTTGGTTGCACGACCTGTATTGGTAACTCTGGCCCACTGCCGGAAATCATTTCCAAGACCATCAATGAGAACGACCTGATCGCTGTATCGGTACTATCCGGTAACCGTAACTTCGAAGGTCGCGTCAATCCTGATGTTCGTGCCAACTATCTGGCTTCTCCGCCATTGGTTGTTGCTTACGCACTGGCTGGTTCTCTGAATGTCGATCTGACGAAGGATCCGCTGGGTACAGGCAGTGATGGTAAGCCGGTTTATCTCAAGGATATCTGGCCAACGACTGCTGAAATTCAGGAATTCGTTCAGAAGAATGTGACGAATGAACTGTTTGAAAGCCGTTATGCTGACGTCTTTGCCGGTGACGAGCACTGGCAGAAGGTTGAAGTTAATCCAAGCCAGACCTACGCCTGGGATATGGGTTCAACCTATGTTCAGCATCCGCCATACTTTGAAGGCATGACCAAGGAGCCGAAGCCTGTTGAGGATATCGTCAATGCACGTATTCTCGGCCTGTTCCTCGATTCCATCACAACCGACCATATCTCTCCTGCCGGTAACATCCGCGCCAATTCTCCGGCCGGTAAGTACCTTATGGACCGTCAGGTCGCTGTTGCTGACTTCAATCAGTACGGCACACGTCGTGGTAACCATGAAGTCATGGAACGCGGTACATTCGCTAACATCCGTATCAAGAACCAGATGGTGAAAGATGCGGACGGCAATGTGGTTGAAGGTGGCTATACCCTCCATCAGCCATCGGGTGAGCAGATGTTCATCTTTGATGCTGCTGCAAAGTACAAGCAGGAAAAGGTTCCGCTGGTTGTTATGGCTGGTAAGGAATACGGCTCCGGCTCATCCCGTGACTGGGCTGCTAAGGGACCAAATCTTCTCGGTGTTCGTGCTGTTGTTGCCGAAAGCTTTGAACGTATTCACCGTTCCAACCTGATTGGTATGGGTATTCTGCCTCTGGTCTTCCAGAATGGCGAAAGCTGGCAGAGTCTCGGTGTTAAAGGCAATGAGACTGTAACGATCCGTGGTCTTTCCGGCGATATCAAGCCGCGTCAGATCATGACTGCTGAAGTCAAATTTGCTGATGGTTCCGTCAAGAATGTCGAGCTGCTTTGCCGTATCGATACGCTTGATGAACTGGAATACTTCCGTAACGGCGGTATTCTCCAGTACGTTCTGCGCCAGCTGGCCGCTGCCTGATTTTAAAGGGTAATCTGATTATGAAACCCGGGAGCATCGCTTCCGGGTTTTTTATATTCGCACGATCAGTTGATACAGGCGAATGATATGAGCTGGTATGTTTATGGGATAAGTTGGTCTAGATTTGCCGTCAATTCTGATGCTGGGCTTGCGATAGTTCACAGCTTAATGTAATGCCTGTGACATAAGGTTCACATAATTATGGTCGCGTTAACGGATTGTACAAAGACTGCCGTTAAGAGAAAGCCATAATAAATAGATAGACTAGGAAAGAGACAAAAATGTCTTCCACTTTCGAAACCGTTGCAGGAATCATTGCTGAAACAGCTGATATTCCGCGCGAAAAGATTACAGCTGATAGCCACGCTATTGATGATCTTGGTATTGATTCTCTTGCATTCCTCGATATCGCTTTCGCTATCGACAAGGCTTTCGGCATCAAGTTGCCGCTGGAGCAGTGGACGCAGGAAGTGAACGAAGGCAAGGTTCAGGCTGAAGAATATTTCGTTCTGAAGAACCTGTGCGCTCGTATTGATGCACTTGTTGCTGAAAAGAACGCTTGAGTTTAAAAGCTTTTACCTTTCTTAGGTTTCGCCCCGCGACTGTTGGCGGCATGGAAACACTTGAAGGTAGGGTCTTGTGAAATGACGGGGTTGTTGCTTATAAGCAGCAACCCCGTTATTCGTTTAAACGGTTCATTTTTAAGTCTGCTTCGTTTATGTCGGCAGACCTCACACTAGTCAGGTGAATTATGCGGCTCGAATATTTCGAGATGATCGATCAGGTGATCGATTTCGACAAGGAAGCAAAAACTATTGAGACGCGGGCCATTGTTCCGGATGAAAGCCCTGTTTTTGAAGGGCATTTTCCCGGGCATCCACTGGTTCCAGGAGTTTTGCTGACAGAGACAATGGCTCAGGCTTCCGGATATCTTATCCTTGGCATGATGGATTATACCCATATGCCTTTCCTGATGGCCGTTGATAAGGCGCGTTTCCGCACCTTTGTCGGCCCTAAAACCGAGTTAACAGTAACAGCTAGCTTTGAGCATGAAGGTTCGGGTTACGCCGTAACCAAAGCCAAGATTTCTGCTGAAGGCAAAGCAATTTGTGATGCAGAACTGCGTTTTCGGATCATGCCTTTCCCGGAAGGTATGGATGCCCTGATTAAGGAACGTGTTCGCAAAATTGGCCTTCTGAAAGACTGATCTCTTTTAAAAGGTATATGAAGCAAAGGCGGATGGCAGCCGCTTGAGTTGGAGATGGCAATGCATGATGTAGTTGTAACCGGCGTTGGAATCGTGTCCTGCGCTGGCGAGAGCATCGAAGCGCACCTTGAGGCTTTGGTGTCCAAGGCGCAGCCGAAGACTGATGGCGACATGTTCCCGTCTTACTGGATTCACCCGGTTGGGGCAGTGGAGTATGACAAACAGATTCCGAAAAAATCTGATCAGCGACAGATGGAACCATGGCAGAGACTGGGTGTCTATGCTGCTGGTCTGGCTCTTGATTCCGCTGGGGTCAAAGAAGATGTCGAACTCAAGCATAATATGCATCTGATCGTTGCTGCCGGTGGTGGTGAGCGTGATTATGCCGTTGATGGCCAGATTCTGACAGGCATGCGTGATGCCGCAAATCCGGGTGCCTATCTCAACGAACGTCTGATGAATGACATTCGCCCAACACTCTTTCTGGCTCAGCTGTCAAACCTTCTGGCCGGCAATATCTCGATCGTTCATGGTGTGACAGGTGCTTCCCGCACATTCATGGGTGAAGAAGCCTGTGGTATCGATGCTATCCGCATTGCTCATGGCCGCATCCGTGCCGGACAGACTGACAGCATTCTGGTTGGTGGTTCTTATAATGCTGAACGCCCCGATGCTTTGTTAATCCATGAAATGGGCGGATACCTCTGGAAGAAGCCTTTCCGTTCTGTCTGGGAACGTGACGCTGAGGGCGGTGGTTTTGTTCTTGGTAGCGGTGGCGCATTCATCATGCTTGAATCGCGCGAGCACGCTGAAAAACGCGGCGCAACCATTATGGCAAAGCTTGAAGCTGTTTCCAGTGATCGTTCTGTTCGTACGAGTGGTAGCGTTAAAAAAGCTTTGACCAAAGCTTGGAATGATGTTGGCGCCACAGCTTCTGCAACAGTTTTCTCGGGTGCAACAGGCGTTGCAGGTATTACAGCTGAAGAGCAGAAAGCTCTCTCAGGTCTGGCCAGCAATGGTAAAATCCATGCTCTTGGTGATCTTGTTGGCCATACAATTGAAGCCCAGACAACGATGGGGGCAGTTCTCGGCGCTGCCCAGATTCACAAGGGTGATATCAATGAAGCGGTTGTGACTATGGTTGGTCATCGCCGTGGTGAAGGCGCTCTGCGTCTTGTGAAAGCTTAAGGAGGCGGCACAATGGCAAATACTGATAAGCATGGCCGTACTCTTGTTGCCGTTACCGGTATTGGAATGGTGACAGCCCTTGGTCAGGGCAAGGATGATAACTGGGCAGCGCTCACATCGGGCCGTTCCGGTATTCACCGCATTACCCGTTTCCCGATTGATGGTCTGCGCACCACAATTGCCGGTACGGTTGATTATCTGAGACCGACACCATCCTGTGCTCCTGTTATCTCAGAACAATTGGCAGACATGGCTGCTGAAGAAGCTGTTTCGCAGTCAGGTATTGGCAGCAAGGGTGATTTCCCGGGTGCCTTGTTTATGGCTGTCCCGCCTGTCGAAATGGAATGGCCACAGCGTGAGGCGCTGGCTAAAGCTTCCGGGCAGACAGGTGATATTACATACACAGATCTACTGAAGGGTGCTGCAACCGGTCAGTTCAAATCCTGGCACGAGCTGTTTATCTTCGGGACTGTTGCTGACAATATCGCTGAAAAATACGGCACAAAAGGCTCACCTATCTCCCTGTCGACAGCTTGCTCTTCAGGGGCAACGGCAATTCAGCTGGGTGTTGAAGCTATTCGTCGTGGTGATACGGATGCAGCCCTTTGCATCGGTACAGATGGTTCTGTCACACCTGAGTCGCTTATTCGCTTCTCGCTTTTGTCTGCTCTTTCAACTCAGAATGATGATCCTGAAAAGGCTTCAAAACCTTTCTCGAAAAATCGTGATGGCTTTGTCATGGGTGAAGGCGCAGCTGCCCTTGTGCTTGAGAATGCTGATAAGGCAAAGGCACGTGGTGCCAAAATTCTTGGTTACATCATTGGTTGTGGTGAAAAGGGTGATGGTTTCCACCGTACCCGCTCAAGCCCGGATGGTACGCCGATTATTGCGGCCATTAATGATGCTTTGCAGGACGCTGGTGTAACGCCACAGCAGATTGATTATATCAACGCTCATGGCACCTCGACTCCTGAAAACGATAAGATGGAAGCCCTTGGTTGTATGACGGTCTTTGGTGATCACATGCAGAATGTGCCAATTTCTTCCAATAAATCGATGATTGGCCACACGTTGACAGCAGCGGGTGCAGTAGAGGCTGCAACATCTCTGCTGACAATTCTAAGCGGTCGTATTCCCCCAACCATCAACTATGAGAATCCTGATCCGACAATTCCATTGGATGTTGTGCCGAATGTGGCCCGGGATGCTCAGGTGACTTGCGTTCTCTCCAATTCCTTCGGGTTTGGTGGTCAGAACACCTGTCTCGTTATCTCTGCGGAGCCTGTTGTATGAGTAAGCGTATCCTTGTAACCGGTGGAGCTAAAGGCGTTGGCGGGGCTATCGTTCGCGCCCTTGCCACAAATGGTTATGATGTTGATTTCACCTATCGCTCTTCTGGCGCTGCGGCTCTTGAACTGGCAAAGCAGCTTTCCGAAGAGACTGGCCGTCAGATCAATGCCACAGAGCTTGATCTGTCTGATCGCGCTGCGCTTGATGCCTTCTGCGAAAAGCTTCAGGAAGAAACCTGGTATGGTTTTATCCATAATGCCGGGCAGCCTTATGATGCTCTTGCAGCCATGATGGCTCAGGATAAGGCTGAAGCTGCCATGCAGGTAAACTTCTGGTCTCTGACCCAGATTGTGAAATCTGTTATCCGCTCTATGATGCGTGCCCGTGAAGGCCGAATTGCTGTTATGGGTTCAGTAACAGCTTTGCACGGCAGTCAGGGTAATGCCGCTTATGCAGCTTCAAAAGGCGCGATGCTTTCCTACTGCCGGACATTAGCTGTTGAATCTGCAAAGCGTGGTATCACCGTCAATTATATTGCCCCCGGCTTTATCGATACCGACATGATGGCTTCTTACGCAGCCTATCGTGAAAATATGGAAAAGCAGATTCCGGCTGGTCGTTTTGCTAAAACAGAAGAAGTTGCAGCGCTTTGCGCTTTTCTGATGGCAGAGACATCAGCCTATATCAATGGCGCCTATTTGCCGATTGATGGTGGTTTAACGGCTATGACAGGCGTACATCGCTAAAAGCCTGTCTTACCGTCGCACTTACCAACTAGGGCTTGCCAAGCGGCCTTTGTAATTGTAATCCCCTTATTAGGTTTTAGCCGGATGAAGCGTTAAACTTCATCCGGTTCTATTTGTTTATTTGGGAAGTAATCATATGCGCGCACTTCAGCTGTTCGGCGATCGCGATCTGAGAATCGTAGAAGTTGAAAATCCGTCAGCACCAGAAGCCGGTGAAGTCCAGATCAGGGTTAAGGCTGTTGGTCTCAACCACATTGACGTCTGGGGTTACCGTGGCATGGCTTTTGCCAAGCGCAAACTTCCTCTTAGCATTGGTGCTGAAGCCTCTGGTGAAATCGTCTGCGTTGGTGAGGGCGTCACAAATGTGAAGCCGGGCCAGAAGGTTGCCATGTATGGCGCCAAGACATGTGGCGAATGCCCGGCCTGTAAGGCTGGCCGTGATAACCTTTGTGAAAACGTTGGTGGTGTTTACGGCTTCCATATTGATGGTTTCGGTCAGGAACTTATCAATATGCCAGCACGTCTGGTTATTCCTGTTCCAGATAACGTTTCATTTGAAGATGCAGCTTGCGCCCCAATCGCTTTCGGTACCGTTCAGCATATGCTGTTTGATAACGCCAAGCTTTTACCGGGTGAATCCATTCTGGTTCATGCTGGTGGCTCTGGTATCGGTACAACGGCCATTAAGATGGCTAAGGCTATTGGCTGTACAATTTACGCAACTGTTGGCGATGATGAAAAGGGTGCAAAGGCTAAAGAGCTTGGCGCTGATTTCGTGATCAATTACCGCACTGAACGTTTTGAAGGCGAAGTTCGTCGCCTGACAAAGCGCAAGGGTGTTGATGTTGTATTTGAACACGTTGGTGTTGATACTTGGAACGGCAGCCTCCTGTGCCTGAAGCGCGGTGGCCGCTTGGTAACCTGTGGTTCAACAACCGGTGTTTCTACAACCATGAACCTGATGCAGCTCTTCCAGCAGCAGTACAAGATTTTTGGCTCTTTCGGTTGCACTATCCGCAACATTAGCGAGTCACTGGAAAAGATGTCTGGGGGCATGAATCCGGTTATCGATACCGTGTTCCCGCTTGATGATTATGCCACGGGGCTGGAACGCCTTGAAGGCCGTAAGGTCTTCGGTAAGATTCTGGTTTCGCTCTGATACATGATAATGAGTCGTTCTAAACGCAGTCTGCTTTCACGGCTGAGTGAGCTGGTGATGGTTGGCATCGTTCGCGGTGTCTTCGGTTTCCTGCGTTTGCTCGGACCTGAACGTTCGAGTGCGCTTGGCGGCTTTCTGACGCGTACTCTTGGCCCGATCTTGCCTGTCAATAAAGTCGCTATGGCGAATTTACGGGCAATCTTCCCTGACATGGATGAGGCTGAGCGTAAACGGATTGCCAAGGGCGCTTGGGAGAATCTTGGCCGGGTTGGTACGGAATACGCGCATCTTAGTACGCTGTTCGATTACGAATATGGCTCAGACAACGTTGGCCGCATTGAGGTTGATGGTATTGAGCATTTTATTGATCTGCGTGAAGACGGCAAGCCCGGGCTGATTTTCTCAGCTCATCTTGCCAATTGGGAACTACCGGCAATCTGTGCTGCCAAATATGATCTTGAGACGACAGCAGTATTCCGTGCGCCGAATGATCCCGGTATTGCACGGGTTCTCCATGAAATCCGCTCCGGGACGATGGGTAACCTTGAAGCGGCGCGACAGGGTGCAGCTTTCGCGTTTCACTCTGCTCTTGAGCGTGGTGGGCATCTCGGTATGCTGATTGACCAGCATTTTACACGTGGTGTGAAGGTAAACTTCATGGGGCGTGAATGTATGGTAAACCCGATCATGGCAAAATTTGCCCGCCAGTTTGATTGTCCGGTTCATGGTGTACGCGTGATCCGTCTGCCAAATCTTCGTTTTCGCTTGCAGTTGACCCCACCGCTTGATCTTCCGCGTGATGAGGAAGGTCTGGTTGATGTGCAAGGGGCTATGCAGATGATGACCGATGTTGTCGAGGAATGGGTGCGGGAATATCCAGAGCAATGGCTCTGGATGCATCGTCGCTGGCGCCCGCTGCCAAAGGCAAAGTAATTTCTTTTTTACCGCATTAGTCTTTTGGTTGATTGTTTCGATACAATAGTCGTCGCACTCTTTGATCCCTTGTGACATACGGATTAAAAGAGAATCATGCGCTCCAGATCTCCTACCCAATACATCACTTTACGTGGCCTTTTGTTATCAGCAGCATTTGCCGTTGCGGTTTTTAAACCGATAACAGGCTCTACTCAGACGACATTGGCTCCGGCTCCTGAAGCTTCAAGCGGTCGCAATTTCCACCCTGCAGCTCATTCTAAGCAGGATATGATTGCGGCCGCTAACCCGTTAGCTGCCGCAGCTGGGCGTGAAATTCTCGCAGAAGGTGGCAGTGCGGTTGATGCCGCCATTGCAGCGCAAATGGTTCTCAATCTTGTTGAGCCACAAAGCTCGGGTATCGGTGGCGGCCTGTTTCTGGTGCATTGGGATAAAGCTGAGAAGAAAGTCAGTACAATTGACGGGCGTGAAACGGCTCCATCGAGCGCAAAGCCTGATCTCTTTATGATGGCAGATGGCAAGCCGATGCCATTTTATGAGGCGGTTGTTGGTGGCCGCTCAGTTGGCACACCGGGCACATTGCGGGCGCTGGAGCTGGCCCATAAAAAATGGGGCAAACTACCATGGGAGCGTCTCTTCCAACCCGCAATTAAACTGGCTGAAGATGGTTTTACAGTCTCTCCCCGTTTGAGCGGGGCTATTGCGAGAGATAAATATCTTGCAGCCAATCCGGTTGCCAAGGCTTATTTTTACGATGAAACCGGTAAGGCAAGAGACGTTGGGTTCATCTTAAAGAATCCAGCTTTGGCAAAAACCTTCAAAGCAATTGCAGAAAAAGGGGCTGATGTCTTTTACTCTGGTGATATCGCGAAGGATATCGTGAATACCGTTACGTCTCATCCGAAAAACTCCGGTTTTCTCAGCCTCTCTGATCTTAAAGCTTATAAAGCAATTGAGCGTGAGGCATTGTGCAGCCCTTATCGCGATTATGTGGTCTGCAGCATGCCGCCGCCAAGCTCTGGTGGTATTGCGGTATTGCAGGCACTCGGTATTCTCCAACGCCATGACATGACGAGTTTTTCTGAAAACCCGGGGCCTAATTCCACCCATTGGATTTCAGAAGCTGAGCGCCTTGCTTTTGCTGATCGTAATCTCTACGTGGGTGACCCGGGTTTTGTTGACGTGCCGTCAGAAGGCCTGCTGGATAAAAATTACCTTGCCAGCCGGGCAGAGCTGATTGACCCGAAAAAATCCATGGGTAAGGCCAAAGCTGGTACCCCTCCCATGAAAAAGACGATGTTATTTGCCCCATCAGATGGCATTGAACATGGTACAAGTCACCTTGCGATCATTGACCGCTTTGGTAATGCCGTTTCCATGACCACAACCATCGAAGATGGCTTTGGCTCACGACAGATGACAAAGAGTGGCTTTTTGCTGAATAATGAGCTGACTGACTTTAATTTCTCACCAACCGAAGAAGACAAGCCGGTTGCAAATCGCGTGGAGCCGGGAAAACGGCCCCGCAGTTCTATGGCACCAGCTATCGTCTTTGATAAGAACGGTGATCTGTATGCGGTTGTCGGCTCTCCCGGTGGTAGTCAGATTATCCCTTATGTAACAAAGACCCTTGTTGCATTGCTGGATTGGAAATTTGACCCACAGGTTGCCGTTGATCTTCCAAATGCGGGCAGTCGTAATGGTCCAACCGAACTTGAAGCCGGAACAGAAGCAGAGGGCTGGAAGGCTGCTCTGGAAGCGCTTGGGCATGAGGTAAAGCTCATGGAGCAGAATTCCGGTATTCAGGCGATTGTTGTAACGCCTGAAGGCTTTACGGGCGGTGCAGACAGCCGTCGTGAAGGCGTGGCTATCGGGAATTAATATTACCCAATGACATGCGGATAACTGACACTCTTTAAAAGGTGTCAGTTATCCGTTAGAAGCATAGTTGTTCTATAGGTGCTTCTATGTTTTTTCTGCCTGATCTTTCTGTTCTTCTCAGCTTTTCTGTTGCGTGCTTTCTGCTATTTATCACGCCAGGCCCTGACATGAGTCTGTTTTTAGCTAAGACATTGTCGAGTGGTCGGAAAGCTGGTTTTGCCTGTTTGGTTGGAGCTCTTCTTGGCTGCGGTATGCATACCATATTGGCAGCGCTCGGTATTTCAGCACTTTTACATGCTTCTGAAGTTGCCTTCTCTGCTTTGAAAATTATTGGTGCCGTGTATCTGCTCTGGCTGGCCTTTAATGCTATTCGCAGTGGCTCAACATTCCGACTGCAGGTGGAAAAGAAGCAAGAAGTTTCATTCTGGCAGAACATGCTGGTGGGTATCGGGATTAATCTGTCAAACCCGAAAGTTGTCCTGTTTTTTGTAACGTTTCTGCCTCAGTTCGTTCAGGCAGGGGATCCGCATACCCCTTCAAAGCTGCTCTTCCTTGGTATTTTCTTTATGATGATATCTGGCCCATTATGCGTTTTATTAATCCTTGGTGCCAATAAGGTTACGTATATCCTGCAGAGTAAACCAAAAATTTTGCGGGTTATTGATTATAGTTTTGCCGGGATTTTTGGTGCTTTTGCTTTAAGGATGCTGACCCTTGGGCGGTAGTTGATCATATCAACACCCGTAGATTGGGTTCATCGTCAATATGCTCGCAACTCCGGTTATTGATACCATCAGTGTTATCAATATTGTTTATTGCATTATGTAATGAACGCTGCAAAATCGATAATGTTCTGTATGAAAAACTATTAATAATCACGTAATTGAAAGGGTTTGCCTGCAGAGTTCTCATAGCAGGCATCCCGGAAAGTGCTAAAAAATGTCTGACAAGGGATTAAATCCTTCTGTCTCCGGGGAGGAGACATCTGATGGACAGGGGCTCCAGCGTAATCTGACCAACCGCCATATCCAGCTGATTGCAATCGGTGGTGCCATTGGAACAGGGCTTTTCATGGGCTCTGGTAAAACAATTCAGCTGGCGGGTCCGTCTATCATCTTCGTTTATATGATTATTGGATTTGTACTCTTCTTTGTTATGCGCGCCATGGGCGAGCTGCTTTTATCAAACCTCCAGTATAAGTCCTTTACTGATTTTGCTGCTGATCTTTTAGGGCCGTGGGCTGGCTATTTTACTGGCTGGACATATTGGTTCTGCTGGGTTGTTACGGGTATGGCCGATGTTGTGGCGATCAGTCATTACTGTCAGTTCTGGTATCCGGATATGCCAAACTGGATATCCGGATTAGCCTGTATCTTGCTATTACTGGTTCTCAATCTGGTCACGGTAAAAATGTTTGGTGAGCTGGAATTCTGGTTTGCCATGATCAAGATTGTTGCCATCGTTGCCTTGATTGTGATTGGCGGTATTCTGGTTACAACGCATTTTCAGTCTCCAACGGGAACTGCGGCAACTCTTGATAATTTATGGAACCATGGCGGGATGTTCCCGAAAGGGATAATGGGCTTCTTCGCAGGTTTCCAGATCGCTATTTTTGCCTTTGTTGGTATTGAGCTTGTCGGAGCAACGGCTGCTGAAGCTAAAGATCCTTACAAGACTCTGCCAAAAGCCATTAATTCCATCCCAATCCGTATTATCATGTTCTATGTTTTTGCACTGATCATGATTATGTCTGTGACCCCATGGAACTTGATTGAAGCTGGTAAAAGCCCGTTTGTTGAAATGTTTGTTCTTGTCGGATTGCCGGCAGCAGCAGGGATTATCAATTTTGTTGTGCTGACATCGGCAGCATCTTCTGCCAACAGCGGCATCTTCTCAACAAGCCGAATGCTTTATGGCTTGGCAAAAATGGGTGATGCGCCGGGTAGCTTTGGTAAATTATCCAAGAGGTTTGTTCCTTCAAATGGATTGATGTTCTCGTGCATCTGTCTGCTTGGTGGTGTGGTTCTTGTTTTCCTCATCCCTGATGTTGTTACGGTTTTCACATTGGTGACGACAGTTTCTGCCATTCTATTCATGTTTGTATGGAGTATCATTCTTGCTTCATATCTCGTGTATAGAAGGCGTCGGCCGCAGCTTCACCAGAGCTCAACTTACAAAATGCCATTCGGTATTCTTATGAGCTGGGTTGCTCTTGCCTTCTTTGCAGGTGTGATTGTTCTGCTTACATTCGAACAGGATACACGCGAGGCATTGATTGTTACACCGCTGTGGTTTGTCATCCTTGCCATCGGATATTTCTTCCGTAACAAGAAGCAGGATGCTCTTGCAAAAGAGACTCTCTAAAAGCTCTCATTTGCGGATCTGGAGCGAAGTATACCTTCGGCCGTAACGTCACTGTTTCTATTCAGGCCGATTTAAGCCTAAGGTATCAATTTTGATATTAATAAAAAATTCAAAGCAGGTATTAATTCTGCTTTGAATTGTATTTATTTTATTAATACATTTGTGAATTCGTATATCTTATATAATTCTTGACAATTAACGTTACGTTTATGTAAAAGCCCAACAAATATATACAATATCAATGCTTGTTTGGGGCATATAATGAATTATAAAATCTTGGGAGTTTCTTCCCTTGCGCTGCTTATTGCCGCTCTTTCAGGTGGTGTGTCATCCGCAAGTATCTGTACTACAGGCCATACGGATATTGGCCTAATGGATGGTCGTATTAGCAATATGACCATGGATAGTACGATGTGCTATGAGCTGACGGCTCATGATGGTTCTGATGGTATTACGACACCTTATACTCATATTGCTACAAATGTGACGATAGAGTCGGGAGCGATTTTATCCGTTCTTGGTATTCTTAATGATTCAACTGCGAAAAGTGGTTCCCTACTTTACGCAACAAAAGACCCTCGTATTGCTTGGGATGACTATATATCAGGAGTTCCGGCAACCATTAACAATACTGTTATTGAAAGTGGTGCTCGCATCTATGCATTGTCTGGCGGGACACTGCAGAATTCTACAGTATATGGCATAGCCTATATTTCTCAGCAAGATACGGCTGAGGCTGGGTATGGGGTGAACAATACTGTTGGTAATGGTGGTGTTTATTATACTTATCTTAATGGGCAGTCCCAAGGGACCAAAGTTCTCTCTGGCGGCATAGAATATGTGCAACAGAATGGTATTTCTACCGGTAGTGTCATTACTGAAGGTGGTGCTCAGTATGTTCGGAGCTCCGGTACCTCAACAAGTGCAACTGTTGAGAATGGCGGTAAGCAGGTTGTATCCGCTTCTGGCGTATCCAATTCGGCAATCATTAATGCTGGCGGTGTTCAGAACATTTATGATTCAGGAACTGCCAGAGGTGCAACTGTTAGTGGTACCCAGAATATTTACATGGGCACGGCGACTGCAGGCGCAGCCTATAATACCAAACTGACAGAATCTGGTAGCCAGCACGTTATGGCTGGGGCTTCTGCAATCGATACCGAGCTATACGGTACATCAACACAGATGATCTATGTTGATGGTATTGCACAGAATGCAACAGCTTATGATCAGTCAGTAGTTGCTGTTGCACCTGGTGCACGCGCTCAAGGTGTTACAAGTCTGAATGATCAGGCGACACTGAAGCTTTATGCTGCTGATACAGGCGGTAGCGCAGCTGAAAACGTTGTGCTGAATGGTGAAAGCGCTGTTGTTTCTATCGTTGGTGGTGAAAGCAATCAGAGCTCTGTACTGATTGAGAATCTGTCCGGTACTGGGCAGGTCAAATTTGCAAATGTAGCTAATGTAGCACCTTATGGTGTTGTCAATATCGTGAACCTCTCCGGTAATGTTCAGTTCATCTTCAGAACTTCAATTGCAGAAGGTCTGGGTGATTACGTCAATATTCAGAATGGTACAGGCACTCACCATGTGACAGTTATGGATAGTGGTGCGGAGATTACGTCACCAATATCCACCTCGCTTGATCTGATTACGGATGCAAGCAAGGGCGCTGCTTTCGGGTTGGTAAACCTTAATGGTGTTAACATCAACGCTGTTGATGGTGGTACTTATATGTACACCCTTAATAACCGCGATGAAGCTGAAGGTCGTATCTGGTATCTCGGTGCTTATGATGTACCTAAGCCGGATCCAGGTACGAAGGTTGATCCAGATGTTGATCCTGTGCCATCTCCTGCACCACAGGTTACTGACCTGCGCACAACACCCTCGACGGATGCTCTGATTTCGATGTCGGTTGCACCGGGTATGATGTTTGCGAATGAGCTGGGTAACCTGCGCTTCCGTAAGGGCGATCTCGGCTTCATGTCCGACAGTCAGCGTAAGGGTGGTGTCTGGGCCCGTGTGATTGGTTCCAGCGCAACATACAGCCCGAGTGTTGCCAAGTTCCGCATGCAGCAGGAAGGCTTTGAAGCCGGTACTGATTATCTGTTTGATATGTCAGGTGGTAAGGGCCTTATTGGTGTGTTTGCCAGCTACTCACAGGCCGACATCAAGCACAAGCGTGGTGGAACCAGCCGTATCGGCAGCACCAGCGTTGGTCTGCAGCTTGGTTACTTCGCCGACAATGGTTTCTATGTTGACGGTATCCTGAAGTACAACAACTTCGACAATGATCTTCGTGCAATCTCGACGAATGGTTATTCTGTTTCAGGCAGCTATGACCGGAATGCTTTTGGTGGTTCATTAGAGGCAGGTTATGCGAAGGAGTTCTCGAACGGTTGGTTCATAGAGCCTTATGTCAAGCTGACGTATTTCTCGGTTGAGGGAAAGACGGTTCATCTCAGCAATGGGATGAAGGGCAAGATGAGTGCGTATGAATCCCTGACCTCAGAGATTGCACTGACCATCGGCAAGACGATCAAGACGGAAGATGTGATCTGGAAGCCATACGTTACTGCAGGCTGGTCTTATGAGTTCATGGACAGCAACAAGGTTGTTATCAATGATCTCAACCAGTTCAACACGAACTTCACTGGCAGCATGGGCCGCATTGGTGTTGGTGTGAGTGCGCAGCTGAAATCAGGTTTCCTGATTTATGGTGAAGTTAACTACCGTGCGGGTCGGAATGTCACCGCCCCGGTTCAGGCCAACTTCGGTCTCAGATATCAGTTCTAATAGTATATATTAATAAATCTCCTCATTATAATTGAGGGGATTTATTAAATATTTTGCATTTGAATATTATATAATAATTTGATATAGCTTTATATAAATATCTAAAAATAAATATTCTTTGAGGGCATTTGCTTTGAAAATAAATTTCTCTGGCGTATCGCTTGCGGTATTGGTTTCTTCGTTTATATCTGGTTCTGCTTTTGCAGCAGAACCTTTTTGTAAATCATATCATACATTAATAGGCCTTACTGGTGATTCTGATGGTTACAGTGTAACCGGTACCCAATGTCTTGAACTGGCAGCATCGCAATATGAAAATGGTGGTTATGCCAGAACCGCAAATAATATGACTATTGAAAATCAAGGCAAATTAAGCGTCCTTGGTTTTCTGACAAATTCGACAGTTAAGAGTGGCGGATATGTTGTTGTATCCAAGACGACTCATATTGCCGTTGATGGTTATGATCAGACAGTTCCGGCACTGGCTGATAATATTACCATTGAAAAGGGTGGTTTGCTGTATGCCTTTGATGGCGGTACTTTGCAGAACTCAACCATTTATGGACAGGCGAACATTTATTACGCCAACCTGAATGAAACGGGCCGTGGTATTAATAATACCGTTGCTAGTGGTGGTGTTTATTATACGTATTTAGGTGCTCAGTCAGATGGGACAAAAGTCCTTGCTGGAGGTAATGAATACGTTCAGACAAATGCAACCTCCAATGGTTCCATCATCTATTCTGGCGGAGCCCAGCAGGTTAGCAGTTTCTCGACTGCAAATAATGCGCGTATTGAGGCTGGTGGATCTCAGTATGTTATCGGAAATGCCGAAGCGCATAATACGATTGTCGCTGGCGGTGCGCAGTATGCCTATAAGGCATCTAGCGGTACGACAGGTGCCGGACTAGTCGGTCTTCTTTATAATTCTACGGTTTCAGGTAATGGTCGCCAGCAGATACAGGATGGCGGTCTAGCATTTGATACGACATTTTATGATCAGTCTTTCCAGCTGGTTTATGCCGATTCAATAACTCATAATACCTATCTGCACGATTCAACGATTTCAAAGATTTATGACGGTGGTCAGGCGACTGGTGAGATGCAGGTTTATGATCAGTCAGAACTGCAACTCGTCGCTGCGGCAACAAATGGGGCGTTTGCTGAAAATGTTCAGCTTAATGGAGAGAATACCAAAGTTGTTGTTCTATCCGGTACAGATGATCAGGATAGCGCTTCTATCGGTACATTAAACGGGAATGGCATAGTCTATTTCCGCCATGATACTGAAAATTATGTACGTTTAAACGTTGATAATCTTTCTGGTAGCATGCTCTTTCGCTTCAGCACATCAATAGCCGATGGACGGGGAGACTATCTGACAATTCAGAATGGTTCTGGTTCACACCAGGTTGTTGTGATGGACTCTGGTGCAGAGATTACCTCTCCAGCAACCACAACACTTGATCTGATTACGGATGCCAGTGCAGGTGCTTCGTTTAGTCTTGCCAGTTTAACGGGTGTGAATACGGCTGCTGTTGATGGTGGTACTTATATGTATACCCTCAACAACCGTGATGAAGCAGCAGGCCGTATCTGGTTCCTTGCGGCAGGTTATGTTGAAAATCCTCCGCCTGTTGTTCCACCAACAGTTGATCCGGTTCCAACACCGACACCAGAACCAGTTCCAACACCATCTCCTGCACCACAGGTTACTGATCTGCGTACAACGCCTTCGACGGATGCTCTGATTTCGATGTCAGTTGCGCCGGGTATGATGTTTGCAAATGAACTGGGTAACCTGCGCTTCCGCAAGGGCGATCTTGGCTTTATGTCCGACAGTCAGCGTAAGGGTGGTGTCTGGGCCCGTGTGATCGGTTCCAGTGCAACATATAGCCCGAGTGTCGCCAAGTTCCGCATGCAGCAGGAAGGCTTTGAAGCCGGTACCGATTATCTGTTTGATATGTCAGGTGGTAAGGGCCTTGTTGGTGTGTTTGCCAGCTACTCACAGGCAGATATCAAGCACAAGCGTGGTGGAACCAGCCGTATCGGCAGCACCAGTGTTGGTCTGCAGCTTGGTTACTTCGCCGACAATGGTTTCTATGTTGACGGTATCCTGAAGTACAACAACTTCGACAATGATCTTCGTGCGATCTCGACGAATGGTTATTCTGTTTCAGGTAGCTATGACCGGAATGCTTTTGGTGGTTCATTAGAGGCAGGTTATGCGAAGGAGTTCTCGAACGGTTGGTTCATAGAGCCTTATGTGAAGCTGACGTATTTCTCGGTTGAGGGAAAGACGGTTCATCTCAGCAATGGGATGAAGGGCAAGATGAGTGCGTATGAATCCCTGACATCAGAGATTGCGCTGACGATTGGCAAGACGATCAAGACGGAAGACGTGATCTGGAAGCCATACGTTACGGCGGGCTGGTCTTATGAGTTCATGGACAGCAACAAGGTTGTTATCAATGATCTCAACCAGTTCAACACGAACTTTACGGGTAGCATGGGCCGCATTGGTGTTGGTGTGAGTGCGCAATTGAAATCAGGCTTCCTGATTTACGGTGAGGTCAACTACCGTGCGGGTCGTAATGTCACCGCACCGGTTCAGGCCAACTTCGGTCTCAGATATCAGTTCTGATTATTCCCTATAATAAACCCGCTCTCTCTTAATGGGATAACGGGGCATTCCTAAGCCATGGAGTTTATTCTCTGTGGCTTTTCTTTTAGGGACAGTTCAATTTGGCGTTTCAAGGTGTCCTTGATCGCTTCCGATGCGGTTAGAACTTTTTGGGCTGCAAAGAAATCAAGCATTCTGAAATGGTCAACGTCCGGCTTCAGGAGAATATCCGGTTTCCGGCTTTTCAGCTTTTCCGTGATGATTGCACCCTGCAGCAGCTGAAGGGATCCAAACATGATGGCAAAGCCATTCGGGCTTTGACTGACTTCGGCGTGTGGGCCACCTGTAACATCAACCGCGATGGTAAAATCCTTTTCAGAACCGATAATGTCGAAAGGTAGAGGGTTGATGGTTCCGCCATCTATCAGGATACGCTCCTGATAATGGACTGGTTTGAACGCACCGGGAATAGCGATGGATGCCGCAATAGCGGGCAAGAGCTCACCCTTGGTAAAGACGAGCTGGTCTCTGGCGTGAAAATCTGTTGCAACAGCATGAAGAGGGATATCAAGTTCTTCAAACTGCCGGGGAACAGTTGTAGGCCAAAACCTGCTAAGCAGTTTCTCACCGTCCAGCAGAAGCGGGTTTCCGTTTTTAAAGCGGCCGAGACGGACAGATATCACTGCTGTTGCGACGGTTGTTTTCTTTGAGGCAAGCTCAAGAATGAATTGGCGAATATCCTTGCCGCTCATGCCCCCGGCATAGCAGGCACCAATGACAGAGCCAATGGAAGCACCAACGATATTGGCAGGGCGCAGACCAAGCTCGTCTAGGGTCTCAAGAACCGGGATATGAGCAAGGCCACGCGCGCCACCTGCACCCAGAACAAGATGGAAAGTATCAGTTGATTTTTTAACCTGGGATTCCATATGTCTGCCCGTGTTCATTGGTTATTGCGGGTTCAGGATTTCTTCCCGGCGAGCACCCAATAAACAAAGCCGATGATGCCACCAACAATTGCAAGATAAGCGGCAACCCTAAACTCACCCGCTGTCGGCTCACTGAGTTGTGCACGCATTAGCCAGGGGATGATACCGGACAGGATAGCTGTCCCTGTGATGTACCAAAGGCCAGCTCGTATTTTGAGCAATTCGCCAATTAATGCCGTCAGCAGAATTGGGCCCAGCAGCAATAGGGTTATGAACTTCCCAAATGCTTTGAAGGTGACAAGCATAACCTCAATCGGGTCTGGTGCATCAGCCAGAGCATTCATGAAATGGAACGCACCGGATGCGAGTGTATCCCCTGCGAGAAAAGACAGGAAAACCAGTGCGAATGTTCCAAACAGAACCGCGGCAATCAGGGCCAGAAATATCCGGATGAAACGCATCAGGAGGCTGCTCATGTCCGGTCGTGATTGTGGCTTGCCGGATCGTCCGGATTAAGCCCTTCCAGAAGCATCCTTGCGCGCGCACTCAGCTTTTCTGTCTGGCTCTTCAGCTGACCGCAAGCCGCCAGAATATCCCGCCCGCGTGGTGAGCGTACAGGAGATGCATAACCGGCTCTGAAAACAATCTCGGAGAAAGCCTCAATCCGGCTCCAGTCGGAGCACTCATACTTGCTGCCCGGCCATGGATTGAACGGAATGAGATTGATCTTGGCTGGAATGCCTTTGAGAAGCCGCACCAGTTCGCGGGCATCCGCATCTGAATCGTTGACGTCTTTCAGCATAACGTACTCAAAAGTAATACGCTTTGCGTTTGAAAGGCCCGGGTACGCCCGGCAGGCATCCAGAAGCTCGGCAATCTTGTACTTGCGATTAACGGGTACGAGGACATCGCGCAGATCATCGCGTACAGCATGGAGTGAAATCGCCAGCATCGGGTTGGCTTCTTCACCGAGGCGTTCAATCTGTGGGACGACACCGGATGTTGAAACGGTAATGCGACGGCGGGAAAGGCCAAGACCTTCATTATCGCTGAGAACATCAATAGACTTCATGACGTTGTCAGGATTAAACAGAGGCTCGCCCATACCCATATAGACAATATTGGAAATGTAGCGATTACCCTCATGCGGGACAAAAGCGCCGACAGGTGGTTCCTGATGAGGCCAGTCACCAAGCAGATCGCGGGCAACAACGAGCTGTGCAGCGATCTCGGCTGATGTCAGATTACGGACAAGGCGCTGTGTACCTGTATGGCAAAAAGCACATGTCAGGGTACATCCAACCTGACTGGAGACACAAAGCGTGCCTCTGTCGGTTTCCGGGATGTAGACACATTCAATTTCGGCGCCCTTATCATGAGGGCCGGTTTTCTGCATGCGCAGGAGCCACTTGCGGGTACCATCCTTGGAGACCTGCTCTGATACAACTTCCGGACGATCAAGTGTGAAGACTTCTGTAAGTTTGGTTTTCAGTGCCTTGCCGACATTTGTCATTTCATCAAAGCTTTTGGCACCACGGAAATAGATCCAGTGCCAAAGCTGGGTTGTGCGCATGTTCAGTTCGCGCTCAGGTACCTCAGCGTCGTGGAAAAGCTTGTATTTGATCTGACCGCGTGTAAGCCCGACAAGTGAAGGACGCCCAACACTTTCGCCAGCCTCAACAACATGATCGGCAATCTTTTCGATGCCATCAATGGTTGGCTGGGCTGTTGCTGGAACAACGGGTTCTGTCTGGGCGAGTGTAGGCTCCGCCGCCATGTGCTTAAACCTTGAAAACTTATTGAGAAGGCCGGCTTATAACATGGTATTGAGGAAATGTCAGGGCAAACTGATTTAAAAATGATAATGGCCGGATTTTTGATCCGGCCATTGGTTTTTCTTATCTGCCGCATTCCTTTTTGGCGCGGTTGAAAGCAGCTGTAAAGCCGCTGAGAGAATAACGGTCTGTCGTTTTATTCCCACGACCGGAGGTGACTTTAACCTCCATGGACTGGCCCTTCTGCATACCTGCAATAACGGAAGGCTCTTCGTTGGAGCTCTTCAGCCAGACGTTTGGCCCTTTAGCAAGCAGATCAAAGTTGCTGGAACCGATGGTCAATTGCCCGCCGACATCTTCCTTGGCTGGGAAGCCGACAACGATTGCCAGTTCGCCGTTGATTTTTTCAGCAGGACGGAAAGAAACGAATAGATAGCCCGGATCACGGTTCAGACCAGCTGGAAGACGCTCTTTCGGCTGGGAAAGAGCATAGCAGACCTTCGATTTACCGGAGCTTGCCGTATAGACACTCCAGTCACCGGATGTTGTGACCAGCGTTGCCTGACCACCACTCTGTGCCTGTGCCGTTACCGCGAAAGCAGACAGTACAAGAGGAAGAGCGAAGAGGCCGAGACGGCGCAGGGATTTGGTGTTTTTCATCGTAAGCACCTTAAACGCAATGAACAGACAAGGCGGGAGAAAACATAAAAGAAGGTTTTGTCCGCCTTATGGAAAAGGAGTTGCCTCAAAAGCTGAACTTCGAGACCATATGATGGCGAAAACTACCCTTTTATGATTAACAAAAGGTACCTTTTCTGAAAATTTTCTGATTTTTAAGGGCGAAACATGGTGGAAAAGCCCTTTACGGCACCTAATTACGCCAATGGATAAGCCGCCTCGACCACATATGGCCCCCCGCCAACCGAATCGCGGGATGAATAAAGAACGAATCGTTTTGCCGAAAATGTTATGCGGGGAATTTGTCCGAATGCATTCATGTATTCAGCAACATCCAAAGGTGAGCCATGTCGTAATCTTGCAAGGGTCACATGAGGGACAAACTTGCGGGCTTCGGCAGCAACACCCACGCGTCTGAGTAAGCGTTCCTGTTCAGCCTGAAGGTTAAGAAGCGCACTGTTTGGCTGAATTTTAACAATAATGGAACGGGGCCTGTCACTGCCAAAGGTTGCCAGTTCACCAACTGAGATGGTCAGTTCACCATATCTGCGGCAGTCTCCAAGAACTGAGAAGACCTCATGTGCCGTGGCGCGGTCGATGTCACCGATAAATCTTAGGGTAATGTGATAGTTTTCGGGGTCAATCCAACGGGCGCCAGATAAGCCACCACGTAGCATGGATAGTTGCAGAGCAACTTCAGGCGGGATTTCCAGACCGGTAAAAAGGCGTGGCATTTGTGTCCCTCCGATATATGCGTCTGCGGCAGTCATTACACCGCAGACGCTCTTTTATAATCAACTAGTCAGGCTCGAGATATTTTCGATCCTGACGATAGTGTTAGATGCTTAAGGTGCCGGGTTGGAATGCAGCTGATGGATTGCGTTGATTTCAGTTTCAAGCTGTGGAGAGATTGTGACATTGATCGAAGCAATATCTGTCTTAAGCTGTTCCATTGTTGTGGCACCAATGATGTTTGATGTCACAAAGCTGCGCGATGTTACAAAGGCAAGAGCCATCTGGGACGGGTCCAGATCATATTTTTTTGCCAGAGCAATATATTTGGTGATGGCTTCTTCTGTCCCTGGTGTCTCGTAGCGTGAACCACGGTTGAAGAGGGTTGTGCGGGCACCTTCCGGCCGCGCTCCGTTAAGGTACTTGCCAGTGAGGTAGCCTTGAGCAAGTGGCGAGTAGGCCAGCAAACCAACGTCCTCACGCATGGCAATTTCAGCCAGAGCAACCTCAAAAGTCCGGTTAACGAGATTATAGGCATTCTGTATGGACTGAACGCGCGGAAGCTTAAGAGTTTCTGCCTTATGCAGGAAGCTCATGGTGCCCCATGCGCTTTCATTAGAAAGACCGATGTGGCGAATCTTGCCCTGTTTTACCAAATCATTGAGCGCATCAAGAGTCTCTTCAATTGGGGTTGATGGACTATCATCATGTTTGAAAACCGTTGGGTTTGAACCCCATGGCATTGCGCGATCCGGCCAGTGAAGCTGGTAGAGATCAATATAATCTGTCTGAAGACGTTTCAGGCTTTTGTCGATGGCTTCATTGATCTGGGCGCGATTTAACTTTGTCGGCTCACCGCTGTCTCTGAACCATGGGCTTGTGCCGCTCCCGACAACCTTTGAGGCGATAATGACTTTATCACGGTTATTACGGGCTTTGAGCCAGTTACCAATAATCCGTTCTGTGGAACCCTGTGTCTCAGCTTTGGGCGGAATGGAATAAAGCTCTGCGGTATCAAGAAAATTGATGCCCTGATCCAGAGCATAATCCATCTGCTCGTGACCTTCCGCTTCTGTATTCTGCTGACCCCATGTCATGGTACCAAGACAGATGGCACTGACCATGAGATCAGTTTTGCCTAGACGGCGATATTGCATGATTTGTCCTTGAATTTGATAGTTATGAAGGTTTTCGTTATCGTTTAGCTGCCTTAATCCTAGCTACAAAAGCTTCAACTGTTGGCAGAATATTTGTTACAATGACATTCACGCCTTCAGCTGTAGGGTGCATGCCATCCGGCTGATTGAGAGAAATGTTTCCTGCAACACCATCAAGAAAGAATGGATATAAAATCAGTTTGTATTCTTTCGACAGATCAGGAAAAATTGCACCAAACTGCTCGGCATAATCTTTTCCAAGATTAGGTGCTGAAGCCATACCGGTCAGCAGAACCTTGATTTTACGCTGATTTAGTGTCTGAATTATCGTCTCAAGGTTTTGTCGAGTAATAGTAGGTGAGATCCCACGCAGCATATCATTTGCGCCGAGTTCCAGAATAACGCCATCCGTGCCATCGGGTACTGACCAGGCTAGCCTTTCCAACCCTCCTTGCGTTGTATCACCTGAGACACCGGCATTCATGACTTCTACGTTATAGCCCTTATCCTGAAGAGCCTTCGTTAATACGGTCGGAAATGCATCACTCAGATTTAACCCATAGCCTGCTGTCAGGCTGTCTCCTAAAGCAACAATTTTAATTGTGCTTCCCTCTTCTGCGGCCATTACCGGCGTTTGTAAGCCCATCAGGACTGTGAGAAAAACAGTAAGCGCAGAAAGTAACTTTGGCATAATGGTCATACCCAACAGAAAAATTCGATCATTTCAATGCAGTCTTGAGCATCTCCTGATCTGATTGAATCTATGTCTGGTGTTTTGCTTGAATTTTCAAGCTGATTGCGAAATTTTTTGTATCAAGAAGAAAAAATAGTTTCTTACCTCGAAAAAAACATTGTTTGCTGCAATAAGAAATTAAGAACGCAAGTTATCTGGAAAATATATGACTTCTAAAGCTGTTGAATTAAGCCATATTGATCTGCATCTTGGGCAGGGTGCTGCACGGGTTCATGTGCTCAAAGATGTTTCGCTGGCTATTAAAGCAGGTGAGATTGTTGGCCTTGTCGGGCCATCAGGTTCGGGCAAATCAACACTTCTCATGACAATCGCCGGGCTTGAACAGCCTGATGTCGGTGAGGTGAAGGTTGATGGAACGGTGCTTTCTGATCTTGATGAAGATGAACTGGCGCAGTTTCGTGGCCAGAAAATTGGTATTGTTTTTCAGTCTTTCCATTTGATTCCGACAATGACGGCACTTGAGAATGTGGCATTGCCATTAGAACTTGCCGGTAAGAAAGATGCTTTTGAGCTGGCCGCCAGAGAGCTGGAACTCGTTGGGCTTGGTCACAGACTTGATCACTACCCGGTTCAGTTGTCTGGCGGAGAGCAGCAGCGTGTTGCGATTGCCCGGGCCATTGCGCCGCAACCAAGCCTTTTGGTTGCTGATGAACCAACGGGTAATCTCGATGACACAAACGGTCAGGCCATTGTTGAGCTTTTGTTCTCCCTCAAGCGGGAACGGGGTACAACGCTTGTTCTGGTAACCCACGATAATACGCTGGCTGAAAAATGTGATCGGGTTATTCGTGTGCGCTCGGGTATTATTGAAGCTGATGAGCGTCAGGATACTGCATTGCCTTTGAAACAGGATATCCGTAAGGGTGCATCGGTTTGAGGCTTGCATAATGAATAATGATATTCGCTCTTCGGGCCTGTTTTCTCCGTCTCTTATCTTAAAGCTGATGCTCCGGGAACTGCGTTCCGGTTTGGCAGGATTTGGTATTTTTCTGGGATGTCTGGCACTTGGTGTTGGTGCCATTGCCTCTGTTGGTTCAACCTCGCGCGCATTGAATGATGGATTGAGTCAGGCTGGTTCTCGTATTCTTGGTGGAGATATGAGTTTCAGCCAGATGCAGCGGGAAATCTCGGATAAACAGCGTGTGGAACTGGAGCGTCTTGGGCCGGTTTCATCAATTGCTATTTTACGTACGATGGCTCGTTCTGGTGATGAGGTGGCTCTCGTCGAAATTAAGGCTGTCGATGAGCAATATCCAGTGGTTGGTGATATTGAGGTAGAGCCTTCCTTAAGTTTACCGGAAATATTCCGGTCTCAGAATGGTATTCATGGCATTGCCGCAGATACGGTTTTGTTCGATCGCCTTGGACTAAAACCCGGCGATCAGATTAAAATCGGAGATATCACTCTGGAATTGCGGGCGAAGCTTTTGTCCGAGCCAGATAAGCTGGGAGCCGGTATTGGTTTTGGCCCACGCGTGCTGATGTCGCAGGAAGCACTTCGTGCAAGTGGGTTGTTGCAACCGGGTTCTCTTGTCCGCTGGACCTATCGTTTAAGCCTTGCCCGGTTAAATGTGCCAGAAGCAAAAGCTGCTATTGAAAATGCGCTGCCCGATATGGGGTGGGATGTCCGGACGAAAGACCGGGCTGACCCGCGCTTTGCGCAGGAGGTTGAACGCTTCTCGCAGTTTCTGACGCTGGTTGGACTGACCGCATTGCTGGTTGGTGGTGTTGGTGTGGCAAATGCCGTGAGATCTTATGTTGATCGCAAGCGCACCTCTTTTGCCGTTCTGAAAAGTATCGGTGCATCAGGTGGTCTGGCTGTTACGATTTATTTTGTAACGATTTTTGCAATTGCATGTATTGGTGTCCTGATTGGATGTCTGGTTGGTATTACGCTACCGTTTGCCATTGCCTATCTGTTTGGTGACATGCTGCCCGTGCCTTTGGAACCTGCCATTGCCTGGAGTGAGCTGTTTCTTGCGGTTTGTTATGGACTTTTGACAGCTGTGGTCTTTGCGATTGCTCCGCTTGGCAGAATGCATGATACGCCTGTAACCTCTCTGTTCCGGGAAGAAATTACGCCGACCCATTCCCGATTGCGTAAACGTTATTGGGTTATTCTGGCAGTAAGCATTGTGACCCTGCTTATGATTGCAGTCATTACGGCCTATGACAGAAAAGTTGCGCTTATCTTTATTGGGGCCGCTTTGTTTGCCTTTATTGTATTACGTGCTGTCGCCATTGGAACGATGGCGATTGCCCGTCGGATGCCAAGATCAAAATACCCGGTACTTAGGCTCGCAATGGCTAATATATATCGGCCCGGTGCGCTTACACCTTCACTGGTTCTGTCATTGGGGCTTGGTTTAAGTCTTCTGGTGACGCTTGGAGTGGTTGATAGCAATCTGCGGAATGAATTGACGCGTGTGTTACCTGAAAAGGCACCCAGTTTTTTCTTTCTGGATATTCCGGCAGCCCGCGTTTCTGAATTTGATCAGCTTTTGAACAAACTCCAGCCAGATATCCATATTGAGCGTGTTCCGAACATGCGGGGGCGTATTGTTCAGATTAAGGACAAGCCAACAAGCGCGATTACAGCACCACCTGAAGCTTCATGGGTTCTGGAAGGGGATCGTGGGATTACCTACTCAGCAAAAATTCCGGATGGATCTGAATTGACAGAAGGGACATGGTGGCCGGAAGACTATAAAGGTAAGCCACTGGTCTCTTTTGAAGAGAAAGTTGCGAGTGCTTTGGGCTTAAAGATTGGTGATGACATAACCGTTAATGTGCTTGGGCGGAATATTACTGCAACAATTGCCAATCTGCGGGCTGTAAACTGGCGTTCATTGGGTATCAATTTCGTTATGGTTTTCTCACCAAATACTTTTACTGGTGCGCCTCATACCGAACTTGCAACAGCATCTTTGCCTGATAATACCGGGAAGATGGCTCAGGAAGCTGTTATTTTACGACAGGTTGCCCGGGAGTTCCCATCCGTGACGACTGTACGGGTGAAGGATCAGCTTGATGCTTTCAGCAGTCTTATCGGGCAGCTTCTGTTTGCGGTTCGCGGTGTGAGCCTTGTAGCCTTGGCTGCAAGCCTTCTTGTGCTTGCGGGTGCCTTTGCAGCAAATCAGCGTGCCCGGCTTTATGATGCCGTTATCCTGAAAACACTTGGTGCCACCAGAAAGCGTCTGATCAGTATATATCTGCTGGAGTATGGCTTCCTTGCAATTCTGACAGCTGTTTTTGGGCTGATTGTCGGAACTCTGGCAGCTTACTTTATTCTGACCCAGACAATGAAGCTGAGCTTTGCCTTTCTTTTGGGTGGAACGCTTTTAACAGTTGTTATTGCTGTCATATTCGTTGTTATTCTAGGTCTTTCCGGAACCTGGAGTATTCTTAAACAGAAGCCGGCTGCGGTTCTCAAGGAATTGTGAACGGTTTCTCGTGTAATAAAATTCTTTGAATGGATGGAAGGTCTTGCGAAAAGCTGATTGACACATCATATTCAATGAGAAGTGTGAATTGTTCACACGAGAGGTCGGTAGCGCATCCCTCTCTTTGAAAGATGCGCGGAGCCACTTAGGGGACTCCTTATATGCAACAGTTTGAACAGAACCGCCATGCGATCAACGCCGGTGCTGTCCGTTCCGAAGCCCAGATTGATCAGGGTCTGCGCACCTTTATGCTTGGCGTGTACAACCATATGGTTCTTGGTCTGGCGATTTCCGCACTTGTCGCTCTCGGCATTAACAAGCTTGCAATTGCTTCATCTGCTGATCAGGCTGTTGCACGGATTGGCCAGAGCGTTTACCTCACAGCGTTCGGTAAAGCTCTTTATGGCTCACCGCTGATGTGGCTGGTTGCTCTCGCACCATTGGCCTTTATTTTCTTCTTCAGTTTCCGTTTTGATCGGATGTCATCTTCAGCTGCGCGCACGACTTTCCTTGTGTTCTCGGCTGTTATGGGTGCATCCCTGTCTACGCTTCTGATCCGTTACACGGGTGCAAGCGTTGTACAGGTTTTCTTCATTACGGCTGCCGCCTTTGGTTCTCTGAGCCTGTGGGGATATACAACCAACCGTAGTCTTTCAGGCATTGGTTCGTTCCTTATCATGGGTCTCATTGGCATTATCCTTGCTTCAATCGTCAATATCTTTGTCGGTTCAAGCTTTCTGCAGATGGGTATTTCGGTTCTTGGTGTTCTGATCTTCGCAGGTCTTACTGCTTATGACACCCAGAAGCTGAAAGAGATGTATCTCTATGGTAACTTCGATCAGGAAGCTGCTGCCAAGATTTCGGTCTATGGTGCATTGAACCTGTATCTCGACTTTATCAATATGTTCCAGTACCTGCTGTATCTGGTCGGTAACCGGAATAACTGATGAGCGATTTTATATCGTAAATGAAACCCCGGTGGAGACGCCGGGGTTTTCTTTTGAGATCAGCTCTTAAATATCGACAATGCGGACTGGTTTTTCCAGTATTGAGAGAACACGAACGAGCTCAATACCGCGTTTTAATATCTGTCCGCTTTGGGCTATAACTGCGTACATACCCTGCTTTCGAGCTAGCCGAGGGTCTTTGACAATCTTATACAGCGGATACTCAGAGGTTCTCCGGAAGACGGCAAAAACAGCCTGATGTCTGTCAAAGTCAATCGCATAATCCCGCCATTCACCCAGAGCGACCTTGCGCCCATAGACATTGAGAATGGCCTGCAACTCCTGACGGTCAAAGGAAACTTTTGACTCAATTTTAGGGAACTGCACGATATGCGTTTTATCAGGCACCCCATACTTGTTATTGTGACTTTCGTTCATCAGGTATTCCGTCTGCTGCCTGGGTCGATTGACCCCACAGCTATAGAAGCAGATTTAACTAATATATAACAGATTTTTATAGAAATCGCGTTTTAATCAGCAAATAAAAATATTTCACATTTCTGCCGCAATTGCGCCCTTCACCGGCCAAAGTTACTTATCATAAATGTACTGTTGCCCTGATAGCCATGTGGTTATCTGTCTAAGATAATTAGCCCCCCCAGCCATCTTGGATAGCCCACATATTCCCTTTTAGTCGTCAGGCATTGGCCGTCTATCTTTCCCCCCAGATAGACGGCCTTTCATTTTTTACCAACAAATTAGAAAATGAGGTTTCTGGTTGCTTCTGCTACAGAAACTCACTAGGCATTCAGCATATCAGTTTGATTTTGCAATAAACCGGAATAGATATGAAACCAATGCACAAGAAATCGAATTCCGGTTCGGATAAAAATCTCAAGAATATTGCCGGCTTTGCAACGAGAGAAGTTGCAGCGGATGCATTTCTGCAGGTCCTGAAAAGCCGGGCAACGCTTGAAGACGTGCTTGAGCCACTTAAGCGTGAAGCTGGTCTTGATGACCGTGATTCTGCGCTGGCAAAGGCGATTGCGACAACAGCTTTACGCCGTTATGGCAGCCTGAAGCATTTCATCTATCAACGGCTTGACCAGAAGCATCTTGCATTTGCGCGTCTTGAGGCAATCCTCATTACGGCTGCAGCTCAGATACTGCACATGGATGTTCCTGACAGGGCGGCTGTTGATCTGGCTGTCCGTCTGGCGCGGGCCGATAAAACATTGCGTGGTTTCTCAGGGCTAACCAATGCGGTTTTGCGGCGTATTGCCAAGGAGCGCAACGAGATTGCCGAGCAGGATGACCCGCTTCTGGATGTGCCACAATGGCTGCAGGAAAGATGGCTTCGTTTTTACGGAGCTGAGAAACTACAGGCTATTGCTGCTGGGCATCGTGCTGGAGCATCTGTCGATATCTCCGTCAAATCAGATGCTGCAGGCTGGGCAAAGCGTCTTGATGCAAGCCAGCTTGTTACCGGTAGCCTGCGACTAGGCCATAAAACAGCTGTTACCGAGCTTGAGGGTTTTCAGGAAGGTGAATGGTGGATTCAGGATGCTGCGGCTGCTCTACCCGTCAGGCTTCTTGCCCCGGTTCAGGGTGAACGTATCGCTGATTTATGTGCCGCTCCTGGTGGCAAGACGGCCCAGATTGCAGCAACAGGTGCAGAAGTTATTGCGATAGATCGTTCAGCACCGCGCCTGAAACGTCTGCGTGAAAACATGGATAGATTGGGATTTCAGGTTGATGTCCGCGTGAAGGATATCCTCAATCTGGAAGATGAAACCTTTGATGCCATTTTGCTGGATGCACCATGTTCTGCAACCGGTACACTCCGCCGTCATCCTGAAATTGCCTGGACGAAGGCTGAAGATGATATTGCCAAACTTGTTGAGCTACAGGGAAAGCTGCTTGAGAAATCTGCAGGTATGCTCAAGGTTGGCGGCCGTCTGATTTATTGCACCTGTTCACTTGAAGCAGAAGAAGGTGAGAACAGAATTGAGGCTTTTCTGGCAGCGAATAGAAATTTTAAACGTATTCCTGTTACACCAGAAGAAATCAGTCTGCCGGATGCCGTTAATGCAAATGGAGATATGAGAACACTGCCGTATATGGATGTGGGTGAAAATCTTAAGGGCCTTGATGGCTTCTTTGCAGCACGGTTACAGAAAGTGGCTGAATAGAGTTTATATTTTCCTGTGCACCTTTAAATCTAAGTATGCCAGTTTGTTTGAGAATATTTTGAAACAAAGTGATAATAAGCCAAATCCTTTGAGAATTCAGAGGCTTTTTAAGGAGGCTGAGTGAGCGAAAGGCTGGGACATCGACGGGTTATTCAACTGGCTATTCGTGAAGCCGGAAGGGCTTGTCGTGCCGTCTGTCTGAATACTTTTGCCCGTTTGTCGCTCAAAAAACAGTCTCCCTCACGTCTGCTTTTTGCACCTCAGGATCTGCGTACGGGTGATGCGACGATTGCCAGTGATATCTACTCTGGTTTCTTTGTCTTCTCCGGCCGTGCTGTCACGACATCGGGCCGCTCTCCTTTTGAGTATGAACCTCCAACAGAGGCCTGGGGTGAGGCACTCTACAGTTTTGGCTGGCTGCGCCATCTGCGGGCTGCGAATACGGCATTAGCACAGGCTAATGCACGTGCTCTGGTTGATGACTTTCTCAATCAGTCGGCTGATTTACCGAAGATTTCCAATCGGACGGATGTTAAAGCGCGGCGCCTGATGGCATTTATCTGTCAGTCTCCTCTGTTACTTGAAGGAGCTGACCGCGGTTTTTATCAGCGTTTCCTGAAGGCGATTGGCCGGACGGTTCGTGAGCTGGAGCGGGATGCACGCTCATTCCAGTCTGCCCGTTTTCGCCTGATCGCAGCCATTGCCTGCTGTTATGCCGGTTTATGCTCTGAAGGGCTTGAATTACAACTTCAGAAGACGACACGCATTCTGCTGAAAGAGCTGGATGAGCAGATTTTCCCGGATGGCGGCCATATCAGTCGTAATCCATCTCTGTTGATTGAGTATCTGTTCTATCTCCTGCCTTTGCGACAGCTGTTTTCCAGTCGGGGTGTCGATATGCCACCAGCTCTGATTGGAGCCATAGACCGTATGATTCCCATGATCCGTATGTTGCGGCATGGGGATGGTAATGTAGCCCGCTTTAATGGCATGGCGACAACCGATGCGGATTATCTTGCAACTCTTCTGCTGTATGATGAGGTTCGGGCAAAACCGATCTTGCATGCACCTCATTCTGGCTATGAGCGACTTGAAGCGGGCAGGATGGTTATTCTCGTTGATGCTGGTAAGGCCCCGCCTTTTGAGCACTCAACGGAGACGACAGCAGGGACGCTTTCCTTTGAAATGTCTTATGGCGAGCAGCAGATTGTTGTAAACTGCGGCTCTCCTTACTATGCAAAGCCTGATGTTCGTCAGGCTGCCCGCACCACTGCCGCCCATAGTGCCGCATCAATTGATCGTGCTTCAACGATGACGTTCCTGACTATCAGTGGCAAGGGCATCATACGTTGGCTATCAGAATGGCTTGTCGGGAGACTGGGCTGTATTGTCCTCTCGGGGCCTGCTCGCGTTCAGTGTGAGCGTGGCAACTGGAATAACGGGACGATGCTCAGTGCCAGCCATGATGGGTTTTCACGTGGCTTTGGCGTCAGTCATGAGCGTCGCTGGTTTGTTTCTGAAGATGGCTTGCGCATAAATGGCGAAGACGTGTTTCAGGGGGCTGTCGGTAGCAATGAAGTCACGCTTCGCTTCCATCTCGCACCTACTGTCCGGGCAGCAAAGGCTGAGCAGAGTGATGCCATTATTTTAGCCATGCCTGATGGTGATCTATGGCAGTTTGATGCCAGCCCTGCGGCCCGTATTGAAGACAGTGTTTTCTTTGCTTCGTCGCTAGGGGCCAAAAAAACGCTTCAGCTGGTTGTTTCATTCAGACTGAATGAAGCAAATACGGTTCGGTGGCGGTTTTTCCGAATTGGTTCTTCTGGTCTGGAGAATAATGAGCAGGTCGCTCAATCTGATAATCAGTAATTATTTGCGGGGCTATTTGACTATTTAGTTCATATAGCCCCGGCTTTAATTTAGATGATAAAGCAGTCATGATGGCGAAGCTGTCAGCCAGACAATAACTTTAGGGATTGATTATGCACAACGGTGTCAAACAGATTCGGCGAGCACTTATTTCAGTTTCAGATAAAGCGGGACTGATTGAATTTGCACGTGAGTTGGTGGGTCTTGGAGTTGAGCTTCTCTCAACCGGTGGCACCTGTAAGTCCCTGAAAGATGCAAATCTGCCAGTTCGGGATGTCTCTGAAGTAACAGGTTTTCCTGAAATGATGGATGGCCGCGTCAAGACATTGCACCCAAAAGTTCATGGTGGTCTTTTGGCAATCAGGGATAATGCCGAACATCGTAAAGCCATGGAAGAGCACGGCATTGGTGCGATTGATCTGCTTGTCGTCAATCTTTATCCGTTTGAAGCGACTGTTGCAGCCTCAAAGCCTTATGATGACTGTGTCGAGAATATTGATATCGGTGGCCCGGCCATGATCCGTGCCGCAGCCAAAAATCATGATGATGTGGCCGTTGTTGTTGATGTTGCAGATTATGCGCATGTTCTCGAAGGTATGAAGGAGCATGCTGGCGGCCTGACACTGGCTGCGCGCAGGAAACTGGCCCAGAAGGCCTATGCTCGGACAGCTGCCTATGATGCTGCCATTTCAAACTGGCTGGCTGGTGAGTTATCTATCGAAACACCTGTTTACCGGGCCATTGGCGGTGTTCTCTCCGAGTCGATGCGTTACGGCGAGAACCCGCACCAGAGTGCTGCATTCTACAAAACCCCTGAACTGCGTCCCGGTGTTTCAACGGCGCGCCAGCTTCAGGGTAAACAGCTCTCTTATAACAACATCAATGATACGGATGCCGCTTTTGAAGCTGTTGCTGAATTTGATCCAGCCCGGACAGCTGCCGTTGCCATTATCAAACATGCCAATCCATGTGGTGTCGCTGAAGGTGCAACACTTGTTGAAGCTTATGAGAAAGCACTTCGTTGTGATCAGACATCTGCATTTGGTGGCATTGTTGCCCTGAACCGAACATTGGATGCAGAGGCTGCCCGAAAGATTGTAGAAATCTTCACCGAGGTCATCATTGCGCCGGGTGCAACGCCTGAGGCTGCTGATATTATCGCTTCCAAGAAAAACCTGCGTTTGCTCGTAACTGGGGGTTTGCCAGATCCTCGTGCAACAGGACTTGTTGTCCGTACTGTCTCCGGGGGCTTCCTTGCGCAGGCGAGGGATAACGCTGTTGTTGATGATATGGAACTTAAAGTTGTAACAAAGCGCGCTCCATCTCCACAGGAGCTTTCGGATCTGGCATTTGCCTTCCGTGTAGCCAAGCATGTGAAATCGAATGCGATTGTTTATGCTAAAGATGGTGCAACGGTTGGTATTGGTGCAGGCCAGATGAGCCGGGTTGATTCATCCCGTATTGCGGCATGGAAAGCTGCGGAGGCTGCAAAGGCTGCAGGTTTGCCTGAAAGCCTGGCTATCGGATCTGTTGTTGCATCTGATGCTTTCTTCCCATTCGCAGATGGGCTTCTTGCAGCAGCAGCGGCTGGTGCTACAGCCGTTATTCAGCCGGGCGGGTCAATGCGTGATGCCGATGTCATTGCTGCCGCTGATGAAGCAGGTCTGGCAATGGTCTTCACCGGTCATAGACACTTCCGTCATTGATTGATTATTCAGGTGTGCTACCGATAAGATATTCTGCCAGCCTTTTATTGGCCGACAGATTTCTAATTGGAAAGGATTAAGAGCATGACAGATCAAAATGCCAAATCCGACATGGAAGAAGCTCCGAAGAAGCAGCTCTCACCAGCCGCTCAAAGAGCACTTGCCGAGGCTGCGGAACGGCGTGCTAAGATTGATGCTTATGCTGCTGAACTTGCCAAACAGAAAGAAACGGATGGCCGTGGCGGGCTTGAGCCCGTGCGCTATGGTGACTGGGAAATTAAAGGTATCGCCGTCGATTTTTAATTGGCCTCTCACCACGACTAAAGAATTTTAAGGTAGTCTGCCATTATAATAAAAGCGGCAGATGATTGAGGAGTTTCTCTTGACCAAGGCAGAAAAACGTCTGGCTGTTTTCAGGTCAGTACTTGAAGATGCGCATAAAAAACTGGCGCTTGAATTCGGTTTTGAACTCTGGGATGGGTCAACAGTCCCGGCTGACCTGCCTCAGGATGCTCTACGGATTGTTGTTGCAGATGAGGGCGTTATTGCTTCTCTGGTTCGCAAACCATCGCTTGATCGGGCCGTTAATGCCTATGTTTCAGGCCGCCTTGATATCAAAAATGGAACAATCTTTGATATTGCTGCCAAACGTCCGCAAGGCAAGATGGGCAAGGTGATACGTTCACTTGGAAAGTGGCGTATCCTGAATATGATTCTCAAGTTCCGTTTTGCACCTGTTGATGCACCAACACCTCTTTCAAATATCAAGGGTGACGGTACGAACCGTGATGGTACATCAGAGACGAACCGTGAGAACATCAAGTATCACTACGATGTCTCCAATGATTTTTATAAGCTCTTCCTTGATCCGGAAATGGTTTATACCTGTGCCTACTTCACGGAATGGCATGATGATCTGGCACGTGCCCAGCGTGATAAGCTGGACATGATCTGTCGCAAGCTACGGTTGAAACCCGGTGATCGTTTACTGGATATTGGCTGTGGTTGGGGAGCACTCATTTGTCATGCGGCTCAGCATTACGGAGTTGAAGCGGTTGGTGTGACACAGGCTGGTGAACAGGCCCGGCTGGCTCAGGAAAAGATTGAGCGCCTTGGGTTGCAGGATAAAGTTAAAATCGTCTTCCAGGATTATACTGAGATGGAAGGCCAATTTGATAAAATCTCTTCCATTGGCATGTTCGAGCATGTCGGTATTAAAAACCACCAGACGTATTTTCAGGCCGTCAATCGTTTGTTGAAGCCTCGCGGGCTTTATCTGCATCATTGTATCCACCGCCGTGCCAAGAAGCGGGATAAGGATTTCAAGAAGCTGAAGCCTGAGTACAAGGCATTGATCCGTTACATTTTCCCGGGTGGGGAACTGGATCATCTTGGAATGTCGATTGCCAATCTTGAACGCAATGGTTTTGAGGTTCATGATGTTGAGGCATGGCGTGAACATTACCAGCGGACCTGCCGTTTATGGTTTGAGAACCTAAACGGCAATCAGGAGGCCGCTATCAAGGAAGTTGGTGAAGAGAAGACCCGTATGTGGCTGCTCTATCTTGCCGGCTGTTCTCTTGCCTTTGAGCGAAGTGCGGTTGGCGTATGCCAGACACTGGTCTCAAAGCGAACACGCGGCCCGTCCGGACTGCCACCTACGCGCGCTGATCTGTATAGCTGATCTGGAGAGAGTTATGGTTACCCTTACACGCATTTATACCCGTACTGGTGATAAAGGTACGACGGCATTAAGTAATGGTGAGCGGCGACCAAAATATGATCTGCGTATTGAAGCTTATGGTACCGTCGATGAAGTGAATGCCTGTATTGGCCTTGCCCGCCAGTACAGTCCTTCTATCCCTGCTATGGATGTGATGCTGCAGCGTATCCAGAATGATCTTTTTGATCTGGGGGCAGATCTTGCAACACCTGATCGCGGTAAACCACTTCCCTATGAACCCTTGCGGATTATTCAGAAACAGGTTGATCGGCTGGAAACAGAAATGGATGAGCTTAATAGTGAGCTGGAGCCATTACGTTCCTTTGTTTTGCCTGGCGGATCGGCACTGGCCAGTAACTTGCATCTGGCTCGGACAGTATGTCGGCGTGCGGAGCGTTTAGCGGTCAGACTGTTCGATGAGCCAGAAGAGCCCGTTTCGGAAGAGGTTGTCCGTTATTTGAACCGCTTATCAGATTTCCTGTTTGTTGCCGCACGTTATGCAAATCTGAAGGCAGATGGTGATATTCTTTGGGTTCCGGGCCAGAACAGATAGTTTTTTTAGCAAGATATTCCAATAATCCGAGACTGTTAAACGAAGTGTCCGTTGACAAAAGTCGATGGGCCTCGTTACTTTCGCAGCGCAGCGAAATTCAGAATGAAGAGCCGAATAGGCTAGGAGGCGCAGCGATATGAAAGTTTTAGTTCCGGTCAAACGTGTTGTCGATTCGAATGTGAGAATACGCGTTCGCGCCGATGGTAGTGGTGTTGAGCTGACCAATGTCAAAATGGCAATGAACCCATTTGACGAGGTTGCCGTTGAAGAAGCTCTTCGCATGAAGGAAGCCGGCAAGGTTTCCGAAATTGTTATCGTCTCTATCGGTCCGGCGGCTGCCACTGATACAATCCGCACTGGTCTTGCAATGGGTGCAGATCGTGGAATTCTGATTAAGACAGATCAGAATGTAGAGCCTCTGGCAGTGGCTAAACTACTCCAGAAAGTTATTGATGAAGAGAAGCCACAGCTTGTTCTTATGGGCAAGCAGGCAATTGACGATGACTACAACCAGACAGGCCAGATGCTGGCTGCTCTGACGTCTCTGCCACAGGGAACTTTTGCGTCAAAGATTGAGCTGAATGGCGATTCTGTTGATGTTGCCCGTGAAATTGATGGCGGTATCCAGACCGTACAGCTTAAGCTCCCGGCAATTGTAACGGTTGATCTGCATCTCAATGAACCACGCTATGCATCGCTTCCAAACATCATGAAGGCAAAGAAGAAGCCGCTTGATGAGAAGACACCGGAAGCATATGGCGTCGATATTTCACCACGCGTGAAGATTTTGAAAACTTCTGAGCCTGCAGCCCGTACAGCTGGTATCAAGGTTGCCAATGCGGCGGAACTTGTTGCCAAACTCAAAGAAGCTGGCGTGATTTAAGGGGAAGAATGATGACAACACTTCTAATTGCAGACCACAATAAATCCGCCCTTAAAGATGCAACCGCAAAGGCTTTGACAGCAGCCCGTGAGCTTGGTGCTCCGGTGCATGTTCTTATTGCTGGTTCTGATTCCAAGGGCGCTGCGGATGAAGCAGCCAAGCTCGAAGGTGTCGAAAAGGTACTTTACTGCGATTCCGCAGTTTATGACCATGCTCTGGCTGAGCCGCTGGCTGATCTGATTATATCGCTTGCGGGTAGCTATGATGCGCTTGTCGCTCCAGCAACAAGCGTTGGTAAAAACGTTATGCCGCGCGTTGCAGCCCTGCTTGACGTGATGCAGCTTTCTGACATCAGCAAGGTTATCTCTGCTGATACGTTTGAGCGCCCGATTTATGCAGGTAATGCTGTCCAGACTGTTCAGGCAACCGATGCCAAGAAGGTTCTGACTGTTCGCACAACAGCTTTTGCTGCAACAGGTGCCGGTGGCGGTGCGTCAGTTGAGACGGTTGCTGGAAAAGATGATCCGAAGCTGTCCCAGTTCAAAGGCGAAGAGATCGTCAAGAGTGAACGGCCTGAACTGGCTTCAGCCAAGGTTGTCATTTCGGGCGGCCGTTCGCTTGCTTCCAAGGAAAACTTTGAGAAGTACATTGAACCTGTTGCCAACCGTCTTGGTGCTGCAATTGGTGCCTCCCGTGCAGCTGTTGATGCCGGCTATGCCCCGAATGATTGGCAGGTTGGTCAGACCGGTAAGGTTGTTGCTCCGGAACTCTACATTGCAGTAGGTATTTCAGGCGCTATTCAGCACTTGGCTGGTATGAAGGATTCCAAGGTCATTGTTGCTATCAACAAGGATGAGGAAGCCCCAATCTTCCAGGTTGCGGATTATGGCATTGTTGGTGATCTCTTTACTGTTCTGCCTGAGCTTGATCAGGAACTAGCCAAAATCGGTAAATAATTAAGACTGGCAAATTAAAGCAATAGCCAGAGTGGGCAAATAAGCTTACTCTGGCTGACAAATGGCATTTCCCGCCTTACTCCTACGCCCCTTGCGGGAGCTTCTCTTGAGTAAGCGGATCGCACGGAGGGGTTCATGAGTATAGAAATCAAAACAGTTGGTGTGATTGGCGCTGGTCAGATGGGCTCCGGTATTGCCCATGTCAGTGCACTGTCTGGCTTTACAGTTTATTTAAATGATATCAGCGAAGACCGTATCAACAGTGGTCTTGCCTCAATCAATGGCAATATGTCCCGTCAGGTCTCAAAAGGTCTGATCACTGAGGCTGATAAGACTGCCGCTTTGGCACGTATCAAGCCGGCTGCAGGCTACAAAGATCTCAAGGATTGTGACCTTGTGATTGAGGCTGCAACCGAGAATGAAGCAATCAAGCGTCAGATCCTGGTAGAAGTCTGTACGCATCTGCGCCCGGATGCGCTGGTTGCAAGTAATACATCTTCAATTTCAATTACGCGTCTTGGTGCTGCAACGGATCGTCCAGAAAAGTTCCTTGGTATTCATTTCATGAATCCGGTTCCAATCATGCAGCTGGTTGAAATGATCCGCGGCATTGCAACATCGGATGAGACTTTTAAGTCTGCGATGGCTTATGTTGATAAGCTCGGTAAGACAACAACTGTTTCTGAAGATTTTCCGGCATTTATCGTCAATCGTATTCTGATGCCAATGATCAATGAAGCAATCTATACCCTGCACGAGGGTATTGGTACGGTTCATGATATTGATACGGGCATGAAGCTTGGTGCTAACCACCCGATGGGGCCATTGCAGCTTGCAGACTTCATTGGTCTGGATACCTGTCTTTCGATCATGCAGGTCCTGCATGAAGGACTGGCAGATTCAAAATACCGCCCCTGCCCACTGTTAGTGAAATATGTCGAAGCTGGCTGGCTTGGTCGTAAAACCAAGCGCGGTTTCTATGATTATCGTGGTGAGACACCAGTTCCCACACGGTAATCATCTAGATAATTATAATATTCATAGTCCCGGGTCATAAGCCCGGGACTTTTTATTTATTGCATAAGAGCAGTGAATCATGCTGATTTACGAATCAGAAACCATATTTTTTATGATTTATTTTAAAATCTATTGATATCTAATTAGCTATTCATATATCGCGCTTTGCGCAAATTCTGGAGGTTTGTTTTGAAAAAGCGTTTATTAGGTGCAGCCTGTTTGCTCTTAACAGGGTTAGCTCCTGCAAATGTCTGGTCCCAAACGGCTTCAACCGAATATAGCAGTTGGACAGGTCCGTGGATTGTAACACTTAAGGGTAATATCGGTGGATCGCCCAAGTGGTCCGGTTCTGATACCTACACACTTTCCGGTTTCCCGTCTGTGTCTTTACGCCGTCCTGGTGAGAAGCCTGTTTGGTATTCACCTGATGACAGCATTGATTACTCAATCAAGGTCAATGATATTTTCAGCCTTGGTGCCGTAATTGCCTATCAGGGCGGGCGTTATTCAAGTGGTAATCGTGAGCTGACAGGTATTCACAAGGTGCGCTGGACTCTGGAGCCCGGTATTTTCCTACAGGCATGGGTTGTTCCGGATGTCCTGCGTGTTCGTGCTGAAATCCGTCGCGGGTTCCGCGATAAAGATGGTTTCATTGCTGATCTGGGAGCTGACTGGGTTAATCGCTTTGGTGCTTTAACCCTTGCTGTTGGGCCACGCCTCTCAATTGCGGATGGAAGCTATATGCGTTACCATTATGGCGTCACCGCACAGGATGCCTTCCAGAATGGAACGGTGACACCTTATAAAGCAACAGCAGGTTTGAAATCCGCTGGCGTTCTTGCCTCTGCTTCATATGATTTTGATGATCAGTGGAGCACGACACTCTATGGAGGATACTCCAGACTTGTGAGTGATGCCGGTAAAAGCCCGATTGTAAAGAACCATGGTGATCGTGATCAGTGGACGTTTGGGGCCACGGTTGGTTATTCATTTAACTTCTCGGGCTTCTAAGTTCCTTCCCGGCTGAAAGCTTTAAATAGAATCAAAACAGGCGGCAATCTGATTGCCGCCTGTTTCATTTACAGGTCTAGAATCTCTCTGCGTATGTTTATTGATCATTTAGGCATCGTTTCAATCTGACAATCCCCTATTCGTTCTAAAGTTTTTAAGCCCACTTTCCACATATAGTAACCAAGTCGTTAACGTGATAAATGGCACAATATAGCGAATGTTTTATGTTCTAAGTATTTGAAGTTAAACAATTTAATTTTTTAATACAAAAGCTATATCCGGTAAAAAATGATGGTTTCAAAGCCAAATTTAATAAAAAAAGAGTCTCGATTTTGCAGGTGTTGCATTTATGCACTACCAATCTTCCTCAATGTCGGTTAGCTAATGGGACGACAGCAATATTTCCTTTCAGGAGAAAATAAATGAAACGCGTTATCCTTTCACTGCTCGCAGCAACAGCTATGTCTGGTGCAGCAATTGCAGCTGACCTTCCTTCCCGTCGTGCAGCTCCAGCTTACATTCCACCAGTCTTCACATGGACAGGTTTCTACGCTGGTGTTAACGCCGGTTACGCCTTCAACGGCGACAACAAGATGAAGGACCTGAACTTCAACGGTTACTACGCTGATAACTTCGCTACAACAAGCAAGAGCGATGATGGTTCCTTCACAGGTGGTGCACAGGTTGGTTACAACTACCAGATGGGTAGCTTCGTAATCGGTGCTGAAGCTGACTTCAACTTCATCGACCTGAAGCGCGAATCCACATCTAACGACTACTATGCCGGTTCTTATGGTTACGGCTATGGTCTTGCTTATGACGAACTTCGTGGTCAGAGCAAGGTTGAGTGGTTCGGTACAGTCCGTGCTCGCGTTGGTTTCACACCAGTTGATCGTCTGCTCGTATTCGTAACAGGTGGTCTTGCTTACGGTTCCGTTAAGACAACAGCTTCTTACGAAAACTACTCCACAGGTTATGGCCTTTATGGCTCCAAGCGCGACACACAGGTCGGCTGGACAGTTGGTGCTGGTGCAGAATACGCCATCACAAACAACCTGACAGTTAAGGGCGAATACGCTTACGTCGACCTCGGCGACAAGCGCCGCACATGGACAGACGGTTACTATGGCTACAACAGCTATGGCAACGTCCTCTCCACAAAGACAAGCACAGACTTCCACGTTGTCCGCGCTGGTCTGAACTACAAGTTCTAATTTTTAGAACCTAAAAGTTCCAAGAACCCCGGTAGGGAAACCTGCCGGGGTTTCTTTTTGTGCAGATGGTTCGATGGATTTGGTTTGTATATTCGTCAGTTCATTGGTAGAGATGAAAATATGCCATCGGGCAGAAATGTCTTTTAAGGAATAATCAGTTGCAAATTCTGGTTGATGAACAATTTGGAGTTAGTGAGCCGGGCTGATACTATGCCCTATGCTTCTTGTTAAGCTCACTCGCATTCATCTTTTCAGGGTCCGGTAGTCGGTCAATCAGGGAATTTGCTCACGATGATCCGTTATATATTCGCCTTAATTGTTTTTGCTTTCACCACAGTCTCCGGCGTTGCCCAGGAGCGTGTGGTGCATGTCTATAACTGGTCGGACTATATTGCTCCGCAGGTTTTGGAAAACTTCACCAAAGAAACAGGTATCAGAATTGTCTATGATACCTATGACAACAACGAAATTCTTGAGACAAAGCTTCTGGCTGGCAAATCCGGTTATGATATTGTTGTGCCTTCAGGCCCATACTTGCAGCGCCTGATCAAAGCTAATGTCTTTATGAAGCTGGATAAATCCAAGCTTCCCAATCTCAAAAACAGCTGGAAGGCTATTGATGAACGCCTCGCCGTTTTTGATCCAGGCAATCAGTATGCTGTCGACCATATGTGGGGTACCACGGGCATTGGCGTGAACATGGCCAAGGTTCGTGAAGCTCTTGGCGCAGAGCAGCCATTAAATACCTGGGATATCGTTATGAAGCCTGAAATAGCTTCCAAGCTGAAAAGCTGCGGTATCTATATGCTGGATAGTTCAGAAGATATTTTTCCGAGCATCCTGAATTATATCGGGCTGAACCCGGATTCAAAGAAACCGGAAGATATTCAGAAAGCCGCCGATGCACTGATCAAGGCCCGTCCGAATATCCGCAAGTTCCATTCATCGGAATATATCAACGCTCTGGCCAATGGTGATATCTGTGTTGCTATCGGTTATTCCGGTGATATCCTTCAGGCCAAAACGCGTGCGGAAGAAGCCGGTAAGGGCATTGAAATTGATTATTTCATCCCGAAAGAAGGCGCTCTGATGTGGTTTGATGTGCTGGCAGTTCCTGCAGATGCGCCGCATCCGGATGAAGCGCATGAATTCATCAACTATCTGATGCGCCCAGACGTTGCTGCCGCGAACTCTGACTTCCTCTCTTATGCTTCTGGCAATCTGCCAGCCAAAGAGTTGATTAAACCGGAAATTCGCAATGATGCCGGTGTCTATCCGGATGAGGAAACATTCAAGCGTCTGTTCACCAATACAACCTACGGTGAAAAGACCCAGCGTCTCGTCACACGCCTCTGGACACGGATTAAGTCCGGACGATAAGGCTAAAATAAAAGAACCCTTCATAAGTAATTATGAAGGGTTTATTCATGATGACTTCAGAGCACAGAAAATCCCTTTTTGTCATATTCCTTATTGTACCACTCTTTGTTGCGGTTTGTTTCGGAATAATCTTTTTTCTGCTGATTTATACGGATCGTTTTTTCACTTTTGAAGAGGCGCTTTATTATACGCTCATCTCATTGTTCATCTTGTTTCATCCGGCCTATGTCTTGTATGGCAGGCACCAGCACATAAAACATCCTGAACGGGAGCGTAATTTTCTTGGTCAGATTTATTTCCCGTCCCAGTATTTTGTCGTTTCCTATGCCATCCTCTCTGCAATGGCCTTTCCAATTACAAATATGGAAACGATTATTCAGATAATAGGTATGGGGTCATTGAGAGTCCTCAAAGTTATGTTGGGTCTCTTGCTATTGAATGTTATCGTAATTTTTATCGGGCTGCAGATAGGTAAATTCTTTAAAGTACAGATTGCCAAGAAAACAGCCGACTTCCTGTTCTTCCTGATTTTCAGCATCAATCTTGAACTGATAATAGGCTACATCCTCATACGAGGCATTTCAGCACTTTGATAATATTGAAAAGTGGTGCCGCAGGAGAGAGGAGAGTTCTTGCTCCATTTTTGCGAACAACGCAATCTACTATTAAATTTAGTTAAAATTTTATATTTTGTTTGATTTGTTTTTTATAAATTTGAATGGTTGAAAAAATCTGATAGAATATAGTAATTTTTGTAGTGCGAATAAGAATTCAATTAAACAGGTTAATAAGAGCAATTCCAAATGGATATAAACGTAACAAAACCATATTTTCCTCCATTAGAAGATTTTCAAAAATTTATCAAAGGGATATGGCATAGAGAATGGCTTACAAACAATGGTCCCCTTGTAAATGAACTAGAGTTAAGTTTAAAAGATTGGCTTGGTCTAGATCACTTATTATATGTGAGTAATGGCACAATTGCATTGCAAATTGCAATAAAATCTCTTGAATTGACCAATGATATTATTACTACACCATTTAGTTACGTTGCAACAACTTCAAGTATTTTATGGGAAAATTGTAATCCTATAATGGTTGATATTTGTAAGGAAACTTTGAATATTGATGCGGATAAAATTGAAGAGAGAATTACCCCAAATACGACAGGTATTCTTGCTACGCATGTATATGGTAATCCTTGCAATATTGAAAAAATTGATGCGATTGCACAACGTCATAATTTGAAGGTTATTTATGATGCAGCCCATGCATTTGGAACAAAATATAAAAATAAATCCCTTTATGCATATGGAGATATCTCTACCGCAAGCTTCCATGCAACAAAATTATTCCATACAATTGAAGGGGGGGCTCTTATAACAAAAGACCCCAGTCTTTTAAAAAAAATGGCATCGATGCGTAATTTTGGTCATACAACGCCGACTGAATTTGACGAAATAGGAATTAATGGGAAAAATTCAGAAATACATGCTGCTATGGGATTGTGTAATTTAGAATATGTTACGAAAATTTTATCTAATAGAAAGTATTTAAGTAATTATTATGATTTTTTGCTATCAGATGTTGAAATTAAGCGTCCTAAGATAGCTCATGAAACAATTTATAATTATTCTTATTATCCTGTTATATTTAATAGTGAAGAAATTTTATTAAAAATAGTTTCTGAATTAAATATTAATAAAATTTTTCCTAGAAGGTATTTTTATCCTTCTTTATCAAAACTATCTTATATAAAATCAGATTTAAAAAATATTTGCCCAATCTCAGAAGATATATCAAAGAGAGTTCTTTGTCTTCCATTATATTATACATTATCTACCTCTGAAATTGATATGATTTGTAGGATTATTAAGAGGACATTAAATTACTAGTGTTTTACTTATTTAAAGAGGAAAATATGTCTAATATTGATTTTTATGCTGTTATAGGTGCAGGTGGCTATGGACGTGAAGTTATGCCTCTTGTTCGACAGCAGTTGGCTTCTCAATTGGCTGCAGGAAAAGTGCGTTTGTTTTTTGTTGTTGAGGGCGAGCCGAGTATTTTTAAGTGTAATGAATATCCGGTAATGGCTCTTTCAGATTTTAAGAATCTTCCGGGTGATAAGTATTTCACTGTTGCAATTGCAGACTCTAAGGTAAGAGAAAGAATATCTTCTTTACTTTATGATTTTAATTGTAAGCCATTTTCTATTTTTTCTAAAAATTCGATAGTAATGGATAATAACAAATTTGACGATGGGTTATTGTTATCGCCCTTTACTACTATCACATCCAATGTGACTATTGGGAAGTTCTTCCATGCAAATATTTACTCTTATGTTGCTCATGATTGCCAAATTGGAAATTTTGTTACTTTCGCTCCAGGAGTAAAGTGTAATGGGAATGTGATAATTGAGGATCATGCATATATAGGGACAGGTGCAGTTATTAAGCAAGGGGCGGCAGATAATAAACTTGTAATAGGTAGAGGTGCAATTGTCGGCATGGGATCTGTTGTTACAAAGAGTGTGCCTGCATATACTACAGTTCTAGGAAACCCGGCGAGAGTTTTTAAAAATGAAAGATAAAATTAAAAAACCAAGAGTTGGTATTGCTTTAGTTACATATAATCATGAAAAATATATAATAAAAGCACTTGAGAGCGTAGCTGCTCAGCGCATTGATGAGCCATATATAGTATATGTTGCTGACGATTGCTCAACAGATAATACTCTTAAACTGATTAAGGATTTTTCAGATAAAATTCCATATGCTCAATTTATTTTTTTAGAGAATAAAAGTAATCTTGGAATAACAAAGAATTATGAAAGGATTTTTTCTTTTTGTGAGACTGAATATTTAGCAATTCTTGAAGGTGATGATTATTGGATAAATTCAAATAAATTGCAAATGCAAAAAGAATTTCTTGATGAACATTTAGAATGTAATTTATGTGCATCAAATTTCTATATTTACTATACAGATAAATCTGATTTTAAAATTCAAGAAAACAATAGTGAAGGGTATACCATATTTTCCGCGCGTGACCTTATAAATAGTAATATTATTGGGAATTTTTCTACTACTATGTATAGAGTTTCAGCTCTAAAGAAAATACCTTCCGCATTATTTGAATTAAAAGCTTATGACTGGATAATCAATATCTTTATTTCTTATGAGGCTCAAATTGGTTTCCTCAAGAAACCGTTGTCTGTTTATCGTATTCATGAAAATAGTTCTTGGAGTGCCTTGGCAGAAGAAGAAAAACTAAAATCCCAGTATGATGTAATAGATGAATATGATAAAATTACCAATTTTGTATTTTCTGATGATTTTAAGAAACTTAAATGTAATTTGCTGTATTCAATTCAGAAAAAAAACCGTAGTTTCCTGAATAAAGTTAGCTATTTTATAGGGAGCTCGCGTTTTCGAAATTGGTTTCCACCTATTATCCTTAATCTTATAAATCAGATTGTTCCTTATAACGTGAGAATTATAATAATGTATTATGTGAGTAAGTTTCGATGATAAAGAGACCTAAAGTTTCGGTTATTATGCCTACTTATAACCATGCGAGTTTTGTTCGTGAGGCGATTGATAGCGTTTTAGCTCAAGAGAATGTCGATTTTGAGTTTCTTATTGAGGATGATGGGTCGCAAGATAATACGGTCTCAGTAGTTGAAGCAGTTAAAGACCCACGTATTATCTTTTTTTCAAATAAACAAAATTCTGGTGCTTGTACTGTTACCAATTCACTTATTTCTAGGGCTGAAGGGGAATATATCGCTCTTATAAACTCTGACGATAAATGGCTACCCAATAAACTTATGGCACAAGTTAGGCTATTAGATGAACAACCTAACTTAGGGGCTGTATTTGGGCGTGCTTCATTTATTGATGTACAAAGTAATGTGATTCCTAATGAGGATTTGCCATTTGGTTCTATTTTTGAACAACCAAATCGATCCTCTGCCTTATGGTTACGACACTTTTTTCAATATGGTAATTGCTTATGTCATCCAACGATAATGATTCGTAAGGAGTGCTACCATAAACTAGGTGCATACAATAATCGTTTTCGACAACTACCCGATTTTGAAATGTGGGTTAGATTATTAAAGCACTATGATATTCATATCATTGACGAGGTATTGATTCAGTTTAGGATAATGCCTGGAGAAAATGCTAGTAGTCAAACTGAAGCGAATCACAGTCGTACGCTTAATGAACATTTTTTGATTGCTAATCAATTTTTTAATGAAATTAATAAAAAGCTCTTTATTGAAGGTTTTAGTGATTGGCTTATTATCAAGGAGGTACCTACTGAATACCATTTTGAGATAGAAAAGGTGCTACTGCTGTTTGTCGATAATCAATGGCTTCAAGCGCCATATCAGATGGTTGGGCTTTTAAAATTATATCAATTGCTAAATGATACAAAATATCAATCAATTTTAGCTGCTGATTATGGAATTAACGACTTATGGTTTCAGTCAAAGATGTCTGAACAACGAACTCTGATGCCGTGTCCCCCACCACATGTACCCCAAGTTAAGGTAGAACCAATATTTGAAGAGAGGTTTAGACAAAAATTACATAATATTTTCAAACGTAAGCTACTCTAATCTTGGTTTATAGGGTTAAGTTATTATTTAAATTAAATCTGGTGCCGCAGGAGAGAATCGAACTCCCGACCCCATCATTACGAATGACGTGCTCTACCATCTGAGCTACTGCGGCGCGCCGACTGGCGATGAAGGATTTCAATAAACGTTCGTTTGGGGTTTGGCAAGTATCCAGTCAGGGCGTTTTTCCTTCTCTGGATAAGATATCAAGTTATAGCACCACAGACGGTGCTATAACTTTTGTCAGGCTTATCGTTTCTTCTTTTTTGTGTTGGTTGTATCGACGCCAGGATCATCTGGTGCGCGAAATTCCGGGAAGACTACCGGTTTCGGTGTAACAGCGATTGGCTCCACGGCTTCCGGTTGGAGAGGCGGTTGTGGGGCTTCTGTTTCAGGTTCAGGATCAACAGCTGGAGTATCAGCGAGTATGGGCTCTGGTTCAGGGGCTTTGGCCACTTCCTGTTCTGGCTCCGCGGGCTGTTCTGGTGGCGTTGCCTGATCTTCTGCAGGTGTCACATCAATGAATGTTGGTTCTGCTTCTGATGCCTGTGATTCAGGCTTTTCGTCCATATCAAGATCAAAGGCGCTGGTATCTGGCAGACTTTGTGAATCTGGTGGTGTCTGCCACTTGAACGCATCGATATGACCTGAAACCGGTGAGAAAGGTGCCCATTGTTCGGCAACAATGCCATCGGCAATCCATGCGGAATCTCGTGGGGCACGGGCAGCGCGGGCCACCCATTCACGAACCAGACCAACAGCGCCATGCTCAGCTTCTTCCAGATCTGCCATCAACAGGCAGGTACGAATGGTCGGCTGTTCATCCAGCAATGGTTTTAAGACGTCTCGAGCCCGGCTGAACTCGCGTGCTTCAACTGCAGTCTGTGCAATAATCAGACGTCCTTCCATATCAAGATTGGAAAGGCGGCCAAGGGTTTCCGCACGTTTAAGGCGGCCCTGCGCTGACGCATTTGCTTTCAGATAGATATAAGTCTCGGCTAAATCTGGATGCGGATTAACACTCCAGGCCTTTTCAATGATCTTTGAGGCTTTCCGGGCATCTCCCCGTTGTCCAAGCAGGCGGGCTGCAAGAGTTGCTGCCGGAACGAGGGTTGGTGCATATTTCAATGCTCTTGTGGAATCAACAAGGGCTGTATCTGGTGCGGATTGCTCTACGGCAAGGGCATTAGCCGTTAAAAGAACGGCACGTTGACGCTTGGCTGTTGCTTTATCAATCAATCCAAAGGCAACCCGCCGGTCAATCATTTCAAGGGCCTCAGTCCAGGCCCCCTTCATGCATTGAGCTTCAAGAACAGCTTCATTGGCCCAGCCAGCAGCAGGTGCAAGCAAAGCGGCCTCACGGGCATGGGTATAAGCGGCCTCATGATCGTTTTGGCGGCGGGCTTCAACAAAGAGACCACGAAGCCCAAGCAGCTGGGTCTCCTTATTGGCTGTCATCTTGCGAAAGGCGGCATCCGCACTGGTCAGGTCACCAGTGACCTGTGCAACCTGTGCATTGAGAAGAAGGGTCAGCGGCTCATCACCCAGCAATTTCTGGGCCTGTTTGGCATAACGGCGGGCCTGCCCGGTATCACCTGCACCAACGGCAATCATACCACGCGAGAGGGCTTGCAGGCCCTTTGCGCGTTTCTTGACCTTGGCTGATTTTGCCATGCGGAAGGGGGTTCGCAATATGGTTGCAACCAGCCACCAGATAACAGCAATGGCAAGACCAGTAAGGATTAACAGTGCAGCAGCGACGGGCAAGTCAATATTGGCGACATAATCAGGCAGCAGAATGGTAACTTCACCCGATAATGTTGAAAGCCAGACGGCGCCGAAAGCGATGGCACAGAGAACAGCGATATAAATGAGAATACGCCACATGGTGCTGCTCCCTTACTGTACTGAGCTTTCAAGGCCTGTAACAGCCTTGTTGCTCAGGTTTGAGAGAGCCTTGGCGGCATTGGCCCGATCGTTGAGACGCTTGCCCCAGAGAGCGGACAACTGGCGTGCGGCATCCGGCAGATTGTTCCAGAGTAAGGCTGCATCTGCGAAAGAGCCACGATCAAGAGCTGCTTCAATTCTTACAATGAGTGATGAGATGTCATTGCCTACGGCATTATCACGTGGGCGTATTCGAACAACGCGCTCTGACATTCTGATCAGCTTATCGGTTATACCTTCACCAGACTGGCTGCGTTCATAGCCAATCATAGCCTGAGAAGGTTCGGCAAATTCTGCTTTCAACTGTTGTGCTGTTGGGGCGCCGGAAGGTGCAAATATTGCAATATCTGCAAGGTCTGCCTCAGTAATGCCTGCCTTGCGCAGAGCCTCAAGAGTTGTACCAAATGGCTTGCCACTGGCAACGGCCTGCTCAAGTCGGGCGCTTAACGCATAACGAATGGCAGGAAGTGGATCGATATTTTGTCTGGCAATATCATTGATTCGGCCTTCCAGAGTATCGACGCGGCCGCTTAGGGGTATAAAGGCCTGCTGTTCGCGGGCAAGTTTGCTGTTTGATGCTTCAAGCTGGGCACGAAGCTCTTTGATCTCTTCACTCAAGCGCTGCTCAAGGGTTGTAATCTTCTGTTCGGTTTCAGCTGATGGGGCTCCTGTATCTCCAGCAGGGATGGGCTGCTCTGGCAGGTTATCGACTTTCTGTGAGAGATCATTGAGGCCATTTATCAAGGCAAGGCGCTGTTGTTCGGTTTCGGAGAGTTTAGCCTTCGCTTCAGTCAATGCCGCTTCAAGGCCTTTTGTCCGGACTTCCAGAGCATCGTTCTGACTGATCAATGCTTCAAACTTACTGAAGTCAGGAGCAGATGGTTTTTCAGCAGGCACCAGCATTGGGTAAAGAACGGCACCAGCGACGCCACCGACAAGACCGAATATGAGGCCGAAAACCGCAGCTTTTAAGCCAGAGGTAGAATTCTTCGGCTGTTTTGCTGAAGCAGGCTTAGTATCCGCAGTTTTGTTCTGGTCCGTAGATGTGGATTTCTGATTAGCTGATGTCACGGGCTCGGGCTTTTCATTTTGAGAGTTTATGGTCTGCGTGTGCTCAGGGGCATCGGCTTTCGCCGGCTCACTGCTATCGATCTGTGGCTGGGATATTGTATCCTCGCTTACAACCTCGGCAGACAAATCAATTGTCTGCGGTTTGCGTCCCTTGGTACGGGATGACTTAGGGTTCGGCGGCACGGATGATTTGGTCACGGCGGCTCCCAATTCTGCTGTTCAATATTCTTCGGCATTATAGCCTCAAACAAGGCATTAATGCTGCAACGTATCGAATCAGTTTAGCATCATAGAGGTTAACAATACTAACCCTTATGACATGTCAGATTGGCGCATAGCTGTGCAAATTGTGGGTAGCTTAATTTAAAGAAGAGCAAGTAAAGCATCTTCAGAAGGGGCAGAGGCGATTAAAACAGCTGAGGCGCCTTCCGCTCTTAAAGGTATGGCAACATCTTCCGACAGGCAATAATGTTTTAAAGCCAGAAACCTTGAAGTTAAATCCTGAGCCGCAACAAGATCTAGCAGTACGCTGGCGCTTCGGCGGGAATAATGCAGGACGGCATCGATGCTATCGTTTTTTAAGGCGGCTATTATGACCTCAGGTAAGGTTTCAGAGGCCTGAGAGTGATAGGCTGTCCAGGTTTTAACCGGATAACCTGCTGCTCTTAATGAAGCATCGGGCTCAGCTTTGTGATCAATGCCTGTTATATGCAAAATAGAAGACTGAACGGATTGCTCGGCGGTAATCAGGCCAATAAGAGAAACCGCGTCACCCTGGGCGATACGTAAATCTGTCGCGCTGCCATGCTCCAGAATTGCTTCAGCTGTTCGTGGAGCGACGGCATAGATGGTTTTTGCAGTCCAGTCCTCAAGTCGATGGAGCTGGTCCGCACCATTCGCACTCGTAACAATCACAATATCAAATATGCCATCGGGTATGGGTATGTCTGTGGGTTCAATAGTAAAAATGGGAGCGCAGACAGGCTGACGCCCTAATGCCTCAAGCTTTGAAGCCGTTCGTCTGGTATCGCGTATGGGGCGTGTAACCAGAATATGCATGTCAGCGCATATTTGCCGGATCAAGAAAATCAGTTGGCATTCTGGCTTTGATATCAAGACCGGCATCCCGGCCAATCATCTCGGCATCAGAAATTGCTCCTGAGCGTTCCACTTCATAAATTTCAGAACCATCGGGGCGCAGAACACGGCCTTTGAAATATATCTGATTGCCCTTGAGCTGAGCATGGCCGGCAATAGGTGTGCGGCAGGAGCCATCAAGAACTGTCAGGAAGGCGCGCTCAGCTGTCACCGTAATACCCGTATCATTATCCAGTATTGGTAACACGGCCTGTCTCGCCCGTTCATCACCTGTGCGGATTGTAATAGCGATAGCCCCTTGTGCGACGGCAGGCAGAAAAGTTTCCGGATCGAGAATCGACGTGATAACGTCGGTTTTGTCGAGACGTTTCAAGCCAGCCATGGCAAGCAGGGTAGCGTCAACCTCACCACGTTCCAGCTTGGCGAGGCGCGTTCCGACATTACCGCGCAAAAGAACAACTTCAAGATCTGGGCGCAGTCGCTTGATCTGGGCCTGCCGGCGAAGGGCAGCTGAACCAACAACTGCACCGTGAGGAAGATCTGCGAGTGTTTTGGCTTTATGGCTGATAAAAACATCACGCACGTCTTCGCGTGGCAGATAGCCGACAATCTCAAGGCCATCTGCCAGAACAGTTGGCAGGTCTTTGGCTGAATGAACGGCAATATCTATCTGGCTGCTGCTTTGAGCAACATCCAGCTCACGGGTAAAAAGACCTTTGCCACCAATTTCACTAAGCGCACGGTCAGCATAAGTATCACCAGAGGTTGTCATGGAGGCGAGAGGCAGCATCTCGGCGCTCCAGCCATGGGCCTGCATCAATAGCTGCTGAACAGAAAGGGCCTGGGCCATCGCAAGAGGGCTGCTGCGGGTACCGATAACCAGTTTTGCACTTTCAGTCGCCATGGAACTGCCTCGATGTCCTTGTTTATTGTTCCGGCTTTATAATCTGTGGTTTGCTTCCCGTGAAGGCTGCTTAAGAGGTATTTTCGGTAGACAGTGAAAATACTGTGCGATTTGCACTGCCACAGGCTATGGACGAATAGGAACCTATGGTTCAATGTGCGGCAGATTATTGCGGGATAATTGTCGATTCGGGCAATATCACGTGCGTTATAGATGAGACTGGTGACAGTATGCGTGTTCTGGGAATTGAAACAACCTGTGATGAAACCGCCGCATCAATTGTTGAACTGAGTTACGACAATCGCGGGATCATCCGTTCCAATGAGGTGTTGAGCCAGATTGCTCAGCATGCGGCTTATGGCGGTGTTGTTCCGGAAATTGCCGCACGTGCCCATGTTGATGTCATTGACAGGCTGGTTGCCCGTGCCTGTGAAGTTGCTCAGGTTGGTCTTGAAGATGTTGATGCCATTGCGGCTGCTGCAGGCCCAGGCCTGATTGGCGGTGTGATGGTTGGGCTGACAACTGCCAAGGCCTTGAGCCTTGTGACACGTAAGCCGCTGATTGCTGTTAATCACCTTGAAGCCCATGCTCTGACAGCCCGCCTTACAGATGGCATTGCTTTCCCGTATCTCCTTCTTCTTGCATCCGGTGGTCACACACAGCTTGTTGCTGTTCGTGGTGTTGGTGATTATGTCCGTATTGGCACGACAATTGACGATGCCATTGGTGAAGCCTTTGATAAGGTTGCCAAGCTTCTCGGGCTTGGCTATCCCGGAGGCCCTTATGTTGAGCAGGCAGCCCATAAGGGTGATCCGGAGCGCTTTTCCCTGCCGCGCCCGATGTATGGGCGTCCGACACCGGATTTTTCACTCTCTGGTCTGAAGACAGCTTTGCGAATTGAGGCGGAACGCCTTCAGCCTCTCAGTGAGCGGGATATCTGTGATCTGTGTGCCGGTTTTCAGGCTGCTGTTGTGGATGTGGTTGTTGATCGTACCCGTGTGGCTTTACGACAGTTTACAGAGGTTGCTGGTCATCCTTCTGCACTGGTGGTTGCCGGAGGTGTTGCGGCCAATATGACAATGCGTCAGTCACTGACACGCCTGGCGGCAGAAGCTGGTCTACGGTTGATTGCACCACCACTGGAGCTCTGTGGTGATAATGGTGCGATGATTGCCTGGGCTGGTATTGAACGTCTGCGTCTGGCAATGGTTGATGATATTTCCGCTCCGGCCCGTGCGCGCTGGCCGCTGGACAGTAGCCGTGATGCTGCTGGTCAAAAATCCTGATTAAGTAAAGAGTAGGGGCAGTATGACAACCCGTCCGAGAATAGGTGTTGTAGGTGCAGGTGCATGGGGTACCGCTCTGGCAACCGTTGCAACACAGGCCGGGAACCATGTGGTTCTCTGGACGCGTGAAACGGATGTTGTGGCTGAAATGGCTACGCATGGTACCAATGCCCGCTATCTGCCCGGTGTTAAGTTAGATAAGAATATTCACCCGACATCTGATCTTGCTGATCTGGATAATGTTGAGGCCATTCTTATTGTGACTCCTGCCCAGACTATCCGGGCTGTTGTCAGAATGCTTGCTGAAAATCTCAAAAAATCCGTACCACTCGTGCTGTGTGCCAAGGGTATTGAGCGCGAGAGTGGGCAGTTTATGCATGAGGTTGCCCGGGGTGAATGGCCTGAAGCACCGTTGGCTGTGCTTTCCGGTCCAAGTTTTGCTGATGATGTGGTGCGTGGGCTGCCGACAGCCGTGACGTTGGCCAGTGAAGATGAAGCGCTGGCACAAAAGCTGGCTTTGCAGCTCTCAAGTGGTTCTTTCCGTATCTACCACTCAGAAGATGTCCGTAGCGTTGAGATTGGTGGCGCTGCAAAGAATGTCTTTGCAATCGCATGCGGTGCGGTGATGGGGCGTGGCTTGGGAGAAAGTGCCAAAGCGGCTCTGATGGCCCGTAGTTTTGCTGAACTGATGCGCTTTGCCAGTGCCTATGGCGGTCGTCCGCAGACATTGATGGGGCTGTCAGGGTTTGGTGATATGGTCCTGACATGCTCAACGGCTCATTCCCGTAATTTCGCATTTGGAGAACGGCTGGGTAAGGGGGCCTCACTGGAAGAAGCTTCTGGTGGCAAGCTGACAGAAGGTGTTTTTACGGCCAGTGTTCTTGTCCAGATGGCTCAGGAAAAGAACATCGATATGCCAATCGCACAGACAATAGATGCTGTGTTGCAAAGCCGTTTAACGCTTGATGAAGCGGTTGACGTCTTGATGAATCGTCCGCTTAAGCGTGAAGTTTGACCAACGATAAAGATGAGGGAGAGAGCCGTGGCTTACTGGCTGTTTAAATCCGAACCTGAAGTCTGGTCCTGGGATCAGCAGGTAAAGAGGGGTGAGAAAGGCGAACACTGGAATGGTGTGCGTAACCACCTTGCCAAGAAGCATATGATGGCCATGAAAATAGGCGATAAAGGTTTTTTCTACCACTCGAATGAGGGTAAGGAAATCGTTGGTATTGTTGAGGTCTGCAAAGAATATTATCCGGATCATACCGATGAGAGCGGCCGTTTCGGTATGGTTGATATCAAGGCTGTCGAACCTTTAAAGCATCCCGTATCTCTGGCAACAATCAAGAATGAAAGTGCCTTGAAAGATATGGTTCTGGTCAATAATTCCCGCCTGTCTGTCCAGCCAGTGACGGAGCAGGAATGGAAACTGATTTGCCGGATGGGTGGGTTATAATCCGGCTTTCAATTTATAATTATCATTTTATATCAAATATTTGACATCAGACAGCAACCAAAGTCCTAGGCGCAGACGCTTGAGACATCACAGCGCTCCGATTATAATTTGTATTAATCGGGTGAACGTCTGATGATTGCTGCATCAATAAGGCAACTATCTCATAACCGGATGTTTTTTGCGGGTTCCGCAAATACGGGAGGGTCCGGGTTCAGCCGGTCGCAGAGCGTGTGTACGGTTTGTACACTCTGTTTTGCTCTTTCATGGAGACAGCATTCACCGCATGGCCAGAGCCATCGGGAATGTTACCTGTAATGCTTGTATTGCAGGTATGGCGGCCTGGAGGGCTTCAATGCATAATAAGACTTACGATGTTCCTGCCGAATGGGCGCAGCGCGCCTATATCAATGATACCCAGTATAAAGCTGAATACGCGCGTAGCGTTTCCGACCCGGATGGTTTCTGGGGTGAGCACGGTAAGCGGATTGACTGGTTTACGCCCTTCACAAAGGTCAAGAATACGTCTTATGGCGCTGACGAACTATACATTAAGTGGTTTGAAGATGGCATAACCAACGTTGCGTATAATTGTATTGACCGCCATTTGGACAAGCGCGGTGATCAGGTTGCCATTATCTGGGAAGGTGATGATCCTTCTGAAAGCCGTAACATTACCTATCGCGAATTGCATGATGAAGTCTGTAAATTTGCGAATGTTATGCGTAATCGTGGTGTTTCCAAGGGAGACCGCGTTACCATCTATATGCCGATGATTCCGGAAACCGCTTTTGCGATGCTGGCTTGTGCCCGTATTGGTGCCATCCATTCGGTTGTCTTCGGTGGCTTCTCGCCCGATTCCCTTGCCAATCGTATCGACGATTGTGGCTCCAACATCGTTATTACGGCGGATGAGGGCTTGCGTGGCGGGCGTAAGGTTCCGCTGAAAACGAACGTTGATCAGGCAATTGCCCGTGCTGAGCGTACAGTTGAGCATGTGGTTGTTGTACGTCGTACGGGCTCAGATATTGCGATGGAGCCGGGTCGTGACGTTTATTATCACGAGGCTGCCGAGCTGGTGACAACGGAATGTCCATGTGAGCCGATGAATGCGGAAGATCCGTTGTTTATTCTCTACACATCAGGCTCAACCGGTAAGCCAAAGGGTGTGCTGCATACGACAGGTGGTTATCTGGTCTATGCCTCAATGACTCACCAGTATGTCTTTGATTATCACGATGGTGATATCTATTGGTGTACGGCTGACGTTGGCTGGGTCACAGGTCACTCATATATTGTTTATGGGCCGCTCGCCAATGGCGCCACAACGCTGATGTTTGAAGGTATTCCGAATTACCCGAACAATTCTCGTTTCTGGAACGTGATCGACAAGCACAAGGTCAATATCTTCTATACAGCCCCAACGGCTATTCGCGCCTTGATGCAGGTTGGTGATGAGCCAGTGAAAGACTCCTCACGTGCATCCCTGCGGTTGCTTGGCTCTGTCGGTGAGCCGATCAACCCGGAAGCGTGGGAGTGGTATTACCGTGTTGTTGGTGAAGAGCGCTGCCCAATTGTTGATACATGGTGGCAGACTGAAACCGGCGGTATTCTGATTACCCCCCTTCCCGGTGCTACAAAGCTCAAGCCGGGTTCAGCAACGCGCCCGTTCTTTGGTGTCCAGCCCCAGATTGTTGATGCTGATGGTAATGTGCTTGAAGGGGCCTGTGAAGGTAACCTTGTTATTGCTGATTCATGGCCGGGCCAGATGCGTAGTGTTTATGGTGACCATGAACGCTTTGTGCAGACATATTTCTCAACCTATCCGGGTAAGTATTTCACGGGTGATGGCTGTCGTCGTGATGAGGATGGCTACTACTGGATTACAGGTCGTGTGGATGATGTGATCAACGTGTCAGGTCACCGTATGGGGACGGCTGAGGTTGAAAGTGCACTTGTTGCGCATGACAAGGTTTCAGAAGCGGCTGTTGTTGGCTATCCGCATGATATCAAGGGGCAGGGTATTTATGCCTATGTCACTTTGATGGAGGGTATCCGCCCATCGGATGAACTGAAGAAAGAACTGGTGACATGGGTTAGAGGTGAGATCGGTCCGATTGCAGCTCCTGACATGATCCAGTTTGCTCCGAGCCTGCCAAAGACCCGTTCCGGCAAGATCATGCGCCGTATTCTGCGCAAGATTGCCGAGGATGAATTTGGTGCACTTGGTGATACATCAACGCTTGCTGATCCAACCGTTGTTGATGATCTGATCAGTAATCGTCAGAATCGCAAATAATTTAAACCTTACAAGGTTTTTGAGACGGCGGAGGAAACTCCGCCGTTTTTCATTAGGCTGTTACATCCTGTCACTTACAAAAAATCCAGAAGTGTCTATAGGTAGTCAGGTCAGTTTGATTTTATGAAGGGCATGACCGATGGCTTTACCTGCTAATCTGAGAGACAATGTGGTTGAAGTGATGCGTGAGGCCGCGCAGACAATCATATTGCCACGCTATCAGCATCTGGCTGGTGGAGAAGTCGAGGAAAAGTCTCCCGGTGAACTGGTAACCGTTGCAGATAAGGAATCTGAGCTATTCATCAGTGAGCATCTGCGCAAGATACTGCCTGGCTCCTTCGTGATTGGTGAAGAACTGGCAGAAGTTCAGCCGGATGTCGTTGACCGTGTTGATCAGGGTATGGTCTGGCTTGTTGACCCTCTGGATGGCACAGCAAATTTCGTTGCCAGCAAACCATTGTTCTCGGTGATGGTCGCCCTGATGGTGGAGGGTGAACCGACATTTGCGTTTATGCTCAACCCGGTAACGGGTGTTTTACATCATGCGGAAAAAGGCAATGGTGCCTATCGTGATGATGTCAGACTTAAGACTTCGCAAGAAAAAATGCCTGTCTCGGAAATCCGTGGTGCTATGCTTAACCGCTTACTGCCACCTGAAATGAAGAGCAGAATGGCTCAGCGTGGGAAGCTTATGAAAGAATGTCTGCCCGGTTTTGGCTGTGCCGGTATTGAATATCCAACACTTGTTGAGGGGGGTGAGGAATGTGTCATATTCTGGCGCTCCCTGCCATGGGATCACGTTCCCGGTGCTTTGTTTGTTCGTGAAGCCGGTGGTGTGTCCAAACGTCTCAACGGCAGAGATTACAAAGCTTCCGAAAAGGGTAAAGGCCTTATCGTTGCCTGTAATGAGCATGTTTACGAAGAGGTCTGCGATAAGGTTATTGGGCGCGATGCCTGGTAAAAACGTACTTATTGAACAATTTCCATGTGATGTTTTTAAACTTAACGTTGACGTAAAGCTCAAGTGAGTCGATAAACGTTTGGTTCCGCCCCTTTCGGTACCGCCGTCGGTTTTCCCGACGGCGTTTTGGTATCCGCAACAGGGATGACGAGCCTCTGACAGATTATAAAGCCGTTGCGCGGGAGAATTTCATATGAGCAATTTTATGATGCCGACAGATAAGGGCGCTGTTGCCCGCCAGACAGCCCGTATGTTGCTGGAAATTGAAGCCATTCACTTCAATGCTGAAAAGCCGTTTATCTTTACATCAGGCTGGGCCAGCCCTGTTTACACTGATTGCCGCAAGATTATTTCTTATCCGCGTCTTCGTGCGGCTCTGATGGATTTTGCAGCAAATACCATTGTCAGCGAGATCGGATATGAGTCGATCGATATTATCGCTGGTGGTGAAACAGCCGGTATTCCTTTTGCTGCATGGATTGCTGACCGTCTTGGTCTGCCAATGCAGTATGTCCGCAAGAAAGCAAAGGGCTTTGGCCGTAATGCCCAGATTGAGGGTGAGGTTGAAGTTGGTGCCCGCACGCTGCTGGTGGAAGATCTGGCAACGGATGGCCGCTCCAAGGTCAATTTCTGTCAGGCCCTGCGTGAAGCTGGTGCGCTTGTTGATCACTGCTTTGTTGTCTTCTACTACGATATCTTCCCGGCCAGCCGTGAAGTTATGTCATCCCTGAATGTTGAACTGCACCATCTGGCAACCTGGTGGGATGTTCTGGAAGCTGCCAAGGAAATGGGTCACTTTGATCCGGGTGTTCTGCGTGAAGTTGAAAGCTTCCTGCACAAGCCTGCCGAATGGTCTTCGGCTCATGGCGGTATTGCTGAATTTGGTGCAAAATCAGAATAATCATCTGATCTAATTTAGTGATTTAAGGTTCTGGAGAGGAGTTGGCGAAAGGGTTCTGTCGCATGAAGGCGTCGTCAGGTATCATGCTTTTGATGTTGCCTGCCTAAATAACCGATAGTGCTACTTTTGCTAACTTCCCTACGCTAATGCGGCAGGGCCAGTTTTATTTGTGTCTAATATTGATTGAACAATAATTTTGAGCCTACCAGCTCAAATAAAATTTATTTTGATGGGGGAGAATAAAAAATGTCGAATAACAACTTTACGAGTGTAATCTCTGTTCTTCACGTAAATGATTTCGACGGAGCCGTTGAATGGTACGCCAAATGGCTTGGGCGTAAGCCAGATGTTACTCCTTATGAGGGAGTCGCCGAATGGCAGTTGGCACAAAATGCTTGGATTCAAGTCTCTGTTGCTCCTGACCCAAGTCTTGCCGGTAAATCATTTGTAGTTTGTGGTGTCCACAATGTCGAAGCACAGAAGGCTGTTTGCGAAGACGCTGGTGTCACCGTTAGCGAAATACAGGATCTAGGATTCATAAAGCTTGCACAAGTCAGCGACCCTGCTGGAAACACCGTGATGTTCGTCCAGGAAATGTAGATCAGCCTTGGTGATTCTACACTAATGCGATAGATTTGGTAAAAATCCGCTCCCTTTTTACATGCGAAAATGGGATAATTCGTATGTGTGCGTCAGCACGGATATAATAATCCAATTATTGAATACTTTAATCATCGGGTTTGGATATTTTCAAATACTGATACCGGCTCTGCCGGTTCGTATACCTAGAGATAGCCTGCTGCATCCCCCTCCAGCATGGCATATTCAAAGCACCCTGCAATCCCCCCATGCAGGGTGCTTTCTTATTTACCGGGTAATGATCACCGTACATGTCTGACCAGCAGACAGCATGATATTTTCAGGAACGTTATCAAGTTCAATTCTCACAGGGATGCGCTGTGCCAGACGAACCCATGTAAATGTGGGATCAACATTGGCCAGACCCTGCGTATCAGCCTCACCATTTTTGTCGGCAATGCCACGGCTGATGCTATTCACGCGGCCTGTCAGTTCGCGATCCTCACCCATGAGGCGGATAACCGCTTTATCACCATTGCGAATGTTTTTGAGTTTGGTTTCCTCAAAATATCCTGCAACCCAGAAGGAATCGCTATCAACAATGGTAATGGCATTAACGCCTGTGCTGGCATATGAGCCGTTACGCAGTCGCAGGTTTGTGACATAGCCATTAACTGGTGAGCGAACGACTGTTTTCTCAAGATCGAGAGCTGCAACCCGTGCGTCTGCCTGTGCCAGCATATAGTTGGATGTGGCTGAATCTTCCTCACCCTGTGAAATCTGCTTTTCTTCCTCAGAGACCGAGAGGTTGTCGAGGTTGCGGCGTCTTTGTGCTTTCCCTTTGGCAACTTCCATGGTTGCTTTTGCGGCTTCAACAGATGCCTGAGCATGGTCAAGAGCCAGCTTGAAACGATCAGGATCTATGACAAAGAGAATATCGCCCTTTTTAACAAACTGGTTGTCGTTCACTTTAAGGTCAACGATCCGGCCTGAGACTTCAGGCGCTACGGTGACAACCTCAACACGGACACGTCCATCACGGGTCCATGGTGAAACCATATAATAATGCCATGCCAGCCATGCCAGAATAATGGCAAACACAACGGTTGTAAGTGTAACGAGGATGCGGATGGGGGAGCGGATCAAATCCATGGGAAACCTGCAAGACCGTATTAGCTGACTGGGTAAAGGGCGAAAAGAGTGACGACAGAGATAAGGAGAACAAAGAGAGTCACATCAAACAGGGATGAATGCCAGATATAGCGTTCAAGGTGAAAATATCTGATCAGCCTTTTCACAATGATGAACAGGAGCACACCAATCGAGATGTAAAGCGCGAGTGGAGCGACCAGAATACCAAAAATATCCAGCTCTTTGAGCATTATGCATTTATTTCCCTAGCAAGGTCTGTTGATGGCGGTGTCGCTGATAACGCCTCATCCATATAATGGAATTCAATAATTTCAGCGATTTCTCTTTGAGCTGCAATGGCCTGAAGCAATTCCTGCTTAAGTTCCGTTACCAGTTCTGCGTTATCCGTATGTGTCAGATACATATCCAGCTCTCTGGCATTCTGCTTAAGGGACTGACGCAGCCAATGGCTATCAGGCATCTGACTGCCATGTTTAAGACGTGAGATGTAAAGGCTGAAATCAAAGAGGCTGCCTGTGTGGACATCCGGGATCAGGCCAAGATAGGGAAACCACGTTAAGGCCTGAAGTGATTGGGCCATAGCCTGCTGGCAGATGGAAGGTATTTCTGGATTCCGGCTGATCTCACGAAGGCGAATAGTCTGAACGCCAATTTCATTGGCGGCAATAATGCGTTCCATCAATGAGTTATTATTACCCGGTGGACGGATTGCTGAGAGTAATGACAGGCGGTCTGCCATTCTGCTGCACCAGCGGTTTTCCTGCATTCTGTTGTGGGGCTGTGCCAGCTTAGCAATGTCTCGAAGGACGGAACGCTGAATATTGAAACGACGCTTTTCCAGATTAAGTGGAAAGAAAACCATGAAGACAATGACACTGATACCAACGCCACAGATAAGCGGGATGAGGTCGTTGAGGAACTCCTCAAAAGGGTAACGGGCATTATTGGAAATGCCGAACAGAGAAATGAAGAAGATATTGAAGGCAGTTGCGATACCCGCTGTTTTGGGCCGGACCATCAACATACCACCGGCAATCATGAAGGGAGCCAGCAGCATAGCCAGTAGCGGGAACCCATTGATACCAGGCAGGATGAAAATATGACACAGTCCTGCCGCCGCTCCGGCAACAAGGGCGCCATTAAAGAAGTTGCGACTGCCGATCACAGGATTGTCACGGGTGGCATAAAGTGCGCAGACAACGGCAACAAGTCGTGTAAAATTCTGGCCGTGAGACCAACCTGAAGCATACCAGAACGCACCGGCACTGATGACTGCTATGAATGCGCGCAGGGCGTTTACGCGGGCCGCATTATAATCACGATGGAAAGAGATATCCGCTCTGCCTGAAACAGAGCGCCCGGCAAAGAAATCTTCGGTTTTTTGCAAGGCTGAAGCTAAGGCACCGAACATATCTGAAAAGCGTGAGCTGACGAAATAGACCTTGGCATCCGGCTTGTCTGACAGTTCAATTCTGCGCCAGTCCGTTTGTTGCATCTCCTCATAAAGAGCAGAGATTTCCCTGACGGATTTATCCGCATTTTCAGGGGTGACATTATGCAGTGCGATACTTGCCCTTTGGAGGCGGTTCTGAAGAACTGTTGGCACCTGATTGTGTTTGGCAAGGTGTCTTCCAAGGGCCTCCGCTGCAGACACAGCTGTCATAACCGAGACAATGACCTGCCGTAAAACCCCGGCCCGACGACGGATGTTCTGATCTTCTGCTGCGGCATATGAAACCGCAGCATCAAGAATAACAATATCGCGTAATATGCGCTGGGCCTTATCGCTGTCAGATTGTGTATCGCCGTTGATGGCAGCCGAAGCAAAGGCTGCTGTATCAGAACAGATGGTACGCAGACGCGCAAGAAGGGCCGTCTGGGGTGTGCTTTTCACAAAGACGGCAGCAACCAATGCTTCCAGTGCGATGCCGAGAAAAATACAGGTGACGCGTGCAACAGCAATGTCGAAAATTTCATCGGGTTTGCCATAAGCATTCAATGCAATGATCCCGCAGGTATATCCGGCGAGAACGGCACCATAAGCCTTAAAATTGCGCAGCAGGGTTGCAACCATCGTGCAAAGGGCAATCCAGCAGGCAAAATAGAAAATGAAGAGTGTCCCGCTCTGCGCAAAGAAGGCCGTCAGCGTTATCGCCATAACCGTTCCGGCCACTGTACCAAGAAACCGGTAATAGCTCTTTAGCAAGGCCATGCCACGCATTGGCTGGCCGACAACCCAGACGGTGACAGCGGCCCAATGAGGCTCATCAAGTTGCAGGTAAAGTGCGATATAGAGGGCAAGAAGTGAAGCAAGCATTGTTCTGAAGGCAAAATTAGCCGAGCGTAATGTAAGCGGATCAATCCGCGGTATGGGGACATACCGTAGGATACTCACCAACAAACCCGGTAAACGCATGAACAACTGGAATACTCCACCAAGGGTTGCTCACCTGCGACCCTGCTCTGGCTATACAGCCATTAGATGGTGGAGGGCTATTAAAAAACAGTATGATGTTACGTGCTATATGCGTCAATGCACTGGAAAATATGTGCGATGTTGAATTTTACATCAACCAGAAGATGCCAATCAGGATTGTCAGGATTGTCAGTGGTGCACCAACCTTGAAGTATGTCCAGAAGCTAAGCGTGACACCATAACTTTGGGCTTTCTGGGCAACAATGAGATTGGCAACCGAGCCAACAAGCGTAAAGTTTCCGGCCAAGGTTGAAGCCATGGCAACAACGAGCCAGGCTTTGTCCGGCTCGGAAAGAGCTTCAATAAAGGGCCGCATTACGAGAACGGCAGGTACATTTGAAATCAGATTGCCAAGGACTGCAGTGACGGTTGAGAGAACCGGTATTGAGGCAAGATTAAGAGCCATAACGCGGTTGATGACATCCGGGCCGATAACGGTTTTCTCCAGACCTGCAACAACAACAAAAAGTCCGATAAACATAACCAGAAGTGGCCAGTCGATTTCTTTGTAAATGCGGCTTGGGTTGACCCGCCGTGTCAGCAGAAGAAATGACCCGCCGATAATGGCAACCTTTGCAACGGGTTGTCCGGTAAAGAACAGCACAACCATTGCCAGTGTGACCAGCGATGTTTTGATGATCAGTGGTTTATGGGAGCGCACATTCGGCAAATATTGGGGCAGTGTTTCTAAGGTTAGAAATTCGTCCCTGTAAAGCAAGGCCAGTAAAACAAAAACCACCAGAAGACCGATGAGGCCAATGGGTGCAAGCTGCCAGGCAAACGCACTGTAAGAGATCCCGGAGAGGGAACCGATGATCATATTTTGCGGGTTACCGGTAATGGTTGCAACGCTGCCAATATTGGAAGCCATGGCGATGGCAAGCAGATAGGGCATTGGATTCCGGCGCATCTTTAAGACGAGATCAAGCACCAGAGGCGTCATCACGAGGCAGATGGTATCATTGACCAGAAAGGCAGACAGAACACCTGATGCAACAACAACCGCAAACAGTAAGGTTATGGGCCGTCTGAATCTTTTAAGAATAGCCGCATTCACAACTCTGAAGAAGCCCGAGACCCGCATATTCGCGACGACAATCATCATACCAAGCAGCAGTGTGATGGTATCAAAATTGATGGCCTTATAGACATCTTCCGGTGAGAGTACATTGAAAGCAACGAGCAGGCTTGCCCCAAGCAGGGCAATACCAGCCCGGTCAATGCGATAACCCGGAAGTTTGCCAATGGCGATAACCGTGTAGGTTACGACAAAGACTAAGATTGCAATGATCGTTTGCAGGTCCATAAAAAGCCTGTGCTGTACAGAATACTGACTGATCGGCTCTAGGCCCGGATAACGTATTTTGCAATCAGATATTCAGCTTTACAAGGAGCTATCCTATTCTAATGAGATGCTCTCACCTGTAATGCACTCAATGCCATCGACATATATGTAGTAATGACCTCTTCTTTGGAGAGACGGCCTTTGGGATTAAACCATTGGCAGATGCCTGTCAGCATGGCGAGAATGCCATAGGCTGCAACCTTGGCATCATACTGGGGGACAAGCTCCGCTTTCTGGGCTTTGATAATAATGTCGATCAGCCGATTTTCATACTGGCTGCGCATGTCTGCGATAATTTTGTAATTCTCTGGTGTGAAGCTGCGCAGCTCTGAATAATTGACGAAAACTTCGTGCTTACGTGAGATATGATAATCAATATGAAATCTGATAAAAGTACGTAAGGCCTCAACAGGGTCGTCAATACCGGCCAGCGCTTTTTCCTGCTGTTCCGTCAGGGCTTCCATATGGCTGGAAACCAGCATGAAGAGCAGTTCCTGTTTGGTTTTGAAATAATTGTATAAAGAGCCCTGCTGGATGCCGACCTTATTGGCGAGGCCGCGTAACGTCATTGCGTCGTAGCCGTGCTCATAAATCAGGCGAAGGGCTGCCTTCTTAATGGTTTCCAGTGTTTTGACGCCTGAAGATCCTGCTGTACGGCTCATTGTTTTCCCCTCACTTTGATCCATCATTTAGCACATAGCTTGCTTATGAGATATGCCCTTTTGCTAATAGACAAAAAAACGCTTGACCGTTTTAATACAGAATAATGTGAAAGAAAAGATGGGGTCAGGTGTTTCGTTGTGGCTGGTGCGATCAGCCAAAACAAAACAGGCCCTATTGGGAGGAAAAGATGGCTGCTGTGAACGTCGGTACTTTTGATTTCGGCCTTGGTGAAGATATTGATGCCCTGCGGCATGCTGTAGAGGCTTATGCTCAGGAAAAGATTGCCCCTATTGCTGCAGAAATAGACCGGACTGATGTTTTCCCGGCAGCTCTCTGGCCCGAGATGGGTGAGCTTGGCCTGCATGGTATTACAATTTCGGAAGAATATGGTGGCGTGAATATGGGTTATCTGGCCCATTGTATTGCCATGGAAGAAGTCAGCCGTGCATCTGCTTCTGTTGGCCTGTCATATGGCGCGCACTCCAACCTCTGCATTAATCAGATCAGCCGCTGGGGAACAGCGGAGCAGAAGCAGCGTTATCTGCCAAAACTGATTTCCGGTGAACATATTGGCGCCCTTGCCATGTCAGAGCCGGAAGCCGGATCCGATGTTGTCTCCATGCGGCTTAAGGCTGAGAAACGCGGTGACAAATACGTACTTAATGGCTCCAAGCTCTGGATTACCAATGGGCATGTTGCTGATACGCTGGTTGTTTACGCCAAGACGGATGCCTCAGCCGGCCCAAAAGGCATTACGACCTTCATTATTGAAAAGGGTTTTAAAGGGTTCAGGCCAGCCCAGAAGCTTGACAAACTTGGCATGCGCGGCTCGCCAACATCTGAACTGGTGTTTGAAGACTGTGAGGTTCCGGAAGAGAATGTCATGGGTGATCTGAACCGTGGTGTTGCGGTTCTGATGTCCGGACTTGATTATGAGCGTGCTGTTCTGGCTGCCGGGCCGATCGGTATCATGCAGGCCTGTATGGATATTGTTCTGCCTTATGTTCATGAACGTAAACAGTTTGGAAAATCCATTGGTGAGTTTCAGCTGATTCAGGGCAAGGTGGCGGATATGTACACCGCGCTTAATGCATCGCGGGCATATGTCTATGCCGTGGCCAGTGCGTGTGATCGTGGGGCATCCTCCCGTCAGGCTGCTGCTGGTGCCATTCTTTTCGCCGCCGAGCGTGCGACCGCTGTCGCCCTTGATGCCATACAGATTCTGGGTGGTGCCGGATATATCAATGATAACCCGACAGGGCGCCTATTACGCGATGCAAAGCTCTATGAAATCGGAGCAGGAACATCAGAAATCCGTCGCATGTTGATCGGCCGTGAGCTGTTCAACGCAACTGTGTGAGGAAGCCATGCCCATCCTCAAAACAAAAATAGATCGCCGGAGCGAAGAGTTCGCCGAAAACTGCAAGATCATGACTGCTGCTGTCGATGACCTGAAACAGGTTGTGGCCGAAATTGGTAAAGGTGGTGGTGAGGCAGCTCTGAAACGTCATAAAGACCGTGGCAAGCTCCTCCCGAGGGAACGTATCCGCACATTGCTTGATGCAGGCAGCCCGTTTCTCGAGTTTTCGCAGCTGGCCGCCTATAAGGTCTATGATGATTATGTACCTGCTGCTGGCATGATAGCTGGTATTGGCCGGGTCTCCGGTCAGGAATGTGTGATTGTTGCCAATGACCCGACAGTTAAGGGCGGGACGTATTATCCCCTGACGGTCAAGAAGCATTTACGGGCGCAGGAGATTGCCCGGGAAAACAACCTGCCCTGTATTTACCTCGTCGATAGTGGTGGAGCGCATCTTCCAAGTCAGGATGATGTCTTCCCTGATAAAGAGCACTTTGGGCGGATTTTCTATAATCAGGCAACCATGTCTGCCGAAGGTATTCCGCAGATTGCTGTTGTTATGGGGTCCTGCACGGCTGGTGGTGCCTATGTGCCGGCCATGAGTGATGAAGCGGTTATTGTCAAAAATCAGGGAACGATCTTCTTGGGCGGGCCGCCTCTTGTGAAAGCGGCAACTGGTGAGGTTGTGACAGCAGAAGAGCTGGGTGGGGCGGATGTCCACTCCCGTATTTCTGGTGTGACAGATCATTATGCGCAGGATGATACTCATGCCTTGATGATCGCTCGCGATATCATTGCGCATCTGAACCGTCATAAACAGCCTCAGCTTGCCATGCGGGAAACGGTAGAGCCGCTTTATCCGGCCGATGATTTATATGGGCTCGTACCAGCGGATACCCGTAAGCCTTATGATATTCGCGAGCTCATTGCCCGTATCGTTGATGGCAGCGAGTTTGAAGAATTCAAGGCGCTTTACGGAACAACACTTGTTTGCGGAACGGCCCACATCTTCGGTCATCCGGTTGGTATTATTGCCAATAATGGCATCCTGTTTTCTGAATCCGCACTCAAGGGTGCGCATTTTGTCGAGCTGTGCTGTCAGCGCGGTATTCCGCTGATCTTCCTGCAGAATATTACGGGCTTTATGGTCGGTAAAAAATACGAGAACGGCGGCATTGCCAAAGATGGCGCCAAACTTGTGACGGCTGTAGCCTGTGCCAATGTGCCAAAACTGACAGTGATTGTTGGCGGTTCTTTTGGTGCCGGAAACTATGGAATGTGTGGTCGTGCCTATGGACCACGTTTCTTATGGATGTGGCCGAATGCGCGTATCTCCGTCATGGGTGGTGATCAGGCCGCTAATGTTCTGGCTCAGGTCAAACGCGATAGGGCAACAGCTGCTGGAGAAAACTGGAGTGCTGAAGCGGAAGAGGCATTCAAGATGCCAATTCGTAACCAGTATGAAGAGCAGGGACACCCTTATTACGCCAGTGCCCGCTTATGGGATGATGGTGTGATTGACCCGGCAGATACACGGATGACCCTTGGGCTTGCCTTATCCGCTGCAATGAATGCCCCGATCAAGCCGACCAAGTTCGGCATCTTCCGGATGTAGGAGATATTCATGACTATTCATTCCAAAATGTCTCCCGCCTCAGTCAGGCTGCCGCGTAAATTGCTGATTGCTAATCGTGGAGAAATTGCCTCCCGGATTATACGCACAGCCAAGCGGCTTGGGATTGCAACTGTTGCCGTATTCTCTGACGCGGATAGAGATGCCCCTTATGTTGCGCAGGCTGATGAAGCTTACTGGATTGGCCCGAGTGAAGCGAAACAGAGCTATCTAAAACAGGATGTAATTCTGGATGTCGCCAAACGATCTGGCGCAGAAGCCGTTCACCCTGGTTATGGTTTTCTGTCAGAGAATGCTGATTTTTCCGAGCGTTGTCAGGCCGAGGGTATCATTTTTGTTGGGCCACCAGCATCTGCCATTCATGCCATGGGTGAGAAGGCACGAGCCAAAGCGCTCATGGAAAAGGCAAATGTGCCTTTGGTGCCGGGATACCACGGTGAAGATCAGTCACCTCATGTCTTGAAGGAATATGCTGATAAAATCGGTTACCCGCTGCTGATTAAAGCGTCTGCTGGTGGTGGCGGCAAGGGGATGAAAGTTGTCTCTGCACACGAAGAATTTGATGAAGCGCTCGCCAGCGCAAAGCGCGAGGCGCTGTCATCCTTCGGTGATGATCATGTCCTGCTTGAGCGATACCTGATTAAGCCTCGGCATGTTGAGGTGCAGGTGTTTGCCGACAGCTATGGTAATTGCGTGCATCTCTACGATCGGGACTGTTCGGTTCAGCGCCGCCACCAGAAGGTTGTTGAGGAGGCGCCTGCTCCCGGTATTCCTGATGAAGTCCGAGAGAAGCTGCATCAGGCGGCTGTAACGGCTGCAAAAGCCATTAACTACGTGGGTGCGGGAACAATCGAGTTTCTTTATTCAGAAGCTGATCAGCAATTCTATTTCATGGAGATGAACACCCGCTTGCAGGTTGAGCATCCGGTCACTGAAATGATTACGGGTCTTGATCTGGTTGCCTGGCAGCTTGAGGTGGCAGCGGGCGCGCCCCTTCCTTTAATGCAGAAAGATATTCACCAGAAAGGTCACGCTCTTGAAGTGCGGCTCTATGCCGAAAATCCGGAACAGGAGTTTTTGCCACAAAGTGGTCAGCTGACAGCATTGGCCTTGCCAAATACGTCTGACAGTATTCGGGTTGATACCGGTGTTAATGAGCGCTCCCTTATCTCGGTATTCTATGACCCGATGATCGCGAAAATCATTGCCTATGGCACAGACAGGGAAGCCGCTATTTTTGCAATGCAAAAAGCGCTGGCTGAAACCTATGTTGGCGGCATTACCAGTAACATTGCCTTTCTTGAACGGATTATCAGGAGTGATGAATTTATAACCGGTGCCCCTGATACCGGTTTTATTGAGCGTAACAGGGAAACCTTGTTAGGGCAGGCTGAGCAGAATAACCGAAAGCTGGCGCTCGCCGTTTCCGGTATCCTGTTTGATCGGGTTAATCAGGCAGCAGCTGCTCAGGCAGTCAAAGGGTATGTTGACCCATGGGATCATGCTCGGAACTGGCGCCTCAACCTTCCTGTTGAGGAGGTTATTCGTCTGCGTGATGGGGAGCGGGAGATATCGGTATTGGCAACATGGCAGGGTGGTCATTTGCTCTTACAGCTCCCGGACGGTGCACGTCTCAATGTAACGGGCACTCTGGAAGGTAATCGTCTGAGTGGTCAGATTGATGATCTTGTCTGTCATGCACTCTGGTTCAGGAGTGGCCAGAATCTCTCTGTTCTGGAGCAGAATGGGCGCGGGCGTTTCGTTCTGGAAACGCGGAAAGACTATGGAACAGGCGATGATGGGGCGGCAGATGGTGCCATTAAATCACCAATGCCTGGACGGGTTATTTCTGTTTTGGTCGAGCCGGGACAGGAAGTTGTAGCGGGTGAAATACTCGTCATCGTTGAAGCCATGAAAATGGAGCATGCCTTGAAAGCATCTCAAGATGCAAAGGTTGCACAGGTTCGCTGCCATTCTGGGGATCAGGTTGAAGAAAGTGCAGAACTGATTGTTCTGGAAACCGTTTAAAATCATCGGTTATCATAGTTTTAGGAGAGAGAAATGGCAGGTCTCTATTATGAAGACTTCGAAGTGGGGATGGAGTTTCACCATGAGGTATCCAGAACGGTAACTGAATCTGACAATATTACCTTCAGTCTGATGACACATAATCCGCAGCCATTACATATTGATGCGCATTTTGCAGCCCAGACTGAATGGGGAAAGCCATTATTCAATAGTATGTACACATTGGCTATTATGGTGGGTATGAGTGTTCAGGATACAACGCTTGGTACGACAATCGGTAACCTGGGGATGTCTGAGGTTCGTTTTCCAAAACCCGTCTTTGCAGGCGATACATTGCGTAGTCATACAAAGGTCCTTTCCAAGCGAGAGAGTAAATCCCGTCCTGATGCCGGGCTGGTTGAGTTTGAGCATAGCTGTACAAAACAGAATGGTGATGTTGTTGCTATCTGCAAACGTGTTGGACTTATGCGGAAACGTGAGGTGGCCTGATGCGTTCATTTCTGTTCGTACCGGGGGATAGCCTGCATAAATTTACCAAGGCCCGCTCTGGTCATGCTGACGCCTTGATCCTTGATCTGGAAGATGCCGTTGCACTTGATAACAAGGAGGCTGCCCGTAAGATTGTTTGTGAGATGTTACAGACCGAGCGGAATGATCAGAAGCTGTTTGTTCGCGTTAATGCCCTTGAGACAGAGATGACATTTGCTGATCTGGCTGCGGTTATGCCTCTAAAGCCTGATGGCATTGTTTTACCCAAAGCGGATGGTGCCGATAGTATTGCCCGGTTATCCTATTATCTGGAACCCCTAGAAATGGCACATAATATCCCGGTTGGTGAGACAAAAGTCATTGCGATTGCAACCGAGAGTGCGAGTGCAATATTTGGTCTGGAGAGTTACCGGCGGGCTGATAAACGCCTTTGGGGCTTGATGTGGGGCGCTGAAGATCTCGCGGCTTCACTCGGCGCAACAACCAATAATATTGATGGGATCCATACGGAGCCTTTTCGGCTTGCCCGCAATTTATGCCTGATGGCTGCCGCTGCCGCGGAAGTTGTCGCAATTGATACGATTTGCCCGGTTATCAAGGATTTGTCAGTTGTAACGGCAGAAGCTGTTGCGGCCAGACGGGATGGCTTTGCCGCTAAAGCCGTTATTCACCCAAGCCACATTGATGTGGTGAATGATACATTTACGCCAGCTCCGGAAGAGATTGAGTGGGCGGAAATGGTTCTGGCAGCTTTTGCCGCTAATCCTCAGGCGGGAGTTGTGACAGTCAATGGGCGAATGATTGATAAGCCACATGAACGTGCTGCAAGAAAGATCATTGATATGATGAAGCAGAACCGTTCTTAGTTTCAAGAAACTTAGATTTCGGCAGACTAGCCGGACCCCGCTTTCAAAAGGATGCGGGGTCTTTTTTGACAGGGATGTTCCATATTGCAGAGTATGATTGTGCCTGCTTCAAGGTATGTGGCTCAAGCCCCATACTCTCAAGCTGTTGAGCCGTCATGCTCTGAAGAGATGGTCTCTTTGTAAACACAGTTCCCAGATAATGAAATATCCGAAGGATAGGGTTCTTAAACTTTACATTGGTGTCAGTCATAGCTCCGCCCTTCCCGAAAATGCTGTTTTTCAGGTTTCAGGTCCGCACGCCGGCCTATTCCGAAATGCTGATTGATGATGGTAAGATACGGTGATACGAATTATTCGTCTAACGAATGTTTGGAATAATATTCATCGCTAAATGAGATCAATGAATGTTTGATACTGACCAGCTCCGCAGTTTCATTGCGATTGTTGATACCGGCAGTTTTACACGTGCAGCCCAGCGCGTGAACAAGACACAATCTGCCGTATCCATGCATATCAGACGTTTGGAAGAGATGCTCGGTAAAGCATTATTTGCAAAAGCCGGGCGTGGTGCGCGTTTAACAGAGAGTGGTGAGCAGTTAATAGAATACGCCCGTAACATTCTGCATACTGAAGCAGTGGCGCTTGAGGCTATTTCTGGTAAAGGGTTAAGAGGTCGAATCCGGTTTGGTATTCCGGATGATTACGCAGAAGCCTTTTTCTCAGATATCATGTCGTGTTTTTCCATGCGTCATCCGTTAGCTGAGATGCTTGTCAGTTGTGAAAGCAGTACGCAGTTGGTTGAACAGATTAACTCTGGTGATCTGGACGTTGCACTTTTAACAGTTCTCTCTGATATGACGGATGCGGATATCGAAATTCTAAGAGAAGAACCCTTGTTATGGGTTGCTGCCAAAAATAATACGATTGAGTATGAAAGGCCTCTACCTGTTGCCCTTAGTAGTAAAGAATGTGAATGGCGTATTGCAGCACAAGATGCGCTTACGATAGCTGGCATACCGATGAAGCATGCACTAACTTCCAGAAACTACGCGGCAATTTCCAAGGCCGTGGCTGCTGGCCTTGCTGTTACGCCCCTGCCGGAAAGCATCATTCCCCGAGATTTCAGGGTTGTCTCAGAAGAAGCCGGGCTCCCTAAGCTGGGAAAATGCCGTATGGGCCTGATGGTTTCACCAACATCACGTGTTGATGGATTAAAGACACTAACAGATCTGATACGTGAGGTCGTAGGGATGCGCTCTCAGACTATTCAGTAGTCAGCGTTTAATCGGGTAAACTTTAGCTTCCATCATGTGGTCGATGTGGTGCAATTCCCTGATTGCGTCATCAGCAGCCTGTTTGATTTTGCTTCCTGAAAATTTTGTCCTGAGCCATAAGGAAATACCGACTAGGCTGGTCAGCATGGCAACCAGAGCACCTAAAATGAAATTCAGCATGGTAAAAATATCGCTCTTTTCTCAATGCCTTTATTATAGGGCATAACCGAATGCTGCGGCATGCGTAATTTACTGGTCTGGGTTGAAGTATGTGCTGGCTGGGAAGGAGCAAAAGAAAACGCCTCCTTGTGGGAGGCGCTTTCCTGGGAGGATGATTGCTTACTGATGAGCAGCAATCCGTTTATGAGGTAAGGGCTGTTTATCCGGCATCAGCCGTTTGTCGCCCATTAATCCGGCTAACATTGACATGAACTCGGTATTGTCATGCTTTCTGGGCTCTTTGTGTTTGTAACAGTCGCGATACCACGTATCATTCATGATGCAGGCAAGTGTTTCCAGAAATTTCTTCATGACAATCTCCCATTGGGGTAGGTGAAACTACCTTTCAGTTGATCCGCGATCAGTGCGGTTTGGTCTTGATGGGAAAAACATAAAAGCTTTTATCTAAAAAATATATTTGTAATATTTTATAGAAAATCATAAAAATAATTTATATTTCTATCTTGAGTGTGCAGCAAATAAGGTGATGGGATGAATGAACGGGACTGGAAGCTCTTGCTGGTTCTTCATGAGCAGGGAAGCATCACCAAAGCATCAAATGTTCTGCACCTGACGCAGCCAGCCTTATCTACCCGTTTACGGCTGATTGAGGATTTCTTTGGCGTTCAGGCAGTTGTCAGAGGAAAAAAGGGTGTCCAGTTCACGGCCGAGGGTGAATATCTTGTTCGGAAAGCACGTCATGTGCTCGGGGAGCTGGAGGGTATTCGCGATACGCTTGATAGTATGCGTAATGCAACTGCAGGTACACTTCGGATTGGCGCATCACATTTCTTTACGCGCTATCTTTTGCCCCCCTTACTCAAGGAATTTAAAGCGCGGTACCCTGACGTTGAATTCCGCGTCTATACAGGCTGGGATAAGGAAACAATGAATCGTTTGTTGGCGAACGATATCCATATTGCCTTCATCCGAGAGGATTGGAACTGGACAGGTATTAAACGTCGACTGTTTTCAGAGAACGTCCTTGTTGTACATAAAGACCCATTTTCAATCGAAGAGTTGCCTCAACTGCCTCAAATTCATTTTACCAGTGAACCATCGAACCAGATGCTCATTGATAACTGGTGGGCTGAGCAATTTACAGTTCCGGCTCAGGTCGGCATGGTGGTTGATCGTGTCGATGCCTGTCTTGAAATGGTGAAAGTGGGTTTAGGCTATGGTTTCCTGCCTGCCCGTATTTTACAAGGGCATAAGGGGCTACATGTCGAAGCCATGCGTTATCGTTCAGGTGCGTTTCTTGAACGCGGAACATGGATGCTTCTTCGGGATGAGGCATCAGTGCTCAGCCCGGTTCAGGAATTTGTACAACTGGTCGAAGAGACGGATTTTTCCGGGTCGGAATACATATGAGTGTATGGCATTGTGAGTTGCCATACACTCAGCTTTAAAAGGTTTTATATCTGGCGGGCAGCGCGCGCGTAGGTATCAACAACCTTGCGGATTGTGGCAATGATCAGCTCTTTGGGGGTTGCCTCGACTTTGCCGGATACAACATCCTGATAAACAGGAGCCATAAACTGGCTGATCAGAGTTTCCGGAATCTTTTTACCTTCCAGATTGCTCATCAGACGGTTGAAAGCTTTCTGTGCTTCAGGCTGTGGCCAGTAGTAACGAATACGGTCACTATAGGAATAATGGCGTAAGATACGCTGTTCCGTGGCATTGCCCGGATAGTATTTTTCCCATTCTTTCGGGAGATTGAGCATAACCCGTTCCATGGTTGCCTCAAGCGTATCAACAGACGGAATATCCATCAGTTCGCAGGCAATCCGGTCCAGCCCATAAAGGGCCTCGCGCATGGCGAAGGTCAGCCAAGGGCCGACTTTCAAAATGGCAAAGCCATCTTCAACAAGTTCACTGAGGCCCGTGAGCGTTTGATAATCTGTCGAGTGGGCTTCAAAAACAATCTGCGGAAAGTCCTTTAAAACCGCACTGAGGTCTTTTGCCTCTTCCGGCTTAAAGGCAATGACATCTTCATGGCCGTATTCAACACCCGGCTGAACAACAAGGCCGATAACCCGGTTGAATGCTTCTTCCAGACCACGGCTGGAAAAGGCTAGACGGTGAAGCTCAATCGTTTCTTTTGCATCTTCTGCGCGTGTAACCTGCAGGTGATCAAGCGCTTCCATTGCCCCACCGGGAATCGGAACTTCCGTGCCAATGATATAGACCGGTTTAACAGGGCCTGCGGATTTTTCGGCGATGGCTGCAAGATCGGCAGCACGCTGGGCGATGATTGATGGAGGTAATGCCACCGGGTCATCAGCACAGGCCATACTGGCATCAAGGTGAATTTTCGTGAAGCCGGCTTCAACAAAAGCTTTCATCATGGTTGCCGCTTTGGCAAGTGCTTCATTGGCCGGAAGATGCTTCCATGGATTGGGGCCAAGATGATCCCCGCCGAGGATGAGGCGGCTTTTATCAAAGCCAAGCTTATCAGCGATGCCTTCTGCAAACCGACGGAAGTCTGCCGGTGTCATGCCGGTATAACCACCATCCTGATTGACCTGATTACAGGTTGCTTCAATCAGAACCTCGGTATCGTTTTCAAGACCGCTGCGCAGGGCGGCTTCGATAACAAGTGGGTGTGCAGAGCAGATGGAGGGAAGACCGTTACGGATACCTTTGGCATGCTGCTTGGGTAATGCAAGAAGTGTATTGTCGTGCATTTCAGGCTCCTGTCTTGGTGTTGGCGATGAAGGCATCAAGATCTGCAAAATGCGATGCACCTTCCATCGGCCCCTTGACGGTTACGGTTCTGGCCCCAGCCGCATTGGCATAGCGGAGGCAGTCTTCAACCGGCATGCCACGCAGCCAGCAGGTGACATAGGTTGCACCAAAGCAGTCACCGGCTCCGGTTGGGTCGAGCTCTTCAACCTTGAAAGACGGGCTATGAATTGTCTTCTCCCGGTCAATATAGGTCGAACCTTCAGAACCCCGTTTAATAATGATGGATGAAACGCCCATATCAAGGATTTCCCTGATGGCTTTTTCTTCATCATCGGCTTCAGTCAGGAGTGAAATCTCAGGCCCGCTTGGCAGGAAGACATCACAGTACTCCAGCATGAACTCAAGAGCAGCCCGCATCTCCGGAATCGACAGCATCTCTTTACGGATGTTGGGGTCAAAAGAAACCGTACCGCCTTTAGCCTTTACGGTTTCAATAGCTTTTTTGATCACATCAATGATACGGAACGAAAACAGCGATGAGCCCATGACATGGATATGGTCGCAGCCATTGATCAGTGCCTCAGCCTCATCGGTCAGGGCCATATGTCCGCAGGCACTGTGTTTGATATTGAAGATGAAGTCGCGGCTGCTATCGGCATCATAGCGGACAAAAGCACTGCCGGTTGGCAGCTCCGGGTGAACACGTATGGCGGAGACATCGACGCCATCTGCGCGCAGGCGCTCAATATTCAGCCAGCCGAAGTCATCATCACCCACGCAGGAAACGATACCGCAGGGCTGACCGAGACGGGCAACCTGATCAATAAAAATTGCCGGGGCGCCACTTGGAAACGGACCAACCAGCGAGCCTGCTGAACGGAAACTCTGGCCGACATCAACGGCCATAATCTCAACGACTATTTCACCAAGAACAACGATCTTTTTCATGATTGATCTCACGTACGTGCTTTTTTGCTGCGGACATCAAGATAGACCGCAAGAATGATAACAATGCCCTTGGCAATCAGCTGATAAAAATATTCAACATTCATCAGGCTCATGCCGTTATTGATAACACCGATCAGGATGGCTCCGAGCAGGGTGCCAACCATGGTTCCGGCACCACCGGCAAGACTTGTGCCGCCGAGAACGGCTGCCGCAATGGCATCAAGCTCATAGCCCTGTCCGGCGTTGACCTGTGCGGAACCGAGACGTGCGGAGAGGATGACACCGCTGATAGCTGCCATCAGACCGCAGAGCATGAAAATAATGATGCGGATACGGTCAACCTTGATGCCGGAGTAGACGGCAGCTTCACGATTGCCACCCATCAGATAGGTGCGGCGGCCAAAGACTGTTTTTGATAGCAGAAGAGCATTCAGAATGAAGACAACGGCCAGAATGACAACCATATAGGGAATTTCAAAATCAATACCGATTGGCTGTAAGGAAATGCCTTCATTGCCGATGATGTACCACATCTCGTCATCAATGCGCGCTGGCTTTCCCTGTGTCGGCAGGCTGACAGCACCGCGATAGATACCCATGGTCGCCAGCGTTACAATGAAGGCCGGTAGTGACAGCTTGGCAACGAGCATGCCGTTGATTGCACCCATAACAAGCCCGGCAAACAAAGTGATGGCAAGGGTGGACATAAAGCCGAAGCCACTGATGAAACACTGGGCTGCAACCATACCAGCGACCGCAATCATTGAGCCAACCGAGAGATCAATATCGCCTAGCAGAATGACGTAGGTCATGCCGAAAGCGGCAATGGCGACAACTGTCACCTGAATCATGATGTTGACGAAATTAGATACGCTGAAGAATGCGCCGTGCTGATAGGAGAAAAACAGGCACAGGGCGACCAGAGCCAGAATGAGGCCACCATACTGGCGCAGCATAGCCTTGAAGGATGGGTTGGAAGTTAGTCTGTTCATTGGCTGTTTCCCTCTGCGTGGGCAACACCTGCTGCGTGGGTCATAACGTATTCCTGTGTCAGGTTTTCTGCGGGAAGGTCTGCAGATATTTGTTTTTTATGCATGACGATTACTCGGTCGCTAAGGCCTAAAACCTCCGGAAGTTCCGAGGAGACAAGGAGGATGGCAGTGCCCTGAGCGGCCAGCTCACGAATAATGGTGTAGATTTCAAATTTTGCACCGACATCAACACCGCGGGTTGGTTCATCAAGGATGAGAATGCGGGGTTTGTTCTCAAGCCATTTGGCGAGAACGATCTTTTGCTGGTTACCGCCGCTGAGATTGCCGGATGTAAACTCGAGGTTCGGTGTTTTGATGGCTAAGCGCCGGACCTGTTCCAGCGCCGAATTGCGTTCAAGCCCGGTTTTGAGGAAACCGAGGCTGTTAGTGAAGTAACCAAGCGCGACCATGCTGATGTTGTTACCAACCGAATGGCTGAGAACCAGCCCCTCTTCCTTGCGATTTTCAGTCACGAAAGCAAGGCCAAGTTTGATGGCTTCTCCCGGGTTACGGATTGTAACAGCTTTACCGTCAATCGTAATATTGCCGGTATAGGGAACAAGTCCGAACAGGGCTTTCATGACGTCAGAGCGGCCTGAGCCGACCAGCCCGAAAAATCCAAGAATTTCACCGGGACGGACTTTGAAGCTGATGTCTTCAAAGAAGCCATGGGCTGTCAGCTGGTCTACTTCCAGCAGAGGAGTGACATTTGGTGTCGGAGTCTCGGAAATTCGTGGCGGGAAGACATTATCAAGTGAGCGACCGACCATCAATGCGATCAGCTTGTTGATGTCTGCTTCTTCTTTGCCAAGTGTTGTGATGTATTCACCGTCGCGCATGATGGTGATGTCATCAGAGATGCGCATGATCTCGCTCATTCTGTGCGAGATATAAATGATAGCAGTGCCACGCGCTTTCAGCTTCTCAATAATGGCAAACAGAAGTTCGGCTTCACTGTCACTGAGCGATGAGGTTGGCTCGTCCATGATGACGAGATCCGCAGGGCGGCTCAGCCCCTTGGCAATCTCAACAAGCTGGCGCTGGGCCATGGAAAGATCATCAACACGGGCCAGTACATCAATCGGCAGATCAAGTTCGGCAATCAGCTGCCGGGCGTTATCGTAAAGTGTTTTCTCGCGAATAAAGCCAAAGCTGTTGGGCTCATGATTGGCATAGATATTTTCGGCGACTGTCAGGTTGCGGCTCAGGCTCAGTTCCTGAAAGATTGTTGTGATGCCAAGTTCTGTTGCCTCCAGTGGGGAGGCGGGAGAATAGGCTTTTCCCTTGAAACGGATACTGCCGCTTGATGGCGGGAAAAGACCGGAAAGAATCTTGATCAGCGTTGATTTGCCGGCACCATTCTCGCCGAGCAGGGTATGAACCTTTCCCGGGCGAATATCGAGATTCATATGGCGCAATGCCTGCACTGGCCCGAAAGAGCGGGTCAGGTCACGGATTTCCAGAAGTGTATCTGAGGCTGTCTGCCTGTCTGACATGGGTTTTTCCAAAATATGATATGGGCGGGGTAAGGCCCGCCCATATGGAACAGCTTATTCCTTGACGTCGCCACCACGGACATACATGCCCGGAACGATCGGCTGTAATTCAGGAACGGTTTCGCCCTTCATGATCTTGACGGCAGACTGAACGGCTGTCTGGCCCATCTTATCCGGATACTGACGAACAACGGCAGCGAAGACCGGATCGCTGTCAACGGCATCACGGGCTTCCTTCATACCGTCAAAACCGATGACCTTGACCTGATTTTCAAGCTTGGCTGCCTTGACTGCTGCAGCTGCTGCGAGGGCTGCATCGTCACCAAAACCGAAGATACCGACAATCTTTGGGTTGGCTTTGAGGATGTTCTCAGCCGTTGCCAGTGCTTCTGCACGGGTGATACCGGCCTGATTGGCAACAATCTTCATATCCTTATGGGCTTCAAGGGCTTTGCTGAAGCCTTTGACGCGATCAACAACTGACTGCACTGTCGGGTAATTGATGACGGCGATTTCACCTTTGCCATCGGTCAGCTTAGCCATCATCTCGCCAGCTTTGACACCACCGGCATAGTTGTCTGTGCCAATGTGGGATGCAACCTTGACGCCATTGGCCGGGATATCAACCGTAATGACTTTGATATTGGCCTTTTCAGCCTTGCGGATAATGTTGCGAACGCCATCGGAATCAACCGGTGACAGCACAATGACATCGACCTTTTTAGTGATGAAATCTTCAATGTCAGCAAGCTGCTTGTTGAGATCCTGATTGGCAATGGAGATGTCGAGTGTAACACCCTGTTTCTCTGCTTCCTTCTTCATGGCCTCACCGAGGTCGATGTAGAAGGGATGGGATTGTGTCAGGAGAGATGCCCCGATCACGTCCTTGGCAGTGGCGGGAAGAGACAATGCGCCGAGTGCCAGACCGGCAAGGGCTGCAATTTTAAGTCCTTTGAATGAAAACACGGCTTGCTCCTCTGTTAGACCTGAGATTGCTTGAAAATAAATGTTCCGGTTGGGCCGGGGTGTAATCTGAACCCCAAACGGGTCAGAAGCTCGCGACACCCTATGTCAGGGCGCTCTGAAAAAGCGATGGTGCCAATACGGGCTATGGAAAGGTTTGCTGATTCAGTAAATGTAGTGTGCGCCATATTATGGCTATGTATGAAAGTGATGGTTTGCCGGGCATGTATGAGGGCAGCCTGGGTAAACTCGGAAGACGAACGTTCATCGATGATGAGATTACCTTTCACATCTATCGCCTTGGCCTCACACAGATAAGTATCGACCAGTTCACATTTCAGACTTTGAATGAGTTTTGGCCCGCCAAGAGTGGAGCCATCTGCCCCAAGTGTTCCGGCCAGCAGATTGATCTTGCCGTCAAGACACTGTCGGGCCAGTGCGATGGCATCAATATCACATAAAATAAGCTGGAGATCATGAAGGCAGTTGAGCAGCGGAATGATCTGCTTGACCAGATTACCCTGTCCAATGAGTAAGGGGCCGTCATCCTGTACGAGATTAGCTACAGTCCGTAACATTAAGGCTGTATGTGCCTTGTTGGGTGTTGCCTGCTCTCTGTTAAATTTGGGAGTTAGCTGGTTGGTTGCCAGTGCCTTGCCAAAGCTGCGGATCAACAGGCCCTGTTCTTCAAGGTAATTGAGATCACTGCGAATGGTAACAGCTGATACACCAAGCACCTGCGCCAGGTCTTCAACCCGCATTTCACCCTGCCGCCTGACAATCTCTGCCAGGGTCAACCGCCGTTTGAGCGTTCCGCTATGTGTCCCAATGACCAAAATGAAAAACTCGAAAGGTGAAACTTATGAAACGTAAGTAGCACGTGGGATATATAGGTGTAAAGAGCGCTGCGAACTAAGAGATGGTGGGGTATAAATGGGCAGAATTTATGAGTTACAGGCTGCTTTATTGCAGTTGGAAAATTTACATAATCCGCGGAATAGTCCGATTTCTTTGGGTTAACCTAATTGTCATTATTTTGATTCGTAAGGTTACTGCGTCAATTTCACTCAGCGAACCTAGAGTTAAGCAAATTACGACAGGTTTTATGATTATTTATCTATCCATTAATTTTTTTAATATAAAACAGCAAAAGGCTTCATAATAATATATTCAACCAATTAACTTATTGATACTAATCATTAATTTCAATAAAATCATTTGTTTTGAAAAATATTTTTAAATTGTCTGATATTAAAATTTCTATTGCAAGTTCATATAATTTTATTATAAAATGCCGGAAATGATCGTATAAATCATCTGGAATAATTATTTCTTGTATAAGATTAAGTTATACTTCCTTTGAATTTGTACGCACCTAGGAGCGTTTGAAACTTGGCTTTCATGCCATATGTCAGGCTCCTGCGATGTCCGTAAGATCGGCAGGGGCTGTTCTTAAGCGGTAAGATATTGGTTTATATGTGAAAGAGGTAATGTTCTTACGTCTTGATCATAGAATTTAAACAAACAGACATTAAAGTCTATTGGGGCAAGTATGAGCAAGTTTTTCAGCGCTTCTGAGCGTCGTTCGTCTATTAATCTGTCTAGCCAGAATGTATCGAAGGCATCGCGTCGTCAGCTTATGCGCGTTTTGCGTATGGCGCATCGCACCCTTGGCATGAAGCGTAGCAAGCTGGCTCTGGGTGTCGGAATTGGGGTGGCCCTTGTCGCGGGTAGTCTGGTCATTTCCTCGACTCCTGCATTTGCCCAGTCTCTTGGGGGCGGCAGTGCCATTGGTAATGCAACAGCGATTTCACCGTCGGGGGCCTGTTCGACATTAACGCTGGCAAATGCTCTTGCAAATTCCAATTTGGCCATTGCTATGGGCTGTGGAAGTGCGGCAACGGCAATGTCTGCTGTTGCTATTGGTACAAGTGCTTCAGCTTCTGGTAACAGCTCGATTGCCATGGGTAATAATGCTGCAGCCTCAATGACAAATGCGGTTGCTATTGGTACTAATTCTGTCGCTTCGGGCGCAAGTAGTACGGCAGTCGGTGCATCAGCAAAGGCAACAGCTTTCGGTTCTTATGCTATGGGCTTTGCAACCACAGCGGCCGGGCAGTCCTCATTGGCTGCCGGCTATTCTTCGAGCACGGGTACTGGTGGTACAAATGCTACGGCTGTGGGTTCATATGCATCTGCAACGAATATGCAGGCGCTTGCTTTTGGGTATCAGGTAAAAGCAGAGGGCGTTAATAGTACAGCAATTGGTTCTCAGGCCACCGCGGGTTATACTGGTACGATTGCTATAGGGACTAACGCCAAGGCGACGATAGCTAGTGGTGGTACAACTGCAGATCATGCTATTGCAATAGGTGATACTGCCTGGGCTTTAAAAGATGACGCCATGGCTCTCGGCTACATGTCGATGGCAACCGGTGTATCTTCGATATCACTGGGGGAAAGATCATATGCCCAGTCAGATTATGACATTGTTTTGGGTTCCGGAGCCTCGACGAATGGTACCGGTCTGGATATGGCGCTTGGTGTCAATGCAATAGCAGGTGGTGGCGAGTCGACGACCATCGGGTATAATGCACAGTCATTAGGACTGCGTGCAATTGCACTCGGTGCAACAGCTAATGCTGATTATGATTATTCCGTTGCGATTGGTTATAATGCTGTTGTTAGCAAAGCGAATGCTATTGCGATTGGGCAATTAACGAGGGCAGGTCTTAGTGCTGTTGCCATCGGTGATGGGGCTGCTGCGACGACTGATTACAGTGTGGCATTAGGGGCCCAGGCTACGACGGCTAGAGTGAACGCTGTTGCGCTTGGCTATAAATCCACTGCTGGTGGTACCAGTTCTGTTGCTTTGGGCGATGGGGCTACCGTTACGAATAATGCAAATTTCTCAGTTGCCATTGGTAGTGCGGCGCTGATTGGCGCAAATGTGAATAATGGAATTGCACTGGGGACGTCTGCAAATGTGACGTACCATAATGGAATTGCACTGGGTAATACATCAGCCGCAAAAGCTGCTGATGCGATTGCTATCGGTAATGCGGCTCAGGCAACGGGCGGATATGCTGTTGTCTTGGGCTCACAAGCCAGTGCTCCAGGTAATTATGGTATTGTGATCGGTCAGGGCGCATCTATGGCGTCTACAACGTCAGGTACTGCTGCCTACTCCATTGCGATCGGCGGGACATCATATGTTGGTGGGCAGAGTGCCATTGCTTTTGGTTATAAAGCATCGGTTGCTGCCAATTATTCCATGGCAATGGGCGCATCAGCCAATTCGTATGGTCTGTATGATGTTGTGATCGGTTATTCCGCTGTTGGTGGTGTTGCTGGTGGAACATCGACAAATAATAATACAGCCGTTGGGCGCAGTGCTCAGGCAACAGGGGGTGGCTCTGTTGCTTTCGGGTATCTGACAATTTCATCAGGCTCTTCTTCAACGGCTATCGGTAACACTGCCAAGGCGACGGCTAATAGCAGCACGGCATTTGGTACACTTTCTACTGCAAGTGCTAGCTGGTCAACCGCATTGGGCCCTGGTGCAACCGCATCAAACGAACATGCAACAGCAATCGGTTCCAGTGCAAAGGCACTAGGGGCGGATACGATTGCTATTGGTCAGTCAACGAGAGCAGATGGCTCTGATTCAATTGCCATAGGTTTTCTTGCCACAACGGGAGCAGCAACCAGCAATTCAATTGCTATTGGCTCGTACTCGGAAGTTACCAGTATTAATTCGCTTGCTCTGGGTTATGAAGCTTTTGCTTCTGGCGCAAGCAGTACGGCTATCGGTTATGCCTCTGAGGCCTCCGGGGCTTCAAGCTTAGCTGTTGGTTATAATTCAGCTGCCTCTGGTGCCAACGCAACGGCTGTTGGGTATATTGCACGTGCAACTGGTGAGAGCGGAACTGCATTAGGAAACTATTCTAATGCTGCTGGCCTCAATAGTATTTCTATCGGGCGCTCTTCAGCTGCCTATGAAGGGGCTACAACTATTGGTTATTTCTCCTTTGCAATGGCTAAAAATGCGACAAGCTTAGGCACTGGTGCATATTCCAGAGGCGTGTCCTCTACTGCACTTGGTGATTCTGCGCGCGCCAATGAAGATAACTCTGTTGCGCTTGGTGCCTCGTCATTGACAGCTGCCGCCGTTTCAACAGCCTCGATCACCATTAACGGTAAGGCTTATAACTTTGCTGGTGATGTTGCCAATAGTACGGTCAGTGTGGGTAGTGCCGATCTGAAGCGCACAATTACCAATGTTGCAGCAGGTTCTATCTCTGCCACCTCGACTGATGCAATCAACGGATCCCAGCTGTTTGCGGTTAATGCCAGTATTGAAGATGCAACAACCGGTCTTGCAGCAGCTCTTGGTGGTGGAGCCGGTTATACCGGTGGCGTCTGGACAGCTCCGACTTATGTCATCACATCCGTTGCAGCTGATGGTACAACAACATCCAGCACCTACAACAACGTGGGTGATGCGCTTGGTGGTATCAGCACCAGCCTTGGAAATGCAAACACCCATATCAACAATGTTGAAACGAACCTGACAAATCTGACGACCAATATCGTCAATGGTGAGATTGGCCCGGTTCAACGTACGGCAACAACAACCCTGTCACTGATTGCCTCTGGTGGTAGTGCCTCTGCTCCGGGTGTTGCCCAGAAGCTGGCCAATGTTGCTGATGGTGAGATTTCTGCAAGTTCACTGGAGGCCGTTAATGGTTCTCAGCTGTACGCATTAAGCCAAAGCATTGGCGGTAGTGTTGATGCCCTGTTGTGGGATGATACCTATGGCATGTTCAGTGCAAGCCATGGCTCAACGCTTACAAACAAGATTACCAATGTCGAAGCTGGTGATGTGAGCTCTTACTCGACAGAGGCCATTAATGGCTCGCAGCTTAATGAAACTAACCAGAATACGTCGCAGTATCTGGGTGGTGGCGCTGACGTTGCAGGAGGAGGTGTAGCCCCAACCTACAACATCACAAACGTTGCGGTTGATGGAACGACAACGTCCAGTACCTACAACAACGTTGGCGATGCACTGGGTGGTCTGAACACCAGCATTGGTAACACCAATACACATCTCAACAGTCTTGAGACCAATGTGACGAACCTGACGACCAATATCACCAATGGTGAAATTGGTCCGGTTCAGCGGACAGCCACAACAACCCTGTCGCTGATTGCTTCCGGTGGAGATGCCTCTGCTCCGGGTGTCGCTCAGAAGCTGACCAATGTTGCCCCTGGCACATTGAGTGCAGTCTCAACGGATGCGGTTAACGGTTCCCAGCTTTATGCCACCAACCTGAATACATCTCAGTATCTTGGTGGTGGTGCCGATATTGGTGCCGGTACAGCCCCAACCTACAACATCACCAATGTTGCGGTTGACGGAACAACAACGTCCAGCACCTACAACAACGTTGGCGATGCACTGGGTGGTCTGAACACCAGCATTGGCAATACCAATACCCATCTCAACAGTCTTGAGACCAATGTGACGAACCTGACAACGAATATCACCAATGGTGAAATTGGTCCGGTTCAGCGGACAGCCACAACAACCCTGTCGCTGATCGCTTCCGGCGGCAATGCCTCAGCTCCGGGTGCAGCCCAGAAGCTGACCAATGTTGCGGATGGTGCTGTCACAGCCAACTCACTGGACGCCGTCAACGGTTCGCAGCTCTACGCTCTTGGTCAGACAATCACTGATCTGAGTACAGATGCTCTGTTGTGGGATGATACGCTCGGTGCGTTCAGTGCCAGCCATGGAGCTGTCACAACCAACAAGATCACCAATGTTGCTGCTGGTACACTGAGTGCAGTCTCAACGGATGCGGTCAATGGTTCCCAGCTTTATGCCACAAACCTGAATACATCTCAGTATCTTGGTGGTGGTGCCGATATTGGTGCCGGTACAGCCCCAACCTACAACATCACCAATGTTGCGGTTGATGGAACGACAACCTCCAGCACCTACAACAACGTTGGTGATGCGCTTGGTGGTCTGAACACCAGCATTGGTAACACCAACACCCATCTCAACAGTCTTGAGACCAATGTGACGAACCTGACAACGAACATCACCAATGGTGAAATCGGTCCGGTTCAGCGGACAGCCACAACAACGCTGTCGCTGATTGCTTCCGGCGGCAATGCCTCAGCTCCAGGTGCAGCCCAGAAGCTGACCAATGTTGCTGACGGTGCTGTCACAGCCAGCTCCTTGGATGCCGTGAACGGTTCACAGCTCTACGCCCTTGGTCAGACAATCACCAATCTTGGCGCTGATGCCCTCCTTTGGGATGATACCTATGGCATGTTCAGTGCGAGCCATGGTTCAACGCTTACAAACAAGATTACCAACATTGAAGCTGGTGATGTGAGCTCTTACTCGACAGAGGCTATTAATGGCTCGCAGCTTCATAACACGAACCAGAATACGTCTCAGTATTTCGGTGGTGGTGCTGATGTTGCAGCAGGTGTTGCTCCGGACTATGTCATCACCAATGTTGCAGTTGATGGTACAACGACCAGCACAACTTACAACAACGTTGGAGACGCTCTTGGTGGTGTGAACACCAGCATTGGTAACACCAATACGCATCTCAACAGTCTTGAGACCAATGTGACGAACCTGACAACGAACATCACCAATGGTGAAATCGGTCCGGTTCAGCGTACTGCTACAACAACATTGTCCCTGATTGCTTCCGGCGGCAATGCCTCAGCTCCGGGTGCAGCCCAGAAGCTGGACAATGTTGCGGATGGTGCTGTGACAGCAACCTCGCTTGAAGCTGTTAATGGTTCTCAGCTTTATGCTCTTGGTCAGACAATCACTGATCTGGGTACAGATGCTCTGTTGTGGGATAATACCCTTGGTGCGTTCAGTGCCAGCCATGGAGCTGTCACAACCAACAAGATCACCAATGTTGCTGCTGGCACACTGAGTGCAGCATCAACGGATGCGGTTAATGGTTCGCAGCTTTATGCCACAAACCTGAATACATCTCAGTATCTTGGTGGTGGTGCAGATATTGGTGCCGGTACAGCCCCAACCTACAACATCACCAATGTTGCAGTTGATGGAACAACAACGTCCAGCACCTACAACAACGTTGGCGATGCGCTGGGTGGTTTGAACACCAGCATTGGTAACACCAATACCCATCTCAACAGTCTTGAGACCAATGTGACGAACCTGACAACGAACATCACCAATGGTGAAATCGGTCCGGTTCAGCGTACGGCCACAACAACCCTGTCCCTGATTGCTTCTGGTGGAGATGCCTCCGCTCCGGGCGCCGCCCAGAAGCTGGACAATGTTGCAGATGGTGCTGTGACAGCAACCTCGCTTGAAGCTGTTAATGGTTCTCAGCTGTACGCCCTTGGTCAGACAATCACTGATCTGGGTACAGATGCTCTGTTGTGGGATGATACGCTTGGTGCGTTCAGTGCCAGCCATGGTGCTGTCACAACCAACAAGATCACCAATGTTGCCGCTGGCACACTGAGTGCAGCATCAACCGATGCAGTCAATGGTTCCCAGCTTTATGCCACCAACCTGAATACGTCCCAGTATCTTGGTGGTGGTGCCGACATTGGTGCCGGTACAGCCCCAACCTACAACATCACCAATGTTGCAGTTGATGGCACAACAACCTCCAGCACCTACAACAACGTTGGTGATGCACTGGGTGGTCTGAACACCAGCATTGGTAATACCAATACACATCTCAACAGCCTTGAGACAAACGTCACAAACCTGACAACGAACATCACCAATGGTGAAATCGGTCCTGTTCAGCGCACAGCCACAACGACGCTGTCACTGATCGCTTCCGGCGGCAATGCCTCAGCTCCGGGTGCAGCTCAGAAGCTGACCAATGTTGCCCCTGGCACATTGAGTGCAGCATCAACGGATGCGGTTAATGGTTCCCAGCTTTATGCCACCAACCTGAATACGTCCCAGTATCTGGGTGGTGGTGCAGACATTGGTGCCGGTACAGCGCCAACCTACAACATCACCAATGTTGCGGTTGACGGAACAACAACCTCCAGCACCTACAACAACGTTGGTGATGCGCTGGGTGGTCTGAACACCAGCATTGGCAATACCAACACCCATCTCAACAGTCTTGAGACCAATGTGACGAACCTGACAACGAACATCACCAATGGTGAAATCGGTCCGGTTCAGCGGACAGCCACCACAACTCTGTCACTGATTGCTTCCGGCGGCAATGCCTCAGCTCCGGGTGCTGCCCAGAAGCTGGACAATGTTGCGGATGGTGCTGTGACAGCAACCTCGCTTGAAGCTGTTAATGGTTCTCAGCTTTATGCTCTTGGTCAGACAATCACTGATCTGGGTACAGATGCTCTGTTGTGGGATGATACGCTTGGTGCGTTCAGTGCCAGCCATGGAGCTGTCACAACCAACAAGATCACCAATGTTGCTGCTGGCACACTGAGTGCAGCATCAACGGATGCGGTTAATGGTTCGCAACTTTATGCCACAAACCTGAATACATCTCAGTATCTGGGTGGTGGTGCAGACATCGGTGCCGGTACAGCCCCAACCTACAACATCACCAATGTTGCGGTTGATGGCACAACAACGTCCAGCACCTACAACAACGTTGGCGATGCGCTTGGTGGTCTGAACACCAGCATTGGTAACACCAACACCCATCTCAACAGTCTTGAGACCAATGTGACGAACCTGACAACGAACATCACCAATGGTGAAATTGGTCCGGTTCAACGTACAGCAACAGCAGTTCTGTCACTGATTGCTGCTGGTGGTGACGCCTCTAATCCGGGAGCTGCCCAGAAGCTGACCAATGTTGCTGACGGTGCTGTCACAGCCAGCTCACTGGACGCAGTCAACGGTTCTCAGCTGTATGCGCTGACCCAAAATGTTGAGAATCTGAATACAGACGCTCTGTTGTGGGATGATCTTCTGGGTTCTTATAGCGCCAGCCATGGCAGCAGTGCTCAGAACAAGATCACCAATGTTGCAGCAGGTACGCTGAGCGTAACCTCAACGGATGCAGTGAACGGTTCTCAGCTGTTTACAACCAATCAGACGGTTGCTTCCTACTTCGGTGGTGGTGCAAGCTTTGATGGCAGCACATGGACAGCTCCAACCTATAACATCGCACGCATCGGTGTTGATGGCACAACGACGACCGTTGCTTACAACAATGTCGGTGATGCTTTGGGTGGTGTGAACAGCAGCATCTCTAACGTCAACACACGTGTCGATAACATTACGACAAATATCGATAATGGTACGGTTGGCCCGGTTCAGCGGACAGGTAATGAGAATGAACTCACACTGGTCGCTGATGGTGGTGATGCTTCAAATCCGGGTGATGCCCAGAAGCTGACCAATGTTGCTGATGGTGATGTTTCTGCAAACTCATCGGATGCAGTGAATGGTTCTCAGCTGCATGAGACCAACCAGAATGTCGCCACTATTGGCGAAGGCTCAGCCTCTGCGCTTGGTGGTGGTGCATCTTATGACAGTGAAACCGGCACCTGGACAGGCCCAACCTATAACCTCACCAATGTGAACTCAGACGGTTCAACAACAACGAACTCATATGACAACGTTGGTGATGCACTGGGTGGACTGAGCAACAGCGTCAATAACGTCAACAACCGGGTTGATAATATCGATAACTCGATTGAAGTTCTGCAGAATGACGCATTGCTCTGGGATAATAACCTTGGTGCATTCAGTGCCAGCCATGGTTCATCTCAGACCAACAAGATCACCAATGTTGCAGCAGGTACCCTGAGTGCGACATCGACCGATGCCGTCAATGGTTCCCAGCTCTATGAAACCAACCAGAAGGTTGAAGAGCTTGACCAGAATGCGGTTAAGTATGACCTCAACCCTGATGGAACAAAGTCCAATACTGTGACTCTTGAGGGTGGTGATCCGAACGCTCCTGTTGTGATCACGAACGTTGCAGCAGGTGTCAACGACTCGGACGCGGTGAACGTTGCGCAGCTGCGTGAAGCTGTCAGTGGTGGTAGTGTGAACAACCAGTATATTGATCAGCGTGTTCAGCAAACCTTGCAGGAATCACGATCCTATACAGACTACAAGTCCGCTGAAACTCTCCAGCAGGCCAATGCCTACACTGATATGAAGTTTGATAGCCTCAATCAGGAAATCACCAAGGCGAAGAAGGAAGCACGTCAGGCAGCAGCAGTTGGTCTTGCAGCCGCATCGCTTCGCTATGACAACCGTCCGGGCAAGTGGAGCACGGCCGTTGGTGGTGGTGCATGGCGTGGTGAGGGTGCCTTTGCGATGGGTGTTGGCTATACCAGTGAAGATGGTATGGTACGTGCCAATCTCTCCGCGACCACATCCGGTGGTCACTGGGGTGTCGGCGGTGGCCTGAGTATTACACTGAACTGAGGTAACTCAATGAGACTTATCACCCTTCTGGTGATGGTTATGATGCTTATCAGCGGCGGAGCCATCTCCGCCGCTGAAAATGATTCAAGCGCACGCGGCAGATATCAGATCCGTCCTTCCGATGTTGTTTTGCCGGAAAATGTTCCGCTTGGTCAGTATCGCCGCTATTTCCAGCCGTTTGAAAACTGGATTCTGATTTGTGACGAAAACTTACGCGAGAGACGCAAAGTCTGTAACGCCAGCCAGACCATAGAAGACAAATCAACGAAGGCTCTTGTTTTTAGCTGGTCACTTGCTGCAACCGATAGTGGTGAGCCGCATATGATCGTACGGACTGCACCTGACACGCAGATATCAAAAGGCTTGGAACTACGGCTTTCCACGGGCCAGGTCTTTGCTCAAATCAAGTTTAACGGCTGCAATAAAACAGTCTGTATTGGCCAGACAGTCGTCGGCCCAGTTCTCTCCGGCCAGATATCAAAAGCCGAAAGTGTCTTCGTCCAGTTCTGGAACAAGGCCGGAAAACCCATCAGGCTCCGTGTCCCGCTCAAGGGGCTGAAAGAAGCAGTGAATGCGATTTGAGGTCCAGGGACTAATAATTATAATTGAAAATTTTATATAATTTAGTAAAATTTACTAGCTCCAAATATTAGGATATGGACGTGGAATTTCTTGTTCAATGCGATCCAAAATTTCCCTACAATGATATCGTTGATATCAGGCAAAGATTACTTAAATCAAATGCGTTAGTGTTTGGTTACGCTTTTGAAAAATTTGATTTATTCTCTATAGAAAGTATATTGCATCTTCAGCATTTTGAAGAGAAAAAAATTCAATTATTGCCAGATTTAAACATTGTATCTCGTATGATTAATGTTGCTCAATTTGGCATTCCGTCTCGAATGGATGATGTGACGAAGCTTGCCATAGATTTGATGGCATTCTCTCAAACAATGAATATCTTTATAGAACCATCTATTGCATTTCATGAACTTGCAAGCTGTGAAGGAAATCAAAAAGCATTAGAGAAATTAGCTTGGTTTAGAGTGGCAGATTACGGTCAAGCAAATAGTTGGGTTGATTTAGCCCAAGGGCGAATTCAACGTTTGCCGAGCGTTAGTTTAAAAGAGACCCAAAAATTAGATTTAGCTTATCCACTAAGTCGGTGGAGACGTAACTATATAGTTGCTTTAAAAATTGCAGAACTTGAGCTTTCAAACTTAACACAATTGGATCGTGCACTTTCATTGCTCAAATGGATGGTGCAAGATTATTTTTTTGCAGGCCCTGCTGCAATTTTTGCAACAATGTATTTCTCTCCTCACAAGAAAAAGCGGGTTATTAAAAATTTACATTCTACGGATCGTGAGAGGGCAATTAGAGGAATTAAGAATGCTGCATGGGATATTACTCATATGAGTGATTTCGTGGCTAAAATTAATAAAAATGATCAAAATATTAAGCAGGGAGAATACTTCATTTTTGCTACAGCAGACAAAAGCTTAGCGGAAATTGCACCTGTTCTTATATATAACTCTTCAAAATATGATCAGGTTGATGAACTGGCACGAAATTTATCAAAATGGTGGCCTAGTGTTGAAGCTTTAAAGATTTCCGAAGTTCTAACTCAGTATCTTCGAGATATAGAAGGCCGCCCGCCTCCTACATCTACTCTTCCTTCAGATAATCCAATTCAATTTATGATTGAAAAAGGTGAGAGAATAATTAAGGGTACAGTTAAATAATATAGAATAATGTTTTCGAGAGGTTATAGCATGAGTATGCATAATTATAATCATTTTAAAACATCTAAAGCGCACTGTCCTTCATGTAATGGTGATCGTATATGTAAAGTGTATGGATGCAAAACTATTAATTTCAATGAAGAGGAAGCTCAAATTCATGGTGAGGTCACACACTCACTTCTTCAATGTTGTGGTTGTGAAGCTATGTTTTATGAAGTTAGCAGTTGGAATAGCGAAGAGATTGATTATTCATATGATGATTTTGGGAATGAAAAATGTGCCCCAATTTATGACAAATGTATTTACCCTAAGCCTGAAATAAAAAATAAACCCACTTGGCTATCTGAAATAGAAGATATTGATATTACAATATTTAAAATATTAAATGAGGTTTATATTGCGTATGAAAATGATGCGCATACTTTAGCAACAGTTGGGTTGAGAACTGTATTAGATCGGGCAACAGAAATTTTAAACATTGATCCTGCAATAACATTTAAAGAAAAACTAGAAAACTTAAAGACAAAAGGATTTATTGGTGGTAAAGAGTTTGATATACTCGAAGTAGTAATTGATGCAGGAAATGCTGCAGCTCATCGCGGTTGGATCACGAGAGATAAAAATGTAAGGCAATTACTGTCTACAGTCGAAATTTTTATTGAACGTAGTTTGGTACAAGCAGATAGTGTCTTGCAATTAAAGAAATTCATTCCTGAGAAACCTAAAAGGGTTAAAACTACTTAAAAATATAATTTCTCTGATGCTTCCGAAGTTTATTCTGGCGGAGAGGGGGAGATTCGAACTCCCGATAGACTTGCGCCTATGCCGCATTTCGAGTGCGGTGCATTCAACCACTCTGCCACCTCTCCGCGGGGCTTCTGTATCATCGGTTGAAGCGGAGCTGGATTAACATGCGTTAAGGCGGCTGACAATACAGGGTTTGTGAAAAAGCACCAGGCTGGCTGTGATTATTCCGGGATAAGGGGATGCGGTAACACAAGGCGACGATAAACGCCGCCTTGTGTTATTGTGTTATGCGAAGAGCTTTGCTGCCAGATCGCCGATGGCTTTGAAGTCTGGTTTGCCAGAGCCCAGTAGCGGGATGGCATCGACGGTTTTAACATCTGCCGGGATCATCAGCTCTGGTGCGCCCTGCTGCTTGGCGAATTTCTGGAGTGCCTCACGGGTTGCGTCTTTCTCCGTTGTCATAATGACAATACGTTCGCCTTTTTTGGTATCGGGCAGGTTTGCGGCTGCGGATTGTGCGCCTGTCCAGAGTTGGGCTGCAAGAGCTTCAACTGCAGCAAGAGAGACCATCTCACCACCGATTTTGGCAAAGCGCTTGGCGCGGCCCTTGATGGTGACAAAGCCGTCTTCGTCAATGGTGCAGATGTCGCCCGTGTCGTGCCAGCCTTCCGGTGGCGGATCGATGACACCGGGTTGCTCAGGCCTCAGGTAGCCGAGCATGACGTTCGGGCCTTTCACGAACAGACGGCCGCCTTCTTCAATGCCAGCGACAGGTTCAAGCCGGTAATTCATACCGGGAAGAATACGGCCAACGGTGCCATAGTGATTGAACATCGGCGTATTGAGTGCCAGCACCGGTGCGGTTTCAGTAACGCCATAACCTTCCAGAATGCGCAGGCCAAATTTTTCCATGTAAACCTGACGTGTTGATTCCCGGACAGGTTCGGCCCCCGCCACGATGTAGCGAATGGAGCGAAAGTCATAAGGGTGGGCTTTCTTGGCATAACCGGCGAGGAAGGTGTCGGTACCAAAAACAACCGTGGCATTGGTGCCGTAAACCATCTCTGGAATAATGCGGTAATGCAGGGGTGACGGGTAGAGGTATACCGGCACACCATAAACCAGTGGCAGAATGAGGGCTGCCGTCAGCCCGAAGGAATGGAACAGTGGCAGGACATTGAAGACTTTATCCTGACGGCCAAAGTCAATCCGGGCTGCCGCCTGTGCGGCATTGGCCAGAATGTTGCGGTGTGAAAGTACAACACCTTTTGGAGCGCCTTCGCTGCCTGAGGTGAATAGAATGGCAGCCGGATCGTTAGCAGAGCGTGTAACGAGCGGCTTATGATAATGAAACAGCATCTGCAGTTTGTCAGCTGTTGTGATCTGTTTAGCGACATCTTCCAGATACAGAATTGTGAAGTTCTGCTCCAGAAGGCTGATTACCTTTTCAAGGCGTGCTTTTTCAATGAAACTACGGGCTGTCAGTACGATTTTGACATCCGCTGTCTTGCAGGCAGATTCAAGATTTGCCGGGCCTGCAGTGAAGTTGAGCATAGCCGGGACGCGACCAGCCGACATCAGCCCAAGAATGGTTGCAGCCGTGCCGCTGGCTCCGGGGAGTAACACCGCAACAGCTTCACCTGTTTTTGTCTTCGGCATAATCTTTTTGCCGATGAGTGATGCAGCGATCAGCAGTTTGCGATAACTCATGCTGCCGGAAAGAGGGTCTTCAACCGCAATGCGCCCCTTTCCATGCTCGTCAGCGGCTTTGACAACGGCCTCATAGATCGTCTGATCAATGTGGGCTGTTTTGAATAACAGATCAGACATGATCTGATAGAGATGGATACCTGCCTGTTTCCGGCGCTCCCGTCCCTTTATCTCTTCCGGAACGGAAAGACGGACAGGCTCCAGAATTGTAACGGTAACCTTTGGCCACCAGCGACGGCGGACCTGCTGACGTGTCAGGCGAGAGAAAAAGGTCTTTTCCAGGCCATCAATCTTGACCGGGACAACTTCGGCCTCTGATTTATCGGCAATCAGGCCAACACCATCATAAACCTTCATCAGACTGCCGGTAACAGTCAGACGGCCTTCCGGGAAAATGACAAGGGTTTTGCCGCTTGAGACTTCGTTGATCAGAGCCCGGGTTGCCATGGGCTTTGCCGGGTCCAGCGGATAGGCATTGACGAGTTTCAGAAAAGGCTTCACCCACCAGCGTTTGGCGATGTTGTAATCAATCGCAAACAGTGGCGCTTTATTAAACAGCGACAGGGCAAGGGCAGCATCCAGAAAGCTGACGTGGTTGAGAGCAATAATGGCACGCTCACCAACCTTATCGAGATTTTCCCGGCCATGGACTTCAACGCGATAAATGGCGCGAAACAGGATTGAGAGAAAATCCGCCAATGGGTTGGTTGGTGAATTTCTGAAAATAACAACGCCAACAAAAAGCGAGGCGATACCCAACAGAGTGAGGATGACGGGTAGGGATATGCTGCTGCGTGTTACCTCTGCTGTTGATGCGGTTCCGCCAAGCAGCTGTTCAAGAACAGCAACAACAATGGCACCGATCACCATGGCAGCAGCTGACTGAATATTGGTGGCAGCAATCACACGTGCACGCTTGTCGGCATCAGCCCATGCCTGAACGGCGGCAAAAGCCGGTACAATGTAAATACCGCCAGCAATAGCAAGGCCGGCCATGTCGATAGCGGCATGCATGCCGTCAACGCTGAACAGAAACTGTTTCCATGACAGAGGTGTCAAAGATGGCTGGTGGAAATAGAGCACCATAGCCAGATCAAAGCAGAATACACCCATCAAAAGACCGGCTACAGCGGTTGGCAACATGATAATGCGCCCGCTTGCCAGCCAAGAAGCTATACCGGAACCAATGGCGATGCTGATGGCAAAAATGGTAAGAAGGGCTGTTGTGACTTCTTCCTGGCCATTGAAGTAATCTTTCGCAATGACAGGCAGCAATGAGAGCAGGACAGCCCCGATTAGCCAGAACCATGAAACAATCAGGCCACCATTCCAGAGGCGCTTGTTGCGATGAAGGTCTTTGAGAAGATCAGAGGTAGAACGTAAGACATTACGGTCAACTTTGAGATACGGAGCAGCTTCACCTGTTTTCGGGATGAACATGCTGGAAATCCAGCACAGAACGGCAAACCCCATAATGAACAGTGCGATGAATGTTGCAAAGGTTGAGGCGCTGTTATCGGCTGCACCACCATCAATTGTAATGGCCATGCCTCCTAAAATGGTGCCTCCAAGAATTGCAAGAAAGGTTGCGCCTTCCACTAGTGCGTTGCCTGCCGGGAGTTCAGACTGTTTCAGATGATCTGGCAGGATGCCGTATTTAATCGGGCCAAAGAGTGCTGAAATGGTGCCGAAACCGAATAAGGCCGTAAAGAGGAATGGCAGGGGAGGAAGAGCCATCCCAAACAATGTGATGTGCTCAGCATAAACAAGAAAGCCAATCACGGCGATGAAGGCAACGGCAATTTCAACGAACTTCAGCCTGCGTGCGACGATGGCTTTATCGTATCTGTCGGCCCATTGACCACCAAGACCAGAGAGAAAGAACGATGGGGCAATAAAAATAGCACCAGCCAAAATAACCAGCACTGGGCCACTCTCGCTGCTCAGTTTGTACATGATCAGCATAACAAGGGCATTTTTCAGGAAGTTGTCATTGAATGCCGAAAAGAACTGACACCAGAATAAAGGCGCAAAACGCCGTGATGTCATGAGTGAACTGAACATGTATTTGCCTCCAACCACGTCGCAACGTGACATGCTTTATGTATCGCGTATTACGTAAATAAAACATGTCATCGTGCAATTTTTTAAAAATGAACAATGTTCATGTCTGGACATTCTCATAAAAATGAACAATGTTCAATATGGGTTTTGAAAAAGCTTTGGAAAGTGTTGTGAGATGCAGGCAAGCCCTCGGAAGGAAGCCCTTAGGAATAATGTTGTTCAGGCTGCGGAAGCACTTGTCTCAGCTGATGGACTAGGGGCGCTTAAAGCGCGGGATATCGCAAGTCGTGCGGGGTGTTCGCTTGGCGCGATCTATACTGTTTTTAAGGATATTGACGCCCTGATACTCGCTGTTAATGAACGCACGTTGATGCAGCTTGCCGACCAGTTGAGTACTTTTGAGGTACAGCAGAAAGCAGACAAAGTTGATGGAGAACGTTGGCTTGTCGGGTTGTCTCACGTGTATCTCAATTTTGCAGCCCGCAGCAAAATGCTGTGGCTGGCGCTATTTGAGCACCGGATGTCTGTGGGAAGTGAGCTCCCGCAAGAGATGGCAGAAAAGCATCAGATGCTTTTTGATTTCATTGAGCAGCCGCTGGCTATTTTGAAGATTGGCAAGTCTCCTGAAGAGCGGCAGTTGTTGGCCCGGTCGCTGTTTTCAGCTGTCCATGGCATGGTTGTTCTCGGGCTTGAGAAAAAACTGGCGAGCCTGTCACTCGAGGCATTGAAAGAGCAGATTGAAGAGATTGTTTCGGCAGCCGTGCGTGGGCTTGTCACGCGCTAATATGCAATATGAATCGGTCCGGGTGTGCGATATGTCTCATCCATAGGGTTTATTTTTTGCCAAAAATACCTTTGTTTTCTTGACTCTCGTAAGTTTGAACGGTATCAACTCCCGTTCATGGATTATTTCCGTGATTGTATCGGGATGATTCCCGATGCGTTAACCGCGATATCCCGATAGGGTTTCGCACTTCTCGAAACTGCAAAAAAGCTGGTCCCGACACTGTCGGAGAACGGGTTAGAACACGAAGGAAAAAACGATGTTCGCAGTAATTAAGACAGGCGGTAAACAGTACCGCGTTGCAGCCGAAGACGTTATCGCCGTTGCTAAAATCAACAGCGAAGCAGGTTCTGCGGTTGTTTTCGACACAGTAACAATGTTCTCCAATGGTACGAGCGTCCAGATTGGTGCGCCTGCTATTGCTGGCCTCACTGTTTCAGGTGAAGTTGTGGAACATAAGCGCTCTCCGAAGGTTATTGCTTTCAAGAAGCGCCGTCGTCAGAATTCCAAGCGCAAGCGCGGTCATCGTCAGGATTACACGCTTGTTCGCATTACAGCTCTGGGCGATGCCAAGCCAGCCAAGAAGGCTGCAGCTAAGGCAGAAGCCGCTCCGGCAGCTGATGCAGCTCCTGCCAAGAAGGCAGCAGCAAAGAAACCCGCCGCGGCCAAGGCCGAGAAGTAAGTCGGTTTATCCGACAGGATGTAAAGATTTTAGAGGACTAAAACCATGGCTCAGAAGAAAGCTGGCGGTTCATCCCGTAACGGACGTGACTCAGAAGGCCGTCGTCTTGGCGTAAAGAAGTTCGGTAGTGAAGCTGTCATTCCGGGCAACATTATTGTGCGTCAGCGCGGTACCAAGTGGCATCCCGGCAATAACGTCGGCATGGGTAAAGACCACACAATTTTCGCAACATGTACAGGTCGCGTGCACTTTAGCAAACGACAAGGCCGTACATTTGTGTCCGTGCTTCCGGCCAGTGAGGCCGCAGAATAATCGGCGATAGCTACAGACGAAGAGCTACCGCCGGTACCCAACCAAACCGGTGGTAGTAGTCAAAAAAGGATCGAAATCTCTGATCCGGCTACGATCAAAGAAACCAGGGGAGGTAGGGTAACTACCTCCCCTTCGTCGTTTCAGGGCCTTGAGGAAGGCCAGTTATAAGATCGGAGCTAAATCATGTACCCCGATATCACTCGCGATGACGTCTTCATGCTTGAAACAAAGCGGTTGTGGCTCCGTTGGCCACGCCTTGCTGATGCCCAAGCTATTGTGCGCTTCGCAGGCGACAAACGGATTGCGGATATGGCGATGATCTCACATCCTCTGACACTCAGAGAGGCTGAAGAGTTTATTTTCCATGCCCGGCAGAGCAACGCCAATGGAACAGGCATGACAATGGTTATCACACCGAAGAATAAGCCCAATGTGGTCTTCGGGGTGGTTACGATTGAAGCCGGTTCTGAGGGTAGCGTTCCACAGCTCGGCTTCTGGCTTGCCGCCCAGCATTGGGGCCATGGCTATACCAGTGAAGCTGTTCAGGCGATGGTTGATGCCTTCTTCATCTATACGACAGAGCAGGAGCTGATCTCTTCCGCCCGGGTTGAAAACGAACCTTCAAAGCGTGTTCTTGGCAAGGTCGGGTTCATTCCGTACGGTGATGGTCTGTTGGAGAAGAAGAACCGGTTACCCAATACAGGTGGTGATGTTGAATATAGTCAGCACGGCGATTTCGTTGAGGCCAACTATTTCAGCATGGATCGCCGGATTTGGGGTAAGGATCTGCCCTGGATGCATCCTGAAGCTATGAAGGCAGCTTTAATAACAGCAGCTGCTTGATAAGTGAGCGCATGTGGCAATTTCTGCTGCATGCGCATCTAAAATACGGGAAAGAATGCATAAAATGCATGTTGGTCAGAAAAGCTTCTGCAATAGTGATTGCCGAAATCCTTCTCCTCCCGTAATGAATATCGCAACAAACCTTTGAATGCGGTATATAACGCGGGTAGGGTTTTTCCTCCGGCAAGAAGTTGAATCATGAAGTTTCTCGACCAGGCAAAAATTTATATTCGATCAGGTGATGGCGGAGCGGGCTGTGTCTCTTTCCGGCGAGAGAAGTTCATTGAGTTCGGTGGGCCGGATGGTGGTGATGGTGGCCGTGGTGGTGATGTCTGGGTTGAATGCGTCAACGGCCTGAATACACTTATTGATTACCGCTATCAGCAGCACTTCAAGGCTCAGAAGGGCCAGCACGGTATGGGCAAGAACCGAACCGGTGCCAAAGGTGATGATGCTGTTCTGAAGGTACCAGCCGGTACGCAGATTTTTGCTGAAGATAACGAAACCCTTCTGGCTGATATCACAGAAGTCGGGCAGCGCGTTCTGCTTGCCCGTGGTGGTAATGGTGGTTTTGGTAATGCCTATTTCACCAGCTCAACCAACCGTGCACCACGCCGTGCAAACCCCGGTCTGGAAGGTCAGGAGCAGTGGATATGGCTGCGTCTGAAACTGATTGCTGATGCCGGTCTTGTGGGTTTGCCCAATGCTGGTAAATCAACCTTCCTTGCAACAGTAACGGCAGCAAAGCCGAAGATTGCCGATTATCCATTCACGACACTGCACCCGAACCTTGGTGTTGTGCGCTCGGATAGCCGTGAGTTTGTGCTGGCTGATATTCCCGGCCTGATTGAAGGTGCCCATGAGGGTGCCGGTCTTGGTGATCGCTTCCTTGGTCACGTTGAACGCTGCCGTGTGCTCTTACATCTGGTTGACGGCTCTGGTGAGCATGCTGGCAAGGACTACAAAACAATCCGCAATGAGCTGGCGGCTTACGGTCATGGTCTGGATGAAAAGGAAGAGATTGTCGCCCTTTCCAAGACAGATACGCTTGATGAAGAAACACTGAAACAGCAGAAAGCAAGGCTGAAGCGTGCATCTGGTAAGGAGCCGATGGTTCTCTCATCAGCTACGCATTCCGGTGTTAAGGAAGTCTTACGTGCCGTACTTAAGGTGATTGATGCCTCTGTTGAAGCTGAAAAAGAAGCGAACACTGAGGAAGTCAAGGAATGGCATCCATGAGTGGAGAAGCGATATCGGGCATTGCCGATAATGATAAGAAACCAAACTTGCGCGACTTCCGCAGAATTGTTCTGAAGGTTGGTTCGTCTCTTCTCGTTGATAGTAAGCAGGGACGTCTGAAACATGCCTGGCTCGCAGCATTGGCTGAAGACATTGCAGAGTTGCATAACCGCGGCATTGATGTGCTCGTGGTTTCATCGGGTGCAGTTGCCATGGGCCGGACATTGCTCAAACTGCCATCTGGCCCGTTGAAACTAGAGGAAAGTCAGGCAGCAGCTGCGGTTGGCCAGATTGAACTCGCACGTGTCTGGACAGAAGTTCTGGCGCATCACCGGATTACGGCTGGCCAGATTCTGGTGACATTATCAGATACGGAAGAGCGTCGACGCTATCTCAATGCCCGTGCCACATCACTCAAGCTGCTTGAGATGCGTGCGGTACCGGTTGTGAATGAGAATGATACAGTCGCAACCAGCGAAATCCGTTATGGTGATAACGACCGTTTGGCGGCACGTGTTGCAACGATGATTGGCGCTGATCTGCTGATACTGTTCTCTGATATTGACGGGCTTTACACAGCGCCGCCTGCGCAAAATCCATCCGCAAGGCACCTCCCTGTTGTTGAGAAAATAACAGCTGAAATTGATGCCATGGCGGGAGGTGCTGCCTCTGAGCTTTCGCGTGGGGGGATGCGTACCAAGGTTGAGGCAGGCAAGATTGCAACGGCCAGCGGCACCCATATGATTATTGCAGATGGCCGTTCCAAGAACCCGCTGAAGGCCATTGAAGATGGTGGGCGCTGCACGTGGTTCCTCACACCATCAAACCCGGTCGCTGCCCGTAAAACATGGATTGCCGGTTCGATTGAACCACATGGTACGCTTCATATTGATGATGGTGCCGTAAAGGCCCTGAAAGCAGGTGCAAGCCTTCTGCCAGTTGGTGTTAAACTTGCAGAGGGTGATTTCAGCCGTGGTGATACAGTGGTCATCCGGGACAAATCGGGTGTCATTGGTCGCGGACTTGTGGCTTATGATATCGAAGAAGCCCGCAAGATTATCGGGCATGCCAGTGGTGAAATTGAAGAGATACTTGGTCACGCCGGGCGATCAGAGATGATTCACCGTGACGACATGGTTTTGTTAGTGGAGTAAGTGTTATGACAATTGGCAGTAGCAGTCGCGAAGAGATGCTTGAAATCGGGCGTAAAGCCCGTGTTGCAGCCCGTAAGATTGCCCTTGCCAACCCGTCACTCAAACAGAAAGCCCTTAAAGCCATTGCCATGCACATTCGTGCAGATGCGGCTCATATTCTTGCAGTCAATGCTGAGGATCTGGAAGCTGCAAAGCAGAAGGGCCTTGCGTCTTCGTTTATTGACCGACTTGCTTTGGATGAAAAGCGTCTTGAGGCTGTAGCCGTAGCTGTTGAAGATATCGCGGCTCTGCCTGATCCAATTGGCCGTATCACGGCTACATTCGATCGTCCAAACGGGCTTGTTATTGACCGCGTTATGACGCCACTCGGTGTCATCGGGGTGATTTTTGAAAGCCGCCCGAATGTGACAGCTGATGCCGGAGCGCTCTGCCTGAAGGCCGGGAATGCCGCTATTCTCAGAGCCGGCTCTGACAGTTTTGGAACTTCAGCCGCGATTGCTGCTGCAATGGGTAAGGGCCTTGAAGAAGTTGGTTTGCCGAAAGAGGTTATCCAGCTTGTGCCAACCAAAGACCGGGCAGCTGTCGGTGATATGCTGTCTGGGCTTGATGGTAATATTGATGTGATTATTCCCCGTGGTGGAAAGAGCCTCGTCGAACGTGTTCAGAAAGAAGCACGTGTGCCGGTTTTCGCGCATCTTGAAGGGCTGTGTCATATCTTCGTCCATGAGCAGGCTGACCTTGAGATGGCGAAGGGCATTGTTCTCAATGCCAAGCTGCGCCGGACCGGTATTTGTGGTGCAGTAGAGACCCTGCTTGTTGACCGCAAGGTTGTCTCGACCCATCTGCCAGCTCTGGTAAAGCTGTTGCTTGATAATGGATGTGAAGTCCGGGGTGATGCAGAAACGCAGGCTGTTGATGCACGGATTATTGCAGCGACAGAGGAAGACTGGCGTACGGAATATCTTGATGCCATCGTTTCAGTGAAAGTTGTCGATGGCTTAGAGGCCGCTATTGCTCATATTGAAGGCTATGGCTCGCATCATACGGATGCCATTATCACTGATGATGTGACGGTTGCCAACCAGTTCTTTGCGGAGGTCGACTCCGCAATTGTGCTGCACAATGCATCCACTCAGTTTGCGGATGGCGGTGAATTTGGTTTTGGTGCCGAGATTGGTATTGCCACTGGCCGTATGCATGCCAGAGGGCCGGTTGGCGTCGAACAGCTGACATCCTTCAAATATCGTGTCCGTGGCAACGGGCAGACACGTCCGTAAAGACATGCGGGGCCTTAGAAACCTTGCCATGCGGTGGCAGGATTTAGCCCCGCACCATCGCTTGCCACCTGTTGCAGCGGGTATGCGTATTGGCCTTTATGGGGGAAGCTTTAATCCAGCCCATGAAGGCCATCGCAAGGTTAGTCTGTTAGCTTTACAGAGATTACGACTTGACCAGATCTGGTGGCTGGTATCTCCGGGCAACCCACTAAAAGACCACAGCAATCTGCCTGATACTGCGGCCCGTGTAGCACAGGCTAAAGCCATGGTTTCAAACCCGCGTATTGTTGTTACGGCTTTTGAAGAGGCGATTGGGACGAACTATACCGTTGAAACAATAGCTTTTCTCAAGCAACGCTTTCCGCTTGTTCACTTTGTCTGGCTGATGGGGGCGGATAATCTGGCGGGCTTCCATCACTGGCGGGGCTGGCAGGATATTGCGCGGATGGTTTCAATTGCGGTTATTGATCGACCGGGCTGGACATTATCAGCAACAGCAAGTAAATCCGCTCATGTTCTGGCTCGCTACCGGAAGCCTGAAAATCAGGCATCCTGTCTTGCTGATTCGACATTGCCAGCGTGGGTTTTTATTCACGGACCACGTACTGCATTGTCATCAACACAGATGCGACAGCAGAAAAAGTAAGGTTTTCAATAAAATCGCCTTATTTTATCTGTAATAGTCATTCCCTATTATTGTTAGTCGTTGAATTTTAACAAATTTGCGGCATATTTTTAAAGGTCGGCGTGTTGCCGCGCTATCGAAGGATGATACCACTGCCCCACACAGCTTCACTTTCCACTAAATCCGCAGCGAAAGCTTCGCAGGAAAAGTCTGTTCAAGATATTGTCATGGAAGGCCTTGATGAAATGAAGGCTGAAGACGTGGTCGTTATCGACCTCGTTGGGAAGACAAGTCTTGCAGATATGATGGTTATTGCTTCCGGTCGTTCAAACCGCCATGTTGGCTCAATTGCCGAGCACATCATGGAAGAGATGAAGAATAACGGGCATGGCTTCCCCCGTGTTGAGGGTATGCCTTCCTGTGATTGGGTTCTGATCGACGCTGGCGATGTTCTGGTTCACGTTTTCCGCCCGGAAGTTCGGGCATTCTATAATCTAGAGAAAATGTGGAGTGCTGATCGCCCTGATGAGCAGACTGCAGCACCTGTTTCACGTCAGTAAGAAGAAGACGTGCGGCTCAGTATCATCAGTGTTGGCCGTTTAAAGAACGGGCCTGAACGCGAACTCGTTGAACGGTACAGGCAACGTCTGGAAGCATCCGGGCGTAGCCTTGGGTTCACGGCAATAAATCAGATTGAACTGTCAGAAAGCAAGGCCCGTCGCGAGGAAGATCGCCGGGCAGAAGAGGCTGCTGCCATTTCCGCAAAGCTTGGGAATGGTGTGCTTGTCGCTTTTGACGAGCGTGGGAAATCCCTTTCAAGCAAAGCCTTTTCTGATCAAATTACCAATTGGCGTGATAGTGGTCGTGAGCAGGCATCTTTTATCATCGGTGGGGCTGATGGTCTGGATGAGACCTTACGTCAGAAAGCTGATCTGATCTTATCGTTTGGTGCCCTGACTTTACCCCACCAATTAGTGCGTGTGTTAGTAACTGAGCAACTTTATCGCGCTATTACAATCATTGGTGGTCATCCTTACCATCGTGATGGTTGAGAATTTTTGGTTATATGCAGAGCTTTTTACCCATAACACGACACAGGCATAAGGGTCCGGTAATCGGACTATTTGTGCTGTCTCTTGTAATGGGTGCAGCTCTTCCACATCTTGGTAAGGCACAGGCTCCGGCAAATAACACGGCTCAGACTCAAAGTGAGTTGGAGGCCGTTAAGCAAAAGCTTGATGCCCATCAGCAGGCAGGCAAACGCCTTGAACAAGAGATTGCGTCAATCAAGAGCGACCGCACAAAACTCAATGCGGCCCTGATCGAGACAGCTCAGAAAACCCGCGCTCTGGAAGAGCAGATCAGAGATCTTGAAGAGCGTCTGGAAACACTCACAGGTAGTGAAACAGCTATTCAGGATTCACTGAACAGCAGACGGGCTGTTATCGCAGAGGTTCTGGCCGCACTGCAGCGGATGGGCCGAAAGCCGCCGCCAGCCGTATTGGCACAGCCAGAAGATATGCTGCTTGCTGTCCGGACATCCATTTTATTAGGCGCAGTTTTACCGGAATTACGCGCCGAGACGAATGCGCTTGCCAATGATCTCACAGAACTTGTGCGGTTGAAGAAGGCAATTGCGACAGATCGTTATACGCTCAATACACAGTTGACGAGCCTGACAGACCAGCAGCAACGTGTGGCAGCGCTCATGGAGGCGCGTCAGAGCCGCCAGTCTGAAGTTGAGGCTGCAATCGGCAGTGAACGTCAGAAAATGGCTGAGCTTGCAACGCAGGCAAAGTCTCTGGCAGACCTGATTGAACGATCGGAAAAAGAAGTGGCTGGCGCTCAACGTGCGGCTGCCGCGGCCAGACAGGCGGAAACAATGCAGCAAAAAGCTGCATTTGCTGCAACGGCATTTACCGATCCTTCAAGATTATCACCGAAGATACCTTTCGCGCAGGCAAAAGGCAGACTTCCTCTGCCCGTGTCCGGCGAACAAGTAAAGGACTTTGGTGGTTCTGATGGATATGGCGGCACTATGCGCGGCATATCCCTTTCAACCAGAGCAAAAGCGGTGGTGGTATCACCATCGGATGGGTGGGTTGCATTTGCTGGCCCGTTCAGGTCTTTTGGTCGTTTGTTGATCATTAATGCCGGAGGAGGATATTATGTATTGCTCGCTGGCATGGATCAGATAAATGTAGAGGTAGGACAATTTGTTCTCGCCGGTGAGCCGGTCGCAATAATGGGAGAGCAGGCATTGCCTTCTGCTGTTGCAGGCTCTATCGAGACAAAGGACCCTGTGCTCTATGTAGAGCTTAGGAAAGATGGCGGGTCAATTGACCCTGGGCCATGGTGGGCGAAATCGCAAAGCGAGAAGGTTCGCGGGTAATGCGCAAAATATCTTTAGTTCTCTTGGGCGCTGCAATTGGCGCTGGTACAGCAACACTGGTTTCCCAGCAGGTTATGCCAACAACAGCACCTGCTATCGCGGCACCTGCAGATACCTACAGGCAGCTGAGCCTGTTCGGTGATGTTTTTGAAAAAATTCGTGCCGACTATGTCGATAAACCCGATGATCAGAAGCTCATTGAAGCAGCTATCAATGGTATGCTGACATCGCTCGATCCACATTCCAACTATATGGATGTAAAGAGCTTCCAGGATATGCAGGTCCAGACCAAGGGTGAATTCGGTGGTCTTGGTATCGAAGTCACCATGGAAGACGGCCTCGTTAAGGTTGTGACGCCAATTGATGATACGCCGGCAGCACGTGCTGGTCTTCTGGCCAACGATCTTATCTCGCAGATTGATGGTGAGCAGATTCAGGGTCTGACCCTTAATCAGGCCGTCGATAAGATGCGTGGTGCGCCAAATACGAAGGTCAAGCTGAAGATCATTCGTAAGGGTAAAGATCCATTTGATGTCACGCTCACCCGTGAAACCATCAAGATCAAGCCCGTTCGCTTCCGTACAGAGGGTGATGTTGGCTATATCCGTATTACTCAGTTTACAGAGCAAACCTTCTCAAATCTCAAAATTGCCATTGAGAGCCTGACGAAGGAAATTGGTAATGACAAGCTGAAAGGCTTCATTATTGATCTGCGTAATGATCCGGGTGGTCTGCTTGATCAGGCTATCTCAGTTTCAGATGCTTTCCTTGATCGCGGTGAAATTGTTTCAACACGTCCACGCGATCCAAACCGGGTTGAACGTTACAGTGCCAAGAAGGGCGATCTGACAAACGGTAAGCCAATTGTTGTTCTGATTAACGGTGGTTCAGCTTCCGCTTCTGAGATTGTTGCCGGTGCTCTTCAGGATCACAAGCGTGCCAAGGTTCTGGGTACCCGCTCCTTCGGTAAGGGCTCTGTCCAGACAATCTTCCCGCTCGGTTCCAACGGCGGTATCCGTCTGACAACAGCGCGTTACTTCACGCCGTCAGGCCGTTCTATTCAGGCTCAGGGCATCGCTCCTGATATTGAAGTCCGTCAGGATATCCCGGATGAGCTGAAGGGTAAGGATGAAACCAAGGGTGAGGCCGGATTGCGCGGTCACCTGAGCAATACAACCGATAAGGACAAGGAAGAGGGCGGTGGTTCCTCAGCCTATATCCCGCCAGATACCAAGAAGGATAAACAGCTTTACGCTGCTTTGGAAGTTCTTCGTGGTGAATGGAAAGGCGTTGAAAATCTGAAGATGCCGGTTGTCGCCGAAACTGATGACAAGAAGTCAGATGGTGCTAAGGCAACAGATGAAAAATCCGACCAGAAGCAGGATGCCAAGCCTGAAGACGGTAAGAAGGATGAAGAAAAGAAATAAGTAAAAATAAACCCGCCGAAAGGCGGGTTTATTATATCTCGTTTATTCAAACCGGATAATATTCTCCGGTTTTCTTTTTAGAATGTGTAACGCAACCCGCCTGTAAGGCTGAAACCGGAAACACCCGTTTTGCCAATGCGCTGCTGGTAAGCAATGTCACCATAGGCAGAGAGGTTTTTGGAGAGGTTGGTGTTTATACCCACACCCGCTTCAATGACCGTACCCAGCTGACCGATCCGGAAATCATCACCAAGATAAATCTTGTTGCTGTGATTGCGGAAATTATGGATCAGGTTGAGTTTGCCATAAACAGTGACGATCCGGTCTTTCTCGGTGTAGGTCTTTGACAAACGGGCACCAATACGGGCAGTCAGCTGGTCAAGGTTCCCGAGCGTAACAACGAAGTTGTCGACGTCAAGTTTCCTGTCAAACATCAGGCGCTGATAGACCAGCTGTGCCTGAGGCTCAAGAATGATGCTCTCTGTCAGCTTGATCGGGTAACCGGTTTCAATCGAGGCGGCAAAGGTCTTGCCGCTGAGGCCTGCTGTTCTGCCACGATAGGATGTCGAGACATGACCATCAAAGCCACCGTAGGAAAGAATGCCGTCGATATACCAGCCACTGTTATGCAGATAGGTTGCATAAGCTGAGACAGTCCATTTATCGAGATCGGTATCCGTTGTACCGGAAACCCTGTTTGGTCCGAATGTCAGCTTACCGATGCTGCCAGCGATACCAAAGCGTGTGACGCTTTCTTCGCCTTCAAAGGCAAAGAGGTTGCCACCCATCTGGACTGCTGCATAGTTAATGTCAGCATTATAGCCATAGCTGTAGGTATTGCGGTTTGAGTTATATCTGTAGGTTCCACCGTATGCACGGATGAAGAACTCACCGGTGCCACTGTTGCGCCCAAGTGCCCGATCATCACGAACTTCACCCAAACGGCGATGCAGGTTGGAGATATCCATCAAGCCGGCATGGAAGAGGGCTGTTGGGGCAAGAATATAGTTCGCAACCTGAGGAGCAACCGCACGAACCTGTGGAGTTGGTCCTGGATCCGGTGTTGGAGCAGGTGGCTCTGGATCAATAATTCCAGGGATTTCAGGCTCCGGATCAGGCGTTACAGGAGTTGAGATATAAGCGCTCTGGAGGCGGTAATCCCAATATGGGTTTGTGCCCGTGACAAGTCTCTGGCTCTCATTAGCTGCACCATTGCTGGCGCCTGGGCCATAAGCCTGCAGAGTATACTGATAAGGTGTTCCGCCAGCTGTAATATAACCACCAAGCAGGCTGAAGGAGTTCTCAGAAGCTGAACCTGAAACCTGAATGATAGAAATACCTTCAGATGGAAGGTTGACCAGACCACTGGCTGTAGCCCTACCAATACTTCCTGTCACCAGATTAATGGAGACATTTGTTGTTCCGGTGACATTACCATTGATCAGCAGGCGGTCAGTTGACTGGTTTGCCAGACTTCCACCTTCATTCAGAAGTGTATTGAGAACAACACGGCCGTTATTTCCGATGTAGTTGCCATTGATCGTGAATACATCACCTGCAGCTAGTTCTTTTGACAGGTCTATGGCTCCACCATTGGTGACTGTTCCTGTCAGAGTGAAGGAAGTCGATTCACCTGCGGCACGATATGGCTCAAGGGTTGCACCGGAAGACAGATTCAGAGATGTCAGTGATGAATCTGCATTAATCTGCCACTTACTTGTGCTGCCATCGATTTTAAGGTCGATATTGGAGGGTGTTGCTGCAGCAATGTGGATGTCCGTTGATCCAACAAAGATGCTGCCATCGGACATGTTGAGAGCAATGACGCCACCATTAATGGCATCCATAATGCCTGTAACATCAAACTTGCCAGATGTTTCGGTAAAAGAAGATTTATCTATGGCTGGTAATCTTTCATACCGCTGGAAGTTATCGGGAATTACCGGAGTATTGATGCTGCGGTTTGCAATAACCGAGTCTGCTCCATTAGCCTGCATTACAATGGCTGTATTTGTTGCTCTTAACGTTGCACCACCGGCAAGATAGATATAACCGGGACGAACGTTATCGGTATATGTGCCCTGCTGTTCAGTTGCTGCATATAATGCATAGGCATTCGTACCAGTTGTTTTGATGTCGGCCCCATCACCAAGCTGAATAAAGCCGCCTTTATTTGCATAAACGGCATGACCTGTTATCGTGCTTGTTTCAATTGTCGCATTGTTGCCGATGAAGACGTAGGAACTGCCGAGAGTATTATTATTACCAAATATAAGATCCCAACCAGTAAGACCATTTGTATCTTTATTTCTGTTACCTGCATAGACAGCATAACCCGTTCCATCATTGGCGTTGGTTGCCGTGGCTGTACCGATTACTTTAATGACAGAAGCATCCGGTAAAATGATAACGGTATTTGAACCAGCATTTTGATAGTTGTTTGCGCGAACGGCAATACCATTCGTTGTTTCGATATTCGCGAACTGACCAATGTATACGAGTGAATCGTAGTCCCGGTTGAAGTCGGAGGCAGCATTGATACCATCCGCACTCGAACCTGTTGTCTTTATCGTCAGGCGATCAGCATAAAAATAGTTTGCTTCACTATTGATTCTAACACCGTCAGCAGCACTACCTGTTGTCGAGATGTTGATTTCCTTCAGGTTATACTGAGCATCTTTCATATAGACGCCAAAACCCTGTAGTGGAGCTGTTGTTCCTGACTCAGTTGTTATGACATTGACGATGTCATAAGAGCTTGGATTGCAATAATAAAGTGTGGAATTACAATCCAGTGTTGCTGCGTTAGGAGCTGTATTATTTATCAGAAAGAGAGATGCCAGAGCGGTTCCTGCAATCAGGCATGATTTGTAAGAATACGCACGGCTCGTGCGTACGGCGTTGCCGTAACACTTTTTGGACATGAGACCCCCGACAGGATTTTTAACTTTATGATAAAGATATCATTTAACTTAGTTATATTACATTAAATGATTGTATAAATCATGTCAATTTATAATTACATTTAATGTCGTTGGCGATATATGGCAGAATGTGAATTTTTATTAAATAATTAGAATATATTATAAAATATATTTGGTAATATTATGTGATATTTTAGATATGGGTTAAGATGAGATAAGGTTGCCTTGCAGCTTTCAACCAATATTATAATATCACAGTGAGAACATCTCCTAGTGCTTCATTCCTGCATGCAAAGGCAAATCAGCATGAAACTACTTTCCTATCGTCCATGTGTTGGTATCATGCTGCTGAATGCAAAAGGGCTGGTATTTGTTGGTCGGAGGAAAAGTGATGCCAGTGTACTCTCAGGCTCTCCTTATGCATGGCAAATGCCTCAGGGAGGTATTGATCCGGGGGAAGAGCCTTATCATGCGGCTTTACGTGAGCTCTATGAAGAGACCAACGTGAGAAGTGTGAAGCTGGTTGCTGAATCTGAGGAATGGTATAGCTATGACCTTCCCAAAGAAATGGTTGGCAACTGGCGTCGTCCGAACTGGCGCTTCAAGGGGCAGACACAGCGCTGGTTTGCATTTCGCTTTAATGGCGATGAAAGCGAAATCAATATTAAGTCACCTGCTGAAGGCAAGCACCGTCCGGAATTTGATGAATGGCGCTGGGAAAGTATTGAGCGCCTTCCAGAGCTGATTATTCCGTTCAAGCGTGAAGTTTATGAGCAGGTTGTCAAGGAATTTGCCAGTTTGCCAGACCTCGTGCGGGATAAATAATCTTTCTCATTCGTAACTGTACATGCTTGCTGGCGCACTTGATGCAGCGGTGATGCTATATAAATTACCAATTAGGTTCCTCTGTTTTGAGAGAATGGAGTGTCAGCATGACAGCCCGTATTGTGCAGGATATGCAATGTATCCAGATCAGAGAATTTGGTGGTCCTGAAGTCTTGCAGCTGGTTTCACGCAAGTCGCCTGTTCCAGAGAAGAATGAAGTTCTGGTCAGGGTGAAGGCAGCGGGTGTCAATCGGCCTGATGTATTTCAAAGGCAGGGGCATTATGCGCCGCCAAAAGGTAGCTCTGATCTGCCCGGGTTGGAAGTTGCTGGTATTATTCAGCAAACGGGTGAAGACGTACATCATCTGCATGTAGGTGATGAAGTTTGTGCACTTCTGGCAGGTGGTGGCTATGCTGAATACTGCACTGTTCCGGCTGTTCAGGTTCTACCAATTCCAAAAGGGCTTTCCATGGTGGAAGCTGCAGCTCTGCCTGAAACCTTTTTCACTGTCTGGACGAATGTCTTTGAAAGCGGTGCGCTGAAGCGTGGTGAGAGTATTCTTATTCACGGAGGCTCCAGTGGTATTGGCACAACAGCAATTCAGATGGCAAAACATATGGGAGCTCGTGTCCTTGTCACAGCTGGTTCTGATGAGAAATGTCAGGCTTGTGAGCATCTGGGTGCAGATCACGCTATCAATTACCACACTGAGGATTTTGTTCAGGCCGTTCGCAAACTGACAGATTATACAGGGGTTGATGTTATTCTTGATATGGTTGGTGGCGATTATCTGCCCAGAAATCTTAAGGCCCTTGCCTACAAAGGACGTCATGTTTCGATCGCGTTTCTTCGCGGTTCTGTCATGAAAGAGCTGGATCTTATGCCTCTGATCCTGAAGCGTCAGATATTGACCGGTTCAACCTTGCGTGCACGTGAGCCTGAGGAGAAGGGGCGGATTGCGCAGGAACTGAAAACACATATCTGGCCCGCTATTGAGAGCGGAAAGATTAAACCTCGTGTTTTTAAAACATTTCCTCTCGCACAGGCTGAAGAAGCGCATCGCCTGATGGAAAGCAGTCAGCATATTGGTAAGATTGTTCTGACGATATAAGGCAACTATATTAGGCTCGCCTTTTTACCATGTTGGTTCTGATGCCTGAAAAACAGTCGGTTCTTTTTGTCTGCCTCGGCAATATCTGCCGTTCTCCTCTGGCTGAGGCTGCGATGCGTTCTGTCGCCGAGCAATATCATCTGGACATTGATATTGACTCTGCTGGCACAGGTAACTGGCACAAGGGTGAGGCACCGGATGAGCGGGCACAAAGAACCGCTTTAAGACATGGTGTCGATATTGGTTGTTATCGGGCTCGTCAAATCACACAGAATGATTTTTATAAATTCTCACATATTATTGCTCTGGATCGTAGCAATCTCGAGACACTGCTTAAGCAGAAACCTGCTGACAGCTCTGCAATTGTACGAATGCTGCTGGATTACGTGCCCGGGCGCAAGGGCGAGGCCGTTGCAGACCCATATTACGGAACTGAAAGTGGTTTTGAAGTCACATGGCAAGATGCCATGTCAGGGGCACAAGCACTGGTGCGTACTCTGATGAAGGCGTGAGAAGTCACTACGTCATGTGCGCTGGCATGCAGTAACATACAGTTTTGCGGTGTGAGTATTCTTCGATATTAAGTTAAAAGGGTAACAGATGATATCGCAAATCCTGATGGTCATGATTGCCGCTATTGCATTGACCATTTTTGCAGAGAGACGGCAGATTCAGGCGCCTCTACTGCTTGCTGCCGTTGGAATTGTAGTCTCATTTGTCCCCGGGCTTCCTCATGTTGAAGTGCCCGCAAATGTCCTTCTTGGATTTGTTCTGCCGCCTCTGTTGTATTCCGCAGCATTAAATTTTTCATTTTACAGTTTTATGCGCCGTTTGAGCTCCATTACCAATCTCGGCGTTGCTCTGGTTCTGGTTACGGCCTTCGCAGGCAGTATAGCGGTTATGGCTATCATTCCGGAAATGTCATTCGCGCTTGCCCTCCTTTTAGGAGCGGTTGTGGCGCCGCCAGATGCTGTCAGTGCTGTTGCGATTGGCAGCCAGCTTCACCTTCCACGGCGGGTCATGACAATCCTGAAAGGAGAAAGCTTGATCAATGATGCGGCGGCACTAACATTATTTGCAGCTGCTGCCACAATGGTTACCGGGGGTGGGCATTTTATTGAGAACCCATTTCTCTACTTCCTGTACTCAACCGTTGCCGGTATCGTTATTGGCATCATTCTTGGACATGTCGTGCATTTCATACGGTGCCGTTTGTCTAATCCGACAATGATTACGACACTGACAATTATTCTTCCCTTTGCGGCTTATGCTCTGGCCGAAGAGGTACATGCCTCTGGTGTGCTCTCTGTGGTTTTTGCAGGTTTTGTGTGTGGGCATAAAGCGCCTGAGATGAGCTTGGCCGGACGCTTGCAGGAGCGCGATGTCTGGCGTGTTTTTGATGCCCTGCTTGAGGCCTTTGTTTTTGCCTATATTGGGTTGCAGTTCTCTTCCATCATTGAAAACGCAAAGAATGAAGGTTTTAACCTCTTGTTGCTGATGAAGGCATCTGCGGCTTTGCTGGTAACAGTTATCGTTGTGCGTCTGCTCTGGATTTTTCTCTCAGATCGCGTTGCAAGGCTTATCTATAAGACAAAACATGAGAAATGGCGCAGAGACAACAAATTATATGCACTGCCAGAGCCTTTGAACTGGCGGGAAAATCTTGTGCTGTCATGGTCTGGAATGCGTGGTGTTGTGACACTTGCTGCCGCTGCAGGCGTGCCTGTTGTGGCATCGACCGGAGTACCTGTGACAGGGTGGGGTGCTGTTCTTCCCATTGCTTTTGTTGTTGCGATCGGGACTTTGCTTTTACAGGGTCTGAGTTTGCCGTGGCTGATCAGTAAGCTTGGTGTCAATGATGCAAAGGATAAAAAGTATTTTCAGGAGCAATTACTGTATGCTCATAGCGTAGCAAATAAAGCGAGAATTCAGGCGCTACATGAGCTGCAGCAAAATAACAAAACCAAAGAAAGTGCTGATGTTGCTGGGCGAATGCTTCGCAGGGCCCAGAAAGAGACCCAGGAAAATACAGAACTCTCAGTGACGATGAATGAGAGACGCCGTAATCGTTTGTCGAATATTCTGGAAATTATCAGGTTTGTCTTGATTGAGCAGCGTGGCGCATTGCTTGATGCGCGTAGTGCGGATGACCTTGATGATGAAGTTGTTCGGCGTATGCTTGATGATATGGATCTAGAACAGGCCTTTATTGAGCGACGGGCTGAGCGGGCGGCAAAGGGTTTCTGAAAATAAAACTCTGCTATTTGTATAAAAAAATATAATTAAATCATTAGAAAAACTATATGTAACTTATTCATGTTTTGCTTTGATGCATTCATAACGGTTTTATAAAAAATGTTGCATTCTCATTGCGTGTGTCATACTTTAGTCATGAAGTGACTTATAGTAACTATAGCTGTATGGGCACTTGTGAATTATCGATTGCCTAACTGACCAAATGTCATCAAAGCAGTCGACTTTAATTATAAGCTGAGCCGACAGGTTCACTAAATGTAACTATGTAAGTCATTCAGTTTAGAATGGCTGTGGGGCGTTTTATAAAAAGAATGCAAGCAAATTACAGGACTATTAGGTCTGTGAAATTGGCTTAATGACATTTCCGCATTCTTTTCTTAAGCCTTTTATATGGCGTGCGAAAAACAATTCAAAAAACTGATTGTTGTTAGCAGTTTATTTATTCGGGGTACTACCATGTCAAATAAGAGTTTTGTTTCTCATGCTTTACGTTCTCGCATTGCGCGCGCAATGAACGATGTCTCGTTCCTTGCTCTTGCACGCGGCAATCATCGGTCTGTTATGCCCGATGGACGTAAGGTCGTGTTGAAGAAAGCTGCTGCAGCTTCACTCTTGGCAGGAGCCATGTTGCTTGGTGGATCTGCTTATGCTGCTGACTGGGTTGGCTCAACGAATAATCAATGGTCAACCGGAACAAACTGGTCTACTGGCGCAGCCCCGAATGCAGCTGGTGTACAGGTTCGTTTCCTTGACAATGATGGTTCGCTGAATGGCAAGACAATTACCGTCACAGGTAGCAATACTCTTGGTCAGCTGCTGATTGGCGGAACAGATAATGCGACAGCGCGCGCCTTCACAATTTCTGGCGGTACCCTGAATTTTGATAACAGTGGTTCATCCGGTATGATTTCGCTGTCTGATAACCGCAGCGTCACAATCAATTCTGCCGTAACCACTGCTGGTAATCTGACAATTTCAAACTCCAGCGCCTATGGTGGCTCTGTTACCATGGGGGGCGCCATCAATATGAATGGTCAGGCGCTGTCTGTGGCGACTGTTACCAACTCAACTGTGACCATTAATGGTATAATCAGCAATGCATCCACTGTTGAGAAATCCGGTGGTGGTACACTGGCACTTAATGGTGCCAATACCTTTGGTGGTACGTTTAACTTCACTGATGGCACAATTGCCGTTGGTAACAATGCAGCCTTTGGCACATCAACCATTTCGCTTGTTGGTGGCACTTCTCAGGTCTTTGACGTCTCTTCCGGTAGCCGTACGCTGACAAACCAGGTTGCCCTGAATAACGGGTTTAGTGTCGTCGGTACTGGTAATACGCTGACATTCAACGCAACCCAGACATCAACGCTGACAGGTGCCAACACCTATAATGTTGGTAACGTCGCAACCCTTGCTTTCGGCTCCGGTTTTGACCTTCAGGGTGCAGGCAGTATCGTCAAGCAGGGTTATGGTACGCTTTCACTCCAGAGCAAGAACAATACATTTTCTGGTGGTCTTAATATTCAGCAGGGTGCTGTCAGCACAGGTTCGTTTAGTGATACACTGGTTATTGGTTCAGCATCCGGTGCTAACCACATGCTTGGCACTGGCGATATCATTCTGTCTGATGCCTCTTCAAGCCTGACAATCAACTCAGCTGCAGGTGCAACAGTTCAGTTTGCTGGTGGTACAGTTTCGGCAGCCAATGGCTCTGTCATTGAAGTCCTGAATGGTGCGACTGTCGATTTTGCTGGCGGTACCCTTGATTTTGGTACGGGTGCCGAAAAGGGTAAGCTTGTTTTCACGGGTGATGTGAAGCTCGGCAATACTCTGTTCGCTAATGCTGCCGGCTCCACCATGACAATTGGTGGTAATCTGACATTTAATGCTGGTTCACCCATTGGCCAGTCTGGCATTGATTTCGTTCTGGATAATGCATCAAATAAAACCGTCAGTGGCAGTGGTGCAGTTGCAGGGCTCAATGGCTTTACAAAGCAGGGCGCAGGAGCGGCTACGTTCTCCGGCATCACCAGCTTCGACGCTACAAGTGTATCTGTACTTGGCGGTACGCTTGATATCGGTACGGCTACAATTACAACGTCCGCCCTTAATATGGGCGGTGGTACACTTAGCTTCCATACAGCCAACCAGATTGATCCAGCTGCAACAATCACCCTGTTGTCTGGTACGTCATCTGTCTTCAACCTGAACGGTTTTGATCAGTCTTTCACGACTATCGCTGGTACGGGCGCACTTAACCTGAATCTTGGTGGTACATCATCTTCCGCCAATGCCGTTACACTCGGTGCAATTACGGGTAGTCCATCTGCCATTCGTATCAGTGACTGGGATGGCTCACCTTATGCATCGTTTGATCGTGTTTATACGACATCAGACCCGACAGCATCGCTTTCCAATGTCTGGTTCCAGGGCTATGCCAAGGGTGCAACTGCCGTTAATAATGGTGCAGGCCTTTGGGAGCTTCGTCCGACGAGCTTCCTGAGTTCTGAGTGGAATGGTCTGGCAAATGATAAACTCTGGAGTACTGCCGGTAACTGGGTTGGTGGGGATGAATACAGTGTGCCAAACCATGCCGGTGCAACAGCTTATTTTGGGAATCTTGCAGGTAGCCTGACTAATGTTGTTATTACGGGGGGGACGAATAACAGCTGGACAATTGGTAATCTGATTCTCAACTCGAGCGGTTCACAGGCATCTACTTATTTCAATATTCGGACAATGATCACTTTTGATAGTGGCGTTGCTGATGTAAATGCCAACCTGACTGCAATGACTGCAATGCCATGGTTGCGTTTCCAGAGTACTGTCAAATTTGATAGTGATACAAATATTACGCTTGCTGGCAGTAGTATTCTTTTCATATCGGGTCCTATAACCGGAAGTGGCGATATTATTTTTAATGGCCCGGGTAACATACGTTTTGAAGTTGCCTCAGCCAATGCTGCTTCATACACGGGTGATATCTACGTACAATCCGGTACTTTTAGTGTTAATGCGAGCAATAACCTGGGGACCGGAACCCTGCATATTCAGGGTGGCGCCGTTGGCGGACTTGCTGCCAGTGTTAAGAATACCATTAATAACAAACTCTCTTTAGAGGGTAACTTTTCCTCACAATATGTCAGATATACATATAATGGTGATGTCGAGCTTGATGCTATCAGAACTATTACAGTTTCAACCAATACAACAATGCCTGGCGAGGTTGCTTCCGTTACATTTGATTCAGGGCTGAATTTTACCGGTTCTGGCGGCCTGATCTTTAATGGCGGGGGCACGAAGGAGATACTGAGTGCTAATAATACCTTCAGTGGTGGCTTAACCGTTGCCTACAGCACGCTATTTACGACCCTGACAAGTGACCTCGTTATTGGTCAGCTAAGCCCAGGAAACAATTACCTTGGCTCCGGCGATATCACAATAAACAGCAGTACGACTTCTAATCTGAAAATTGACAGTCAAGGTCATTCGGGTACGTTGGCAGGCGGTACTCTGACTGTTGCCAATGGCAGTTATTTCAGTTTTCTTGGTGGTGGTGACTTTACCCTTGCTGGCGGGACACTGGACGCAACAACAAACAGAGGTTTTTTCCTGGTTTCCGGTGATCTGACGTTTGGCGGTACGACCCTGCTTAACTCTCCGACAGTCGTTGTTGATACGACGACAAATCCGGGAAATACCACCACAATTTATGGTTCGGGGACAATTACAGGGATCAATAATTTCCTGAAGCAAGGTTCTGGAACAACAGTACTCGATTCCGGTATTACATTATTCAAACCAAATAACATTTACCTTACAGCTGGTACTTTAAAGCTTGGAAGAGATAATCAGTTGAATGCAACATCTGGGGCGTTATACCTCAATGGTGGTAGCTTCAATACTGATAATTATCGCACAAACATTTATGGTGTGTATCTGTATAAGGATAGTTCGTTTATCCTTAATGATTACGGTGGAGTTACGTTTGCTCGACGTATATCAGGTGCTACCAACTGGTACCCAAATTCCATTCTGACCATTCAGAATAATGGTCAGGCTTGGGTTGCTAATGACAGTGCAACCTTTATTCGCTTTACTACTGACCCTGGCTTCTCTGATGCTGAATTGGCCAATATTGCATTTACCGGTTATGAATCTGGCGCAATCGTTGATAATTCTACAGCGGGTTACTGGTATCTGTTGCCATCAGCCTCGACAACAAATGAATGGGGTGGTGGTGCTGCCGCCGATGATAATTGGGGCACTGCTGCCAACTGGCTGAATAACGTTGTTCCGAATGCTGCTGGTGAGAGTGCCACAATTCGTGATGCTGATAGCAATCTAGACGGCAAAACAATAGCTGTTGATGGCAATTATACAATCGGACGCCTCAATGTTGAGGCCAGCTCTGGTCAGACCTTTACATTGGGTGGTAGTGGAACACTGACGATTTCAGGTTCTGATGCACGCATTAAGCATGCCGGTGTCAATAATCTGACATTGGCTGCCAACCTTAATCTTGATGGTGCAACAGATCTTATTGTTACGGTGCCAACTAACTATTCTTATTTAGAACTAAGTAGCTCGGTGACGGGTTCAGGTGGTTTTATAAAGACTGGTGCTGGTACACTTAAGTTGTCTGGCGGTGGCACGAGTGATTATACAGGTGGCTTCCTGTGGCAGGATGCTTCCGTTATACAGTTTAATGCTGATGGGGCCCTATTCGGAAGTGGTGTCTTCACAATCGGTAGCAGCAATGACGCAGATACCTATCGTGTTGAAACACTGGGCGGGAGCCATACGGTTACGTCAGATTATAAACTGGCAGGGAATCTGCAACTCCAAAAGGATACTCTTTATGGCGTTACCATTGCCGATAGTATCGGCAAGACTAATACGCTGACCTTTAGCGGGTCTGGTGATATTGCAGAAACCCGGTATATCAATGTTTATGGTGATACTTATGTTCTGCAGCAAAGCCTTCAGCAGCTGACACTTACACTGGATGGTGAACTGAGTGGGGCCGGTAATATTATTAAGACCGGCTATGGAATACTGGCGATTAATGGTGCGAATACGGACTTCTCCGGAGGGGTCAATCTCCAGCAGGGTACGCTTTATGTTGGCCAGAGTAATGGTCTTGGAACCGGTGTTTTCACTGTCAGCTCTACGTATGTTCATAGTGCGCAGCTGACTGTTAACGGTGGTACGGAAGCTTCTCCATTCCTGCTGAATAATCAGCTCGATCTGAGGGGAATGGCCTATTATACCGGCGGTGTGATGCTGTTTGACTATAACGGCATATCAACTCTGACAGGTATTGTTGATCTTGGCTCAAGATCGGCCGCAGATACAATTATTTTCGGCAAAAATAACGTTCTGTCCGGAACGGGTCTGATCCGTATGGGTCTGGCAGGCACTTACAGCCAATATGGTATTACCAGATTCCTGGGAGATAATACCTACACGGGTGGAACTATTCTGGCTACCGCTGTAGCCCAAGTTGGTACTGACTCAATTACGGACAGTGACGGAAATGTTGTTAGTGGTGCACTTGGTACCGGTCTTATCACGATGCGTGGCGGTTATATCGCGGCCTACAGTGAAGTCGGGTCGGGGATCACAACACGCCGTGTTTCAAACGCCATTAAACTTGACGCAACCTCATTGCAGGTCACTAAGGGTGGTGATGCAACAACCCTGGTTTTTGATACCCCAACCATTACATTACGTAACGGAAAGCTTGATTTTTCTGCAAATATTGCTACCGGCGCAACACTCGTAATCGAGTCTCAGCTGATTGATGATACTGCCAACAGTTATCAGGGTGGTATCACCAAGCTGGGCGCAGGTATTCTCGAACTGGTCAATGGAGATAACCAGATCAGTGACGGTATTCGCGTTTCTGCCGGTACATTGCTGGCTACTGCAACGGGCGATGTGACTACTGGCCGTCTTGATGCCGGTAATAACTATCTTGGAACAGGTGAGCTAATTCTTGAGGCGGCTACGACTACCCGGATTGTAACGGATGATGGTTCGACAGTTCGTTTGTCTGGCTCCGGCATCACCATGAACGGTTCTGCTAATCTGTTCATTGCTGGTGGCACTAATGTTAAAACCATTCTTGACAGCAACTCCAGCTTCACCGGAACCAGTACAACAGGCTGGATTGCAACTTCTGGTCAGCTGATCAAGGAAGGTGAAGGTACCACAACAACAATTGGTGCCAGACTGAATACACCTGATCTGGTTATCAGTTCCGGCACACTTGGTTTTGCGAATGCTAACCTGATGGCTGGTGTTCAGCAGCTGACCATGAATGGTGGTACACTGGCTCTCAATGGTCTCAACCAGACGATGGCAGCTGGCTCACAGTTTGTGCTGACCGCTGATTCAACCATTGATTTTGGTTCAGGCTCCAGTGTCCTGACAATCAATAACTTCAAACTCTCTGATGATGGTATGTATGTCGGGTCATCTGACCTGACACTCAGCCTTGCGAACTGGAGTGGCAATGCGGGTGCCGGTTTTGGTGCTGATCAGCTGATCGTAACCAATCTGGCAGAAGGCAAAAAGCTTTATAACGTATGGTTCACAGGTGGTTATACCATTGGTGCCAAGGTTATTCTGAATGCCAATAACCAGCTTGAGCTAGTGCCAGTTGGTGTTGCCTATACATGGGATAATCACTCCAACAGCGCGCTCTGGGCAGCTTCAAACTGGAATGACACCGGTGCGCCAATTTCGGCTGGTGACGGTGCTGTCTTTGCCGATCTGGATGCAGGTCTCGATGGCCGCACGATCTCGACAGGTTCTGGTATTACTGTTGGCATGATCTCGTTTGAGAGTACACAGGGCCAGCAGTTCACGCTGTCAGGTGGAACGATTACGCTTGATACCGCAGATGAAAACATGCCAGCCCAGATTCGTCTGGTTGGTAATTCTGCGCCAACGATTGATTCAAACATCAACCTCAACAGTAATCTGGTTATCACAGCTGATGGTACGGAAAAGCTGACACTGAATGGTGACATTTCCGGTGCCAACAAGAGCGTGACCATCAATGGTACGGGTACAGTTGCCCTGAATGGTGATGGCTCGAACTTCACAAGTGGCCTGACCATCAACAGTGGCACTGTTGAGATTAATGCATCCAGCATGACCAATGCCCTTGGTGGTGTTGCCTCTGGTCCGGCTGGTCTGGGTACGCTGACGGTTAATGGCGGTACACTGAGCCTTGCCAATGGCTCACAGACCCTCCACAACTCTGTTGTTCTGGGTGGCGACTTTACCGTTACAGGTAATAACGCAGGTCTGACTCTTGCTGGTTCAACGGGTGCAACTGGCAGTGTTGCTCAGGATGTCACAATTACCGTTGATGCTGATAGCTATCTGACCTTTGGAGAAGATCTCCCTCTGACAGGTTCTGGCGATATCACTAAAGCGGGTTCCGGAACACTCAACTTTAACGGCGACAGTGCCGGTTACAGCGGTGATGTGAACGTTAATGCTGGTACCGTTGGTATTGGTGCTGATCTGGGCTTTGGTACGGGGTCTGTTAACCTTGGCAATGGCACGACGCTTGCAGCCAATGCGGATGGTCTCAATGTTGGTAATAACATCGTACTGAGCTCCGGCTCCCAGACGATTGCGACGGGTGCCAATGACCTGACCTTGTCCGGTGTGATCTCTGGCGATGCTGCTTTGACCAAGACCGGAACAGGCACGCTGACGCTTGATGCCGTATCAACATATACAGGCGGAACAATCATTTCGGCCGGGACTGTTGATCTTGCGAATGCCAGTGGTGCTGGTACCGGCGCAATTACAATCAACAGCGGAGCAACTCTGGAAGCCTCCTTCTCGAATGGAACACTGAATAATAGCCGTACGGGTGCCGGTGATATCAGTATCACAGGCACGAATGTACGCCTTGCCGGAATTTCAAGCCACTCGGGTGTGCTGACAGTTGCGGATGGTGCATCAGCTTTGGTTGCTTTGCCATATAATTCTCTTGGTACCGCCACTATCGTCCTTGAGGGTGATGGCCGGATGACCATTGATCCACCAGTAACCGCTAGTTTTGTGTTCTCGAACAAGATTTCCGGCACCGGAACATTTGTTGTTGAACTTGCCAATAAAAATAAAATTTTCGGGTTTGGTACTGAAGCTATGCATGGTGGCTTCACGGGTGTCATGGAGATGGGGACCGGGACATTACAGCTTGATGCGGGCGCAGCTAATGTCCTTGGAAATGCAACGCTTCAACTGAATGAGAACTCAATTACCAGTCTTGCAGGCAACCGCTCGGTTGGTAATTTGACCATGAATGGTGGTGTGATTAATACCGGTCTGTATAGCGCTACAGGTGGATTCACTGGACAAGTGACGACCGGTAATCTTGACCTGACAGCAGGGGGCGTTCAGCTTAACCTGTCTGATGTAAGCGCGGCTTTCAGCCTTCTTGTTGTTGATGATGGCGTCACGAACCAGCTTGTGAGTGCCGCGACAGTTACAGGCGATATCTCGAATATCAACCTGGTTGACAAGGACGGTAATGTTCTGGGAACCTCGAGTGTTCAGGATATTACGCAAAGCGGCACAAAAGTTGCAAATGCAACATATAACCATAGCCTGAGCTCAACAGGCGCGGGTGGTGATGGCCTTTATGTGACATACCAGCTGACCGAGCTTGCTCTTCTCGCTAGTGAGACATTCGTTCTGACTGAGCGGACAGGTGCAACGGGAACAGCGGCTGAGCTGAAGGCGAAGGTAACAGGTTCTGGTAACCTTGAAATCGCTTCGAAAAGTGCAATCACTATCTCGAATGCAACTAATGATTACTCCGGTTCAACGATTGTTTCTTCGGGTATAGCAAAAGCTGGTGTTGCCGATGTCTTCAAAAATAACGGCGACATGGTTGTCCAGTCTGGCGGTACGCTTGATCTGAACGGTTTTGCCAATCAGGTAAACAACCTGCAAGGTGCAGGCTCGGTTATTGCGTCTGCGGATTTGACAGCAAACAACACTGCTGACAGCACGTTCTCCGGTGTTATCTCCGGTTCGGGCAACTTTGCCAAGACCGGTTCTGGTGAATTGACCCTCTCAGGTGTTTCGAGCTTTACCGGTTCTACGTCGGTTAATAGTGGCAGCCTGAAGCTGACCAATGCGGGAGCGATCTCGTCCGGTTCAGCAACAGTTGCAGCTGATGCACTGATGGAACTGGCCTTTAACTCAACCAGCTTTGGTAATGTAATTGATGGGGCAGGGACGGTTAAGGTCAGTGGAACATCTGTCACGCTTGCCGGAACAAACACACTTTCCGGTCAGTGGGATATAACGGGTTCGGCGATTGCAACGACCGAGGGTAACCTTGGTACGGCAGAAGTCTATCTTGATGGTCCTGACAGCAGCCTGACCCTGAAGCCGTCAGATGGATTTATCTTTGCCAATGCACTGAAAGGCAATGGTACGCTGTTTGCCGAAATGGGTACGCATAGTTCTGCCCTTGAGTTTACGTTTGATGCAGGTGATGAGTTTGCTGGCACACTGGCTATGGGCATTGGCTCGTATACGCTGTCCGGTGCGAACACGACTGCTTTGACCAATGCGTATCTGCGTGCTGATAATGGTTCAACAATTACAGTTGATACAGGCATCCAGGCAATTGGAGGTCTGATCTTCAATGATGGTACGGTTGTATTCGATGCTACTGTTCCGTCTGAGATTGTTGCCAACAGCCTGCTACAGGTTAAGCTGCTGGACGTGAATGGTACCGGTACGGTATCGATCAAGGTTCCTGAAGCACCAGGTATCCCAACGATTGGTTCTGATAATACAAGGAACCTGCTGTCACAGGATGATAGTGGTGCACTGACGCAGCTTGTTTCCAGTGATACAGTTGTTGGTGCGGGTGGCGCGCTGATGCTGACTAATCAGTATGGTATAGACCTGCAGGCAGCAGATCAGGCCGTCAATCTCATGGATGCTGGCGGAGTGATCACAGCAGCAGTGGGCACTTATGGCTATCGTCTGAATACAGGCGATGCCAATGATGGTCTGTATGTTGCTTATGCTCTGAAGACTGTTGAGCTTCTGTCTGGTCAGGTTCTGACCTTAACGCCAGATGCTGGTGCAACAGGCCTTGCAACTGATCTGTCTGCACAGGTCATTGGTTCGGGTAACCTTGAGATTGCAGCCGGTAGCGGCAAGCTGGTATCCCTGACCAACTCGGGTAACACCTACACCGGTACAACGACAGTGACCTCCGGGACATTGCAGCTTGGTTCGAACAATGCGCTTGGCAATACGACAGCCCTGAGCATTGCCTCCGGTGCGACGACCAATGTTAATGGTTACACGCAGGTTGTGAACGGTGCCTTCACAGGTGCTAGCGGTTCAACGCTGAACCTGAACAATGGCTCACTGACCATCAATAATGGCGGCACGTCCGCCGGTTCCCTGACCGGTGCCGGTACACTGGCCATTGCCGGTGGTACGCTTGACGTTACCGGTGCGAACACAGGCCTGACCGCCGGTGTGAGCATAGCCTCCGGTGCAACCGTTGAACTCGACAATGTTGCCGGTATCGGTAACAGCGGGACAGCCACAGTTGCGGGTGACCTGATCATCGATAACGCCACGGGTAACTTCTCAAAGAATGTCGCCGGTGCCGGTGATGTAACAGTTGCCTCTGGCTCCACAGTGACCCTGACCGGTAACAACACACTGTCCGGTAACTGGATTGTTGATGCAGCCTCCGCGCTGACAGCCTCGACGCAAGGTAACCTCGGTTCCGCCGAGATCGCCAATGCAGGTAGCTTCACCATCAATACGTCAACCGACTGGACATTGGCTAACGACTTCACGGGCGCAGGCTCGTTCACGAAGTCGGGTTCTGGTAACCTGACCATTGCACAGGCAAATGCCCGGACAGGGACAACCGATATCACGGCAGGCAAGCTAACACTGACCAACGCTGATGGTGTTGGTTCCGGTGATATCACTGTTGCAACCACTTCTGCTTCTGAAGGCTTGAACCTTGCTTTCGCAACTGATCAGACGTTTGATAACGTTCTGCTCGGTAGTGGTGGAACCATGGTTTCTGGTGCAGGTGTTGCCACGATTACAGGTGCAAATTCTGCCTACACAGGTGACTGGTCTATCACTGGTAAAGCTGCTCTTGCGGCAACCGCCACAGATAGCCAGACCAATCTCGGTACAGGTAAGGTTGCTATTACAGGTACCCTGAATGCTGCAATGAATGGCGCATTCACGTTCTCGAATGAACTGACGGGTACAGGTATCCTGAATGCCTCTAACAATGGTGCTGCATTCAACTTTACGTCCAACGTTGGTTCGGCTTTTGCAGGAACAGTTGTTCTGTCGAACAATACGTTTGATCTGTCAGGTGCAAACACATCTGCACTGACCAAAGCGACGTTGAGCCTTGGTGCAAACAACATCACAACAGTTGGTGCAGGGTCTCAGGCGATCGGCAATCTGGCATTTGATGGTGGTATGCTGAAGTATGCCAACCTGACAGTTCCGGCAGATGCCACATCACCTGATCTGATCTCGACAGGTAATGTGACGGTTTCGGCTAACGGTGGTTCTATCGCGGTTAATCCAGCAACGACAGGTCTTGTTATTCCGACAACACCTACGCAGACCAATCTGCTCGCTCAGGATGATGATGCGCAGGTTAAGCTTGTTAACGCGAATGGCACTGTTACAGGTGCTGGCGGTCTGACGCTGACTGATCTGGATGGCAATAGTATCTCAACAGGTGGCCATCTCGTCGATATTATTGCCGGTGGTGTAACCGTTGCAGAAGCAACTTATGATTATATCCTCTCTGGCAAGAATAATGATGGTGTCTATCTTGGCTATGGTCTGAAGCAGCTTGATCTTCAGTCTGGTCAGACATTGGTTCTGACACCAGATGTTGGAGCTACAGGTGCCGCAACAGATCTGTCGGCAAAACTGACAGGTTCCGGTAATCTGGCAATTGATGCCATCAATGCCGGTAAGGTCTCACTGTCTAATGCAACAAACGACTACACAGGTGTAACATCTGTTGTCAGTGGTACCTTGCAGATGGCGAATGACAATGTCCTTGGGTTTACCTCGGATGTTCAGATCGCTGGTGGTACGACTCTCGATATGAATGGCTTCTCCCAGACAGTTGGTGCCGTGCATACAGCTGTTGGCGGAACCCTGAATATTGCAGAGGGTTCAACCCTGACAGTTGCAGACAGCCAGAGAGCTGCTGGCGATACAGATGGTGGTGCTCTTGAGACAAACTCTCTTGTTGGCTCAGGTACCTTTATCATTGATCCTTCAATTGTCCGCGTGAATGGTATCCAGTCTGGCTATACAGGTAATCTGCAGGTAACGGGCGGTTCACAGCTTATGCTGAATGCTGCCGGTGCCTTCAACTCGGCCCAGTCCATTGAGCTGGTTGGCGCAGAAGACAAGCTGAGCTTTGCTAATCTCTCGGGTTACAATGCAGCATGGACAGCCGTTGCCAACGGCACGACAGCTGTATTCATTAAGGGTATTGGTACTGTTGAATCGCTTGATGGTTCTGATATCCACCTTACAGGTGACAACAGCGCATTTGCAGGTCAGCTGATGTCAGCTGCGGGTTCTGTAATCCGTGCATCTGAAGCCAAGAATGTCGGTACGGCATCTATTCAGGCCGATGGTACATTCAATGCGATTTCAGAGAGCGTCTGGAAGTTTGATAACGTTGTAAATGGTACAGGTGTCTTCCTGAAGAGTGGCGCAGGTGTTTTGACAGTTGATCAGGCATTGGCTAGCTTTGAGGGTGTCACAACCATTGAAAGTGGCGCACTGGTTGTTGGCGAAAGCAGCACGACTGCCAAGATTGGTGGTTCTGTCCGTATCGAAAGCAATGGCATTCTGTCAGGTACGGGTGAGGTTGCAGGTGATGTCTACAATCTTGGTCGGATTGTTGCCTATAATGCTCTGCCAAATATCAATGGTTACGGCGGGCTGGTTACTTCTGACCTGAGTGTTGGCAGCGTTGCCAATGCTGGCAGTATTATTCTGGCAGGTTATGCTGCTGGCAATACGCTGACAGTCAATGGTGACTATGTTGGTATGAACGGGCGTCTTTACCTGAACACATTGTTCGGCGGAGATGACTCTGCAACAGATCGTCTGGTTCTCAATGGCGGTCAGGCTACAGGTACAACAAGCCTCGTCATCACCAATCAGGGTGGTGCAGGTGCTGAAACCAATGTTGGTATTCAGGTTATCACTGCTAAGAATGGTGCTCAGACAGAAGCGACAGCATTTAAGCTTGACCAGATGTCTTCGGGTTACCGTTCAACAACAGATACACTGGCAATCGGTGCCTATGACTACAGCCTCGTCAGAGGTGGTAACGGAGGCGACGCCAATAGCTGGTATCTGACATCTCAGGCATCTTCTAATCTGAATGGTGGCTCTTCAGGTCAGGATGATAAGGTTGTCCGTCCTGAAGGTGGTGCCTATCAGCTGGGCCATCAGGTTGCGCGTACGATGTTCATGACATCTCTGCATGATCGCGATGGTTATGCCGGTCAGGCCCAGACAAACCGTGATTATGCGGGTTGGGCACGTGTTACAGGTAAGCGGACGAATGGCCGCTCAGCTGGTAATGCACTGTCAACATCTGCAGATACGTTCACGGCACAGGTGGGTGTTGATCTGTTCAAGTACGAATCCCCTGAGTATGGCACCTTCTATGCCGGTATCATGGGCGGCTGGGGTACATCTGATACGGATGCGAAGAGCCGTCAGATTAATCAGTCCAAGGCCTCTGGTACGGTTAAAGGCTACTCTGTCGGTGCATATGGTACATGGTATCAGAATGACCGTGGTGAAGCTGGTGCTTATGTTGATGTCTGGGCTCAGTACAACTGGTTCAATCATGAAGTTCGCGGCTATGGCCTGCCAAAAGAGAAGTATGATGCGCACAGCTTCACAACATCTCTTGAAGTTGGTTACAGCTTCCTGCTGCACAGTAGTGAAACAGCCAAGATCTATCTCGAACCTCAGGTACAGCTGGCTTATATCAACTACTCAGCTGATACGCTGACTGAAGTTAGCGGCACAACAGTTCGCTATAAGGGAGCCTCAGGTCTTCTGGCGCGTGCAGGTGCCCGTCTTTATGGTCAGTTCAACCTTGATAATGGTATGGTGCTGCGCCCATATCTGGAGGCAAACTACTGGTATAACCAGAAGAGCGGCAAGCTTTACATGAATAACGATCTGGTCCCATCAGGTGCACCACGCTCGTTTGGTGAAGTTAAGCTTGGTATCTCCGGTGAGATCACGAAGAACCTTCAGGTTTGGGGTGATGTCGGTGTCCAGTTCGGTGGCAAACACTATAATGCTGTCACCGGTCAGGTTGGCCTGAAATACACCTGGTAAAAGACGTAAATCAGATAATAAAGTGCCCGGATATCCAAATGATCCGGGCATTTTTTTAGCCAACTTATAAAGTCAAGCTGAAAAATTTAATTCTAGATACATGTTGACTGTAGATTTTTATTATTTTTACATTTAATTTAAGAATAAATTTTACAGATCAAAAAATTGAATAATATATTTATAGTATAATTTTTTATGTTTTATAATTCGTTTTTAATAGAATAGAGATTTTCTATGACTATATTGTCTCAGGCCCTCTCTTCTCTGAAACAGCTTTTTTATTGACATTTAAGATAAAATTTCATTTAATATAACCATTATAGGCTATTCGATCATTAATATTATTCAATTAAAGCCAGAACATATCTGGGTTAGATAAATCATGATCGTAAGGTTGGGGTGAAATAAAAAAGAAACTTTAAATGCGGGGGTAGTCTGTTGAAGCCTGAGCTGAAAACCATTTCTCGAAATGCACTTCTTTTACTTCTGTCAGGAGTTGCGAGTATTGTAGCATCCAATACCTATGCGGCAGAACATATTACGAGTGATAGAACGGTATCCGGGTGGAATTATTATTCTGATGCCGTTTGGGTTGATGGAACAGGGGTAACCGTTACAATTGATGGTAGCGGTAATATTCTTGAGACAGCTGACAGTGGTGATACGACAAGTCCGGTAGATGAAGGGTTTGAGTTTGTCGTTGGCAGAGGCGCAGGAAGCTCCGGCATCGTTAATGTACGAAACGGTGGTCAGCTTATTGTCGGCAACAAGCTTTTTGTTGGTCAGACGGGTGGTGACGGGACGCTTGTCATTGGTGATGGCGGGCTTGTTACGACCAAGCGTGGCGGCAATGTTGGTCTGATAGGGGATGCTTCGACGAAAGGGCTGATCCGTATTGAAGCCGGTGGCAAGCTTATCAGCCAGTCGGGCGATTTTTATATAGGTGGTACAAACCACGGGGTTCTGGATATTGAAGCCGGTGGTACAATGACCTTAGGGTCTGCTTCAAGTAACCAGTTCATTGTCGGGCAGTCACAGGGCTCTCTTGGTGAGGTTTATGTCAAAGGTAACCTGAACCTGACGGGTGGCGGTAATGTTCACGCCAGTATCGGTAATTATGGTACGGGTCTCGTTGAAGTTACTGATGGCGGTATCTTTACAGTTTCAGGCTATGTCCGTGTTGGTGAGAACAGCGGTACGGGGAGTGTTCTTGTCTCCGGGGCTGGCTCACGTTTTGAGACGACAGGCGCAGGAAGCTTTGTGATTGGCAATGGTTCAGGAACCGGCAGCGTGACAGTTGCAGATGGCGGTCTTCTGAAGGCTGGTAGCAAGCTGGTTCAGGTGGGGCGAGGCACTGGTAACGGGTATCTGAATATCGGTGCAGGTCTTGGGCAAACCGCTCAGGCTGCCGGAACGGTTGATACATCAACGGCTGTTCAGCTTTATGCCAACGGTTCTCTGGTTTTTAATTATACAGAGCCAACTTATACATTCGCTTCCCATATCAATGGGACAGGCACAATTGTTCAGGTTAATGCCGGAACAAAAACAATTCTGACATATGATAATACTGATTTTACTGGTCAGACAATTATCAGTGGTGGGACGCTCCAACTCGGTAATGGCGGGACCACAGGTGCAGTCGGTGGTAATATCACTATCGCGAGTGGCGCAACCTTGGTGGCAGATCGGACGAATACACTTCTGCTTTCCGGTGTTATTGATGGGCAGGGACGTGTTGTTCAGAATGGAACCGGAACACTGACCCTCTCGGGTAATAATACTTATACGGGTGGTACAGAAATCCTCTCCGGTAAGGTTCTTCTGCAGCATGCTAATGGCGCTTCTACCGGATCAATTCTGGTCTCTGGCGGAACAAGTCTTGATCTGGAATTTTCCTCTCCTTCATTTGTAAACGCTCTTTCCGGAAGTGGGACAATTACAACGCTGAGCGGTGTAGATGTTCATCTGACCGGGAATAGCAGCAGTTTTAGTGGCAGCTTCACAGTTGATGCCAATTCAGTTCTTCGCGCTTCGGCACAGCAGAATATTGGTCTGGCTAACGTTAATGTTGCCGGTACGTTTAATGTTGCCACAGATGGTATCTGGAATCTTACCAGTAATCTTACTGGTTCAGGTGTTCTCCTGAAGAGTGGCAGTGGCGTTCTGAGTGTCAATCAGGAACTTGCCAGCTTTGCCGGTGAGACGCAGATTGAATCCGGTACGGTTGTGGTTGGTGAAGGCAGTACGTCGGCTCTACTGGGCGGTACTGTTCACATCATGAGTGCGGGTATTCTATCGGGAACCGGTACGGTTGATGGTGCTGTCCATAATCAGGGAACCATTGCTGCTTTTAATGCGCTGCCTTCTCTTAATGGCTATGGCAATAACAGTCTTTCAAATCTGACTGTCGGCCCGTTGACAAACGAAGGCACGATTATTCTGGCTGGAGGGCAGGTTGGTAATACCCTGACCGTTGTCGGTGGTATGACAGGCGTTGATGGCCGTATTGTTCTGAATACAGTATTTGGCGATGATAGCTCACGGACCGATCGTTTAATCCTTGATGGTGGAGCAGCAACTGGTTCAACCAGTCTGGCTGTTATGAATCAGGGTGGAACAGGCGGTTTGACAAATGTCGGTATTCAGGTTGTCTCTGCAATAAATGGTGCGACGACAGAAAGCTCGGCTTTTACGCTTGATCCATCTTCCAGCGGCTATCGTGCTGTTACCAGCACTCTTGCCATTGGTGCCTATGATTATAGCCTTGTCAGAGGTGGTAATGGCGGTAATGCCGAGAGCTGGTATCTGGTATCGCGGACCAATGTCATACCTCCAGTTGTTATACCGCCCGTTAATGGTGGTGATGAGGACAAGACAAGCAGCAATGATGGAGGAGCGAATAAGGTGCCTTCTGCTCCTGTAGAAGCCCTGATCCGCCCGGAAGCTGGTGTCTATCAGATGAACCATCAGATTTCCCGTACGATGTTCATCATGTCTCTGCATGATCGTGATGGTTATGCAGGTCTGGCTCAGACAGACCGTGATGATGCGGGCTGGGCGCGCGTTACAGGCAAGAGGACGCATGGGCGCTCTGCCGGTAATGCACTGTCAACATCTGCTGATACGCTTACAGCACAGATTGGTGTTGACCTGCTAAAATACGAATCTCCTGAGTATGGTACTTTCTATGCCGGTATCATGGGCGGCTGGGGTACATCTGATACGGATTCGAAAAGCCGGCAAAGAAACGTTTTGAAAGCGTCAGGTACGGTTAATGGTTATTCTGTTGGGGCGTATGGCACATGGTATCGAAATGATCGTGGTCAGCCCGGCCCGTATATTGATACATGGGCACAGTATAACTGGTTCAACCATGAAGTTCGCGGGATTGGCTTGCCGAAGGAAAAGTATGATGCACAATCGTTTGTCGCATCAGTTGAGGCCGGGCATAGTTTCCTGATGTACGCCAGTGGGACGACGAGCATCTACCTCGAACCACAATTACAACTTGCATACATCAACTACACGTCAGGCAGCCTGACAGAAGCTTCCGGGACACTCATTCGCTATAAGGGAGGCTCGGGTCTTCTGGCTCGTGCAGGTGCCCGTCTTTATGGTCAGTTTGACCTTGATAACGGTATGGTGCTGCGCCCATATCTGGAAGCGAACTACTGGTACAATCAGAAGGGTGGCAAGCTTTACATGAACAATGATCTGGTCCCGTCAGGTGCGCCACGCTCATTCGGTGAAGTCAAGCTTGGTATCTCTGGCGAAATCACGAAGAACCTTCAGGCTTGGGGTGATGTTGGGACCCAGTTTGGTGGCAAACACTATAACGCTGTCACCGGCCAGGTTGGCTTGAAATACACCTGGTAAAAAACGCAAATCAGGTGCGAGAAAGCGAGGGGTAACTGGCAGAATTTGCCCCTCTTTTTTCTTCTGATATAAAATTTATTTTTATATGCAGGAGGTCGTAAAATCCAATGATTTTTGCATGCAAAAAACTATTATTTTTCCTATTTTCAAAACAAGTAAAAAAGTTTTGACTGCATTTTGGATTTTTATTTGTATCATGATAGTTGCAAAAATATTATGCAGGTGTTATTTGGAGGATTAATAAGAGATAAATTTTCCGTTTTGAATAGGCAGAATTCATACCAATTTGATTGGCGGGCTATGAAAAATATTAGTAATATCAGGAATTTACCCCCCCCCCCCCCCCCCCCATATTAAGTGAGCTGGCTGGTGTCGGGAGTGATTTTCATTTCCCAAAAGTTGAGGCCAAGAGTGACAATCCGGCATTCTCAGCTGCTGTTGCCATCGTCATCGCATATTTACAAAAAGCACATTGTTCAGAAGAACACATCATCCCACTTTTAAGGGATGTGCACCAAGTTGCGCTTGAGATTCTTAAAATTGAAAATAGCCCTAATGCCCCTATTCCTCAGGAAAAGGCTAGGGCAACTAAGCCAGCGGTACCTGTTAAAGATAGTGTAACCGACGAATATCTGGTTTGCCTTGAGGATGGCCAGAAGGTCAAAAGTCTCAAGAGATATCTTCGCTCTCATTACGATATGACCATTGCTCAATATCGAATGAAGTGGTCTTTACCCATTGATTATCCTGTTGTTGCGCCTGCCTTGAGCAGGAAGCGATCGCGCATTGCTAAACAGGTCAAGCCACATCAGGCACGGGTCAGAAGTAAGGCTCCGCAGTAGCAACTCTGCTCTGTGAATCTTTCCAATTTAAAATCTATTCTTGTGGGGTATCCATGACAACTCTTCGTTTTTGTTCATCCAACCGGCTGCGCAGTTTCAGCAGTGTATCTGCGCGCGTTCTTGCTCTGATGGTTAAAAACCCATCAGAAAATAGCAGTAAGGTTGCGGCCTCCTTTGTGGCAGGTGTTTTATTATTAGCTGGCAATGCATTTGTTGGTGCAGCCAATGCTGCCTGTGTTGATGCAGCGACTGGAACTTATGCATCTGGGGGCTCAGTCTGTTCTACGGCACAATCAAGTTATGATGCCACTGGTTCAGCAGCATTTGCAACTGGCGCGGGAAGCATTCTTAATGCAAATGGTGTGACCACTATTAAAGGAAATGCTTTTAATATTGGTGTGATTTCTGCTTCTGCTGGCGGTGTCGTCAATATCACAGGTGTGACCTCGGCTACGCCATTAATCATTACGGCTGAAGGCACTAGAAGCCGTGGTCTTTATTCTACCGGTGCCTCGTCTAATATCGTGATTGATGGACCTGTTCAGATTACAACTGGTGGGGCTGCCAGTGGTGCTGATTATTCGCATGGCATCCATACTTATGGTGGAACAATAACCATTAAAGGATCAGTGAATATTGCAACAGGTATCAGTGGTGGTGCTGGAACTGGTAATTACGGACTTTATGCAGAAGGCGGTACGATTAACGTCGGTGATGCCTACATTCGTCCAGCGGGAACTGCGACTTCTACGGGTGCTGGTGCTACCGCTGGTGGTATCATCAATATGGGTAAGGTTGACATTCTAATCAATGGTAGTTCCCAGACATATACCTATGGTGTGCTGTCAGATAATGGTAGTACCGTTACATTAGCGGGCGGTAAAGTTGAGCAGACAACAACGGCAAGTTTTTTGACAAACCGTAGTAACTCTGCTCTGCGTTCAATTACCAACTCTATGCTGACTGTGACAGGTGATATTGAGATCATCACCAATGGTTATGGAGCTCGCGGTGTCTATGTCTCTGGAAACAGCACTGCAAATTTAAACAACACCAATATAACGACTAAGGGTAGTGCCTCAGCAGGTATACAGATCGGCAAATCCCGTGATGATGGTCCTGGTGCAGGTATTGTCAATTCCAGTGGTGCTTTGGTTATCAATCAGCCGATTGCAGGCTCACCGGGTATTTATATCGAAAACTCTGGGTCTGCTTTGAATGCCAATTTTGCTGGCAGCTCAACGGTTATCAATGCGGCAGGCCGGGCCATTCTTTATGGTGGCTCCATAGCAGCAGCTGATCCTGATACTGTTGCAACAATTGCTCTGAATAATGCAACGCTGGCAACAACTGGTGTCAATGCTGACCTGATCTATGTCGGTGGCCGTGTTATGGCAGGCTCCTCTCTTAGCCTGACGAATGGCTCAGCAACAGCTTCATCTGGTGGATGGCTAATCAATGTCAGCAACAGAGTTGTTTCAGACTCATTTTCAAATGGTTCAATTTACAAGGCCAGCGATTTTACCTTCAATGCTGACAATATGAAGCTGCAGGGCAGTGTTAATACGATTGATGATACCAATGGTACCTCAATCCTACGTATGAAGCTTGACAACGGCTCTGTGTGGACGCTGGCGTCTGCTGGCAGCAATACGATCTCGACATTGACAACGCTCGATCTGAACAACTCTACGCTTGATGCCAGCAATGGTGATTTCACACTGATGGCGCGTGAGGGCTTTACCAATAATGGTGGTGTTATTGATCTGAGTGGAACGGCAAAAACAGCCGGTCAGATGTTCACGATTGATGGTAATTATACCGCGACAGGTGATGCGACTCTGAAAATCGATACGGTTTTGGGTGACAGCAGCTCTGTCAGTGATGTTCTGGCAATCAATAACGGTATTGTTTCCGGTAAGACGCAGGTTATCGTCAATAACGACGGTGGGCTGGGTGCACAGACAACCGGTGATGGTATCCTGATCGTACAGACCACAAACTCAACTATCGCTGCTGGTGCCGACTTCTGGGCTCCAACGAATTCGGTCAAAGCTGGTCTCTATGCCTATAACGTTGTCAGAGGGACGCAGAGTACCGACAACTGGTATCTCACCAGTGAATATGTTGCGCCACCAGTGCAGCCGCCTGTTGACCCTTCGTCTCCAGAGCCGACTCCAGAGCCGTTCCGTCCGAGTCTGCCGAATATCCGTGCTGAAATACCTGTCTATATGACAGCATCTGTACTGGCGAATAAGCTGGCCCTGGCAATGGTCGGTACCTATCATGACCGTGCCGGTGAAGATTACTCTGATACCCTGCTTCTTCCATCACAGGTGAGAGATGAATGGTGTGGTTCCGGCCGGAACAAGTATCGTTGCCCGGTAACGGCAAGGGCATACGACCATAAGGTCTATGCTGGTTGGGCCCGTCTGTTCGGTGAAACCGGGAATGTCGGTTATGGCGGTAAGGGAAATGCCTATGGCCGTCTGACCAAGTTCTACAAGAATGGCCCGTCTTACGATTACGACATGGCAGGCTTCCAGGCCGGTATGGATATCTACCGCAGGGAATATGCCGATGGCATGCGTGATATCGCCGGTCTCTATGTCGGCTATGGCAACATCGACAGCAATATCCAGCAGGTCTATGGCGGCAAGGCCGGAACCATGACAA
>NZ_JBBYXI010000018.1:0-1970 GCF_039655745.1 Hohaiivirga grylli | reverse complement strand
CAGGAGCGTGGGATATCGGTTGACCACGCAACTATTCATCGCTGGATTATCAGATACGCGCCTCTGATTGCGAAGGCATTTAACAGTCAGAGAAAGCCAGCAGGTAAAAACTGGTTTGTCGATGAAATATATATCAAGGTTGGGAGGCATTGGACTTATCTCTATCGGGCCATTGATGACAACGGGCAGACCGTGGAATTTCTGTTCTCTCAAAAGCGCGATATCCGGGCGGCAAAGTTGTTCTTCAGAAAAGCTTTTGAACGAAACGGCAGGCCAGATAGCATTACGCTTGATCGCTATCAGGCCAATCACACCGCCCTTGTCGCAATTGATAATGAATATCGGCTCAGGAGTGAAAATGGAAAACCTCTTCGGCCAATCAGAATTCAGACAGGCAAATATCTGAACAACCGCATTGAACAAAGCCACTGCTGTATTAAAAGGCGCACCAAACCTATGCTTGGCTTCAAATCCAACACCTGTGCCAATATCATTCTCAGCGGCATTGAAACAATCCAGATGATGCGGCGAGGACAGGCGGATTACGCCCGAAGTGTGCCCTTAAACTTGAAACAGCAGTTTGAAATACTTATTCCGGTAAAGTGAAACTGACACAATCACCTTAAAGTGTATCGTCAGTTCCAAATGCGACAGAACCTATATTACTTTAAAAAACTGTATGAAATATTAGAATCACTAATAAATAAAAACGGAAAATCATCATTTACTGGGTATGTATTTTTTTTATTCGATAAAGTAAGTAATGAGGCTCCTCCTGGCCGACTTAAAATTAATAAAAGCTCATCTAGGCCACCTAATGAGACACGTGTCATTGTATCCTCATACCATTCATCTGCTTGAAACCAACAAAATTTTGTATATTTTTTTTCTTTTAAAATCCCAAATAAACACTCTAAAAAAGAGAAGAAAACAGGCCTTTCATTAGATAAGAAAGATTTTGATAAATCTTGATAAATTTCAAAAGCTAAATTTGCATTTCTTTCCTTAGGAGAGCGTAAAACAATCACATTCTGAATAGATAAAATTTCCATGGCTTTTATAATTCCAAAGCGACAATCCTCTTCGAAATGCTCAAAACCAAATTCGATACCATAATCAAAATCTGCCGCTAATGCGCGTAAATCTGCATTGTTAATTGTAGCCATGCTATCATAGCCAAATCCAATTGTTATACTCATCCTAGCATCACCTTAAACCATTAAGTGTACGAATATAACTATTACCATAACTGTTAAGCGCTTTATATGTTTCAGTTATATGATAATTATTGATCAACACATCAGATCCCTTACTAGGGAAAACCTGCCCAGTTATCGGGTTAACATTCATCACATTCTGAGGGGTCGCCGTCGCGGTAGAAGAACCATGCCCACTAGCCCTCAAACGGAATAAGTCTTGACCATTTCGGCCAATCGTTGGGTTCCCTCCCATAGTTTCAACAACGCTCTCAACAAAACCTTGAATAGTCCGCTCCCCTGCGGCAGGCACATACCCTCTACCTGCTAACCCTATATCATTTACCGCAGAATTTTTTATATTATTCCCTACACTTGCAGTCCACGTCTCCCCAAAGCTGCCGGTAGCACTTCCTGAAACTCTACCCAAACCACTAACGGTTGATGTTGTCGCTGATGCTCCTAAATTAATGATAGGTATTGCAACACCACCAACCATAAGGATGCCATTAACGGCATTAACAACTTCCCCTGCTTTCTGGCCTCTGACCTGTGTATCTAACGGGTCTGCACCATAACTAGGCGCAAGGGCGTTGCCTGCAAACATTGGATCATTAAAATTGGGATTAGATCCTCCATAACCAAGAAATGTACTCTTGGCATTAGGATTATACAAAACAGCAGCGCCGGTGTTCGGATTTACGTAATAATACTGCCCTGTATTGGTTGATATTGGCGTCCACTGGCCTGTTGTGGAATCGTAATATTCAGCGG
>NZ_JBBYXI010000017.1:0-2067 GCF_039655745.1 Hohaiivirga grylli | reverse complement strand
TAGGATATATTTTCCCGCGACATCTTCGGTTAAGCGAGGGGCTGACCGAGTAATAATATTAATTCAGAAGTCACGGGTATTTGTTATGGGGCAGGGTTCATTTAGCTTTTCCGGTACAGCTTCGCGTATCGGTTTCTGGTTTATGCCGCGTCGGGTTTTGAGCCTGTTTCTTGCAGGTACGATGGCCTTGACGGGTCCATTTGGTGTTCTGTCGAGTGTTGCGCAGGCTCAGATCATCAGCGATCCCCGTGCCAATATCCAGTTCCAGCCACGTGTTGGTACGGCACCGAACGGCGTGCCGCTGGTTGATATTACAAAGCCCTCCTTTGGCGGCGTGTCCCACAACAAGTTCGAGCATTATAACGTTGATACCCGTGGCGTTATTCTGAACAACTCCGGTCTTGGTGGAACCTCTATCCTGGGTGGCCGTATCGAGGGTAACCCGAACCTCGTCAACTCCCGCCCGGCCAGTGTTATCCTGAATGAAGTCACCAGTACCAATACGTCCTTGCTGAATGGCCCGACAGAAGTGTTCGGAACCAAGGCGGATGTGATTGTTGCGAACCCGAATGGTGTGACCTGCCGTTCCTGTACCTTTATCAATACCGGTCGTGTGACCTTATCAAGCGGTGTTCCCGTTCCGGATTACCAGAATGGAACGGTTGGCTTTAAGGTCACGCGCGGGACTGTCACGGTTGAAGGTGGCGGGATTGCCGCGATCAACCCGGATGGAACAGTTGGCAAGCTGTCGAATGTTGATCTGGTGGGGCGTCAGCTCCGCGTCGATGCACCGATTGATGCGACAGGTCACGTGCGCCTTCGCGCCGGTGCGATCAACTGGGATCAGAACAGCGATACGGTCAGCCGCATTACAGGGGCAGATATTCCTGTTGTAACAGGTGATGCCATTGTCTCATCTGCGGGTGGTATGATCCGCGCAGGAACAATCTCTGTTCTGTCCCATGATACAGACCTTGGTGTGCAGCTCCAGGGTGATTTAACCTCGCTTGGTTTCAGTTTTGAAGAGAATGGTCAGGTCCACCAGATTGTCGGGCTTGTTACTGTCCGCTCGGGTGGTGATCTGTCGATTGGTTCTGCAGGCTCGACGGGCGACATCCGTCTTGAAGCGGATGGTATCCTGACGATTGGTGGTGATCAGCAGGCGCTTGGTCGTATCACGGGTGTTGGTCGTGATGTTACAGTCGCGAAGGATATCAGGGCTCAGGCCAATGATGCGATTATCTTTGAGGCTGTCCGGAACGTTCTGTCTGAAGGGTATCTTCAGTCGAATGCCTCCGCGATCAGCCTTGTTGGTGGCGGAACGGTTACGGCCTCTGGCGGTATTTACGCCCGCGATATGGTCAGCCTTGAAGGGCAATCCGTTTCGACCAGCGGGCTTGAGGTCAGTGGTGATACCATCACGGTATCCGGTCTTGATCAGACGACACTGGAACAGACCATTCTGGTCGCAAAGCGCGATATCTACGTTCTTGGCTATGACATGCGTCTTGGTCAGGACACGAAGTTTCAGGCAGGCGAGGGTAACAGTGGCCGCTTTCTGATTGATGTGCGTGGAACATTGACCAATGCCACAACCCTGAACTACCCGAACCTGACACTCAACCTCGGCAAATCACTTATCAATGAGGCGACAGGGCAGATTGTTGCGAATGACCTGCGTCTTATCCTGACCGACCAAATAGTGAATGCGGGTATCCTGTATGGCTATGCCAGCACGCAGATTGCGGCCAGCCAGCTTGATAACCTGAGCGAGGCCCAGATTTATGGCCCGGATGTCGCGATTGATGTGTCTGGTGCCATGACGAATGATGGCACGATCTATGGTGACCGCGGCACCGAAGTCACGGCGAACAGTCTGAATGCAGGAGCGAACAGCGTCATCTATGGCGCACAGGTTATTGTGAATGTTGCGCAGAGCCTGAGCAATGCCGGTGTCATTAATGGCAAAGACAGCACAGCAATTACCGCAGGCAGCATCACGAATATTGGTTCGGTTGCACAAAATGCAGATGGCACCAGCCAGCAGCGCGGTGTGATCTATGGCGG
>NZ_JBBYXI010000016.1:0-2194 GCF_039655745.1 Hohaiivirga grylli | reverse complement strand
CCGCTGAATATTACGATTCCACAACAGGCCAGTGGACGCCAATATCAACCAATACAGGGCAGTATTATTACGTAAATCCGAACACCGGCGCTGCTGTTTTGTATAATCCTAATGCCAAGAGTACATTCCTTGGTTATGGAGGATCAAATCCCAATTTTAATGATCCAATGTTTGCCGGGAATGCACTTGCGCCTAGTTATGGTGCAGACCCGTTAGATACGCAGGTTCGAGACCAGAAAACAGGTGAAGTCGTTAATGCCGTTAATGGCATCCTAATGGTTGGTGGCGTTGCAATACCTCTGATTAATCTAGGCGGAGTGGCAACGACATCCACAGTTGGCGGACTAGGTAGTATTTCAGGAAACGCCACAGGTAGCTTTGGGGAAATACTGACTGCAGGCATAAGTAGTACTTATAATCCAGCAACCAAGGGCAGTAGTATTCTGAATATTTCGACGAATGTAACGGCATCTGAGTTTCAAGCAAATCTCTTAGCTAATGGATATAGCATTATAGGCAATGGCATTAGTAAAAATGGTGCGAATGTACAATTAAGCAATGGAATTTCTACTTATAGTATATATACTAGAACTTCTACAGGATCTTCAGGGGCTCAGTATTGGGGGCCAGGAGGTCAAGAGATAAAATTTTCTTTAGGTGCGCGTTGAATAAGCTTATGAAAAATATGAATCTTAACATTGCATTATATTTGAAAAATGCTTTGGATGAAGATAGTCTTTTTCCAAAGAATGTTTTCTCAAAAGAATTTAATAATAGCTTGTTTTTCGAAGCTGATTTAATTTTTTCAGAAAATTTCGTCGATTTTATTTTAACTATTATGGAAATAGAATGTGTAGAACAATTTTGTCTTTTAAATATGGATGAAACAAACTTTAATTACTCAAAATATAGTGCAGCTATCATGGGAAATGATATAAATAAAGAATCATATTTAAGTTTATTAAAATTTTCATCTTTATCAAATCAGTGGCTTTATAGTATGCAGCGTTATTCATGTTGTTCATCTAGTGGCAATTGGGTAATCTATTGTGAGAGAATGAATGATATTGCTGTAATTAGTTTCAAACAAGGTTGCAATATTGATAAATATAAACGCGCACTTGATACATTAAAAGCATTGCCGATTAAGGAAATTGTTACAAGTGAACGATTTCCATTTAATAAACTGGTACCTTCCTATCAAGAAGAATTAATACAGAATTATTAAATTTATTTTTGTCCCGTCCAAACGTCCAAAGTAGTTTTTGGGACTAGACGTTGCTTTTAAGCTGATTTCCCGCCTGATGGGCTGGTTCTGTCGCATTTAAAATCGATGGAACAATTTGAGATAATTGCCGCGATTTCATTTTACCGGAACAAGCATCTCAAATTGCTGTTTCAGGTATTAAAAATACACCTCGGGCGTAAGCGGGGTAGTATTTCCAGTACCATCTGGAGATTCAAATTTAATTCCTGTTATAAATCAATCAGGGAAACAAACTAGTTCTGCATTTATAGGTGGAAGTGGGGGAGCGAATGGCCAGGTTTCGACTATTCGCATTATGGATTCTACCCCTGCTAGAGGAAATAGTCTGGCGTATCCAAATGGATATATTAAATATGAAAATGACATTGGCCAAGGTGTGTATCAATATACAGGCAGGTGTTATCAGCTCTCCGGGTGATATTTCTCTGACTGCGGGCCATGATATCAATGCAACTGTTGCCTATGATACAGTTGCAAGTTCCTCCAAGCATGAAGAACAGTTTATCGGTGTCAGTGCAAAAGTCAGCCAGAATGTGACAAGCATTATCTCTGATATGAAACGTGCTTCGGAAATATTCAATTCCGGGCATGGCGGTGGCGCCTATGAGGCGATTGGGCAGGTCAGTGGTGTCATGAAGGCAGCTGATGCATTGTGGGCTGCATCTGGCGGCCCGCGTGTTTCTGGCTCAATCATGGTTGGTGCTTCCAGAAGTATCAGCAGCCAGCATGAGGAGATGGCTCTTGCTCATGGTACAACAATTAATGCTGGTGGGAATCTGAGCCTTAACGCAGGTAACGATATTCATCTGCAAGGTGCCAATGTTCATGCAGGCAATGATCTGAGCCTTGTTGCTGGTAATGATATCACCATTGAAAGTGCGCAATCCTACAGCTCTTCCGGTTCCCGTGAAGAGGAATGGAATGCAG
>NZ_JBBYXI010000015.1:0-4876 GCF_039655745.1 Hohaiivirga grylli | reverse complement strand
AGTTCTGGTACAACACCATCCGGCCGCATCAGAACCTTGATGGCCTGACACCTCATGAAGCATGGCACGGGATTAATATTTACAACCAGAGGTCACAGCCGATTATCTGGTTCTCCGCATGGGAGGGGCTGCTCACCGGATTTGTTCATCGACGATGAAGAAACAGAAAAGCGTAAGTTAGAAATTGAGAAACATTACACCGTCCAAAGGATGGGCGGGTCAATTTATCTGAAATCAGGGAAAGGAGAGGATTGAAATGATGAAACACTAAAAACGAGCAGGCAAAAGCTCCAAACTCACCCGCCCGACAATCTCATCGGGCAGATAATCAAATCAAAATCACCGCCTCAACTTCTACTCAATCCGGTTTGGACGCTTGGACGGGACACCAACATTATTCTCAACGGAATTGAAACAATCCAGATGATGCGGCAGGGACAGGTGGATTACGCCCGAAGTGTGCCCTTAAACCTCAAACAGCAGTTTGAAATGCTCATTCCGGTAAAATGAAACTTTCAAAACCGATTCAAATGCGCCTATAACTTTAAATGCGACAGAACCCTATCAGCTTTAAATAGGATAGAAAAATTTAAAATATATTCAATTCCAAACTATGATAGACCCATCAGGATAACCTAAAATAACAGCCTCTGGCGTATTATAGCCACAATCAGACATATCAATTATTAATTTAATATCATTTTGTAATAAAAATTCAGTTTTATCTTTTAATTCTATAATTCTTACAAAATTATTTCCGATAATATTACCTTTAAAGTAAAAATTATCTTTCAAGAGAAAATATTTACTTTCTATACATAAACGATATCCACCTTCAAAAGACAGATATAATGCATTATCTTCATCACTCTGATTTATGATCTTTAACGCAATTAAAACTGAAAGCTTCGAGTTCATTGTAATCTCTTAATCATGAAGATTTAAATGGGAACGACCAAATATTTTCTATCATAATAAGCCTACCAAGGGATTCTGTCGTATTAAAGTGAGGCAAGAAAATTGGTTCAGTGGTGTCGGGATTTTAAATGCGACAGAATCCCGCTTCAACTATCACTCAATCCGGTTTGGACGTCTGGACGGGACAACACTACTCATCACTTTCATGTCGTATCCCTTTGGAATCTATCTTACAGCACCATTTAGCATTTAATGTCCAAGGAATTCCCGTCTTATTAAGAACCACCTCTCCATCCGCGATTAAATTATCTATATTTCCATCTAGATCGAAATCTTGCTCATAAATATGGACTATCATCCCTTCAAAAAACTTTATCTCTTTTCCGCTTGAATCTACTTTTACATCAGTCTTGGATAAGAGAACTAACCCTTCTTCAATCATTTCATTAAAATCAACATTAATTCTTCCCTTTTTCATCAAAAATCCCTTTATTTTCTAAACTTATTAGGGTTAGGAATCGTAGGAGTAGAAAGGTACTGTCGCATTAATTGACGAGCAACATTACACACTCATAACACGTGGAGTTTAATTTTCCCCATCATGAGTTGCAGTGTTCAAATATCGACGCTTCCCACCATCTGCTATTTTACTCTTTGTGCAATGGCATCTAGCTTATTGTTTGTCACTTCACAATCTTGAGGAGATAATGCAGGAGCATGGGATAGACAATCCAGATGATACGGCAGGGGCAGGCGAATTACGCCAGAAGTGTGCCTTAAACCTGAAACAGCAGTTTGAAATACTTATTCCGGTAAAATAAAGTAATCCAAGTTGGTTCAGCTGCGACAGAACCCAATTTTATAATTCAAACATAAATGTATCATAAACTATATTAGTCATAAGGAATTTTTTGAAAATATTTAAATCAAGTAATATTTTTTCCCTAGAAACATTATTTTCCTTATTATCAATGCCGGAATTTATTTTAAAGTTAAATTCTTTTTGAGATTTTAAATTTTCAATCTCATTATTAATAAAAAAAATTATCTTATTTATAGTATCTTTTGAGTGTATAAATTCACTATCAAATTCTGAAAAAAGAGTTCCGCAATCATGGTTTAGCTTGCTCCAAAATAATATTAAAGAGAGCCAAGCAGATAACTCTTTTGACAAACAAAATTTCTCATATACAGAATCATTTTCTGCATTATATGCATAAACTTCAACTTGCCTTAGCCTCATAAACTCTCCCTCCTGCAATTCATCCAATAGGTTCTGTCGCATTAATTGATCAGCAACATCATTTCATAACATGAGGAGTTTAATTTTCTCCATCACGAGTTGCAATGTTCAAATATCGACGTTTTCCGGCATCTGTCATTTTGCTCTGTGTCCGCTGGTATCTGGCTTATTGCCTGTCACTCCGGAACCTTGAGGAGATGATGCAGGAGCGTGGGATATCGGTTGACCACGCAACTATTCATCGCTGGATTATCAGATATGCGCCTGTGATTGCGAAGGCATTTAACAGGCATAAAATAGCGGCAGGTAAAAACTGGTTTGTCGATGAAACTTACATCAAAGTTGGCAAGCGCTGGATGTATCTTTATCGCGCAATCGACAACTACGGACTGACCGTTGAGTTTTTGTTCTCTGAGAAGCGTAACATCCGGGCAGCGAGATTATTCTTCAAGAAAGCTTTTGAGCGAAATGACAGACCGGAGAGTATTACGCTTGATCGCTATCAGGCTAATCATACGGCTCTTGTCGCAATTGATAATGAACATCGGCTCAGAAATGAAAATGGGAAGCTGATTTCACCTATTAAGATTCATACAGGCAAATATCTGAACAACCGAATTGAACAAAGTCACCGCTGTATTAAAAGGCGTATCAAACCTATGCTTGGCTTCAAATCCAACACCAGCGCAAACATTATTTTCAACGGAATTGAAACAATCGAGATGATGCGGCGAGGACAGGCGGATTACGCCCGAAGTGCGCTTTTAAATCTCAAACAGCAGTTTGAAATGCTCATTCCCGCAAAGTGAAACTGCAACAACCGTCTCAAACTGTATCGTCAGTCCCAAATGCGACAGAATCAAAGATTAAGTAAATCTCCTTTGCTCGAAAAATCATATTAGAATTTATTTTTAAAATATTATCTGGATAATTAATAGCGCCACCTAGATTTAATATGGCGCCTTTTTCATCCCATTCTATAGCAATCTCCTGATCAACATTAGGATAATCTTTATCCTTATCATATTGAAAATTGATGAACTCGGCCCCAATCAGTTTAAAGAAAACTCTTTTCCAAACATTCATATCCAAATCGAACGATATTAAAGTTAAGTTAATTTCAAAAGTGGAATCTCTTGCCCATTTAATATTTAGCTCTTCAATATTTGAGTCATCAAAATTCTTGAATCTTTTTAATAACCTAGGCCATGTATTTGGGTTACATAGAATCATGAATTTTACTTTCTACTAACTGGATTTGCGTTCGAAGGCAGATAGGACCCCAAGCAGGAACGTCCGTTGTATTATAGTGTGGCGCACCGGCCCCATGCCCTACAGCAGGTTGTCCGGGCGGGAATGTATGAACTGTCATATCTTTCCAGTCAATATGGCCAACAGGCAGCCCATTTCCATCAAAAATGGTACTTTGTACTATATTTCCGTTTTGCGCAGGTCTTAGGTAAACTGAATTTGGAGCACCAATAGTGGGTCTTTCTCCTGGTAATCCTGTAAAAGACCAAGGATCTTTTTTGGTAGCAGAGGCATTCCAAGCTCCCCACTGCGTCTCCGCAAAACTTCCAGTTGCAGTACCCGAAACAGTTCCAAATTCACCCACCTGAGCTAATTTGCTGGCTTGCCCTAAATAATAAACACCACCTGCATAAGTAGCTAATTGCCCAAGCGCAGCACCTCCTAATGTAACCCAAGCTTGTGCTCGTGAAGCATCATCAACAACAACTGGTGTTCCGCCATAACCTAAATAGGTATAGTTTCCATTCGTATCTCTGAGTGGAACAAAATTTCCAGAGCTATCAACAGTACCAACTGCCGGACCACCGCTACCTGTCAACACTGTCCAAGCATTATATAATGCAGATTGCCTTCCACTAACTGTATTATAAACATTCATCTGACCAGCAAGATCGGCTTGTGAGTACGCATTACCTTTAGCTGAGCCATAAGCTAATGCGGCAGCAATTTCTCTTTCACCATTAGCCCGTTGAGCTAAGTACTCACGGCCAATCCTGACACAATCCTGATCATCTTTTCCTGTTCCAATAGGAACCAACTTCCCACCAATGTTTACATAACAAGGTACGGAAGCATGAGCAGTAGTTGAAAAGAACTCAAGAATATTAAATCCTGTTGTTCCACCACCTACACAACGTTCTAAATCTCTAAGATTCTCTTCATTAAAGCTACCATTACGAACTGCTTCTCTCATTTGAGCAGCCGTATTATTCCCAAGTGCGGCGAGCTGATCAAACTGTTGCGCAAAATTCTCATTAATTCGGTTCATATAAGCGACTGGATTCGTAATCGCATTCAGCCCGCTATTCGAGGCATAGAACTCGACACCGTAGCTTTCATCCTTGGTAATGACCTGTGCCTGTGAGAGGTCACGATTCAGGGCTGCAACATCCTGAGTCTGCTGATCTTTGTTGCGGATTGTGATGGTGCCTTCACCAACTGTCGCATTGGTATCCTGCTCGCGGTCATGCCCCGAGACTGAGCCACCAACCCATGGGCCATTTGGCAGACCTGTCTGCTGGTTGCTATCGTTTGAGGATTTCTTGCTCTCATTCGATGGTTTTTTATTGGAAGAAGAGTTATTGCCTCCTCCACCATTCTGCACCGTGTTCCATGACCACGCGTTTTCCTGCAGGCCACCAGCACTTCCCCCAACCGTCATATCAAAGGCATCGCCCTTGTCAT
>NZ_JBBYXI010000014.1:2500-5619 GCF_039655745.1 Hohaiivirga grylli | reverse complement strand
TAGCTTACGCCGCGCATGTTTGTAATTCATGTAAAGAGGGATTGTTCTTTGCAGGCCCGGCAATGACTTACTCTCCCGGGTCTTAAGACACAGTACCATCAGCGCTAAGGAATTTAACGGCCGAGTTCGAGATGGGATCGGGTTTGGGCTCCTCGCTAAAATCACCGAGCCGGCAAAGAACAATGTAAGCATTAAGATTTTTTTTGGATCAAAACTTCTTTATGGGAAGCCTGATGTTTTCATGGTCGGACATGGACCATAAGAGCAATCAAGCCGATCGAACAATTAGTACTGGTAAGCTCAATGCGTCGCCGCACTTACACACCCAGCCTATCAACGTGGTCGTCTTCCACGGTTCTCAAGGGAGTTCTTGTTTTGAGGTGGGTTTCCCGCTTAGATGCCTTCAGCGGTTATCCCGTCCGTATATAGCTACGCTGCACTGCGGCTGGCGCCACAACAGCTCCACCAGAGATACGTCCACCCCGGTCCTCTCGTACTAAGGGCAGATCCTCTCAAAACTCCAGCACCCACGGCAGATAGGGACCGAACTGTCTCACGACGTTCTGAACCCAGCTCACGTACCACTTTAATCGGCGAACAGCCGAACCCTTGGGACCTTCTCCAGCCCCAGGATGTGATGAGCCGACATCGAGGTGCCAAACCTCCCCGTCGATATGGACTCTTGGGGGAGATCAGCCTGTTATCCCCGGCGTACCTTTTATCCGTTGAGCGATGGCCCACCCACGCGGGACCACCGGATCACTATGGCCGTCTTTCGACTCTGCTCGACTTGTCAGTCTCGCAGTCAGGCGGGCTTATGCCATTGCACTCAACGAGCGATTTCCGACCGCTCTGAGCCCACCTTCGCGCGCCTCCGTTACTCTTTAGGAGGCGACCGCCCCAGTCAAACTGCCTGCCATACACGGTCCCGGATCCGGATAACGGACCGCGGTTAGACATCTATATTACTAAGGGTGGTATTTCAAGGATGACTCCATCCGAGCTGGCGCCCGAACTTCAAAGTCTACCACCTATCCTACACATAGGAACACAAATGCCAGTGTAAAGCTACAGTAAAGGTGCACGGGGTCTTTCCGTCTGACCGCAGGAACCCCGCATCTTCACGGGGAATTCAATTTCACTGAGTCTATGTTGGAGACAGCGGGGAGATCGTTACGCCATTCGTGCAGGTCGGAACTTACCCGACAAGGAATTTCGCTACCTTAGGACCGTTATAGTTACGGCCGCCGTTTACCGGGGCTTCAATTCGGAGCTTGCACCCCTCCTCTTAACCTTCCGGCACCGGGCAGGCGTCAGACCCTATACGTCATCTTACGATTTCGCAGAGCCCTGTGTTTTAGTTAAACAGTCGCCACCCCCTGGTCTGTGCCCCTGCAGCCCGGTTGCCCGAGTGCAGGCCTCCTTATCCCGAAGTTACGGAGGTAAATTGCCGAGTTCCTTCAACATAGTTCTCTCAAGCGCCTTGGTATACTCTACCTGTCCACCTGTGTCGGTTTAGGGTACGGACTAATGTGGGAGCTATTTCCTGGGACACGTTAGCTGCACAATCAATCCAATAAGATTGCACAACGGGCGGCATCCGTCACTACCCACTGGTTTACGAATATTTACGCAATTCCCATCGACTACGCCTTTCGGCCTCGCCTTAGGGACCGACTAACCCTGCGCAGATTAACTTTACGCAGGAACCCTTGGACTTTCGGCGACAGTGTCTTTCACACTGTTTATCGTTACTCATGTCAGCATTCGCACTTCTGATACCTCCAGAGGCCCTCACGGGTCCTCCTTCACAGACTTACAGAACGCTCCGCTACCGCGCATCATAAGATGCACCCTAAGCTTCGGCTCGTGGCTTGAGCCCCGTTACATTTTCGGCGCAGAAACCCTTATTTAGACCAGTGAGCTGTTACGCTTTCTTTAAAGGATGGCTGCTTCTAAGCCAACCTCCTGGTTGTTTTGGGATTTCCACATCCTTTCCCACTTAGCCACGAATTGGGGGCCTTAGCTGTAGGTCAGGGTTGTTTCCCTCTCCACGATGGACGTTAGCACCCACCGTGTGTCTCCCGCGCAGTCCTTCTAGGTATTCGGAGTTTGATTAGGTTTGGTACCGCGGTGAGCAGCCCTAGCCCATTCAGTGCTCTACCCCCTAGAGGATTCACGCGAGGCGCTACCTAAATAGCTTTCGCGGAGAACCAGCTATTTCCAAGTTTGATTGGCCTTTCACCCCTAACCACAAGTCATCCGAGAATTTTTCAACATTCACCGGTTCGGTCCTCCAGTGCATGTTACTGCACCTTCAACCTGCTCATGGCTAGATCACCTGGTTTCGGGTCTAAAGCAACGAACTAAACGCCCTATTAAGACTCGCTTTCGCTGCGCCTACACCTATCGGCTTAAGCTTGCTCGTTACTTTAAGTCGCTGACCCATTATACAAAAGGTACGCCGTCACCCTTGCGGGCTCCGACTGTTTGTAAGCATTCAATTTCAGGAACTATTTCACTCCCCTCGTCGGGGTGCTTTTCACCTTTCCCTCACGGTACTTGTTCGCTATCGGTCGCTGAGGAGTACTTAGGCTTGGAAGGTGGTCCTCCCATGTTCAGACAGGATTTCACGTGTCCCGCCCTACTCGAATCTCCTTCAACACATTACCTGTACAGGGCTATCACCTATTATTGCTCGCCATTCAAACGATTCCAGTTAGAGTTGAAGAAGCATTGGCCTGATCCGCGTTCGCTCGCCACTACTAGCGGAGTCTCTATTGATGTCCTTTCCTCTGGGTACTTAGATGTTTCAGTTCCCCAGGTTCGCCTTAAATCCCTATTTTATTCAGGATTTAATACCTTCTTTTGACAATTTGTAGTCCAACATCACAAAAACCGAAGTCCCCATGACGTCAGAATACAAATTGTCGAAGGTGGGTTTTCCCATTCGGAAATCTCCGGATCAAAGTTTGTTCGCAACTCCCCGAAGCTTATCGCAGCGTACCACGTCCTTCATCGCCTCTCAGCGCCAAGGCATCCGTTGAATGCTCTTAAGACACTTGATTACTCTCATGATCAATGTCCGCTCTCGGCAGAAAACGGACTGATCTTGAAAA
>NZ_JBBYXI010000013.1:0-5720 GCF_039655745.1 Hohaiivirga grylli | reverse complement strand
TCCTTTGACGCGGGGTGGAGCAGCCCGGTAGCTCGTCAGGCTCATAACCTGAAGGTCGTCAGTTCAAATCTGGCCCCCGCAACCAAACATTAAAAAGCCCCTGAAGCAGATATGCTCAGGGGCTTTTATCGTTCAAAGGACGTAGGGAAAAAGAAAGAGAGGGGGAGGGACTCGTCTAAACCTCGGACGTAGAACCTAATCAGATAGCTTTTTATTTAATCTGTTGGGCGTGAGACTTGATCTGCTTAATCCTGTCAAGATTTGAAGGGTGGGTCGCGTACCATGAGAATGTGTCGTCCTGCTTCTCTTCCTGCTCTATGTATTCAAAGAAGCGGGCGAGGGCAGCGCCATCATATCCGGCATCCTGTGCTATCCTTATACCAATCCGGTCGGCCTCTGCTTCATGATGACGGGAGTAGCCTAGAGATAATTGGTGTCTGGATTTTAAAAAAATATTCTATATTATTTGGTTTGTCAGGAGACTGCTAAAGGCCACTTTTAAGATGATTCATTAAGTGGGGTTCTGGTGATAAATGGCCATAATTAGCAATTATGAGAATATCAGATATGCCAAAAAGACCACTAATTCAAAAAGAAATAACCGATCTGGAAAATATGTTTTTCAAAAGGAGCGATGATCAACAGTTTCTGAAGGATTTGATGGGCGAACTATCCGTACGAAAAACAAAACGTGCACAAGAACTGCTACGGAAGGTAGTACAAGCTAATGAAATAATAGCTCAAAAATCTACTTTACTCATTGATACACGAGAAGTTGTTCATGAAAATTTGCCTATTGCCGCAGATACTACAATAGGCATATCAATTTCTCCAATTTCTGAAACTATGACTGTGTCTACGGCGGCTAACAGACCTGCTATTGAACACGTCTCTATTTGCAATAATCCTGAAGATATCCTGTCTGCATGGACGGCAATGGAAGTTCTCTCCCCTCCATCATTCCGTAACCCTCAGGATTTAGCTGGAGGTGAGAGGGGACGTATTGCCTATATCAATAACGGGCATTGCCTTGGGAGAATGGCGGCGAGAAGAGTAGACCTAAGCAACGGCTTTATTACCAAGTCATTCTCGGCAGTATAGATATGGAAGCCGTTATTCCAGCACTCTTGATGGTTTATACAGATAGTCGAGTTGAGCGTCCGCATGCGCGGGGAGAGGCCGTCCTTGCTACAATTATGGTAGACCGGGATGGGCGCCCAGTAGAAAGTGAAGCCATTTCTATATCCAGTTTCGGTTGGGCGGTGCCCATAGCTCTGGATGGCAGGCTTCGTGATCTTGGGCAGTGGCAGCAGGAAGAAAAAATACTTTCCGAAAAGTTGAAGGCAAAGATTCTGACCTCTGATAAGGATGGGAAGCCGCTACCACTCACTCAACAGAGACTTCAAAACGCTTATGAATGGCTGATTCAAGCCATAGGTCTTTCCCCCCATTTTGCGAAACCACCAGCATTTGCAGTTCGATCATATCAATATTTTATACTGCAAGATCCGCCAGAATCAATTCTTCTCAATTCGTTTTTCCTTGATGACCTAGCGACGGCACGCACGCTTGTCATTTCTGGTAAATCTACTCCGAACCTCCAACGCTATTTGGGTACTGCTAAACCTCAATATCGTCGAAACCTTATGAAAGATAATGAAGCGCTTTCAGATGCACTTGAACCACAGAAGTTTCCGTTAGGATCTTGGCCAGGCAATGGAAGGTATCCGCTTGCACTTCTTCAACAATGTGCAGTCAATTTGGGTCTTCATGACTTAAAAACAGATGGTATTCTGGGGGTAAATGGTCCGCCTGGAACCGGGAAAACAACGCTTCTGCGTGATGTTATTGCGGCTGTTGTGACTGATCGTGCGGAAATTCTCTGTACCTATGATAAACCAGAAAATGCCTTTGTCCATTCTGGGCAGAAGCTTAAGAAAGGTAACTCATTTATTCACCTCTATCGCTTGGATAATAAAGTTAAGGGATACGAGATGATCGTTGCCTCCTCAAATAATAAAGCTGTCGAAAATGTGAGTGCCGAGTTACCCACGATGGAGGCGATTGCCGAAGATGCGGATGGCTTGCGATATTTTAAAACGGTATCCGATGCATTATTGGAATGTGATACTTGGGGAATGATTGCAGCAGTACTCGGCAATAGTAAAAACAGGAATGATTTCCGCCAAACCTTTTGGTGGAATGAGGATGTTGGACTCCAAAAATATTTACAACATGCCTGTGGCAATCTTCAATTAATTACAGAGAAAACTGAGGCAGGAACGAAGCAAAGACCACCACGTATCATTACCAATGAAGACGCTCCAGAGGGTTATGATGATGCGTTACGCCGCTGGGAAATAGCTCGCCAGCATTTTCGTAAGGTTGCCGCATCTTCGAAGATGGCTCTGGCTAACTTGGAAAAGGTTTACAATCTTTTGAAATCTATCCGGCAAAAACAGGATATGATTTCTGGTCTTGTTATTAAAATTGAGACAATGCATCAGATTTTAGCGCAACTTACAGAAGATTACCTAAATGCGATATCTGTTTGTGAAAGTCTGAAACAGAATGTTGATGAGTTAGATTTGAAGCGACTTGCTTCACTAAAAAAACGTCCGGGAGTTTTAAACCGATTGTTTAGAACGAGGATTTATCGCTCATGGAATGAAGCATACGGCATTCTCTTGAAAAATATCGCTTCAGAGAGGGCAAGGCTTTCGCAGCTGTTAGCAAATATTGAGGCAAAGAAGTCCGAACATGTAAGAGTAAATGGTGAAGTTCAAAAGATACAAGCCTTGGTTACTGAATTAACTGAGTCAATCAAATGTGAACGAAGTACTTGTAAGGACCTTACCCGCCAGTATCCTGGTACGTTCATTTCAGAGGAGTTTTTTGACCAACGTCATCAAGAGAAGCAGAAAAGCGTGCCTTGGCTGGATGCTATATCTGCACGTTTGCGTAATGATGTCTTTGAGGCAGCAATGGCCTTGCATAAAGCGTTCGTCGATGGTGCGGCAAAACAAATCCGGCATAATCTTAATATATTGATGGATAGTTTTGGAACGCGCTCATTAGGAAGTGCGGAAAAGGATGCATTAATCCCGGATTTATGGTCAACCTTGTTTTTGCTAGTGCCTGTGATCTCTACTACGTTTGCTTCGGTTTCCCGGATGTTCAATAAAGTTGGTCCAGAAGCTTTCGGTTGGTTACTCGTCGATGAGGCAGGCCAAGCTTTACCACAAGCTGCTATTGGTGCTTTAGTACGAACGCAAAGGGCGATTGTGGTAGGTGATCCTATTCAGATTAAACCTGTTGTTGTATTGCCGGAGAAGTTGACTGAGGCGTTATGCATGCAGTTTGGCATCAATCCAATGACCTATAATGCGCCAGGAGCCTCAGCGCAAACACTCGCTGACAGTGCTACAGAATATTACGGGGAGTTTGAGACGAAGTTCGGAACTCGAGAGGTTGGTGTGCCTCTTCTCGTGCATCGGCGTTGAGCCGAACCGATGTTCAGCATTTCCAATTCTATTGCCTATGAAAATTTAATGGTACAGGCAAAAGTTACCAAGTCCTCTACAATCCGGGATGTTCTTGGTACGTCTCGATGGATTAATGTCGAGGGAAGTGGAGAAGAAAAATGGTGCCGACAAGAGGGTGATGAGCTACTCAAGCTGCTATATGATCTACGAAGTCAAGGATGCATTCCTGATTTTTATATTGTGACACCATTCGTAGTGGTACAAGATCGTATGAGGGAAGTATTACTTGCCAGCGGCTTACTTAAGGGCTGGGTTGAGAATCCATATCAATGGGTTCGGTCCCGTATTGGGACAGTCCATACTGTTCAGGGTCGTGAAGCCGAAGCTGTCTTTTTTATTTTGGGGGCTCCGGATGTAATACAGCGAGGTGCACGTGATTGGGCTGGTAGTCAACCCAATCTATTGAATGTCGCAGTAACAAGAGCAAAGGAAGCCCTTTACGTGGTCGGTAACCGAAGCCTCTGGAAAAAAGCAGGTGTTTTCCAGTCGCTTGATGACTTGCTCAGCTGATCCGTCAATTTGCTTGTCTGTATAACGTTTCATTGTGATAGGTATTGATGTGTAAGCTTTTACGCTAATTAGCCCATTGTGTCGTAAAAATGGGCTTTAAGATTTGAGATATACTTTTGTGATTAACTTTTTTTCAGCAAACTTCACTCTCCCATCCTTCTTAACCGGCCAATGGCAATTACAGCGTTTGGGCTGGATTGGTACGGGGGAGGGAAAGCGCCAGATTATGCGGATGTCTGGGCAGGCTGAGATTACTGAAACAGATGATGGTCTGTTGTTTTCTGAGCGTGGGGTCATGCATTTCGATGAATATCATGGCTCTGCTGAACGACAGTATCTCTTTCGCCCCGTCAATCCGACGACCATGCAGGTCTTCTTTGATGATGGCCGTTATTTCCATGAAATGGCATTTTCAGGGAAACGGGCTGATGTCTATCATATGTGTATGCCGGATGATTACTCCGGGCGGTACAGAATCCTCGATCAGGATAGCTGGTGTTTGAACTGGCGCATTATCGGGCCGCACAAGAATTCGCTGATCTCAAGTCGCTTTCAGCGGATTCATTCAAACTGATCACATAGAATCAGAACAACCGGAAACGCGCCGGCTATTAAGCGAGACATCCATCGCACAACCTTTCCTTGATAATAGTTATTAAATCTCTATAATGACCTTATTATCAGGAGGCCCGTTATGATCAGTCTGGAACTTGGAAAATCTCTGGAGAGCTATGTCGAAAATCTGGTGAAGACCGGACGATATAACTCGAAGAGTGAAGTTCTGCGCGAGGGCTTGCGGATGTTGCAAGAACGGGAGCAGCAGTTCGCTGCCCTTGATGCAGTCATCATGCGTGGTGTTGCGGCCTCAGATGCCGGGCAGGGTAAGAATGCAGATGAGGTCTTTGACCGTCTGCAGAAGAAATACGGATCCATGCAAGATCATTGATGTGCAGAGGCATTGATGATGATTGTCCGTATTCTGCCTGAAGCCGAAGCTGATCTCGAATCGATTGCTGATTATATTGCGCGTGATAATCCGCGCCGTGCACTCAGCTTTCTTATGGAATTACGGACAGCCTGTGAGTCGCTTGTCGATATGGCCCAGGCTTTCCCGATTGTCCCGCGTTATGCACGGTTTGGTGTCCGGCACCGCGTCTATGGCAGTTACCAGATATTCTACCGAATTGTGGTTGATGAAGAGCGCATTGATATTATTCATGTGATTCATGGGGCGCGCTCTGTTGATCTGTTTGAAGATATCTAGGCCTCAATTGTAAGAATCGAAAACGGTTTTCAGCCCCATAATATAAAGAGAGGGGTATTATCTGCTCTGACTGTGGAATCGTTTTGACGGCTCTTGGCTGAAAACAGGCATGAGTTATTAGCTGCTCATTTACCATTCTGGAGATGGAAAGAACTTTTCAGAAATATGTTTTCCTTGATTCATAAGGGAAAAAGAAATGCTCAAAAAAGAATCTGAAAAATTTTAAGAAATATTCGGAAAGGGCTGTTGACTCTTTTGGGTGTGTTCTTCATATAGGTGTCCATCGGCGCCGCGGGGCAATTGTTTTGCGGCGTCTTTGTTTGCCTGATGGTCGTTTGATTGTTAGGCAGTCTCTTCGGAGGCGGTCTAAAAAAAGAATTTAAATTCTGCATTTTTAGATT
>NZ_JBBYXI010000012.1:0-7259 GCF_039655745.1 Hohaiivirga grylli | reverse complement strand
ATTGCCTGCATGAACATTGGCACCTTGCAGATGAATGTCGTTACCTGCATTAAGGCTCAGATTCCCACCGGCATTAATTGTTGTACCGTGAGCAAGAGCCATCGCAGTATTAAAAGGCGCATTAAACCTATGCTTGGCTTCAAATCCAACACCTGTGCCAACATTATTCTCAGCGGCATTGAGACAATCCAAATGATGCGGCAGGGACAGGCCGATTACGCCCGAAGTGCGCCTTTAAACCTCAAACAGCAGTTTCAAATGCTCATTCAGGTAAAGTGAAGCTGCCACAACCGTCTCAAACTGTATCATCCGTTCCCAATGCGACGGAACCCGTGGACACTGCTCGGACATCTCTTTCTGACGATTGGAAAATATGGAAAGCCAAAAGCTGTTCGCACCGATAATGGTTCCGTGTTTACGTCAAAGCTATTCCAACTGGTTATGAGCCTGAGCGGCATTCGTCATCAAAGAACGGAAATCGGCTGTCCATGGCAGAACGGACGGATTGAGAGATTATTCGGGACGCTTAAGCAGAAGCTTAACCTGATTGATGTTGCGACACCTGAAGCGCTCAATATGGCTCTTAGGCAGTTCCAGTTCTGGTACAACACCATCCGGCCGCATCAGAACCTTGATGGCCTGACACCTCATGAAGCATGGCACGGGATTAATATTTACAACCAGAGGTCACAGCCGATTATCTGGTTCTCCGCATGGGAGGGACTTCTCACCGGATTTGTTCATCGACGATGAAGTAAGATTTGGCTGAAGTAAAACGGAACAAGTTACACCGTCCAGAGGATGGCGGGTTAATTTGTCTGAAATCAGGGAAAGGAGAGGATTGAAATGATGAAACACTAAAAACGAGCAGGCAAAAGCTCCAAACTCACCCGCCCGACAATCTCATCGGGCAGATAATCAAATCAAAATCACCGCCTCAAATTCTACTCAATCCAATTTGGACGCTTGGACGGGACACAAATATCTGAACAACCGAATTGAACAAAGCCATCGCTGTATCAAAAGGCGCACAAAACCTATGCTCGGCTTCAAATCCAACACCTGTGCCAATATCATTCTCAGCGGCATTGAAACAATCCAGATGATGCGACGGGGGCAGGCGGATTACGCCCGAAATGTGCCTTTAAACCTCAAACAGCAGTTTGAAATGCTCATTCCCGCAAAGTGAAGCTGCCACAACCGTCTCAAACTGTATCATCCGTTCCCAATGCGACAGAACCATATGCCTCAATCGCCTCAAACGGTACCATCTGCTCCAAATGCGACAGAACCCAAAGTTATAATTCTTCTACGGAATAAGTTATTAATTCATACTCAGATGTATTTAGAGATTGAAATGTATCTGTAGAGACATATAAGGCATAAGGACTATCACTAGGCAATATTATTAATTTATCTTTATCATAATTAAGGCATAACCCACTCTCTATTTTTTTACCCTCAATCAAAATTACCATTTTTTTTATGCTAATGGGGTAATTATTATCCAAATTTACTTTAAAATTGAAATTGTCATATCTTTTTATGCGCTCAAAACATAGAGAGCCTATTTCTAAGCGCTCAGAAAAGTCCCGCATTTTTGAAAAAATACGCAACTTTGGCCCATGACTATTATGTAAACAAATTTCAGTTACCGAACCATTAGGTAATTTTCTACCAGATAAAAAGATAAATTTGTCATCTAGCTCTAAACGTAAATTTAGATCACTAGCTTTAAAAAATGTATATAACATTTAACGACCTTTAATAATGTAAAGTTTCATGAGGTTTTAAACCATTTGCAGGTATATCAATACGCGGCCCACTACCATTTTGTCCTGGGCGGTAAACTATACCATTTGGTCCAATTTTTGACCCTGGAGGATAAGTAGCAGGTGCGGGTTCACTTTTCCCCCCTGTTAATAAATCAAAATCTTTTTGAGGATCACCAGAGCCTCCATTTTTAGGGTCAAGTGGGCCATTGTTTTGTCGCTTACCTTGAGTGCTACTTTTTGAATCAATAGTTCCAACCAACTTTTCAGGTACAGAATTTTGATCTGCATTATTAACGCTCCAAGCACCACTTGTAGCACCTACAATACCTTGAGCTGCTGCAATTGCCTCGGCTTGTGTCATTGGGCGCGAGGTACCGTTAGGGTATGTTATTGTACCACTAAGGACTGAATATTCTTCTTGCGCTCCACCAATAGTAGTGGCTGTGAGATTAATACTTTGTGTTGATCCATCGGTTCTCTTGATAGTAAGTGTCCCAGAGCCATCTATACCGCTTTTATCCCAAGTAACCGGCTCAACACCACCTATCCACATTGTTGTTTCTCCAAAAAGAGAAACAACGGCTGTTAAACCTTTTATAACTGGGCTCCGTGAAACTGCTACACTAGCAATACCCATCACCCTTCCTAATAAACTTTTGGGAACTGTTTCAGTAACACCATTATAGGTTAACCTACACATTTCACCAGAAGATGCATGAGCTGTCGTTACAAAAAACTCAAAGAAATTAAAACCTGTAGTTTGCCCTAAACATGCTGAAGCCTGCTTTCTGGCCTCCTCACTTTCGAGAAGAGCTTTCTTAACCCGAATGGCCTGAGGTTTGTCTTCAGGTTGGATTTTTCCCTCATCAACCATCTTATTCAAAAGGGCATCTGCAATCTGGTCTGCGGTCTTACCAAGGACATCAATACCCTTCAGGGTATTATTGACCATATTCTGGATATCCTGCGGAATATTCTGAAACCCATTTAGCGCCTCCGCGATACTGGTATCAGACCCATAGAACTGGGTTCCCCAGCTCTCATCCTTGGTAATAACCTGTGCCTGATCAAGATCGCGGTTCAGCGTTGCAACATCCTGAACCTGCTGGTCCTGGTTGCGAATGATGATGTTGCCTTCACCAACCGTTGCGTTGGTATCCTGTTCGCGATCATGACCTTCTATCCGGCCACCAAACGAACCGCCATAAACCTGTTGCGGATTATTGTTCTCGTCCTTACCAACACCCGTGCTGGCACTCAGGGTCATGTCAAAGGCATCACCCTTGTCATGATCCTTAATTGTCGTCCAGCCTAACGTACCCGTATCAAGCGTCAGGTTCCCGGTATCCGAATTCAATACTGAACCATCAAGCTGGGTGTGATTACCAACCTTGATATCAAGCTTGTCATCCGCATAGATTCCTGTCTGCTCTGTCACCCAGGCAACGTCGCTGTCAGAATCACCAAAACCAACAGAAACACCACCTGTAACACCAGCACCTATTGTGATAGAGCCACCTGCACTCACTGATGAGCCTTCAGCATGGCCCGTATCCTGACGTGACTGAACCGTCAGGTTATTGCCAACATCAAGTGAGATATCAGGAGCCGAGATCACAGCGCCCGCAATGGTCGTATCATTGCCGGATTTAATGTTGATTGAGTTGCCTGCACTCAGGTAACTGTTTTCCTGCTGAATACCCCAGTTCTCACTGTCGGATTTACCAAAGCCCCCTTCAATCTGCAGACCAACACTCGGACCTGTTGCCCCAATACTGGCGCCAATACCAATACCTGCATTCCATTGCTGGCTCTTATAACCACCGGAATTATAGGATTGCGCACTCTCAATGATGATATCATTACCGGCAACAAGGTTCAGATCATTGCCTGCTTTTGCATCTGTGCCAATCAGATGAATATTGTTACCTGCATTCAGGCTCAGGTTACCACCGGCATCGAGAGTCGTGCCATGTGCGAGAGCCAGCTCTTCGTGGAGACTGCTCTTCTTGCCTTCACCGCCAATCGTCAAGCTCGCAGAGACGCCAGCAAGACCACCAGATGCGGCCTTAATGGCATCGGTTGCTTTCAGCACACCGCTGACCATACCAATGGCTTCATAAGCTGCTCCACCATGGCCCGACTTGAAGGTCTCGGTAGCCTGCTTCAGACTGTTGATCACATTCAGAATATTGGCTGTGCCTTTAGCGGTCACACCAATAAACTTCTCATCCTGTTTTGATGTAGTCGTGACCATGTCATAGGCAACGGTCGTATTAATGTCGTGCCCTGCTGTCAGGGAGATATCTCCCGGCGAGCGGATGACGCCTGCCTGTATATTGATATCATTCCCGGCATTCATAACAACGCCGTTACCACCCTGAATAACCGATGACACAACATAACTGCTGTCCATCGTCACTTCAGTTTTATTAGAATGATAACCGACCTGTACCTTGGCCTCTGTACTGTTTGCAGAGCCACCTATACCAACACCCTGCTCAAGTTTCTTGTGAGATGCCGTATAACCATCCGAGCCGGGCGTAATGTTGATGTTGTTTCCAGCATCTAGGGATGCTGTATCACCAGCCGAGACTGTTGACCCCTGAATGTTGATATCGTTGTTGGCGGTGATTGTTACGTTACCACCCGCCGAGATATTGGAGGCAACATTGGTAATGGTACCAACAGTATCGGTTGTCGTTTTCTTGTGCCAGATATCGGCCCAGCCGGAACCGCCACCAAACAGGCCGGATTTGGTCTGGGAGTAACCGTGGCTTTCACTGTCCTGCCCGGCTGTGATGTTGACGGAGGCATCAGCTTTGCCATTTTCACCGGCACCTGCTGCAAGGCGGATGTCTTCGCCTGCAATCAGGTCTGAGGCATGGATATTGACGTTACCGGCTGCAGCAACCGTCAGGTCTCCGCCCGCAACGATGGTTGAGGAGACGTTCTGCGTATAGCTGTCAGAAGATGACCAGCTTTTCTTGCTGAATACATTGCCCTTGGTGCCGGAGCGCTCATCACTGCCCGTGTTCTCAAGCGAGGTGATGGTGATCTCGTTTCCGGCAAGGATGGAGGCATTGCCAAGGGCAATCACATTCGAGCCTTCAACACGGATGTCATTGGCCGCATAGAGGCTCATGTCACCGCCGGAATAGAGCGTGCCGCCATAATTTGTCGTGCTGCTGATATCTACAGAGTTCTTCTTTGAGCCATCATAGATACGGTTCTCAACAACACTGGCCGTCAGAATAAGATCACCACCCGCAACAATATTCATGCCGCTGTCAGCAATGATCGTGCCGCCGATATTCATCAGATCGCCAGATGTCCTGATCTGGACAATATCTCCGGCAATAAACCCGCCGTCCTGCAGGCCCTGTATCAGATTGTTAGCCGTCGCAGCATAGGTGACCACGCGGCGCTCGTTGGTGAAGGTGCCCGCATCAATCGACAGGGTGCTCTCTGCCAGCATTGCGCCGCTGTTGTAGATATTGTCGCCCGTGATGTAGAGATTGTCAGCGGTGATCACGCCACCGTTCGACTTGCGCCATTCTTCAAGACGGTTGGTCGGCAGAACAAGCTGCGGAACAAGCACATCCTCGCCATTGATGTTCTGTGTCACATACCACAGGATCGGCTCAGACAGGTTTGCCCGCTGTTCAGCCGTCAGCTCATCACCCAGCTTGATATCCGGATTGGCTTTCAGGAAGTCGACAGTGCCCTGCCATAAAGCTTCCTGCTGCTCTTCAGGTGTGCGGTAGCGCGGATCAAGGATCAGGCTGCCCGTCTGGTCAAGCAGCGCCTGATTGAGCATGCGCTGTTCATTGGTTGGGTCTGCAAATATTTTGACCCCATCACGGATGTCACCAACCTGCTCAAGTATCCAGATCGGACCACGCTTCGTGTCTTCCGCCCCTGCGAATGGGGAGGCATTGAGATAGGTGACATTACCAATCGTCACGCGGTTACCCGCACCAAGGCCGCCAACACCGCCAGTGCTTGGGCCCGTGAAGTAGTTGCTCAGGTCAATAACCGGGTCCGGCAGACGTGATGGTGCCGTTGGGCGGTTCGGGTCCGTGATACCGTTGATCAGCGTCGAGGAATCGATGATCACCGTCGAACCATCAAGGTTCCCGGTGTTGATTGTTGCGCCGTTCGGAGCATCCAGATTCAGCGTAATACCTGCATAGATCAGGCCCGTCGTTTCCTTGTATTCCGGGGCGCTCTCATCAATGTGCATGAACTCGCCATCATTCAGCCAGCCATTATAGCTACCGGCATCGGGATCTTCGCCATCCTTCGTTTTCTCAACCGTACGGAAAACACCTGTCTCGCGGGACAGGTTCTGAATGCTGTTGGCTTTAACCAGCGCAGACTTCGACGCCAGAATGATTGAGGCATCATTGATCAGAGCATCCGTTGTAATAACCAGGTTGCCACCCGACATGATCTGGGCCGCTTGGGAGGTCTCTGAATAACTCACCCAGTATTCTGTATATTTCGCAGCAATATCCGGGAAAAACTTTTCAATAACCCGGCTCGGGTTAAACGTAGCTTCAAATTTGACAAGCTGATCTGTGCGCTTGTTGGTCAGCGTACCGCCAACATTGAGCACCATATCACCCATGGACTGGATCGTTGAAGCCGTATTGGTCAGGTTACCACCCGTGATTAGCTCCATATTCCCCATGGTGAATATCTCGCCACCACCCGGAAGGTAGATATTATCAATCCCAACCGTCAGAGACCCGTCGGTCTTCAGGAACAGATCATTACGCGCTGCCAGAACGCCGTTGACCGTTACATCCTGACCAAGGGTCAGTGCCAGGGAGCCGTCAACAATCAGGGACTGGCCCGCATCAATCGTTAAGCCCTGATTGTACAGGGTCAGTGCCAGATCCTTGCCGTAGTTGAACACACCCTGATCAACCCCATTGGCATGAAACAGATCAAGATTGGCAGTCGACGCCGTCACACGGGCACTCTGCAGGCCCTGCACGATGGAATATCCGGCATTGTTCAGATGATTGGCCAGAGTAATCTGGAGGTCTTTACCGGAGATCGTTGCCGTACTGGCAAATGTGCCTGCATTGGTCAGATTGGCAGCAGACAGGATCAGGATACTATCCGAGAGCAGGATACCACTGTTGTAAATATCGCCACCAACAATCGCTGACAGGGCTGCCGCCTGTATCTGCGCGCCACTGCCATTCCATAAGGAGGCTGCGGTTGTCAGAAGGTTGTTCGTGACGCGAATGGTTCCGGCATTGTTCAGCCCACCGCTCAGTACAAGACCTGCTGCAAGATTGCCATTCTCCTGACGGCTGATCTCATAGGCCGAGATACCGCCAGTATTGTTCAGGGTTGCAGCCTGAATGGTCAGGATATTGTTCGCTTCAACCTTACCGGCATTGTTGAGGTCAGCAGTCAGCTTTAACACGACATCCGTCGCACCCAGCCGCCCTGTCGCCTGATTGG
>NZ_JBBYXI010000011.1:0-9847 GCF_039655745.1 Hohaiivirga grylli | reverse complement strand
TGAGCATTGTTACGCAAGCCCTGATCAACGATGGCGCGCTGCAGACAACGGGTGATCTTGATATCACGGCGACGTCCTATGCCGCTGGTGCGGGCTCCAAGGCTGCGGGTGAGAACCTGAAGCTGTTCCTTGGGCAGGGCGGTCTCAACAATGCCGGTGAGTTACTGGCCAATGACACGCTAATTATCACAGCGGGTGGCCTGACCAATCAGGCGACAGGGCGGCTGGGTGCGACGGATGTCGTGTTAAAGCTGACTGCTGACCTCAACAATGCCGGTAAGGTTGAAGCGAACAATATCCTGACCATTCAGGCTGCAACCCTGAACAATACCGGCGGTATCTCGGCCTATGAGATCAGCCGGCAGGAGAATGGTAATCTTGCAGCAGGTCTTATCCTGAGCGGTGGGCTGAACAATGCCGGTACCATTCGCGTCACGAACAACCTTCTGACAACTGCAGCCTCCTTGTGGAATGGCAGCGGTGCCCAGATACAGGCGGCAGCCCTGTCAGCGATTGTTGGTGGCGATATTTACAACAGTGGTATCCTGCTCTCGGATAGTATCCTGATCCTGTCTGCTGCCAATCTGACCAATGCGGGCACATCTGCCAGTACGGCAACGATCTCGGGTAAAGACCTCCAGATCACACTGGCCAATCATCTGAACAATGCCGGGTATTCCATCGTGCAGGGCCTGCAGAGTGCCCGTGTGACGGCGTCGACTGCCAATCTTGATCTGTTTCATGCCAATGGGGTTGATCAGGGTGTGTTCAACTACGGCAAGGATCTGGCGCTGACCCTGTACAATCAGGGCTTAACGATTGATGTGGGCCAATCCCTGATTGTTGATGGCTCACTGGCGCTGACCCTTGGTCAGGATGTAACGGTCAATGGCGTTCTGGCAGCGCGTAATGATCTGTTCCTGAAGACCGACGGGTCTCTGACGGTTGGGATTGATAATATCTACCTCCCGGGTGGTGGCGAGATATTCACCATGGGGAATATGGAGCTGATCACAGGTGGCAACCTGACCAATACGGCTTCAACGATCCAGTCCATGGGTGACATGGTGCTCAATGTTGGTGGAACACTGACCAACAAGCGCACAGATCAGCTTGTCAAATTCGAAGTTATGTTCAACCCAAGCCGGGTTATTGAAAAGGCTGCTGGGCAGCATACGGCTTCCAAGTATAATGAATACTGGGTAAGTTACACTGAAACATCTAATGCCGCCCAGATTATGTCAGGTGGCAATCTGGTTATTACAACGGATGCTCTGATCAATGATGCCTCAATTATTCTGGCGTCAAAGTCTGCGCTGATTAAAGCCAACAGCATTCAGAACCTGTCCCGTGAAACAGGTATTTACCGCACAGTTGAGAAGATTGAAGGGGATGGGGATGAAGATCCAAGCCCCTATTTTGGTTGGCTGAATGATGGCCAGTTTATGAACATTGAGGCTGGACAGCTTGAATATAAAGAAACGACGGGCCTGATCTATGCAGGAGCAACCCTGAAGCTGGATGTTCCGAATGGTTCAACAATCAGCACCGGTAACCTTGATGGTTCGACGGTGATCATTGATTCCTCGACACTGATCAATGGCATCACGGACCCGAACCGCCCAACGGCACCATCACGTCTGCCGGACCCGGTTATTGACCTGAGCAACTACTTCACGGGCCCAAGCACTGGTGGGGTCGGCGGCCTTGGTGCGGGTAACCGCGTGACGATTGGTAATGTCACCTATCTCAATGCCTCCCCATTTGCAGGGGCGGAAGACACGAAGCGTGGGCCGATCTGGATACTTGAGCAGGTTGGTGACATCCGTGATGGAGTCAAAATATTTGCAGACCCAACCAATGAACAGCGCATGCTCAATCAGGCGCTGCTTGACCAGACGGGCAGCCTGATCCTTGATCCGCGCTACCGCACACCTGAAGAGCAGCAGGAAGCTTTGTGGCAGGGCACTGTCGACTTCCTGAAAGCCAATCCGGATATTAAGCTGGGTGATGAGCTGACGGCTGAACAGCGGGCGAACCTGTCTGAACCAATCCTGTGGTATGTGACACAGAACATCAATGGCGAGGATGTGCTTGTTCCGCAGCTTGTTCTGCCGACCAACCGTCTTGAAGAATGGCGCAAGTCGAACGGTGGCGTGATCACCGCTGATAATCTCTACATCACGGGCGACAATATCTACAACAGCGGCGCAATGCTGGCGGAGAGTATGCTCTCCATTGATGCGGGCACCTTCACCAATGAGCGCCGTGTGGTTACAGCGGCGGATACCGCGACCCACCTGGTTCAATACTTACAGGACGGCGGGTTCATTGCCGGTGATATTGTCCAGATCAGAACATCGGGTGATCTCGCGAATATTGGTGGTACAATTATTGCCGGAGACGGTTTATATCTTGCAGCCGGTGGTGATCTTATTTTGACAGCGAGTGTGACGAGTTATCATGGACAGGATGACTCGAAGAAGAGCTCCATGGATATGAGCAGTACGACCTATCATGGCGGCACACTCTACTCCGGCAGTGATATGAGCCTCTATGCGGCCAACGACATTCGTGTCGAAGCCTCAAACGTAATTGCACTTGGTGATGCTTCTCTTCTTGCCGGAAACGAGATCACCATCACCTCGCTTGAGAACACGGGCAGTGATGAGCGCTCAGGTAAGAGTGGCAATGTTCTGAAAAAGAAGAGCTGGTCATCTTCTGACAGCTACACGCAGAACGTCTCCTCAACCATCGTTGCAGGTGGAGACCTGACGGTTGCTGCGGCCGGTAACGTCAACATCCATGCCTCAGACCTGATTGCAGGCGAAGACATCCGCCTTGCAGCAGGTGCCGGTGAAAATGGTAAAGCTGGAGCGAATGTCAACATCACAGCCGGGCAGGACAGTGAAAACCACGGTTACTCCCAGACCAAATCCAGCCTGTTTGGCGGGGGCTCTGGTTGGGCAGATATCTGGCATAAGAAAACGACAACCGATACTGTTGGTACCATCACCAATGTTGGCTCCAATATCTCGGCGGGTGGTAACGTAATAATCACCGCCAACAACGATATCAACATTCAGGGGTCAACAATCTCGGCTGGTGATACAGCTATGCTTAACGCTGGAAACAATATCAACATTACACCCGGTGCTGATGGCTATACGGCATCTCATAAGAAGCTGGAACAGGGTGTTGGTATAGGCGGCTCTGCAAACAGTACAGAGGCCAAGGTACAGGTCGGTTATCATTCTAATAAAACTGAAGTAACGATGGACAGCAGTTATGTTGTGTCATCGGTTATTCAGGGTGGTAACGGTGTTGTCATGAATGCCGGGAATGATATCAATATACAGGCAGGTGTTATCCGTTCACCGGGTGATATCTCCCTGACAGCAGGGCACGACATTAATACGACCGTTGCCTATGACATGGTCACGACTACATCAAAACAGGATGAGAAATTTATTGGTGTGACCGCTAAAGGCACCGCCAATATTCTAAATGTAATTAACAGCCTGAAGCAGGCTACCGAGACCTTCAAGTCGGGCCATGGTGGAGCAGCTTATGAAGCCATTGGTATGGTCAGCGGTGTGCTGAAAGCAACTGATGCCATTAAGGCTGCTTCTGGCGGTCTTGCTGGCGTTTCTGCGAGTTTGACGATTGGCGGTGAAGGCAAGAAGAGCAGTCTTCATGAAGAGCTGGCTCTGGCACATGGCACGACCCTAGATGCTGGTGGTAATTTAACTCTCAATGCAGGCAACAATATTCATCTGATCGGAACAGATGCAAGAGCAGGTAATACTCTGAACCTTGTCGCCGGTAATGATATCATCATTGAGAGCGCGCAATCCTATAATTCCGGCGGTTATAAGAGCCAGCAATGGAATGCAGGTATCGGTATTGGTGCGAGTATGGGTGCCGGTGGTGCTGGAGCAGGACTTCATATCGAAGCTGGGTTCGGCCAATCTGAAAGTGAGAACTGGGGTATCCAGCAGGAAAACAGTTACCTGAGCGCAGGTAACTCAATAAACATTAAGTCTGGCAATGATACAACGATTGCCGGTGCAGTGATCTCTGCTCCTGATATCTCGCTTGATGTTGGCAACAACCTGACGGTTCAGTCACGTCAGGATACGGGCCATGCTGAAGGTTCTTCAATGAACATGGGAGGCTCTGTCACGATTGGTTTTGGTGCTTCTGCATCTGGAGGTGGCGCATCATTCGGATTTGGCAACTCTGACAGTGATGTTGCATGGGTTACAGAACAGACGGGGATTTATGCAGGCGATAAGCTTGATATCAAGGTTGGTAATCACACCCAGCTTGATGGTTCTGTTCTGAATTCTGAAACTGGCAATCTGACTCTTGATACAGGTACGCTCGGGTTCACGACCATCAAGGATTATGACAAGGGTGATGCCTTTGACATGAGTGTTGGTGTTCATGCCTATGATGGCCCCAATCCTAATAAATCGGGTGAACGTGTGTCAGGGGCTGGTACTTCGGTTGGGGGCAGTATTGAAGGACATGATCGTGAGCAGGATACCAACGCAACGGTTGGTGAAGGTACAATTATTATCAGAAATCAAGACCAGCAGGTTCAGGATGTTGCAACGTTAAATCGAGATCTAGATAAGGCGCAGGTCATCACTAAGGATGAGAGCTGGGGCACGCAATTTTATGCATCGGATACGAGTGTTGCAGAAGCTTTGAATGGGTTCCAAGGAATCCCTCAAGACCTTCAGAATATGGTTGATAATACTGCTAAGGGTATCAATGTCATAGGGAAGACCCTTGAAGAAGCAATTGATGCAATATCAAGCGATATTGAGAAAAAAGGATTAGTGAAAAAAGAAGAGGTTGAGCAGGCTAGAGATATCGCAAAGAAAGCAGCCAAAGATCCTAAGGTTTTAGAAGAGTTGAAGGGCTGTGGAGCATCTCAACAGGGGTGGAATTATAAGAATCTTATTAAGGATTTGTTTGTTACAACTGCCCATGCCCAAGGAGCAATAACTGCGGATGGAATATGTTCTAATCCTAGTTCAGTAACAGATTTAGCTAAAGCCCTACTGAAGGGAGGCTCTGTAGCGATATCAACAGGTACAGTTGTCGCTGTTGCGGGTGGAGCTTTACTTGTACTTATTCCCACCCCGGCAGGTAGTGTGGATACCCAAGAGTATCGTGATCTTGATGGGAATACCATTAAGCTTACATCTGATAGACCTGCTGGACGTGTAGATGTCATTGTTACAGATATTCATGGTAGCGAAGTAACAATCTACGCTAGAACGCGTCTGGATGGAACATACGAGCTGGAGGGATATACACCAGCAGGTTCTGGTGATTTACCCAATACATATATTACTGATGATCAGCGCCAATTAGTTATTCAGGCAATGAAAAATGCAGGATATAGTGTATATGTACCGGATAAAAATGATTATATTTATCTTTCAGAGAAAAATAAGGATGGTACGCCAGGGAATAATCAAGCTCAAAATAAGCAGTTTAGAGATATTGTTACCAAATTAGCCTTAAGCAAGGCACAGGCAAGATTATTACATGAAGAAATTACGGGCCAAAACTATGGTTACCAAGAAATTCTTCAAATAGGTCGTGAAATGTTTGGGAAGAAGTAGATGCCTAATATTGAAGAACTTTTTGAAGCTGCGAATGGATTAATTATATGGGATGCATGTGTATCATATGGCAGTGCTGTTTTTTTTGAATTTGGAACACCGCATTTACGAGTAAGAGAAGCTTTAGAGAATGTAAATAAAGGCTCTCGTTTATCTCGACGCAATGTTCGGGTTGTGGGTGAATTTGAGTTATTAACTGTTGATTGTTATTGGATAATAGAGAGTGAGTTTGGCAGTATTAATAGTGAGGATGATTTAAGTAATTTGAATTCTTTTTTTAATAAAATAAAAGGCGAAAGAGTTAGTAAGTGTACCTTTAAAAATGAAGTGCTAACGATCAGCTTTGATTTTGGATCAAAGCTGATAATCAAAAAACTAGAACATTTGGATGAAGTTCATAGTTTATTTATGATCTCGGATTCAAACGATAATGTTATAGAAGTTTTAAACAATTGGAGTATTGATCTAACTTAAGTTTCTACCTCACTTAAAACGAATGATATATTTTCTCAAGCAATTGGTGTTTTTTCATTTTACTAGAAAAAATGTAAATTTCTGTTTCAGGTTTAAGGGCAACCTCAGGCATAATCTGCATGACCTTACATATTTAAAGCGGTAGCTTGGTGGAGTTGAGGGGAGTTGAACCCCTGACCTCTGCAGTGCGATTGCAGCGCCCTCCCATCTGAGCTAGAGCCCCGGCTGCTTTTGATTTTTAAGAAGGGCGGCATTTTCTGTCAATCTTGCTTTATTGAGTGTGCATATACAGCAGCAGGTTTGTGGTTCGTTATTAATTTATGCTGATACAGGTTGTTCTTCCGGCCTAAGGGCATTAGATGCAAGAGCAGGCAATGATCTGAATCTTGTTGCCGGTAATGATATCATCATTGAGAGTGCGCAATCCTATAATTCCGGTGGTTATAAGAGCCAGCAATGGAATGCAGGTATCGGTATTGGTGCGAGTATTGGGGCAACAGGTCCGAGCCTTGGTCTACAGATTGAAGGAGGATTTGGTAAGTCCGACAGTGAGAACTGGGGTATCCAGCAGGAAAACAGTTACCTGAGCGCAGGCAACTCAATCAACATTAAATCCGACAATGATACGACCATTGCGGGCGCTGTGATCTCGGCTCCTGATATCTCGCTTGATGTTGGCAATAACCTGACGGTTCAGTCACGTCAGGATACGGGCCATGCCGAAGGCTCATCAGTGAGTGCAGGCGGCTCTATTACAATAGGTGCTGGTGTTACAGGTGGTGTTTCTGTTGGTTTTGGTGATTCTGACAGCGATGTTGCCTGGGTGACAGAGCAGACAGGAATCTATGCAGGTGACAAGCTTGATATCAAGGTTGGCAATCACACCCAGCTTGATGGTTCAGTATTGAATTCGGATACCGGGAACCTGACGCTTGATACGGGTACGTTAGGCTGGACGACAATTAAGGATCATGACAAGGGTGATGCCTTTGATATGACCCTGAGTGCCAGCACGGGTGTTGGCAGGGACGAGAACAATAATCCGCAACAGGTTTATGGCGGCTCGTTTGGCGGCATGATCGAAGGCCATGATCGCGAACAGGATACCAACGCAACGGTTGGTGAAGGCAACATCATCATTCGCAACCAGGATCAGCAGGTTCAGGATGTTGCAATGCTTAACCGTGATCTTGATCAGGCACAGGTCATTACCAAGGATGAGAGCTGGGGTGTCCAGTTCTATGGGTCTGATACCAGTATTGCGGAAGCGCTGAACGGGTTTCAAGGGATACCGCAAGACTTGCAAAATATGACTGCTAATACACAGAGAGGCATTGAACTTTTAGGGCCTTCTGTTGCGACAGTTGTTTCTAACCTGTTCCCAAATGGAAAATATTCTACCCAAGAAGTATCACAAATTGCAGAAGTTGTTCAGGCAAAAATTGCAGGTGATATCACAGAGGATATGATCCGTAGTGCCAACTGTGGAAGCCAAAGTGGTAGTTTGGTACCACGAATTCTTAAATGGCTAAATCCCATTACCACAGCACATGCTTACGCAACTGGAGATTCCTGCTTCATCACCGGTCAAATAACAGGTAAGAAATATGAAATACCTCGTAACTCGACTGAAGATTGTATAACAGCTGTTCAAACGGCTGAAAAAGATCCGGCTGTCCAGAAGACAGCCTCAGCTTTAAAGAAGATAGGGCAAATTTGTATATTAATAGGATGTTTGTTAACAGGTGAAGAAGGTCCTAAGCCCATACCAATTGAGCCTCCTACTAGAATTGAGCAAATGTACGATCCAAATAAACAAAAAAAGAAATAGGTATAAATATGAGTAACGTTTTAAAACTGAAAAGTGGTTTTGAAAAAGAACCTGATCTAGAGAAATTAACTTCTGCTTTCCAAGCTATGAAAGATGGAAAAAATGATTTATCTAGGAAAATATTACAAGAGCTGATAGATGACGGGTCCTTATGGTCTTTAGTCTATTTAGGGGATATATATTATAGCGAATTGAATTATGATAAAGCTTTAGAATATTACAGCCTTGCTGCTATTAAAGGAAGTATTTCTGGGGAATTTTATCGTGCTAGATTATTTTATACTATTGGTAAATATAATGAGGCCTTTTTAGCTTTTAGTAAATTAAGTGAAAAAGGATTGCCTACAGCTAAATACTGGCTATATATGTTGTACCGAAACAAATATATAAATAACCTTTCAAAGACAAAGGCTATATCTCTCTTATTCCAAGCTGCAGATAGCGGCCACTTGTATGCACAAAGAGAAAAGGCAATGCTATATTTAAAAGGTAAAATGGGATTTTGGAGAATTCCAATAGGCTTATTTTTCCTTGTAAAAATGATTCAAAATGCGGTTAAAATATCAAAATTAGATGATAAGGTAGAATATACGATTTGAGATAATTGCAGCGGTTTCAAGGGTTCAGTCGCATTTGGAACTGGCAATGCAGTTTGAGATTTAAAGGCGCACTTCGGGCGTAATCCGCCTGTCCTCGCCGTATCATCTGGTTGTCTCAATTATCTCATGCTCTTGGATCATCTCCTCAAGATTGCGAAGTGACAAACAATAAGCCAGATACCATTGCAGACAGTGTAAAATAACAGATGCGGGAAGCGTCGATATTTGAACATTGCAACTCATGACGGAGAAAATTACACTCCTCATGTTATGGGTGTGTAGTGTTGCTGATCACTTAATGCGACAGAACCCTATTTGGGATATCTGAAATGAAATTTAATCTTGAGATGAAAAAAATCTTACGGGCATCAAAGATTGAGATTCCAGCTAAATGCCTTAATAGAATTATAGAAAATGGCTTTACTGAATTGGTCAGTCAAGACGCTACTACGTATGTTTTGGGGTTTAAGAATGTTTCTGTAGGTTTTTCAAAGGGTTCCAATTTTTTTGATGAGATAGATTTTGAAGTTTGGCATAATTCTATTAGGATTGACGATTTTTGTAATGAAGAGAATAATAATGAAAATGTACTATTCACCTTTGTTATACAGATGCTAAAAATATGGAACAATAAATTTAACGATAAGATTTTGGTATCTGTATTTCATATAAATAAAATAGAAAAATCTTATATTGCTAGATTTTATTTAAAAAGAGGGGATGTTTCATGGTATTCTGATGATTTGGAGGGATATTCTAGTGCCTTTGGAGTTGTTAATTCTAACGAATTAGATAAATTTATTGAATTTATAGGTAAATAATAAGGTTCTGTCGCATTTGGAAACGAGGATACGGTTTGAGTTGGTTGTAGCCGTTTCACTTTACCGGAATGAGTAGTTCAAACTGTTGTTTGAGGTTTAAGGGCGCACTTCGGGCGTAATACGCCTGTCCCTGCCGCATCATTTGGATTGTCTCAATCCCATCGAAAATAATGTTGGCACAGGTGTTGGATTTGAAGCCAAGCATAGGTTTGGTGCGCCTTTTAATACTGCGGTGGCTTTGTTCAATGCGGTTGTTCAGATATTTGCCTGTCTGAATTCTGATTGGCTGAAGAGGTTTTCCATTTTCATATCTGAGCCGATGTTCATTATCAATTGCGACAAGAGCCGTCTGATTAGCCTGATAGCGATCAAGCGTAATACTCTCCGGCCTGTCGTTTCGCTCAAAAGCTTTCCTGAAAAATAACCTTGCGGCCCGGATGTTGCGCTTCTCCGAGAACAGAAACTCAACGGTCTGTC
>NZ_JBBYXI010000010.1:0-13379 GCF_039655745.1 Hohaiivirga grylli | reverse complement strand
CCCATTCTGATGGCTCATCCATGAATGTCGGTGGCTCGCTGACCATTGGTTATGGCGTATCAGGTTCGCTTAATGCAGGTGGCGGAAACTCGACAAGCGACAAGGCATGGGTGACGGAGCAGACAGGCATCTATGCTGGAGATAATCTCAACATCACAGTTGGCAATCATACCCAGATTGATGGTGCGGTAATTAACTCTGAAACAGGTAATCTAACCTTTGATACCGGCACTCTTGGGTTCTCTAATATTGTTGATCACGATACGGCTTCATCAATGAATGTGAATGTTGGTATCAGCAATGATCCGGCAACGGGTAAACCATCGGGTGGTTCAATTTCCGGTTCAGTTTCAGATCGTGATCGCGAACAGGTCACTCATGCAACGGTCGGTGAAGGTGAAATCATCATCCGGAATCAGGAAGAACAGAAGCAGGATGTTGCAACCCTTAACCGTGATGTTGAGAAGGCTCAGGAAATCACCAAGGATGAAAGCTCAGGCGTAGATTTCTATGTCTCATCCAGCGCTATTCAGGAAATTGGAACTGGATTTAAAACGATACAAGAGAATATTAAAAATCTTGAGAGTGCTGATAAGCGGTTAGAGGCAAATGTTAGAAAAGCAACTAGTGAAGCTGATTATGCGCTTACAAGAGTTAGAGAGGCATTAATTGATTCTTTTGCAGCATCAGGAGAAATTTCTGCCGCTAGTGCTACTAAACTTAAAGAAGTCATAAATCGTTTTGATGAAATAGACCCTGATTCACTAAAAGGAGCGTGTGGTTCGTCCCAACAAGGTTTCAATTTGTTCCATTGGATTATTACACCTGCATATGCAGGTGATTTGGGATGTGCGTTGCGTTTTAAAGGTGGCAATAGCTTAGATATGTCTGAAGAAGAATATACTAAGTTAAAACAATCTATTACACTGAGCGCTAAACAAGCAATAGAGAGTAGTCGTAGCAGATATGACGAACTTTTAAGTAAACAAGACGCAGGTACACTTACTTCAAGTGAAAAAATAGAATTAGGCAATCTGCATGGTTATTTGCAGCAGCAAATGGCATATTTTGAGCTTTGCAGTGATGATCGCGGCGCTCTTAGAGCCTCTGGTTTAATACCGAGTGATAGTCACTACAATACGATGATTTCAGTTGCTGAAGCATATCGCACGGGGGGGGATGCCCTTGCTGCAGAGAAGTTCGAGCTAACAAAAAATCAGGCAGAAAAGCTTATGGAGTTGCGTCAGACTAACCCTCAGCTTTATCTGGCAAGTTATGCCATTCTATATGGGCATAATGAGAATCTACTAGACGCCCTTTTTCTTATGGATGGGGCAACGCAGTCTGGGGTTACGCCACAAGCTTCACAGGAAATGTTGAAAATGGCAGCAGCACAGATTGCTAGGGCTACCTTGCCATATGACGTGACTGCTCTGAATAGTCTACCTCCCGGCATAACAGAAGCTATACAAACTGCCGCGAATGGTCTCACCGTTGAACAGCGTTTTGCTCTAGCAGCAGATTACTATCAATATCAGGTGGCTCACGCAGGTAATGTAGAAGAAGCAGTGAGTAATGCGAGAAAGGCTACTGGCGCAATTCTTGTAACTCTTGGAGTTGCAGCTGTCGCAGTTCCTGTTACTGAAGCGGCTCTAACATGTTTTGCGAACATTATGTGTCGAGCAGAAGCTCTTTATACATTGGGACAAGAAGGTGTTGCTTTTGCTACAGGTGAGGGGGCTATTGCAGCAGGTGGTATCAGCCTTACAGCAAAAAATAGTGAGAGGCTGATTGAAATAGCAGGAGAGTTTGGAGCATTCATAACAGCTCCAGCAACGGCTGGTAGAAATTTAACAGTTGGCGAAAAAATAGGTATATTGCGAGAGGCTTCGCAATATGGAAAAGGAAACTTTAATTTGGGTACATCTACTGCCGCCGAAGCCAATGCACTAGGTTTAGCTTGGGTTGGGCCCAACTATAAAGTAGCAAGTGATGGCAAAACTTTAGTTAGTGCAGATGGTCTTCGGCAATATAGGCCGCCAGCAAACAAACCAAATAGCGATTTTGCTGTTACAGGTGTACAATCTAATTTTGAGGCTAGAACTACTCCTAATGGTAGTTGGCAGAGTAATGGGCATCTTAATATAAAAGGAGATAAATAATGAAAGCAGAAATTAAGAAAATAATGTCTCCTGATGTTGATTTAAAAACGTACAAACCAGAAAAAGATGATTTTTTTGGATTTTTAATTGAAATCTTTATCGGCCCTCATGATTTTGATGGGTCGGAAATGTTTCAAGTTGTTGTCTGCACGCCAGAATGGTTAAAAGAAAATATGATTAATGGTAAAGTTTTGATAGGATATCGTTTTATCCTTATTGAATTTTACGATATGAATAAAATCTTTTCAGAGATAAAGAGTTATGTTGAGAATTGTTCTGGTAATAATTGGCAAGAGATAGCATTAAAACTTTGTAGATTTGCGCATTGGGAATTTGAAGATTATAAAATATAAATAAATATTCGATATTTTATTGGGTTTTGCCGCATTTTGGACTGAGGATACAGTTTGAGGCGCTTTTAGTGTTGTGCCGTCCAAGCGTCCAAACCGGATTGAGTAGAGTTTGAGGCGGTGATTTTGAGTTGATTTACCGCCTGATGAGATTATTGGACGGGTGGATTTGGAGCTTTGAATGGCTCGCTTTTAGTGTTTCGTCATTTCAATCCTCGCATTTTCCTGATTTCAGACAAGTTGACCCGCCCATCCTTTGGACGGTGTAATGTTTCTCAATTTCTAACTTACGCTTTTCTGTTTCTTCATCGTCGATGAACAAATCCGGTGAGAAGTCCCTCCCATGCGGAGAACCAGATAATCTGCTGTGACCTCTGGTTGTAAATATTAATCCCGTGCCATGCTTCACGAGGGGTTCTGTCGCATTTGGAGCTAATAATACAGTTTAAGATGGTTGTAGCAGTTTCACTTTACCGGAATGAGCATTTCAAACTGCTGTTTGAGGTTTAAAGGCGCACTTCGGGCGTAATCTGCCTGCCCCTGCAGCATCATCTGGATTGTTTCAATGCCGCTGAGAATGATATTGGCACAAGCGTTGGATTTGAAGCCAAGCATAGGTTTGATGCGCCTTTTAATACAGCGGTGGCTTTGTTCAATCCGGTTATTCAGATATTTGCCAGTATGAACCTTAATAGGTGAAAGCAGCTTCCCATTTTCATTTCTGAGCCGATGTTCATTATCAATTGCGACAAGAGCCGTATGATTAGCCTGATAGCGATCAAGCGTAATACTCTCCGGCCTGTCGTTTCGCTCAAAAGCTTTCCTGAAAAATAACCTTGCGGCCCGGATGTTGCGCTTCTCCGAGAACAGAAACTCAACGGTCTGTCCTTTGTCATCAATCGCGCGATAGAGATACGTCCAGCGTTGCCCAACCTTGATATAGGTTTCATCGACAAACCAGTTTTTACCTGCTGGCTTTCTCTGACTGTTAAATGCCTTCGCAATCAGAGGCGCGTATCTGATAATCCAGCGATGAATAGTTGCGTGGTCAACCGATATCCCACGCTCCTGCATCATCTCCTCAAGGTTCCGGAGTGACAGGCAATAAGCCAGATACCAGCGGACACAGAGCAAAATGACAGATGGCGGAAAACGTCGATATTTGAACATTGCAACTCATAAAGGAGAAAATTAAACTCCACGTGTTATGAGTACGGAATGTTGCTGGTTAATTAATGCGACAGAACCGCCTGATAATGAATGGATATTAGAAAGCAGAGGGGCGAATAGAGGCCCTGGGGAACGAAATTGGGCTAGCGATGCAGCTGGAACTGGTAACCAGTTTAAGAAGATGACACCTGATCCTAATGATCCTAATAAAATTCGAATGAAAGATTCTAACGGTAAAACAGTTATAAAGAATAAACCGCCAGGTTTCGATGAATATTGGCGCATAAAGACAGGAGTTAAGTAAATTGTGTAACGTCATAGAATTTCCTAGAAAAGAATGGTTTGAAGGACGTTGGTCATTTGATAATGATGTTGCTAACCGCGAGATCATTATTAAAGATATTACAAAAGCTTATCCCTCTGTTGAACTTCTAGTTTTTTATGATGATGACGATATTGTAGATAATAAGGAAGAACATCTAAAAATAAGCAATATCAGATATGATAAAAATATTCTCTTATTTGAGACTATGTTTCCGTCTATTGGGCGAATTAACAAGTATAGGTTAAATTTAACAGAAAATTTTAATTTATTAAAAGGTTGTTTTTCGTATATAGAAAAATCTTCATTTTCACTTTCAAGAAGTTATAAATTGAAAGGAAGAATTGTAAATGTTTATATAATAGATGATGAAGATTTTTGGTCTGAATATCATGTTTCTTTTAATGAAAATGGTATTCAATTTGTTGAGGCAAGAGATTCTGAAAATAATGAATTGTATAATATATCTAGAACTAAATTATGCAATGATAAAATAATTCTTAATATATATGTTAATAGTGAAAAAATTTCAAAATTTTTGATTTTTGATTTAAGAAATAAAGTTGTTAAGTTCAAATTTTGCTACTATATTGATATTCATAGAATTAAATAGGTTCTGTCGCGTTTGGAACTGAGGGTACGGTTTGAGTTTGTTGTAGCCTTTCACTTTACCGGAATGAGCCTTTCAAACTGCTGTTTGAGGTTTAAAGGCACACTTCGGGCGTAATCTGCCTGTCCCTGACGCATCATCTGGATTGTTTCAATGCCTGTCCCGTCCAAGCATCCAAACTGGATTGAGTAGAATTTGAGGCGGTGATTTTGAGTTGATTATTTGCCCGATGAGATCGTCGGTCGGTTGGATTTAGAGCTTTTGCCTGCTCATTTTTAGTGTTTCGTCATTTCAATCCTCTCATTTTTCTGCTTTCAGACAAGTTGACCCGCCCATCCTTTGGACGGTGTAGCTTACTCTGTTTTACCTTCACTCAATTCGCTGCGTCATCGTCGATGAATAAATCCGGTGAGTAGTCTCTCCTATTGTCAACCTGACATTAAATACGGGCAATGATGTTATCATTGAAAGCGCTCAATCTCACAGTTCTTCCGGTTCTCGTGAGGAAAGCTGGGCTACTGGTATTGGTGTTGGCGCATCCGCTGGTATGGGCGGCTATTCAGTCGGCATCCAGATTGATGGCTCCTACTCCCGTTCAGAGAGAGACAGTTGGGGCGTTCAGCAGAATAATTCGCATATTATTGCAGGTAATACGGTCAATATCATTTCTGGGAATGATACGACGATAGCTGGTGGAGTAATCTACGGCGATAATGTGTATCTTGATATTGGTAATAATTTAACGGTTCAGTCACGTCAGGATACAGGTCACTCAGAAGGTTCTTCGATGAATGTTGGCGGCTCTGCAACCATTGGTTGGGGTGGAGCTATTTCAGGTAACGGCAAATCAGGAGGAGGAAGTTTCGGGTTTGGGGGCTCTGAAAGTGAAGTAGCGTGGGTTACAGAGCAATCCGGTATTTATTCCAGCAATAAGATGGATATCTATGTCGAGAACCACACTCAACTTGATGGTTCGGTCATAGCTTCCGGCACGGGTGATTTAACGCTTGATACAGGTACACTCGGGTTCACGACCATTAAAGATTATGACCGCGGTTCCGCATTCGATATGACAGTTGGTGTGAGTGCATCCAATGGTGAGCAGCAGGTTAACAAGTACCCTTGGATGCCGAATAACCCGAATACAGCAGCTCAGCAACAGGAGCAGGCTTCTCGGGATGATAAGGGCAGCCCGCCAAATGCTTGGGCAGGTGGAAGTATTGAAGAACATGACCGTGAACAGGATACCAACGCAACTGTTGGCGAAGGCACCATTATTATTCGTAATGGTGAGAAGCAGGAGCAGGATGTTGCTGCACTTAATCGTGATCTTGATAAAGCGCAGGTTGTCACCAAAGATGAAAGCAGAGGTGTTGAATTCTACGCCTCATCCAATGCTATCGATGGACTTATCAGAATAGATGAGACGGCACCTAAGCTTTATCAGGATTTCGTGAGACAGCTTGATCTTTTAGCAGCCTCTGGAACGGCCTTAGCAGATTTTATTGCAAATTCAGCTCGTGATGGTCAGCTGACACAAGAACAGCTTGATGAGCTAAAACGTGAGTTGGATAGCTGTACAGCACAGAGAAGCGGGTTTAACCTTCTCGATTTCTTCGTAACACCAGCCTATGCCGCCGCTCCGGCAAACCCATGTGATGCTGCAGTTATAACACGTGCTCTGAACTATATTAAGGAAAACAAGGAGAGAATAATTGCCCAAGCCCGTGCAAGTTTTGGCAATCAAGAGGCTATGATTGCTGCTGATGCAGAATTATCCAATATTCGCAAACAAAGTGCTGTTTTGCAGGATTGTGTTGATTATGCAACTTCATTGGGCACCACTGTTGAGCAACAGATGTATGTATCTGCTGCTAAGGTGGCCAGAGACGCAGGGGAAACATTTTCGTTAACTAAGGTGTCTGTTGAAAGACGCCAACAGCAGCTAGCCGACTTGGAAGCTCAGGCTGCTGCGGGAGTTTTAACGCCAGCACAGCAGCAAGAACTTGAACTCTTGCGTAGCCAGGTTGATAGAGACCAACGCTATCTTTCAATGGGTCGAGAAGATGCCAGTTATCAGCAGCAACTCGCTGTATATAACGAGCTTAAAAACTCAGATGGCTATATTTGGGCGGAAACGGCTCTGGCCAATAATCAAGGTGGTATAGAAGCATATTCTCAGTTGCAACAACTTATTCAAAGTCAAATTCCTAATAATACGAATAGGGCTATGGGAGGGCTACAGGCAGCTGGCGGTACCGTCATGATGGTTGTTGGTGCGGGCATGGTTGGTGGAACAGAAGGGGCTGCGGCTGTTCCGGGCTGGATGGTCGCTACGGCAGGCGTAGATGAATTTCAGACGGGAATACGTCAGGCAGTTTCAGGCCTTCATGAGGATAGTGCGGCTTATGCAGCGATCAAAGGTTCTTGTGAACTTGCGGGAATCTCAGATTGTTCAACGAAAGCAGCCATAGCTGATTTTGCCGCAAAGGCAGCATTAGCTTGGTATGGAGCTGGGATAACATCTGGAAGTACATTTAGCAGAATTGAAATTATTGCATCAAATCGAGTACCTGCTCTTGAAGAATTAAGTAGTGCTGCACAATCTGCTAATAGAAATGGCTTAACTGATGCAGGCCGAGCATTGCAAAAACATTCGTCCAGACCCGGAAGTGCATTTAGCGCTTCAGATACCAAATTAGAAACTCTTAATCGCGAGGGACAAGCAATTGTCGATTCAATTTTACGAGATAATGGGTCTCAATTTATACGAAGAACTATTATTGAAAATGGGCAGAGAGTAACAGTAATTGATGTTATTTCAGTAGATGGAAGGACATTACGTTTTAATAGTACAGGTCGTAATTTGATAGGTTTCAGGGAACCATAGGTGATAAATATGTTGGAATTTAGTGTAGGTAGCTCAATGAATAGAGATGATTTATACGTTGAGCTTTCTTATGATTATTCGCAATGGGGTGAAATAGCTTTTTCAGAAGACAATGGTAAATTATCGATTATAATATATCTTGAAAAAGATAAAAAACTAAAATTTGAGTATGATGAATTCATTACTTTTCTTGAAAAGGCAAAAAAGCGGCTCTTACAAGTAGAAGGTCTTAAGTAAGGTTCTGTCGTATTTAAACCCGAGGTGTCCCGTCCGGTTCTGTCGCATTTAAAGTTATAGGCGCATTTGAAGCGGTTTTGAAAGTTTCATTTTACCGGAACGAGCATTTCAAACTGCTGCTTGAGATTTAAGGACCCACTTCGGGCGTAATTTGCCTGTTCTCGCCGCATCATTTGGATTGTCTCAATCCCATTGAGAATAATGTTTGCACAGGTGTTGGATTTGAAGCCAAGCATAGGTTTAATGCGCATTTTAATACTGCGATGGCTTTGCTCAATTCGGTTGTTTAGATATTTCCCAGTGTGAATCATAATAGGCAGGAACAGTTGCCCATTTTCATATCTGAGCCGATGTTCATTATCAATTGCGATAAGAGCCGTATGATTAGCCTGATAGCAATCAAGCGTAATACTCTCCGGCCTGCCGTTTTGCCCGAGTTTTCTTGAAGAATAATCTTGCTGCCCGGATGTTACGTTTTTCCGAGAACAGAAACTCAACGGTCTGTCCGTAGTTGTCGATTGCGCGATAAAGATACATCCAGCGCTTGCCAACTTTGATGTAAGTTTCAGCTACAAACCAGTTTTTACCTGCCGGTTTTCTGTGCCTGTTAAATGCCTTCGCAATCACAGGCGCATATCTGATAATCCAGCGATGAATAGTTGAATGGTCAACCGATATCCCATGCTCCTGCATCATCTCCTCAAGGTTCCGGAGTGACAGGCTATAAGCCAGATACCAGCGGACACAGAGCAAAATGACAGTTGGTGGAAAGCGTCGATATTTGAACATTGCAACTCATGAAGGAGAAATTTAAACTCCACGTGTTATGAAATGATGTTGCTGATCAATTAATGCGACAGTATTGGTTTTTGGAGATAAGCTTGAAAGTAAAATGCATCAAATTGCTGAAGGCAGACGGTAAAGAAGTTGAGTTCTCTCCCTCGCTTACCTTGGGTAAGGAATATCATGTTTTAAGCATTTCATACGATTCATATGGGAAGTTATATTACAGAATAGTAACTTCTGAGAGAGAGGGTAAATGGCCTCATATGAGCCTCCATTCAGAAAAATGCTTTGAGCTAGTAACGACTTTTGTGCCATCTAGTTGGCATCTCAAAATTTACCAAAATAAAGGATTTTCTATAGGGCCAAAAACTTGGATTAATTCTTCTTTCTATGAAAATTTTTATGATGGAGAGCCAAGTGCCCTTCATACTTTCTATGAAGAATACAAAAAAATACTTTCTGAAGAGCCATAGTTAAGTATATCGGGTTCTGTCGTATTTGGAACTGATGGTACAGTTTGAGACAATTGAGGGAATTTCACTTTACCGAAATGAGCACTGCAAACTGCTGTTTTAGTTTTAAAAGCACACTCCGGCGTAATCTGTCTGCCCTGCCGCATCATCTAGATTGTCTCAATTATTCCATGCTTCTGCATCATCTCCTCAAGGTTCCGGAGTGACAGGCAATAAGCCAGATACCAGCGGACACAAAGCAAAATGACAGTTGGTGGAAAGCGTCGATATTTGAACATTGCAACTCGTGATGGAGAAATTTAAACTTCACGTGTTATGGGTGCGGAATGTAGCTGATTTACAAAAACTTGCTAACGCGCCAAATGCGCTTAGAGTTATGGACAATGCAAGTGGCCATATAAACATCATTCAAAGTGTTGATGGTGTTCTTTTGCGTATTACACTGCCGAGAGATGAATTTAAAATTATATCTGTTGGTAGAATTCGAGAAAATCAAGTAAATAACTTATTGAATAACGGAAGATATTCACCACTAAATTAGGTACAATAATGGCAACTATTAACATAGAAGAAATTCAAAGATTCTTGCACTCTAAGGGAGATAAAGATGCATTGCCATATCAGAATAATGGCGAAGGCTATTTTCTAGAAATTAGGTTTGATAAACCTAATGTGAAAGATAGAAAATATCTTGATGAGGAATTTAAGAATAAAGTTTTTAGTGTTGATTGTGCATATGGCTCAGTACTAATTCTTTTTGATGAGAATGGGTTATTAAAATCAATAGAAATTTCTTAGGACAGTTCTGTAACATTTAAATCTAACGATATAGTTTGAGCTTTTTTGAGATTTTATCGTAAATGAAAATCGTGATCGAAACTTTAAATGAAATAAGTACGAAAGAGCAGCTGGCTGAGCATATCTCTAGTTTAAGGCTAAGCTTAGAGCATGAATCAAATTCATGGGAAAATATCTCCCTTGAACAATATCTGGAAGCAATGGAGGCTTGGATTCTGGATATTGATGGATATGCCAAAAACTTAAATGATGAAGCTGTTCTATCACCAAGTTGGGCCACTTTTGCTAAAATTTTAAGTGCCGCAAAAGTTTATGAATAAAATCAAATGTCGAATTTAGTATTTGAAAAAATGGGGGATATTAATAGTAAGTATGGGCTCTGTCGCATTTAGAACTGACGATATAGTTTAAGGGGTTCTGTCGCATTGGGAACGGATGATACAGTCTGAGACGGTTGTGGCAGCTTCACTTTGCGGGAATGAGCATTTCAAACTGCTGTTTGAGGTTTTTAAGGGCACAATTCGGGCGTAACTCGGCTGTCCTCGCCTCATCATTTGGATTGTTTCAATTCCGTTGAGAATAATGTTGGCGCTAGCGTTGGATTTGAAGCCAAGCATAGGTTTGATACGCCTTTTAATACAGCGATGACTTTGTTCAATTCGGTTATTCAAAATATGCGACAGGAACATACCAAAGTCCTTCAGGCGATTTTCAAATGCATTTTTATAAAAACCGTACTACAGGAGACATCCTCTATGGGATTGATTATAAAGCAATATTTAATCATAATGGTACTTTCCCTTAAGGTTTTTGGAGGTAGACTTGAAAGTAAAATGCATCAAATTGCTTAATGCAGATGGTAAAGAAGTTGAATTCTCCCCATGGCTAACCCTCGGTAGGGAATACCCAGTTCTAAGCATAGATATTAGTGACTCTGGCAAAATATCCTATAGAATAGTTACTTCAGAAAGGGACGGATTCTGGCCAGATATGGGGCTTCATCAAGCGGATTGTTTTGAAGTAACCAGTACTATTATACCGTCAAATTGGCGTGTAAGAATTTATAAAAATAAGGGATTAAGTATTTATCCGGATACTTGGCAAGATAATTGGTTCTTAGAAGCGTTTTATGATCGAGACCCGAAAGCTTTTCCAATCTTCCAGCAAGAGTATCAAAAAATATTGACTGAAGATCCATGAGGTGTCTGTCACATTTGAGGCTGACTATACCTTTAAGGTTTTAGGATTGCCCCGACCAATTGCCCGAAGGCGCTTGAGAGTCTGTTATTAAAGCTGATTACTCGCCTGATAAGTTCATCGGGTGGCAGAATTTAGGCTTTAAATTATCCGATCTTAGCGTCCCAACAGTTCAATTTCTTATTCACGCTTCCATCATAGGAACAATGCAACTTCTTTCAAATTCATGGAGAAAACATGCCTAAATTTAAATGCCATTGTGGTCTTATAATGCAATTGCATATGGAAGGAAAAGAGTATGAATTTGAATTAGTTCAAGAAAAAAATATTATGAAATCTATTGAGAAGTTAGAAGAGGGCAATCTGTCTATTAATGAATTCATAGAATTCATGAAAACAAATAGAGATGTTTATCAGTGTCCGAAATGCAGACGTTTATGGATTGAAGAAGAAAAGAATAAATTTAGTAGTTACATAAAGGAATAGGTTCTGTAACATTTAAATCTAACGATATAGTTTGAGCTGTTTTGAGATTTTATCGTAAATGAAAACTGTGATTGAAACTTTAAATGAAATAAGTACGAAAGAGCAGCTGGCTGAGCATATCTCTAGTTTAAGGCTAAGCTTAGAGCATGAACCAAATTCATGGGAAAATATCTCCCTTGAACAATATCTGGAAGCAATGGAAGCTTGGATTCTGGATATTGATGGATATGCGAAAAATTTAAGTGACGAGGCTGTTCTATCACCAAGTGGGGCCACTTTTGCTAAAATTTTAAGTGCAGCAAAAGTTTATGAGTAATATAAAATGTCGAATTTAGTATTTGAAAAAGTGGGAGATATTAATAGTAAGTATGCCTATGTTTGCGTATATTCTGAAAATAAGAATGACCCATTTATGGAGATAGCTGTTTCTGATAGTAAAGAAATAGTATTCACTCTATATCAAAACTCATTTCCAGTATCCTTGACTATCCAGCAATGGAATGAAATTTATAATTTTTCTTTAGATTTTTTGCCTAAGGCTTTAAAAAATGCTGAAGATGATTGATTCTGTCGCGTTTAAGATTAAAGGCGCATTTGAATCGGTTTTGAAAGTTTCATTTTACCGGAATGAGTAGTTCAAACTGTTGTTTGAGGTTTAAGGGCGCACTTCGGGCGTAATACGCCTGTCCCTGCCGCATCATCTGGATTGTCTCAATCCCATTGAGAATAATACTGGCACAGGAGTTGGATTTGAAGCCAAGCATAGTTTAATGCGCCTTTTAATACTGCGATGGCTCTTGCTCACGGTACAACAATTAATGCCGGTGGGAATCTGAGCCTTAATGCAGGTAACGACATTCATCTGCAAGGTGCCAATGTTCATGCAGGCAATGATCTGAGCCTTGTTGTTGGTAATGATATCACCATTGAAAGCGCGCAATCCTACAGCTCTTCCGGTTCACGTGAAGAGGAATGGAATGCAGGCATTGGTGTCGGTGCGACTGCCGGTCTTGGTGGTTGGTCTGCCGGCATCCAGATTGAGGGTGGCTATTCACGTTCAAACAGCAACAGCTGGGGTATCCAGCAGGAGAACAGCTATATCAGTGCTGGAAACTCCATTACGATTAAATCCGGCAATGATACGACACTTGCAGGAGCTCTTGTTTCCGCACCGGATATTACACTTGATGTCGGCAATAACCTGACTGTTCAGTCACGTCAGGATACAGGCCACTCTGGAGGTTCCTCAGCACGAGGTGGAGGCTCGCTGACCATTGGAGCGGGTGTTGCCGGTTCCTTCTATGCTGGTGGCGGCAATAGTGACAGTGACGTTGCCTGGGTGACAGAGCAGACGGGTATCTATGCAGACAAGAAGCTTGATATCTACGTAGAGAACCATACCCAGCTTGACGGTTCAGTGCTGAACTCATCTACGGGTGATCTCACGCTTGATACGGGTACACTCGGGTTCACGACCATCAAGGATTATGACAAGGGCGATGCCTTTGACATGACGGTTGGGGGAAGTGCTGGTGGCCTGCAGGAAAACGCATGGTCATGGAATACTGCCCAAAATGGTGGGGGCTCTGGGAATTCTTCTAATCAGCAGTCAAAAAAGAGTGATCAAAAAACAGGGCTACCGAATGGTCCATGGGTTGGTGGCTCAGTCTCGGGGCATGACCGCGAGCAGGATACCAATGCGACAGTTGGTGAAGGCACCATCACAATCCGCAATCGAGACCAGCAGGTTCAGGATGTTGCCACTCTGAACCGTGACCTCTCACAGGCACAGGTCATTACCAAGGATGAAAGCTACGGTGTCGAGTTCTATGCCTCGAATAGCGGGCTGAATGCGATTACGAATCCAGCGCAATATTACAAGGATGTAACGGAGGGAT